>JBQCGX010000042.1:0-14432 GCA_051955255.1 Agriterribacter sp. | reverse complement strand
AAATCAGTTTGAATTTACTTCATTCCTCCCTTCAACAAAACGTTCGGATATTCATCGGTCAGACCGCCCCAAACACAAGTGCTGTCCCCGGGCGGGCCGACCGGCTCCTTCATCGGCACGCCCAAAGGGCGGTCTGATGGAAAGACCGGTTCCGAATGAGCATTAATTTGAAATGTAAAGTATCAGCTCTTCCTGGCAAACACATATTCGGCAAACCCCAGCAAATCCCAGAACATGTTTCCCTGCAACTTTTTGCCTCTTAGCAGGTTACCCGCTATCCGCAAAGGCATAGCCAATAAAAAAGGAATATTTCGCCGGGTACCTCCAGAAAGCACCTTCATGCCATTACTGGTAAGCAAACCGGTTAGTTCTTTTACAGAATAGATCCGCACATGCGTTTTATCGTCGTAAAAATTAAGCGTGCCATGCATAGATGGCAGGCGGGTACTTCGTTGCCCCGGATATTCAATGTAGATATACCCGCCGGGCCTGAGCTTGGGTAGTAGCTGCGCTATTACTTCATCGCCGTTGGTAAGATGCTCAATAATATGGGTCATCCTGATGAAATCAAAATAACCGTTGGGGATAACCGAAAACTGAAGTTTGGTAAGATCCATTTCATAAAACGCCTCCATTACCGCAAAATCACTTTCATCGTTATTGAAATGCTTATCGAGATCAATGCCGTGGTATTCGCACGCAGGAAAAAGCTTTTTTGTTTTGGATGCTGAATGGTTGCCTGCTCCTACATCCAGCAACGCAAAAGGTTTATTGCCAAAGCATTTATGCAGATAATAGAACTTAGGCGTTTGTTTTTGAATAAAACTCATCTCAAAATTTTGATTAGATAGCCGCAGAAATGCAGATATCCACTTGTCGCAAATCAGGATAGGTGTTTGCCACAGATGAGCATTCAAATAGTAATGTTAGGTGTTGTTATGGATAGTGTGTTTCAAACGCTATCGTTTGCCGCAACTGGCATGGCGTCTTATTCATAAGTTGAGTAGCATTAGCTACAATCCGGTGCATAATAGCTACCGCCGCGCAGATAAGGATTTGAAAAAAAAGTTGGTGCTTGTCGTAGATGAAATGTAGCCGCTGATGCGCAGATTAGCTCTTTATTAATTCGAATTTTAAACGTATTTACCCAATCTGCGCATCTGTGGCTAAAAGTTTTATCCCAATCCGATTTCAAAATGCTTTTCGGGGATCTGCACATCCAGGAAGCCTTTTTTAATCAACCTGTTTTTAAAGTCCTGCTGCACGTCGTATTCGCCATGCACCAGGAAAAGCGTTTTTACAGCGCGCGGGTCCTGCCCGGCCAAAAATTGCGAAAGGTCTTCATAATCGCCATGGGCGCTCATGCTCCTGATGGCACTTACTTCTGCATGCACCTGGTGGTACACACCAAAAATGGTGACTTCTTTAGCGCCGGCAACCAGTTTACCTCCCAGGGAGTTTGGTTCGCAATAGCCGGTAAATAAAATGGTGTTGCGGCTGCTTTCTATAGAGTTGCTGATATGATGTTTTATACGGCCACCTTCTGCCATGCCGCTGGCTGATATAATAACGCATGGACCATTGCGGTAGTTGAGCAGCTTCGACTCTTCTACCGATTTAATAAATTTCAACCCTTTGAAGCCGAAAGGATCTTTATCTGACTGCAATATTTTTTGGATGGTATTATTAAAATATTGCGGGTACTTTTTTACAATTTCTGTTGCTTTAACACTGAGGGGACTATCAACAAAATAATCAAGATCGGGCAACCTGTTCTCTATCTCCAGTTGGTTGAGGGCAAACAATATTTCCTGTGTGCGTCCTACACTGAATGCAGGCATTACGAGCTTGCCTTTTTTTTGCAGACAGGCTTTTTCAATCCAAAGCAGCAACTCATCGGGCGTGGTTTTAAACTGGTCGTGCAGGCTGTTGCCGTAAGTTGATTCGAGAATAATATAATCTGCCTGCGGATAATCTTGTGGAGACCTGAGTATCACATCGCGGTACCTGCCAACATCGCCGCTGAAGGTAATGCGGGTTGTTTTCCCGTTTTCTGTAATGCGCAGGTGAACGGCGGCGCTGCCGATAATATGACCGGCATCGGTAAACATAAACTCTATGCCTTCTTCTATCCTGAACCACGAACCATATTCTACCACCCTGAACAGGTCTCCTGCTTTCTTTGCGTCATCGGTTGAATATAACGGCTGCAGGTAAGGACGCCCGGACAGGGCTCTGCGTTTGTTGATGTATTTTACTTCATCTTCCTGTATGCCTGCAGAATCTTCAAGCAAAACTTCGGTAAGCTCATGGGTGGCGGGTGTGCAGAATATCTTTCCCCTGAAACCATCTTTTACCAGCTTTGGTATAAGGCCACTGTGATCAATATGCGCATGCGACAGTATGAGGTAGTCAACCTCTGGAGGATTGAATCCCCACTCGCGGTTAAGCACGTCTGTTTCTTTTCCCAGCCCCTGGAACATGCCACAATCCAGCAATACTTTTTTCCCGTTTTTTAAACTGAGCAGGTGCTTGGAGCCTGTAACTGTGCGTGCAGCACCGTGAAATGCAATCTTCATCTGTTTATTTTTATTTGATCAGATACCCGTTTGACCAGATGGGCCGGGATTTTCAAAAAGATGTTTAACGAAGGCTGAAAATAGTACACTAATAACAAACAAACGCATTTGCTGCTGTAATTAACCTAAAGCAATTTATTATTTAACCCCCACAGCACCGGTTATCTTTTCCAGCTTCCACACGCCTACTCCGTAGGGAGGCATGCTTGCCCTGATATTGCCAGGCGACAAAATGGCCGCCATTTCATCCAGCAACGACCTGATATCTTTTCCCTGCTTATACTTATACTCATTTAATTCCACCTGCACATTTTCATATTTGTCGGATAGATTAATGATCACTACCACGGTTTCGTTTTCGTAAACACGCGAAAAAGAAAATATACTGTTATTGTTGTTTACAAGTGTTGCGTATTTCCCTCGCCCCAATGCTTTGTTTCCTGTATGCAGTGCAATCAGCCTCCTGTAGTGCTGCCACAACGATGCGGGATCGTTTTGTTGCTCTTCTACGGAAAGTCCGTCATTGTCTTTTAACGTTGTATCGTTCCACCACGGGCCCGTATCCTTATACCATAAAGCCATTCCCTTTCCTTCTACCTCCTTATACCAGCGAAATGCTTCGCGCCGTGGAATATCGTTGCCATCGGAATCGCCATATATACCAAACCCACCAGCTCCCTGCATACCAATTTCCTGCCCGTAATAAATGGCGGGCACACCACCTATCAGCAGGTTGAGTGCAGCACCCACGCGCATTTTGTCCGCGTCGTTGTTTACTAAAGTGGCAAAGCGGTGAATGTCATGATTTTCAATAAAAACAATTTGCTGGCTGATGGATGCAGCAAACGCCGCTTCTGCCATTTGCGCAATGCTGTTTTTATCGAACGACAAAATGGCCTCGCGCAACTGGAAAGCAAAAACACAATTAACACCTCCTCTCAACAAATGGGCCGCGCCCGATGAACTCCAGTCTGTTTGCTCTGCAATAAAAACAAGCGACGGTTTGAACCCTTTCAGCCTGGTGATAAGCGGTTTCCAAAAAACAGCAAACAGGTTATTAAGATGAGGTTTGCTATCCAGGGTATCCATCATATGATCGAGCCTGAACCCATCCACTCCATCTTCAAAACTTCCGTTTTGGTATGGGTCAACCCAATAACTGAATAATTCGTATAAATAATCCTGTACTTTTTTACTCAACAGGTTTACCGTGGTAATATTCCGATACACATTGTTGTATCCCAACTGCCCGCTGATGCCGAAAATAATGCTTTCGGGTTGCGTGTTTTGTTTGTCTTTATATACAATGTACTCGCTGTAAGCCGATGCGGGATTTTTATACGAATCCTTATACCATTCGTGCTCTTCTGTAATATACTGGATCTCCATATCCATATATATTTTCATACCGCGGTGGTGGACGGCCTTTACCAATTGAAGATAATCCTGCAAATTGCCGTATGCCGGATCAATTTGTTTAAAATCGTCTGCAAAATAATTGTGATAATAAACAGATTTGTATAAAGGTGTAAGCAACAGGGTAGTTGCGCCCAGCGCCTGAATATAATCCAGCTTTTGTGTAAGTCCCTTCAAATCGCCGTGCCCGTCGCCATTGCTATCGTAAAAGCTGCGCTGAAAAACATGATAAATAACCTCGCTGCTGTTAGCTCCAGCGGTATTTGTTTGTTCGTTTAGCATGTGGAGTTGCAATATAAAGAAATTTGTGATTTGAGGTTTGAGGTTTATGGTTTGAAGAACCGTAAACGACAAATCACAAACGATAAAATTATATGTCCTGTGGAAAAGCTCATAACAATCTTACGCCGAACTTTACGAAATTTGCAGGATGTCTACCTTTTCCCATTTACACGTACACACACAATATTCTTTGCTGGATGGAGCCGCACCTATCAGCAGCCTGTATCAGAAAGCTATAAAAGATGGCATGCCTGCGCTGGCTATTACCGACCACGGTAATATGTATGGTGTTTTTGCATTTGTAGCCGAAGCATATAAGCACAAAGTAAACCCCGACGATAAAAAGAGTCCGCTCAAAGTAAAACCGGTAGTAGGTTGCGAATTTTATATTACCGAAAGCAGGCATCGCAAAATATTTTCGAAAGAAGAAAGAGACCCCAGGCATCACCAGATTTTATTGGCTAAAAACGAAACTGGCTACCGCAATCTTATCAAACTCACATCGCTTGGGTTTATTGAAGGGATGTACAGCAAGTACCCGCGCATTGACAAGGAACTGATACATAAACATCATGAAGGCTTGATTGCTACCACCTGTTGCCTGGGTGCCTTAGTGCCGCAAACCATTTTAAAAAAAGGAGAAGAAGAAGGAGAAAATGAATTCAAATGGTGGCTGAATATTTTCCAGGACGATTATTACGTAGAACTACAACGGCACGGCATACCCGAACAGGAAAAGGTGAACGATATTTTGCTGAAGTTCGCAAAGAAATACAATGTTAAGGTAATTGCTTCCAACGATTCGCATTATGTGGATCAAACAGATTTTAACGCGCACGACATTTTGCTTTGCATTAACACCGGAGAAAAAATAGCTACGCCGGCCATGCGCGAATTTTCTGACGATGATGTTTCGGTAAAGAACAAACGCTTTGCTTTTCCTAACGACCAGTTCTTTTTTAAAACCACTGCGGAAATGAAGCAGGTGTTTCACGACCTGCCGGAAGCAATAGACAATACCAACGAAATAGTTGGCAAGATTGATTTGCTCGATCTGAAGCGAGACATCCTGCTGCCGAACTTTCCCATACCGCAGGAGTTCCAGGTGCATGCAGACAGTAACCTGAACCAGTGGGAATACCTGCGACATCTTACCATGGAGGGTGCGCATAAACGTTATGATCCGCTGACGCCTGAAATAGAGGAACGCCTCAACTTTGAATTGTTCACCATCAAGTCGATGGGCTTTGCGGGATACTTTTTGATCGTGAGCGACTTTATTAAAGCGGGCAGGGACATTGGCGTGTTTGTTGGACCTGGTCGTGGTTCTGCCGCAGGTTCGGTGGTGGCATATTGCATTGGCATCACCAATATAGATCCGATTAAATACAACCTGCTGTTCGAAAGGTTTTTGAACCCCGACCGTAAAAGCATGCCGGATATTGATACGGACTTTGACGATGAAGGACGACAGAAGGTGATTGACTACGTAGTTGAAAAATATGGCAAGAACCAGGTAGCGCAGATCATTACTTACGGTACCATGGCCGCCAAAATGAGCATTAAGGATGTGGCGCGTGTAATGGACTTGCCGCTGGCAGAATCGAACATGCTTGCCAAGCTGGTACCTGAAAAACCGGGCATTTCTTTAAAGCGGGTACTAACGGCGCCGCTTACCTCAAAAGAAGGCGAAAAATCGCTGGAAGAAAAAGAAGGATTAGCACCGGACGATCTTGAGAATGTAAAGCGGCTGCGCCAGTTTTACGGCGGCGATGATATGCCAGGGAAAGTGCTGAAGGAAGCAGTGATCCTGGAAGGTTCGGTACGAAATACCGGTATACACGCAGCGGGCATCATCATTGCTCCTAAAGACCTTACTGAGCTGTTGCCGGTTGCTACTGCCAAGGATTCGGACTTGTGGGTTACACAAATAGAAGGAAGTGTGATTGAAGAGGCAGGTGTTATTAAAATGGACTTCCTGGGTTTAAAAACGCTCAGCATTTTAAAAACGGCGCTGCAGCTCATCAAACAGAACTTTGACATTGACATTGATCTGGATAATATTCCGTTGAACGATGAAAAAACGTATCAGCTATATCAACGCGGCGACACCAACGGTACTTTCCAGTTTGAAAGTGTTGGGATGCAGAAATACCTGCGTGAATTAAAACCGGATAAGTTTGACGACCTGATTGCGATGAACGCCTTGTACCGCCCGGGACCACTGGCGTATATTCCCAACTTTATTGATCGTAAACATGGACGCGAACCCATTACTTACGATTTGCCGGAAATGGAAGAAATGCTGGCAGATACCTACGGTATCACGGTATACCAGGAACAGGTGATGCTGCTGTCGCAAAAGCTGGCGGGCTTTAGTAAAGGTGATGCGGATGTATTGCGTAAGGCAATGGGTAAAAAGCAAAAAGCGGTGCTGGATAAAATGAAAGCACAGTTTGTGAGCGGTGCTTCTGCCAAAGGGCACGATGCCAAAGTACTTGAAAAGATATGGACAGACTGGGAAGCATTTGCTCAATACGCATTCAACAAATCGCATTCTACCTGTTATGCTTTTGTGGCTTATCAAACGGCATACTTAAAAGCGCATTACCCGTCTGAATACATGGCTGCGGTACTGAACCATGCAGGCGCCATTGAAAAGATCACTTTCTTTATGGAGGAATGTAAGCGCATGGGACTGAAAGTACTGGGGCCAGATATTAACGAATCGCACAAAGGATTTGCAGTCAATAAAAAAGGAGAGATCCGTTTTGGATTGGGCGGACTGAAAGGCGTAGGCGAAGCAGCTATAGAAGGCATCATCGAAGAAAGAAAAAAAGGTCCTTACAAATCTATCTTCGACCTGGTAAAACGTGCCAATCAACGGGTGGTAAATAAAAAATCGCTGGAGTGCCTTGCCTATTCCGGTGCATTCGATTGTTTTGAAAACATACACAGGGCTCAATATTTTTATGTGCCCCAAAACGACACGTCTACCGGCCTTGAAAAAATAGTACGTTTTGGAAACATCTATCAAAGCCAGGCTGCCAATACTACCAACACACTGTTTGGCGATTTGCAAATGCCTGAAGTAACGCCACCCAAACTGCCCGATTGTCCACCGTGGACTTTAACAGAACTGCTGGATCACGAAAAAAGCATTACGGGCATCTTTTTAAGCGGTCATCCGCTCGATCACTTCCGTTTTGAAATGAAGCACTATGGCATTACCGTTATATCGGAATTCAACGAGTTTAAAGATACCATCACTTCACAACCCAGTCCGTTCAGGCAGTTCAGGCTGGCAGGACTGGTGGTAGATGCGCAACATCGCGTAACGCGAAACGGAAAGCAGTTCGGCGTTTTTTCGTTGGAAGATTATTCGGGTAAAATGGAAGTCGCCCTGTTTGGCGAAGATTATGTTAAATTCAAAGACCATTTTGCGCCGGGCACCGTATTGTTTGCAACCGGCGCGTTTAAAACCCGGTGGAACAGTACCACCGATTTTGAGTTCAAATTGGGCAGCGTAATGTTGCTTGAAACAGTAAAGAAATTATTAACCCGCCAAATTCAGATAGATCTTCATCCTCAGCATGTTACGGAAAAGATGATTGGTTTTGTAGACAATAATGTGCGCTCATTCCCGGGAAAAACTTCTATAAAGTTCATCATCTCCGAACCCCGCAGCCAATGCCGGGTAAGTATGTACTCGCTTGAAAGAGGATTTGAAATGAATGACGAAATGACCGCTTTCCTGGAATCCAATCCCGATCTTGAAGTGAATGTCACCTCTTTATAGAATTGACATCAGGTCAAATTGTCTAATGCACACCTGTGGATAATGCCATAACATCTTATTTAGAGTAATGGACTTAAATTTGCATCCTTAAGTTCATATTGATTAGATAAGCAGAACGACTTACTACAATATTATTAACAATAAAAATTTTGATCGCTATGGCACTTGAATTTACAGACACAAACTTCCAGGAGAAAGTTTTGGATTCAGAAAAACTCTCGGTTATTGATTTCTGGGCTGAGTGGTGCGGACCTTGCCGCGCAATTGGACCAGTTATTGAAGAGCTGAGTAAAGAATATACAGGAAAGGTAAACGTAGGTAAAGTAAACGTTGACCACAATCCGCAGTTGTCTATTAATTACGGCGTTACTTCAATACCCGCTATTCTTTTTGTAAAAGGCGGCAAAGTGGTTGATAAATTAGTAGGTGCACAACCTAAAGCTAATTTTGTTAAAAAGATCGAGCAACATATCTAAAGGTATTTTTTTTAGTTGTGTGTGTTTTAAAAGCAGGCTTTAGCGGCCTGCTTTTTTTATTTGGGGGACGGATTAAAATCCGTCCTTACAATATGCGACCGAGCCTACGGCTCTTGTCGTTTATTATATGAACTAGCGCAGGTCTGGGGCGCAGCCTTGTGTGATGGCCGACCTGTGCTTTGTTATTACTTGTCTTACGTTATGCACATTCGGCAATATGCACGCATATTTGAGAAACGCATGAAATAATGCCAGTAAAGCACGCAGACACTATTGCAATAGTGAAAAATATCATCTATATTTATTAACGTAGTGCGCTCGTAATACTGTTTGCAATAGTGAAGTATCTATCCATGAAAATCAGCAGCGCCCTACCCGCATAGCCGAACCTGTTTTTTCGCACATATTTTTCAACGACGGAACAACTAACACAGCTCCTCACCTGATGTCGGACTAATTCTAAAAAACACTGTCATGAAATTTTTAAACGTTGCTTTCCCGGTAATATTCTTACTCCTCATGATTTTTACTGCGACTATGTATGGAAGCATTTTTTTCGAGCTAAAAAAATCGACCGGGAATTTTCTTTCTTATTATATCATCATTAGTTTATTGCTCGGAATTGTACTGACAATCCTTGGGCTGACAAAAGTCATTTATAAGAAGGCGAAAATGGGAACCATGAGACATCGCATACTTTCAAAATATTTAGACGTTTCGGAACAGGTAATACTTTTAATCATGTTTGCTTTCAGCATTGTATTGTTTGGCAGCATCTTTTCTAACGCAATAAAATCGCTCGGAATTTTTTTGGCTTACTTCATTTTTATCATGCTATTGCTCTCGGTTTTAATAACAATTCGAGAATTAGTTAAAGCTGTTAAAAAGAAGGCGTGACAACGCACGCGAAATGTTTTATAAAAAGGACAGCCTTGCATATACAGGGCTGGCATCTATTGCGCTGGCAGTTCAGTCAATAAGTAAAGGCTAACAAGCAATCCTAACCTCACTTGCACCTATTTTCCTATGCTCCTATGTGGTGAAATATCACTTGCCGTAATATTTGTATTTTAGTTGTATGATAAAGCAAGCTGCTCCCATATTGGCATTTCTCGCCTGTATTTGTATACAGCCCCTCCTGGCACAACAAAAAGCCAACGCGCCGGTTTCCGATCTTTCTACTTATCAACCACCTGCCTTTACCGATAAAGACAGGCTGAACAAAATCCAGAAGCTGATGCCCCTGGTAGAAAAAATGTACAAAAGCTACGCTATTCAAAACAAATTTCCGGGATTGGCTTTTGGTGTGGTGGTGGATAATCAGCTGATCTATTCGGGCAATTTCGGGCATACCAGTTTCCTGCAACAAACAAAAGTCACTTCCCAATCGCTGTTCAGGATCGCCTCTATGTCGAAGAGCTTCACTACTATGGCAATTATCAAACTAAGAGACGAAGGCAAATTGCAATTAGATGATCCTGCTTCAAAATACATCCCGGTATTGAAAGATATTCCCTTGCTCACAAAAGATGCGCCTGCTATTACCATCCGGCATTTAATGACGCATACGGCAGGCTTTCCGGAAGACAATCCCTGGGGCGACCGGCAATTGGATATTACCGACAAAGTATTTAAAGAAATGCTGAAGCATAAGATCTCATTCTCCAATGTGCCGGGCATTACCTACGAATACAGCAATATGGCATTTGCCATGCTGGGTGAGATCATTCGCATAGTGTCCGGAAAATCCTACCAGCAATACATCAACGAAAACATACTCACTCCGTTGGGAATGACGCACACTGTATGGGAATACACACAGGTGCCTGCTCCCCTGCTGGCGCATGGCTATCGCTTTGAAGACAAATCCTGGAAGGAAGAAGCGCTCCTGCACGACGGTGTATACGGCGCCATGGGCGGATTGATCACCTCTGTTGAGGACTTCAGCAAATACATGATAGCTCACCTGTCTGCCTGGCCTGCAAGAAATGATGCAGAAACGGGTGTGATTAAGCGAAGTTCGATCAGGGAAATGCACCAGCCCTGGTCGTTCAACAACCTGGCGCCGCAATTCAAATACCCCAATGGCAGGGCATGCCCGCTGGTGAGCAGTTATGGCTATGGATTAAGAATAGGTGTGGATTGTGAAGGAAGAAAATATGTTGGACACACAGGTGGACTTCCCGGTTTTGGAAGCCAGTGGTGGATTATGCCCGACTATGGCATAGGCGTTGTAGCATTTGGCAACCTTACCTATGCTAGCATGAGTCATGTAAATTACGCGGTGATTGACACCCTTATCAAATCTGCGGGACTCATGCCAATGCAGTTACCGGTTTCACCTATTCTTCAACAACGAAAAAAAGAGCTGGTGGCTTTGTTGCCTGATTGGCGCGATGCAGAAAAAAGCAACATTTTTGCTGTCAACTTTTTTCCCGATCAATCGCTGGAGCAGCGAAAGAAAAAAACACAGGAAATATTTGCAAAAGCCGGCACTATTAAAACAGTGGGCGAACTGATTCCCGAAAATCAACTGCGCGGAAGTTTTGCAATAACATGCGAAAACGCATCGGTGGAAGTATATTTTACACTCTCTCCCGAAAATCCAGCATTAGTGCAGGATATGGAGGTGGAATTGATGAAATAACGTTTTGTGTTTATGATTTATCGTTTATCATTAGGGAAAACAACAAACGATAAACAACAAACTCGAAATCCTTACCTATCACTTACCACCTACTTCATATACCCCTTCATTTCCTGCTGATACTCCTTTGCTATACGGGCAGCTTCGGTAGCAAAGTCTTCTTGGCCGGAGGCAAAAATAATGGCGCGGGATGCATTCACTAATATTCCTACGTTGTTGTTCATCGCCTTTTCCGAAATATCTTTCAAACTTCCCCCCTGGAAACCAACGCCGGGTACAAGAAAAAAATGGTCAGGTAAAATGTGGCGTATGTTGGTAAATTCATCTGCCTGGGTGGCGCCTACCACAAACATTAAATTATCCGGAGTACCCCATTGGGCTACTGTACGCAATACGGTTTCGTATAAACGCTCATTGCCTGTTGGCAGCATTTCAAAATCTTTTGCTCCCGAATTGGAGGTGAGTCCTAATACGATGGTGCATTTGTTTGTATATTCCAGGAAAGGTTTTACACTATCGCTTCCCATATAAGGGGCAACTGTTACAGCATCAAAATCCAGCTCTTCAAAGAAAGCTTTTGCATATTGAGAAGAGGTATTGCCAATATCGCCGCGCTTGGCATCGGCAATGGTAAAATGTGTGCGGGGTATGTAGCGGATCGTTTTCTCTAAACTTTCCCAGCCTTTTAACCCGCGACTTTCGTAAAAGGCTGTGTTAATTTTATAACTTACACAAAAATCAAGCGTGGCATCAACAATTTGTTTGTTGAACGCAAAAACAGGATCAGGTTCTGAGAGCAGGTGCGCGGGAATTTTGGTAATATCAGAATCCAGTCCAACACATAAATATGATTTTTTTTGCCTGATTTGCCGGGTAAGTTCTTGTATAGTCATGCTGCGAAGATATTAAGGGATTTATGATTTCTGATTTGAGATTTGAGATTTATGGTTGCTGAAAGCTGATGGCTGATAGCTGACAATCCACCGCTGCCGGCTAATCGCTCAAGATTTGTTTATGAAAAAAGTAATCTTAATAAGTATAATTGTATCGTTCTGTTCCTGCAGCAGGAATTTTTACATAGTACGACATGCAGAAAAGGCAGAGGTAACGAAAGGAATGTCCAGACAAGACGCTTCCAATCCCGAGTTGTCAGACGTGGGGAAACAAAGGGCCTACGATCTGCGCGATCGGCTTTCGCGAAAAAGCATTACAAGAATTTTTACAACCCGTTACAAACGCACTATTTCTACCATTGTGCCTATCAGTGAAAGAACAGGCATTCCCGTTAGCTTTTATTCGCCGGCGGCAGATTCGCTTCCTTCCTTCATACATCATCTTAAAACTGAAACAAGCGGAGGGATCCTGATCGTTGGGCATTCCAATACCATCGACGACCTGGTGAACGGCTTATGCGGAACAAAAAAGCTTTCAGACGATATATCGGAAACGGAGTATGACAATCTTTTTATTGTAAAGAAACGAGGCAAAAAATACAAGCTGGTGAGTAAAAAATATGGAGCCGTGAGCAGTCAGCGGTGAGCCATCAGCAGTCGGCATTCAGCCGGCAAATAAAAAACAACTTCTAAGGTTTCTCGCTGGCAAATTACGTCCGGAAATATACATCATTTCCAAACTTCCAGAAAACTACGTATTTTCATTTGCAAGAACGTCATCATATAGAAGTTAACTTCATCACTAAACCCCTGACTCATGCAACCCGATTTGCTTCCAGAAGATATCAATATTCATACCAGGTATCCTTTATTAAGTGAACGGATACAGTCAACTTTTATTGATACAGTTTTCATTGTGATTTTAATGTTCATTTTCGCGTCTGTGCTCGACCGATTTGAAAACGTACCTGACGGGGTACGCATCACTTTGTTTGTATTGGTATGGATTGTATACGACCCCGTTTGCACCAGTTTAGGCTTTACCTTGGGCAACTATATAAAAGGTCTGCGGGTAAGGCAGCATGAAAACGTCGATAAAAAAATAAATGTTTTTCAGGCCGCATTAAGATACCTTATAAAAATTTTTTTAGGCTGGATCTCCTTTCTCACTATTAATACAAATAAAGAAAAAAGGGCCCTGCACGATTTTGTTGCCGGCAGCGTGGTGATTAAGGTTTAACCAACAGTATGGGATGCTTTGCCAAGATATTCAATAATGCTACTAGTTATTTAGTTTGAGGATCTTCTTCGTTATTATTTTATCGGTGTATATAAGTTTTATAAAATAAATGCCGTCGGCAACTTTACTTAAATCAACAGGAATATAAGTTGCCGGGGTAGTGGTGCTGTAATCTATTTTGTAACACAACTGCCCTGTACTGTTGAACACTGCCACACTCCTGAGGCCGGTAGCAGCGGGATAATGCTGAATGGTTACCAAACCGGTGGTTGGATTGGGCGCTACGATCAAACCTTTTTCTATAAGCGCGGGCGGCAACTCGCGGCTATAAATACGAATATCGTCGAGGTAAATATTGTTGCCGTAGCCGTTAATGCTGCGGAACTGAACTATTACGTTGTTATGCTGTCCGGCTATATAAGGCGAAAGATCTACCGTGTCTGCCGTCCACTGGTCGGCGAACGGAATAAATTCCGAACTCGTAAAATCCTTTCGTGTGCGCAAATCCTCACCTCCTTTTTTATATGCAGAAGTAAAGGTTTGGCCACAATCTGTAGAAAACAGTATCTCCAGCGTGTCGCTGTTAAAGTTGCTGCTTTGTGCGGCAGCCCGCCAGAAAGCTACTTTCACCGAATCGGCAGTAATAGGTATAGCAATCTGCGGACTTGAAAGTATCGATGCTTTACCAAATAACTGGAAGTTATGACTGTCGAACTTAACCGACCTGCTTCCACTATGGAAAGCGGTGTTCACCCTTACGGGATTGAAGTTCAACTGCGTGCTTGTATTGGATATGCCCCAGCCCGGTGTGGGAAAAGTTGTTCCTTCAAAACCTTCCGTTAGCGGATCGGCGGCGTTACCGGTAACTGTAAATACTGAACTGGTGGTATCGTTAGTAGTACGTTGATCGGCACTGCCGTTTGGAGAAGTGGTATAAATCTTTATAGTATGTGAACCCACTGCGCTGGTTAATGAGCTGCCGGCAATAACCGTTTCCTCCAACGAAGCAAGGTTGAGCGTAAGATTCGTAGCAACAGGTGTACCGTTGTCTATCGAAACATTTACTGTAACACTGGTAAGTGGCAATGCCCCCTGGTTCT
>JBQCGX010000041.1:0-28650 GCA_051955255.1 Agriterribacter sp. | reverse complement strand
CCGTTTTACGAAGGTTGGGATTGTCGAAAGTAGCAGGGTCTTCAAAAATCTCTACCATTTTATTCTTAACGTAAGTAAAGTTTCCGCTGATGCCTACGCGCAGATCCCTGTTAATATTATAATCGCTCGAAACGGTAAACTCAAACCCGCGGTTGTTCATCACGCCCGCGTTTACCTGCGAAAGATCTACGCCATATTCTACCGGAACAGTTACGTTGGGAGCCAGCAACATATTGGCTCTTTTTTCCTTGAAGTAATCGGCTTCAATATTCAACAAACCGCCAAACAGTCTTGCTTCAATGCCTATATCTGTTTTCGATGCTTTTTCCCAGGTAATATTAGGATTGGGTTCGGCTCTTTCGTACAAGCCCTGGGTTTGCGTTCCGTTTAAGATGGCTGAATTGCCGTAGAGGGTAAAACCTGTTTGATACTGGTAAGGACTACCGGCCAAATTAGCCGACTGTCCCCAGGATGCCCGTAGTTTCAGTTCGTTCAGCCAACTGATGTTCTGCATAAACTTCTCCTGCGACAAGCGCCATGCTGCAGAAAAGGCGGGGAAAAATCCAAACCGTTTTCCAGGCGCAAAATAATAGTGCCCGTCGTACCGTCCGGCAGCTTCCAGCAAATACCGGTTATCGTAACCATAGGTTACCCTGTACACGAGCGAACGTTGTTTGGTGCCCATGGAATTACCATCGTTGCTGAGGTCGGTTTCGCCCGAACCACCGGCAAACAGTTCAGGAATGGGAAGATTGTAATTATTTCTGCCGGCACTGAAACGCTCGGATTTAGTATTCCTGGCTTCCAATACTACCAAACCGGTTACAGCATGATTTCCGAAATTGCCGGCATAGTTAATAAAGCCCTGGTAAGTAAAGGCCTGTGTTTGGTGATACTCCTGGCTGAACGACGGAAGCGTGGTAGGAGCGATTAAAGGATAAGTGTAAGGATTGGTAGTAGTATCTATAGTATAAAATGGAAAGGGTTCGGACCAACTGCGCGAAACACTTGCAATACCGGTATTGGTGGTATTAAAGGGATCGAAGGGGTTAAAATCATACGATCCTACAAATTTTACGCTTAATCCTTTAACGGGTAATTTTTGCTCGATGGACAACTGGCTAAGCAGGGTGTTGCCGGTAATATTCTGGTAGCTCGGGTTATCGTAAAAATAAGCATACATGTAAGGATGCAACCCGTTGCTATATATTAATGGTGTGCTGTTGGTAACGGTGTTGATGAGGTTTTCGAACAGGCTCTGGTTGTTGTAACCGGCTCCGGTAAGATTTCTTTTTTCAACCCTGCCGTTGAGCGATAAGCCCACTGTGGTGGTTTTGGTAGCCTGCGCCTGCAGGTTGGCCGACACATTGTAGCGTTGATACTTGATGCCGGGGAACATACCCTCCTGGTTCAGGTAGCCAAGCCCCATTGCGTATTTAATAACATCCGTACCGCCATTGAGTGTAAGGCTATGACTGGTAATAAGCGTGTTTCTTGAAATCAGATCGCCAATCGGGTCAATATTGGGATATTTGTCGGGATCGGACCCGTCTTTGTATTTCTGTAATTCATTTTCATCAAAAGGCACTTCTGTTGAGCCGGCATTGCGGGCACCTTCATTCTTCATCAATGCATATTGATAGGAGTTGACAAAACGGGTAATAACGGTAGGGTTTTGAAAACCTACATACCCATCGTATGCCAGCGTGGGTTTACCGGTTTTGCCTTTTTTAGTGGTAACCAGTATTACCCCATTGGCACCACCCAATCCATAAGGTGCAACAGCAGCCGCATCCTTTAATACATTTATAGATTCAATGTCTGCGGGGTTTAACTGGCTGAAATTCCTGGGCACTCCATCAACAATCAGCAAAGGAGCCGAATTGCCGTTGGTTCCAATACCGCGGATCATGATTCTGGAGGCATCGTTGCCTGCCTGTCCGCTGGCCTGGGTAAATACCACACCGGCAGCCCGCCCGCCCAGCGCATTGGTAAGGTCGCCTACCGGCTGTCGCTGAACATCAGACCCTTTTACAGACGAAACGGCGGCAGTAAGCGAAGTCTTGCGTTGGGTACCATACCCTACTACCACTACTTCATCCAGTTTACCGTCGCCGGCGTTTAACTCAAAATCCTGGTTTCCGCTGCTGGTAATTACCCGCTCCACGGCAGCCATACCGATATACGACACTACCAGCACGCTTCCCGAACGGGGTACTGTAATGGAGAAGCTTCCCTCAGCATCGGTAATGGTAGAAGCGCCGCCGCCTTTAACACTCACCGTGGCACCCGGCAGCGATTCGCCGGATATTTTGTTGGTTACTTTGCCTGTAACCTGTAAAGTTTGGGAAAAACCGGAGAGCGGAAGGATAGAAATAAGCAGAAATGTACATAATAGCAAAGCAATATTACGTCTCATAAGCAAACAATTAAGGGCAGTTAATTAATAAAAGTTATCGTTGCAACAGTAAAACTATTCAAAATAGGCCTACAGCTACGCTTTTACACTACATCAATACTACATCACTACTCCCAACTACTCCCCGAATCGCCCCTTCAATGCTACAACTAAGTATTATTTCTTTTAATTTAGTATTAACTTTCGGTGCGTATGAAACGGGCGATTGCTTTATTAACCATACTTTCCTGCTTTTTGCACATTGCTGCCCAAAACACCATTGGGTTGCCGGAAATTATTAACTACAGCAAGCAGGCGTATAAAGCGGGCACGCAAAACTGGGACATATGCCAGGACAAGGCGGGCATTTTATACTTTGCCAACAACGAAGGGGTTTTAAGCTTTGACGGCACTTACTGGAAATTATATCCCCTCCCCAACAAAACCATTGCCCGGTCGGTGGGTATTGCCTACGATGACAAACTATATGTAGGAGCGCAGGACGAGATTGGTTATTTTGCCCCCAACAAACAGGGAGTACTTGAATACCAGAGCCTTAAACAGCTTATTCCTGAAAAAAACCGGTCGTTTGCCGACGTTTGGGACGTGGTTTGCGTGGGAAAGCAGGTGTTTTTTCGTTCCAACAACCAGATCCTGCAACTGGCGGGCGACAGGATTACGGTTTACCCGGCCACCAACTGGTTATACATGGGCGCCACGCCGGATATTTTTATTGCCCAGGATTTTGACAAGGGAATACTCCGTTTTGATAAAGATGTTTGGATGCCACTGGTTCCAAAGGAGCAGCTCCCTGAGGGCTTGCTGATAACAGCCGTGGTGCGGGGCGGGAGGGACAGCACCTTGCTCACTACTTTAAAACATGGCATTTACCTGTACACCCGCAACCAGTTAAAGCCCTTTACTTCGCCATCGCTTTCAGTCATCGCCAACTGTAATATATATGGCGCCGCCACAATAGACGAAGAACATGTTGCCCTGGCAACCACCCAGAAGGGCTGCATTGTAATAGATAAGCAAGGCAACCAGGTGCAATTGTTCTCCCGGCATGAAGGATTGCAGAACAACAATGTGCTGAGCATTTACCCAGACAGGAATAAAAACCTTTGGCTGGGGCTCGACCATGGCATAGACTTTATCGCCTATAACAGCGCTATTAAAAATATTTACCCCGATAAGGAAAACGACGGTTCGGGCTATTCGTCCATCGTTCACAACAACCGGCTTTACATAGCCACCACCAACGGTTTATACCAGGTGCCTTTATACAATATTCCCGACCTGAGCTTTGTAAAAGGCAGCTTTACGCCGGTGCACGGCGCGCGGGGACAGGTTTGGAACCTTTCTGAAGTAAATGGCAAACTGCTGATGGGACACCACGAAGGCTTTTGGGAAGTAAAGGATAATACCGCCACGCCTTTTGACCACAGTACGGGTTTCTGGACATTTTTGCCTCTCAACGCCATCCTCCCCTCTCCTATTATGGTTGCTGGAACCTACGACGGCATCCGGTTTTACGATTACAAAGCGGGTAAATTTTTAAAAGAGTATAAGGAGGCAAGATTTGAATCGGCAAGATTTGTGGCCATCAACAACAACGACATCTGGGTATCGCATCCCTATAAAGGGATATACCGGGTGCGGCTACCCGAAAACGAACCACCTACGGTTGAAAATTACGGGGTTAAGCAGGGCATTAATCTTACCGCAAACGGCAATTACGTGTTTAAGGTAAAGAACCGGATTGTGGTGACCACCGAAAAGGGCATTTATGAATACAATCCCCAAACCGATCATTTTGAACCTTCGGATTATTTCAATTCATTTTTTGGCAAAACCGTTATACGGTATTTAAAGGAAGATGGTGCGGGCAACATCTGGTTCATTTTCGATAAAACACTGGGCATTGTTGACTTCAGCGAACAAAAGCCGCAGGTGATATACATTCCGGAGCTTAACCGCAAAATGGTGAGTGGGCTGGAACAGGTATATCCTATAGATGCCAATAATATTTTTGTAGGAAGCGAGCGGGGCTTTTTTCACATCAACTATGCCAAATACCGGCAACAGCATCCTGCCATACAGGTGCAGGTGCGGCAGGTGAAGGCCAGCAACAAAACAGATAGTCTTTTATTTGGTGGCTACTTTGCCAACGTAAACGAACCACAGTTGCAGCAGCAACGTTCCTCTGTATCATACGACTGGAATTCGTTCCGGTTTGAATTTGCAGCGCCGCTATACGAACAGCAATCCAATATCGAATACAGCTATTACCTGAAGGGGTACGACAACGACTGGAGCGACTGGAACAACAAAACCGAAAAAGAATATTCGTACCTGCCGGCAGGGCATTATCAATTTGAAGTGAAAGCGCGTAACAACCTGGGCAATGAATCTGCTGTATACACTTATTCGTTTGTAATACTGCCGCCCTGGTATCAAACCTGGTGGGCCTATACTTTGTATGGATGCGCGTTGCAATACGCCGCCTATGCTTTGTACCGCTGGCAGAAACAAAAATTCCAGCGGCAGCGCCTGAGGTACGAAGAAAAACAAAAGCGCCTGCACGACCTGCACCAATTAGAACTTGAAAAAAACGAGAAGGAAATTGTTAAGCTGCGCAACGAAAAGCTGGAAGCGGAAATACAACACAAGAACAAAGAAATGGCATCGGCCACGATGCACCTGGTTAAAAAAGGAGAACTGATTACGCGCCTGCGCGATGAATTGCAGAAGCTGATGAAGAATTCGGAAGACGACAAATCGCTGGAAGCATTGAAGAAAATGGTGAAAACCCTGGGTGAAGAAGATAAGATGGATGCCGACTGGGAACACTTTACCATTCACTTCGATAAGGCACACAACGATTTTTTTGTTGCATTGAAAGAAAAGCACAACAACCTTACCCCGAACGAGCTTAAACTGTGTGCCTACCTGCGCATGAACCTCAGCACCAAAGAAATGGCTCAGCTCATGAATATTTCTGTAAGAGGAGTGGAAATAAGCCGCTACCGGTTACGCAAGAAATTGCAGATATCTACCGAAACCAACCTGTTTACTTACCTGCTCGATTTTCATGGAAACGGGAAGGAATTTGACGATTTGAAAATTTGAAGATGCCTATCACTGAGCGCCAAACGCAAGTTGGAACCAGGTATTTATTGCACAAAACAACGACAGTCCATTTTCAAATTTTCAAATTATCTTCACATACAACAACCATGAAAAAGTTCCTTATACTCATAGTATTATTCAGCTCCTGCGCCCCGCAGCTAGTCCCCTTAAAAAATACATACAACGCCCAGGCTTTTGAGCAACCTATAAATGCAGACTTTGAAACCGTATGGAACAAGACGGTTGAGACGGTTGCAAAAAAAGGCAGCACGATCAAAATGATCGACAAAGACAACGGGCTGATCGTTGCACAAAACAATTACGCCCCCATTACTTCCGAAGATAAAGATGCCAGGCTGGTTGACTCCACTGCATGGGCAGTAGCCTCAAAGCTGTACCGCCCCGGCAGCAGGAAATACTTTTATGCCTCAGAGGGCACTCTTGAATGGAACATTCATGTAAAACGCGCTGCAGACAATGCTACCGTCATCAACATCAGTCTTGTAGATGCCGCTACGGTAACCAGTATACATTCGCCGGGATATACAACAAAACAGCCCGTCAAGCCTTTTAAAGCAAAAGCGGTTACAACGGGAGTGTTGGAGAAGCAGATTGCTGAAGAAATAAGGAGACGCTAACCTAAGCATATTGAAAATGAGATCCTGCATCTCCCTACTGTTTACATTAACTGTTGTAACACATCTTTCGTGTGTCGGATAAAAACGAAAACGCTCCGCAAACAAAAAATTTTATTGAAAATACAATCGACCTTATACTCAAAACCAAAGACAACACCACCATTGAACTACCGTTTATTTACAACTCTCTGGTTTCGAAAATTCCAGAAGATGCAGATGAAAAATCAATATTAGCAGACATGCTAAAGAAAAAAGGGTTCAATATCATTTATTGGGGCAGAGGCAATTATCCACCTCGCGGCGAAAGAATTGTTTCAATAACGCTGCAAAAAGGCGATTGCGTTTGCGAGGTTAACAAAATATATTATTCAACCCTGTCCGACACCTTGTATGAGGTCGCTGAAAGAATTAAATGTGCAGACAGTTTAACTTATGCAACAGGAAAGAGCAAATAACAGAATATGTATTGAAAAACAGCTTACCATTCGAACCCTATTTTCGTTGTACGAAATCCCCAGACCATAAGTGTTCGAAACCTGTGTTTTGCTCGGTCAGACCGGCTCTCGCCGTGCCGACCGAGATCCAACACCATCGGCACGCCGAAGGTGGCCTTCGCTGTACGAAGTCTCCGGACTTCGTTACCCTTATGTTCTTCCGAGACTTAGTCTCGCCTATATAACCAACCTGTGCGGCCATTCATCTTTTGTTCTTAACTTCAAAAAACACAATTCACCGAAAACGAGATCGCCTAAAATCGCTGTACGAAGTCTCCGACTTCGGTACTCTTATGTTCTTCCGAGACTTAGTCTCGCCTATATAGCCAACCTGTGCGGCTATTCACCTTTTGTTCTTAACTTCAAATAGTACAATTCATCAAAACAAGATCGCCTAAAATCACAACTACATATGGCCAAAACCGACTACAAAACAATTGACGAATATCACAATGCTTTTCCGAAAGATGCTCAGCAGCGAATGCAACAGATCCGGCAGATAGTTAAGAAAGTAGCGCCGGAAGTCGAAGAAGTGATCAGTTACCAGATTCCGGCATTTAAAATAGGCAAGAAGTTTTTAATTTATTACTCTGCATATGCGCAGCATATTTCACTTTCCAGTCCGTGGAGTGAGGCATTTCTGAACAACTTCAAAAACGAATTGAAAGCATTTAAGGTTTCCAAATCTGCCATACAATTGACAAACGAAAAGCCGCTTCCATTAGATTTGATCGAACGGTTTATTGAATTCAGGAAAAAAGAAACGATGTAAATGAAAGCGCAATAATCACGCGGTCCTGATAGCAATATTGCAACGAAATTGCATTTATGAAAAACTACTATATTTGCAACAAAGTTGCAAATATTATGATCTCCAAAGTCCCCAATCCCAAATTGCCTGTAACAGTTTTAAGTGGTTTCCTGGGCGCAGGAAAAACAACCCTGCTCAACCATATATTGCACAACAAGGAGGAACTGAAAGTAGCAGTGATCGTAAACGATATGAGCGAAGTAAATGTAGATGCAAGATTGGTCGAAAACCAAAATACACTTTCTCGCACCGAAGAAAAACTGGTGGAAATGAGCAACGGCTGCATTTGTTGCACCTTGCGGGAAGACCTGATGGAAGAAGTAGAAAAACTGGCAAAAGAGAAACGATTTGACTATTTGCTGATTGAAAGCACAGGCATTAGTGAGCCCGTTCCCGTTGCACAAACATTTTCTTACATCGACGAAGCCAAAGGCATCGACCTTTCAAAGTTCAGCTACATCGACACTATGGTTACCGTAGTGGATTGTTTCAATTTCTTTAAAGATTTTGGAACAGACGAGCTTTTGCAAGATCGCAGCCTTACCAATATGGAAGGTGATTACAGAACAATCGTGAACCTGCTAACCGACCAGATTGAATTTGCAAACGTTATTATCCTCAACAAAACCGACCTGGTTGAAGCTGATACTGCAGGACTCTTAAAAGCTGCTATCTGCAAATTAAATCCTTCGGCAAAAATCATTGCTGCGGAGTTTGGCCGCATTGCCCTTAAGGAAATTTTAAATACAGGATTGTTCAACTTTGAAGAAGCGCAACATTCAGCAGGCTGGCAAAAAGAACTGCAGGCAGAAAACCATACACCCGAAACGGAAGAATACGGCATCAGCTCTTTTGTATTTCGAAATCGAAAACCTTTTCATCCTGGCAGGTTTTGGAAATACCTGAATGAAGAATATCCTGCAGGAATCATCAGGAGCAAAGGCTTATTCTGGCTGGCTTCGAGACCCGATGCAGCTTTAAACTTTTCTCAGGCTGGTGGTTCTTCCAGGCTTGAAAAAGCTGGTGTGTGGTGGTGCACCATGCCTTACGCTAAAAGAATACAATATGCAAGCTACGCTGACAATGCAACGTATATAGAAAGCCGCTGGAGCATGCAGTGGGGCGACCGGATGAATGAACTTGTGTTTATTGGAAAAGACATTGACAAGGATAAAACAATAGCCGACCTTGAAAAATGTTTGTTGCAAGACAGCGAACAATATCTGTATGATCAGAAAATAAAATTTGACGACCCGTTTCCAAAAGAAATAGAATAGCCTCAACAGTTCTATAAGTCACCTTGTTTAAATCCTTCCTGTAAATTCTGTTATTTATAACTACCCAGGGCTTGTAAAAAGGCAAGTGAAGTATTATCTTTCATTAATGGTTTTACATCGCATGAGCCTTACCGTTGGCAATATCATGTAATACAAAGTAACTGCCACCATTTTTAAATTGCCCATTCAATGGATAAAGCAGCAATTACCGGCATCGGACCATTCTTTATTGTAAGAAATGTTCCCGCTTCGCTGGCCTTCTATCACGATCGCCTGGGATTTGACATCACATTCCAGGGACCCAGCGAGGATGACATTTTCTTCGGCATTGTAGAACGTGGCGCAGCGATGATCATCCTGAAAGACATTGGCGTGGAACCCGTACCGAACTACACGCGGGACATAAAAAAAGGTATTGCCCGATGGGATGCTTATCTTCATGTACCCGATCCTGATGCATTGGCAGCAGAATTCCTGTCGCGCAATGTGGAGTTTTTCAAACCTATCCAGGACGATGGCGATGATGGTTTGCGGGGATTTGAAGTGCAGGACGTTGACGGGTACGTGTTGTTTTTTGGACGACCTAATAAATGATTGGATGCGGGCGGGCGAATTCAAATCGTCAGCATCAACTATTTTTGAATTGACAACAACATGTAAAGCTCTACCAATGACATTTTACGAAAGCGAAATACAGAAACTGAAGGATAACGTTTACTTCAACCAGGCACAGCTTGATACTGTTATTGGAACACGCAACTACATCAACAATAATTACGACACTGATTTGAACCTCGACTTATTATCGCACATCAGGTTCACTTCAAAATTTCATTTATTGCGATTGTTCAAAAGGTTTTACGGGCAAACGCCGAAACAATACCTCACCGACAAACGGCTTGAAAAATCAAAAGAATACCTGAAAAAAGGAATGAGCATCACTGACTCTTGTTTTGCCATCGGATTTGAAAGCGCCAGCTCCTTCAGCACGTTGTTTAAAAGCAGGACAGGATTAACACCTACAGAATTTCAAAAAGAGCAACTTTCGCAAAGCCGGTTTAATGCTGATGCTGAAACTTTGAGCATTCAATCAAAAATCTGAGCAAATGAAGGTACATGTCATCAGCATCCCGGTGCTTAACCAGGAAAAAGCATTAAAATTTTACACAGAAAAATTAGGGTTTATAAAAAAAGTGGACCTGCCTTTAGGCGGCGGAAACCGATGGTTAACCGTGGTAAGCAAGGAACAGCAGGATGGACCTGAAGTGTTGCTGGAGCCGGCTCCCAACCATTTTGAGCCTGCCAAAGTTTACCAGAAGGCATTGCTGGATGCAGGCATTCCCTACACACAGTTCAATGTTGACAGCGTTCAACAGGAATATGACCGGCTTGTTAAACTTGGCGTGGAGTTCAGTGTAAAACCAACGGAAATGGGTACCGTAAAAATTGCCGTTTTTAACGACACCTGCGGTAACAATATTCAGATTGTGGAAATGCTTTGAAAGTAAATAACACTGTTGGCATTATGCGCAATCAGTTTACACCCAATGCTCAATAGTTTAGTTGCTATTGAGCATTGGAGTATCAATAAAACTCAACTGTTACATTAACAACTGCTTCGATATCCCCCCTCTTGAGGGGCAGCGCTTTGAGCTAAATGAGTTTTGCCGGGTGGAAGATCTAAGAGGCATGATTTTTTTGCAATTGCTGTAAACACAATATCATGGGCACTCAAACAACAAATCCCTCATATACACAGCAGGAGATCGACTATTTTGTACAAAAGTTCAATGTTACGCAGGAACAGGTAAAACAAGCCATTCAAAAAGTGGGCAACAGCAGTGAAAACCTGGAGCAATATTTCCATACTAATAGCCAGACACAAGCGCCTGGGGATGCTGTTAATACAGCTGATGCCCACTTCAGTCAAAAAGATCTTAAAGGAAAAAAGGTAGATGCTTTTCCAGATACCGAAGAAGACAAGCCCTTGGATCAATCTGCCCAATAATCAGCTCTTATCGCTGGTCACTCGTCTGGCTCTTTACCCACGCAACAACAATAGCTGTTCCTATACCGATTTTAACAAACCGCATGTATTTATCGTTTGCGCTTTATTGGCACGAATATTTCAATATTATACCTAAAAATAGTATGGGATTAATTCCGGCGATCCTGTTACTGGCGTGGCTTTCGTTTTTTATAACCGTAGTGTTAAACGCCACAGTATCAGGCAAAAAAACAACTTATAAAGAGGAATAAGGTATTAGCATGTATACAGGTTTCCCTTGAGGATAACCGTTAGTGAAACACTTTACCTGCCTGTGATGCATTCAAATATTTTTAACAATACCTGTCCCTCTTTTAATGAATTCCGGCAAGATATTTTGTAAGAATTAATGAACACTATTCATTCACTATTAAATATTATTTTATGAGTACTAAAGGTTTAGGAATATTGATAGCGGCTGCAGCCGCCTATGGTTATTACCGCTTTTCTAAAATGACTCCCGGAGAAAAAAATGCAATGAAAGAAAAAGGCAAAAAGTTCCTTGAAGAGAATTTCGGATTGGGAAATCTTTTTTCTAAAAAGGATACCGAGCCGGTAACAAGCTAACACAGCAATACGATTGACATTTACAAACGATATTTCCATAAAAGGGAGTTGAGCATTCAGCTCCTTTTTTGCTGTATGCAACTAACCGCAACACAAACAGGAACTACCGGTGATGTTGCATAAACAGGAAGATTACACTATCGGTCACTAACAGGTTAACATTTAATCAGCACATAAAATAGCTGCATAAAAAAAGCCGGTCATAACCGGCTTTTTGTGATCTTACGCTTCTTCTTCACTTGCTTCCCAATTAATATCATTTTCTGCTATATCGGTCAGTCCCTGGTCAGTTTGTTTTTCCTCCTCCAGTGTTTGCGCCAGAATTTCGGCCGCGTCCTCATGCCCAAGTACCTTAGCCAGCGTTACTAGTCCACCATAGGTTGCTATTTCGTAATGTTCTACTTTTTGCGCGGCCATAATAATACCCACATCTCTTGTTTTAGAACCTTCCTCGGTTTCTTCAATAATACTTTCACCTTCTTTGGTAAGTCCCTCCATTGCTTCACATTTTTTTGCCTGCGCTTTTTGTCCCAGTATTTCAAACACTTCTTCCAGCCGTGATACATGTTCCTCGGTTTGGGTTAAATGTTCTCCAATAGCCGTTTGTAATTGCTCGGTGGTAGCTGCTTTTTGCATTTTAGGCAATGCCTTGGTAAGATGTTTTTCTGCCCAGTAAATGTCTTTTAAAGAATCTACAAAATAAGTTTCAAGTTCCGAGTTCCCGTTTGCCCCACTGGCACTTTTTGACGCGCGACCTGACGCTGCGTTTGTTTTTTTTGTTGCCATAAAAATTTGTTTTTAAGTTGTTTTCCATACTGCTATAAAAAGAATGCCACCAGGAATTATTTTTAAAAAATCAGTGTTAACCCTGAGGAGGGCGGTCAGCAGTCAGCTTTCAGCATCAGTTATTAGCGATCAGCCATCGGCGTAAGCCCTGCAAAAAAAGTGAGCAGGCACTTCTACTACCCGCTCACTACTGCCTTATTGCTTATACCTTCCACCTTATACCTTATATCTCACCCCTTACTTTATTTTCTTTTGAATAGAATCTGCCATGGCGAGGTGACTTTCCAGTTTCGGAATGGTGTTGCTGATAAACGCCTTTACATCCGCATTGATATCATCATCGCTGGCATCTTTAAAAAGATCGATTGTCTTTTTATGATCAGCCACCATCATATCCATAAAGTCCTTATCAAAATCCTTTGCCTTTTTCTCGCTCAGATCTGCGGCCTTTTTCTGATGTTCCTCAGACGGAGCAACAGGGAGTGTGATGTTAAGCTTAGTAGCCAACGCTTTTACTTCTTCGTTAGCCGCTGTGTGATCCGTTACCATCATGGCAGCAAAATCTTTCACCGCCTTGTTCGATGCTTTTTGTTCACCCAGCTTTCCTGCAGCTACTTCGGCCATGCCACCATCGGCCGCTTTTACCAAAAAGTCGCTGGTATTTTTTTGCACATCAGATTCCACCGGTGCCTGATCCTGCTTTGCCTCGTTGGTTGAATCAGCCGTTTCTACCGGATCGGCTGGCTGGTTGTTGCAGGAAAAAGCAAACAATGCTCCCGCAATTAATAAAGGAATTGCATTTTTCATAACTGTAGTCATTTTAATGAATAATAGTATTTCCTGTTTACACTCTCGACGATCCCCCGATCAATTTTACGAGGAATAAAATAACAGCTATCACCAGCAGGATGTGAATTAGCCCGCCCGCAGCATAGCCTAAAAAGCCAATTGCCCATCCTATAATAAGAATGACTGCAATGATATAAAGTAAGTTGCCCATAAAAAGATTGATTTGATTCGACAACAGTGAATAAAAAATCGGGCCGTTGTTGCAGCAGGGATGGCGGCGGTCCACCGGGCATATGATTTGCTGCACCGGTTTTATTTCATTAACCGTTATCCGGGAGTAGTTCACATGTACTTTCTTTTTGAGAATGCACCGAGGGCTGTTTGCTTTCATTCACGAATAGCATGTACAGGAACGCACACAGGCGGCTACTGCCAGCATTGCATTATGCAAATCATTTTAAAAAAATAATATCATGACGACCGACAACAAAAACAAACCTTCGCAGCCAGACAATTTAAAAATCAAAGACCTCGAACAAAACATGGAATCGGGAGAGGGCAAAGTGCTCACCACCAACCAGGGCGTTAAGATCAGCGACGATCAGAATTCCCTGACGGCAGGCACACGCGGATCTACATTGCTGGAAGATTTTATTCTGAGGGAAAAGATTACCCATTTTGACCACGAAAGAATTCCCGAGCGTATTGTGCATGCACGCGGCTCTGCAGCACACGGAACTTTCCGGTTATACAAATCGTTGTCGGAATTTACCAAAGCAAAATTTTTAACCGACACCGAAAAGGAAACGCCTGTATTTGTTCGGTTTTCAACTGTTGCAGGTTTCCGCGGCTCCACCGATCTGGCGCGCGACGTGAGAGGTTTTGCTGTTAAGTTTTATACGCAGGAAGGAAATTTTGACCTGGTGGGGAACAATATGCCCGTATTTTTTATACAGGATGCGGTTAAATTTCCCGACCTCGTTCACGCGGTAAAACCCGAACCGCATAACGAAATACCACAGGCAGCTTCGGCGCACGATACGTTCTGGGATTTTATTTCACTGATGCCCGAATCGATGCATATGATCATGTGGCTGATGAGCGACCGCGCCATTCCGCGCAGTTACCGCATGATGGAAGGTTTTGGTGTGCACACCTTCCGGTTCATCAACGACAAAGGCGAAGCTCATTTTGTAAAGTTTCATTGGAAACCACTGTTAGGCGTACACTCCGTTGCATGGGATGAAGCACAAAAAATTTCGGGCAAAGACCCCGACTATCACCGGCGCGATTTATGGGAAGCCATTGAAAATGGTGCTTATCCCGAATGGGAACTGGGCGTGCAGATCATTCCCGAAGCGGATGAACACAAATTTAAGTTCGACCTGCTGGACGCCACGAAGCTGGTGCCCGAAGAACTGGTGCCGGTGCAACGCATAGGTAAGCTGACGCTGAACCGTAACCCGGATAATTTTTTTGCCGAAACAGAGCAGGTAGCCTTTCACGTTGGGAACATAGTGCCCGGCATCGATTTTACCAACGACCCACTGATGCAGGGAAGACTTTTTTCTTACACCGACACGCAGCTTATTCGCCTGGGCGGTCCTAATTTTCATGAAATTCCCATTAACCGGCCGATTGTAACGGTACACAACAATCAGCGCGACGGGTTCATGCGGCAACAGATCAATAAGGGCCGAACCAGCTATCACCCCAATTCGCTGGGCAACGGATGTCCCTTCCAGGCAGCCTTTAAAGACGGGGGCTTTGCATCTTATTCAGAAAAAATAGACGGCAAAAAAGTACGCGAACGAAGCCGCAGTTTTATGGACCATTTCAGCCAGGCAAAATTATTTTTCAACAGCCAGTCCGAATACGAGCAGCAGCATATGATCGACGCGCTTTCTTTTGAACTGGGTAAAGTAGAAACCAAAGCTATTCGCACAAGAATGGTAGGACTGCTTTCGCTGGTAGAAAAAAAATTAGCCGCCGCGGTTGCTGCCAATCTTGGAATAGAAGTGCCTGCGCCTGAAAAGCCCCTCAACAAAAGCGTTCCCGCAGATGCCGATCCAAATAGCTACGAATCGATTGTTGTTGAGCCCGAAATTCCAAGATCAGAAGCGCTCAGCATGGACAATACAGTAAAAGATTCGATAAAAACAAGATTGATAGCCATACTGGTAGCCGATGGTGTGAATGCAGACAATGTAATGGCAGTACAGGATGACCTGAAAGATGCAGGTGCTATGGTAGACATTATTGCTCCCCACCTGGGCACTGTAAGCGGAGCCAATAAAGAGATTGTTCCCATCAATCAAAGCTTTTTAACGGCGGCTTCTGTAATGTACGATGCGGTATACGTGCCGGGTGGAAAGAGTGTGAATGTTTTAAAAAGCAATCCCGACGCCATTCACTTTTTAAATGAAGCCTTCAGGCATTGCAAAGCCATCGCTGCCGACAAAGATGCGGAAGCAGTTTTGCAGGCTACCTATTTTGGCAAGATGCTTACGGAAGACGGCGTAATAATAGAAGGCGACGTTAACAACCTTCTTACCACTTTTAAGAAAGCCATTGCACAGCATCGTTTCTGGACGAGGGAAAAAGCAAGAAAAGTACCTGCCTAATGCGGCGATCAACCATCACTTCAAGCCTGGCTCCTGCAGCCAGGCTTTTCTTTTAACACACCTTGTTTTTTGTATATTGTATTTCGGAGTTTTTGCAGAACGACAACTAAGTTATGCAACGCTCAATCGCTTCCATACTATCCGCCACTTGTCAATTACCCCATCCATGCGCCGGGTGCGCACTTATCACTTGCCACCTATCACTTACCACCTATCACTTACCATTTCTCCTCCCGGGCATACTATTTGCTTTTCGTATCACAGCACACTTCAAGTTATTTACGTCACTTAAAATAAATGTTATGTCAGACGATAAAACGAAAACAGGAAAAGCCGACGAGATCCGTATAGATAAAAACGATAATAGTGAACTCGCTTATTGGTCGGCCAAATTCGGAGTAACCAAAATAGAACTGATAACCGCCATCGAAAAGGCAAACAGTCCTTTAGTTAAAAAAGTGGAAGCACAGATAAACAAGATGAAGAAAGCGCCAAGCGCCTGAGGTAATTTCTAAATCTTTCACTTCTCACCAAAAAATAGCAACATGATCAAAAGAGACGGCGAACGAATAAGTATATGGCAGAATGAACCTCGCCAGTATAGAACCAAACACATCAACGCTATTGAAAAACATTTCGATGTTGTTATAGCAGGCGGCGGTATTACCGGCATCAGCACCGCACTTCAGTTACAACTGGCCGGCAAAAAATGCCTGGTGCTGGAAGCAGAGAATATTGGCTTTGGTACCACCGGAGGAACAACGGCGCATTTGAATACCTTGCTCGACACACCTTACACCACCATCAGCAAAAATTTTGGAGAGGAGAACGCAGCATTGGTGGCCCAGGCCGCAGGCGAAGCATTGCAACTCATACAAAACAATATTGACCGGTTTGGCATCAGTTGCGGATTTGAGCATGCCGATGCCTATCTGTTTGCGCAGGATGAAAAGCAACAAAAAGAACTGGAAGACATAATAGAGGCATCGAAAAAAGCCGGGTTAGACATGGATACTGGCAGCACCATTCCCGTTCCTGTTGATTTTGTAGCAGCTGCCCGTGCAACAGGTCAGGCCAAATTCAATCCCATCGACTACCTGTACGGCATAGCCGAAGCATTTGAAGCAGCCGGTGGCGTGATTGTACAGCATACGCGCGTGCAGGAGGTTAAAGATGCCGAGCCGCTGGAAATACTGACAAACACCACCAGCTTTACAGCCAACGATCTTATTTATGCCACGCACATTCCGCCCGGCGTTAACCTGCTGCATTTGCGGTGTGCGCCTTACCGTTCGTATGCTATGGCAGTAACGCTGAAAAACGACGACTATCCATCTGACCTTGCATACGACATGCAAGACCCGTATCATTATTACCGAACGCAGGTGGTAAACGGGCAGCCCTATCTGATAGCGGGTGGCAAAGACCACAAAACGGGGCACGAACCCAACACCCTGCGCTCGTTCCAGGAACTGGAAAGTCATGTGAGGAAATACTTTGCAGTGGCGGATGTTGCTTATCGCTGGTCTTCGCAGTATTATGAGCCTGCCGATGGACTGCCTTATATTGGTCATTTGCCGGGACATCCGGAACACTTGTATGTAGCTACCGGCTTTGGTGGCAACGGCATGACTTACAGCCACGTATCAGCGCAGTTGCTTACATCGCTCATACTGCAGCAAAGCAGTAAATATGAAAAGCTGTTTGACCCCAACAGGCTGAAGCCCGTTGCGGGATTTGTAGGTTTTTTGCAGCATAACCTCGACGTTGCGAAACAATATATCAACAGGCTGATGCCGGCAGAAAAACTAACTGAACTGGCGGACATAGCACCTGGAGAAGGAAGAGTAGTAAAATTTGAAGACCAGCGCATAGCGGTTTACAAAAACGACAAGGGAACATTACATGCCATAGATCCCGTTTGTACGCACCTGAAATGCGAAGTGAGCTGGAATGCAGCAGAAAGCTCGTGGGACTGCCCCTGCCACGGTGCCAGGTATGGCATTGATGGCAATGTATTAACGGGACCGGCAGACAAGCAGCTTGATAAAATTGAATTAACAACGGAGTAGTATACACGAACTGTTACGGTTACTTTTTATATTTAAGCGAAAAAATAACGATGAGAATATTTACCATCGCTGAAAACGCATTGGTGATGACAACCGGATAATCTTGCTGAACGGCTCCGTACCATATCCACAAACCCAGCCCCGCCAGCAATATAAGTATCATGGCAAGCGATAGCTGCTCTGCCTGCCTTGTGCGAATGATCTTGATCAATTGGGGAAGCATAGCAATAGCAGTAAACACACCTGCCGCAATGCCAATATAGATCGGTTTAATATCCATCATACCAACTCCCGGCTTAACATTTTATCTCCGTGCTTTAATATAGCTGGCTGCAAAATATCCTGCCAGTAACCCGGCAATCAACGTTCCTCCTGTTTTTAAAATTTTCTGAGCTGTTCTTTTCCCAACAGGTTCATAATGCCCCCTTGTATTCATATTAAAATCAACGGTACGCATTACATTTCCGTCTGTAGGTGGCATGTCGGGCGCCGACTGAAAATATTTTCGCATGATCCTACCTGTAAGCCGGTTGCTGGCTTTGGGCAACAGGCTGTGTCCGGCTTTTAACAATCGTGGTGTAATGCCTACAAAGATGCAGGAACGAGGGTAAATAGTTGCCTTTACAATTTGTTTAGCCAGCGTGCGCGCATCTGCCAGTATAGGCCCGGGATGCAGCTTCTTTCCTGTAAAATTGCTGGCATGTTCAATACCTGGCGTATTGAGGAAACCAGAAAACATATCGCACACTTTTATACCTGGCCATTGCGTCAGTTCTTCGCGCAATGCCTCAGAAAATCCTCTCAGCCCAAACTTGCTGGCCGTGTAGCCCGCACCGTAAGGCACAGGGTAAAATCCACCAATAGAAATATTATTGACAATAATGCCGAACCCCTGCTTTTTAAAAACAGGCAGGGCAGCGTGAGCACCATTCATATATCCCACCAGATTGGTAGACACCACTTTTGTACTTACTTCGATAGGCGTCTTATCAAATTCGCCGGCTGCCAATACGCCCGCGTTATTTACCCACGCATACAAGCTTCCCTTCCAGTCAACAGCCTGCCTAGCCAACTCCTGTACCGCTGCCGCATCGGTAACATCCGTCACCACCACCAACACTTCCGAACCCAGCGTTCTACATTGCTGCGCTACCTCTTCCAAAGCGGGCTCGTTCCTGCCGGCGATAACCAGGTTAGTGCCATACTGTGCAAATTCAACCGCAGTTGCCCGCCCTGCGCCACTCGAAGCTCCTGTAATTACAACCGTCTTGTTCCTCAATATGTTTGTTTCCATTACGCTTTTTCCTGTTACTGCAAAACAATCATGCCGTAGCACTGCCACATCGTTTTTTTTATTGTTCAGCATTTTGAAATATACCTGTTTAATAAACCGATTTCCCCTGCTTAGCGCTGGCCTCCGAATTGCACAGCCGTTTAAAAGGGAGCATTTTTTCGCAGTTGGTAATGATACGCCGCTTAAAATTTCGATACCAGCCGGTTTCTCCTAAAGCAGTCAACTTAAGTGGGGCACATCAGAGAGGCAATACGTCGCTTCACCATCTAAAACAAATGCACCCGGATAAATTAAAAATGATGCAACACATGAGCCTGGAAAAAGAAAAAATCCGAGTGGATTATACACAGCCTGGTATTCCAAAACATGTAAGCAATTTTATGCCCGATGTGTACAGAGATGGCGACGAATATTGCTGCATTCTCGGTTCCGGCGAGACTGCTATAACAGGTTCCGGCAACTCCGTTAACGAAGCAATGGACGCCTGGGAAAAAGCTTACACCGCAAAACAGCAAGCCTCTTAAACAGCTTCTTTTTTCATTTGAAAACTTTTTGCAGTGGCATCGTTTTTACTGCATGTAGTTAAATAAAAAAACAAACGCATGAAAACGAATAATAAAAATGTGCTCATTACCGGAGGTACCGTGGGCATTGGCTACGAGTTGGCAAAGGTATTCGCCGCCAATCAGTACAACCTGCTGCTGGTGGCACGCACGCAAAATGATCTGCTGCAAACACAAAACGAATTAGAAGCACAACATGGCATTGAAGTAACGGTTTTTCAAAAAGACCTTTTTGATGTGGATGCGGCCTTTGAGCTTTACGAAGAAATAGCAGCCAAAAATATAAAGGTAGATGTATTGGTAAATAATGCCGGGCAGGGACATTACGGAGAATTTGCGGAAGTAGACCTGGCAAAGGATATCGAAATCATTCAACTCAATATTACTTCGCTGGTGGTGCTAACCAAACTGTTTTTAAAAGACATGCTGCAACGTGGCGAAGGTAAAATTCTGAATTTATCATCTGTCGCAAGCAAGTCTCCCGGTCCATACCAGGCAGTGTATCATGGCACGAAAGCTTTTGTGCAATCATTTAGCGAGGGGGTTCGCAACGAGGTAAAAGACAAAGGCATCACCGTTACCGCATTACTACCGGGCGCAACCGACACCGATTTCTTCAGGAAAGCCGATATGCTGAATTCCAAAATTGTTACCGAAGGTAAGCTTGACGATCCCGCTAAAGTGGCGCAGGACGGCTTTGATGCACTGATGGCGGGAGATGACATGGTAATATCAGGCTTTAAAAATAAAATGCAGGTTGGATTGGGAACTTTGAAATCCGACAGTTCCAAAGCAGAGCAGATCCGTAAACAGCAGGAACCTGCAACAGAAAAAAAATCATGATCCTGAAATTGTAATAATACATCAACAATAAATTAATATTTATGAAAGCAGCGGTTATTCACGGAGCGGGCAAGGTATCGTGCGATACAGTAGATGATCCGGTATTGAAAGATGACAGGGATATTATATTAAAAGTAACAGCAACGGCTATCTGCGGATCGGACCTGCATATCTATTCCGGCGGCATTCCGCAACCCCGCCCTATGGTGTTGGGACATGAGTTTATGGGACTGGTAGAAGAAGTGGGCAAGGGTGTAAAAAATTTGCAGCGAGGCGATAGGGTTGTGGTACCTTTTCCTATTGCCTGTGGACACTGCTTCTTTTGCTCGCACGAGCTACCGGGACAATGCGAAAACAGCAATCCTGAACACTATGGACCGGAGGGCGGCTTGTTTACCGAAAAAGGTGGAGCCTTGTTCGGCTATACAGACCTGTATGGTGGTTACGATGGTGGGCAGGCGGAATATGTGCGTGTACCTTATGCCGATTACGGACCTCGTAAAGTACCCGATCATTTAACAGACGAGCAGGTATTATTCCTTACCGATATTTTTCCAACAGGTTATACGGGAATAGACTGGGCGGGAGTAAGCGGTGGAGAAACCGTTGCCATCTTCGGATCGGGTCCCGTAGGAATAATGACGGCAAAGAGCGCCTGGCTTCGCAAAGCGGGCAGGGTTATTATAGTAGACACTTTGCCCTACCGGCTGGCAAAAGCTAAACAGGCGGCCAATGTTGAAACAATTCTTTGGGAAGGAAACGGGAAAGAAGTCGTTGAACAAATTAGGCAGATGACGAACGGACGTGGAGCGGATGTTTGCATTGACGCGGTGGGATTTGAACCGGAACGGAATTTCATAGACAAGGCAAAGGCATTCGTCAACCTGGAAAAAGGATCGCCTAAAGTGCTGGAAGCGTGTATGAGCGCTGTACGGCGTGGTGGCTTTGTTTCTGTGCTGGGCGTGTATCCAACCACCTATGACAACTTTCCGATAGGACAATTTTTCGACAAGGGAATTACGTTGAAAGGAGGTCAGGCTCCTGCGCAAAAATATATTGACACGCTGCTGCAGTATGTTCAAAACGGAGAGGTAACACTCGATGACGTTATTACCCATCGCCTGCCGCTTTCGAATGTATCGCAGGGATACGAGCTGTTCAGCAATAAGGAAGACAATTGCGTAAAGGTGGTGCTTAATCCGTGGGCGTAGATGAGTAGAGTAGTAAGTGGTAAGTGATAAGTGGTAAGACGGTAAAGGATAATGTGTACAGCTTCTCAGCCACTCATAGCTGATTGCTGATAGCTGAGCGCTGACAGCCTTCCTCACCCCTGAAGCTGCGCGGCAATTGCTTTTACCAGTCCGGTGTCTGTTTTTCCTTCCATCTTCCACCCGCTTTTCAATGCGCGCACAATACCAAGATGATAACCGTTGAGCGCTATATAAAACTGCGTGTATTGCAAACCGTTATAACTTTCTTCTATAGGGATGGCTTCGCCGTTGTAATCCGTACCCTTATAGTCAAACGCCAGGGGTATTACATTCTTCTGTAACTGTTTTATAAATCCTTTCAAAAACTCAATCAGTTCTTTACGTTGTGCAGCAGTGCCGGCACTCCAGCTTTTTTTGCCGGCGGTTTTGTGAGCAATCTTCAGCTTGATGCCGGAAAGCGTTGTGCTGTAATCATCGGCATTGAGCTTTTCTACATTTTGATGAGCGAGGATATACCAGTGATAGCCTGTGCCCACTTTAGCACCCGAACCTTTGGGAGCTTTGCCTACACGCCTTTTGGTAACCGAATAAAAAATGCGCCATACTTCCGGACTGATTTTGGTTTCCTGCCACCGTCCCCGGTCGTAATTCCAGGTGTGGGTCTTCCCCACTTTCATTCCGGTGTAAAATTGCCCGTTGTGCATTTTGTAGGCATCAAAAGTGTTTGCAGGTTTGTTTTTGCGCTTTGCTGTGGCGGTAGATTTACTCATACCCCGTAAGCAGGTAATATCGTGCCACCGGCAATACCACCCCGATGCCGTGCAACCACAATGCGGCATAGTTTTTACACCAGTTAAAAGAAACAAACTATCCCATTATTAAACTTCATTAGTAAACCGTTATTTTATGAACACACATAAGGGAAAACCAGCAGGAGATGCGAAAGAGGAAAACCAGCAGAAATCGAAGCCTTCTGAAAAATTACATACCCATACAAGATTGTCAACCGAAAAATACATAGACGAAGAGGGACTGGATGAAACTGTAAAACCCAAACATCCTAACCGAAACACGCGCAAAGAAAAGGCGACCAACGCCCACGGATATAAAAACTAATATTGTTTTTCGTGGCGGGAAATTTCGCTGAAGCATGATGACATTCTTTTGCCACGCAGCGGAAACGGCCAAAGTTGTTTCTTTGGGCGTAGCTCCGTTGCGCGCGTTGCAGAAACATTCTTGAAACGTCCGGTCATCCGCCTATTTCATCTTCTAACAATGCGCGGATCAACGCACTCCACTGCAATTCCGAAAATCCCAGCATTGCTCCCGCTCCTACCAGTGTGTTGCGAATATTGTCGCCCGTATTATCCGTATCATTGTTTATTTGCTCATTACGCCCATGGTAAGACGCAGCAAGTTGGTTTCCACTCCTGGCAACCTGGAACGAAGAACTGGCTCCCTCTTTAAAAAAATGGGCAGTTTCATTTTCAGCCCTGGTAGGATCACCGCATACATCCAGCCGCATGGCCAAAGATTCGTCTTTTAAATCGCGGTTGCGCAAGTCGTCTATCATTCCCACCTGCACCCAGTCAAAGCCCTCGCCTGCGCCCGGTCCCGGGCCGGGAATATTTATCTTAATGAAATCTTTTTCCCGTATCAGCCTGTGCAATTTTTTCCCTCTCCGGTCCACAAGCGTAAACTCAGCTTTTTCATTCCCCGCCAGCTCGCTCCATACTTTTGGGTTTAATAATCTTTTGCAGGCGCGCACAAACACTCTTCTTGCTTCGCCTCGCGTTTGCAATGCTCGTTTTACATGCAGGTCGTTTTCTTTTCCCCGTTTGTTATCGGGAATAACTGTTTGTTCCATAACATTTGTTTTAACGGTATACCAAGGATACACAACTCAGGTATTAAAGCTGCTGCACAATATGTGCCACGCACCGTAACAACCTTCGGTATGCCACTCATTTTATACAAAATCACCTTTCCCGGAGGCCTGTATATGATCGCATGTAACGTACAGAAATGAAAAGAGCTCAGCCACATGGCATGAAAATATCTTGTCCAATCATATAGGAGCTATCCTCGCAGTCAAAGCAGCATTGCTGTTTTATAATGATCAGGTTCGTTGCAAGGCTGCGAACGATCATTTTTATTCAAGTACATACTTTCAGACAACAAATTATTATGGGGAAATTTTTTCGCAATAACGGGCTTTCAATCACTTTTTTGCTGCTTTTCATTGTTTCGTTATTTGGACAAACTGCAACTGGATTCAAAGAATACAATAAGGAACAACAACAGGAGGGGCAAGCGCCGGTAAGCCTGAGCGAATACCTCCGGTCGGGTCATTTTTTACAGTCTACTTTCGAAAACTGGGAAAGCGAGTTCCTGCAAATGGCGCTGTTTGTGTTGCTTACTATTTCGCTGCGTCAGAAGGGCTCATCTGAATCAAAAAAAATGGATGGAAGTGAGGAGCCTGTTGACCGGGAACCGGCCCCTAATAAAAAGGATGCACCGTGGCCGGTAAAAAAAGGAGGATGGATTTTGTCGATCTACAAACATTCTTTAACCATTGCATTGCTGCTGCTCTTCCTGGCTTCATTTGCAGTACACTTATATGGCAGCCTGAAAGATGAAAATGAAAAGCTGGCTCAAAAAGGATTGCCCACCGAAACCCTGGGGCAATATATAACCGACAGCAGGTTCTGGTTTGAATCATTTCAAAACTGGCAAAGTGAGTTCCTCTCTGTTTTTGCGATTGTAGTATTATCCATTTTTTTAAGGCAGCAAGGTTCTTCGCAGTCAAAACCTGTAGATGCACCGCATGATGAAACAGGGGAATAGGGAGAAAGGTATAAGGTAAGGGGTATAAGGTGAAGGGTATAAGGTGAGGGGTGCAAGGTACGAGTGTTATGACTACAACCCTAAACCGCAAACGACAAACCACCAACATGTATCCACTGCAAAATGCAAACGATCTTTCGGTAATAATCGATGACATTGCGAACCGCTCTGTGGTATTGCTCGGCGAGGCATCGCACGGCACGCACGAATATTATACATGGCGCACGGCGCTTTCAAAACGTTTGATTGAAGAAAAACAATTTCAGTTCATAGCGGTAGAAGGTGATTGGCCGGATTGCTACCTGATCAATCGTTATGTAAAAGGGTATGAGGATGCGGGTACCGGTATACGTGAGGTACTTGAACAGTTTGACCGTTGGCCTACCTGGATGTGGGCAAACTGGGAAATTGCTGCACTAGCCGAATGGCTGAGGGAGTTCAACCAATCACTGCCGAAAGAAAGAAAAGTAGGTTTTTACGGATTGGATGTATACAGCCTGTGGGATTCTATGAAAGCCATCATGAATTATCTTCAAACAGCAGATGCGCAAGCGGCGCAATATGTTAAGCAGGCCATTGCCTGTTTTGAACCCTTCCGCGAAAATGAGCAGCAATATGCGCGGCATTCGATGACAAAGCATTGCAGGGATGAAGTGGTGGCTTTGCTCAGAGCGCTCAGGTTAAGATCGCCAGTGGGAAACGGCGACATGGAAGCAGGCTTTAATGCAGAACAAAACGCATTGATAGCAGTAAATGCAGAAAGATATTACCGCAGCATGATGGGCTGGGATAATGAAAGCTGGAACATTCGCGACAGGCACATGATGCACACCTTGCAACGGCTTTTACAACTGCATGGCAAAGCAGCAAAAGGCATTGTGTGGGAACACAACACGCATATCGGCGATGCGCGGGCAACGGATATGCATAGGGCAGGTATGGTAAACCTGGGTCAACTGGCGCGTGAAGAATGGGGAAACAACAGGGTATATCTTACCGGGTTTTCGGGTTATAAAGGCGCCGTAATAGCAGGCGAAGAATGGGGTGCGCCTATGCAGGAAATGGAAGTACCTGAAGCGCGTGCCGACAGCATAGAAGGATGGTTGCACAACGAATACCGCCGCAATGGACTTATTATCTTTAACCAGCAGGACGAACAAAAGCATGATCAAAAAACCGGGCACCGGGCAATAGGCGTGGTATACAATCCTGCAAGGGAATGGCCCGGCAATTACGTTCCTTCGGTGATGGCTGAACGTTATGACGCGCTGCTTTATCTGGATGATACTTCTGCCTTGCATCCATTGCATCTGCATCCGCACAACAAAAAGTTGCCGGAAACTTATCCTTTCGGTTTGTGATATCAGGAGCGGTTTGCTGTTTATTGTTTATCGTTTGCAGGTTAATTAAACATCAAACCTCAAACAATAAACTTATTATACTCTGCCCTTCAGCATGGGCACAAAAGCGAAATAATCAAACACTTCCTCCTGCAATTCGCCTCCCGCTTTTTTAGTTACCCGCACCATCCGTTGCAATCCGAGGCGCCCTACAGGCGCTACCAGTAAACCACCTTCCCGCAGTTGGGCAACCAACGCCGGAGGCAGTTGCTCCGGCGCTGCCGTGATCAGGATCCTGTCGAAAGGCGCTTCGGATGGCCATCCGCTAAAACCATCGCCATAACTGCAATGAAGTGAAGGCAATGTTTTAAGAAAACTGAATTTCAGGTTACGCTCATATAATTTTTTTTGCCGCTCGATGGTGTATACTTCGGCTCCCATCACGGCCAGTATAGCAGCCTGGTAAGCACTGCCCGTGCCGACTTCCAGCACTTTGTTGCCCGGTTGCACCTGCAATAACTGTGTTTGGTAAGCCACCGTATATGGTTGCGAAATGGTTTGGCCCTCCCCTATAGGAAAAGCCTTGTCTTCATAAGCCTTGTCTGCCATGTTGGATGGCATAAACAAATGCCGCGGCAGCGTTCTGATAGCATCCAGCACCCGCTCGTCCGAAATTCCCTTAGCGGCAATATCAGCCGTTAGCCGTTGCCGTAATCTTACCTGCTTTTCGCTGTCGTAATAATGGTGCAAAGGGTCCCGCCTATTGGTTGGATGTCTTTCCATACCTGCCCATAATTGTACCTTTCGCAAGAATGTGAGGTTCCATCAATTGCTGCAACTCCTCTCTCGATGCTCCTGGCGCAAGGTCAAAAGCAACGTCCAGCGCAAACACGTGAAAGTAGTAACGGTGTGTACCGTCCGGAGGACAGGGTGGATGATACCCCGTTTTCCCAGCAGAATTGCTGCCGGAAATTCCGGGACTGAAATTTTCTTTCAGTACAGATACAGGGTCTATATTCCACACAATCCAGTGGTCGTATGTGCCGCCCGGTGCATCGGGGTCTTCTACTATAAGCGCAAGTGTTTGCGTCTCGTCTGGTATATTGCTGATGTCGAGCGGTGGATTGATTCCTTCCCCATTGCAGGTATACTTAACCGGTATCTCCTCTTCGTGCGCAAATGCTTCGCTCGATACATTAAGCTGCAGTGTTTTTGTTGTTTCCATGATTGCCGTTTTAGAAGTATGCCAATACTATGTATCGCAACAATTCGTTTGCCATGATTAAAGCATGGCTGTTTTTTTGCAGTTCGCACCTACCCTGCAAGATATTATTAACAAAATTTCTCCTTACCTGCCATGCTGTTCTTCCTGGCTTAGAATTCCGGGTGAAAGAATACAGGGGCAAACAACGAAGCTGTCCTCTGCATTAGCAACGATTTACTACACACGAAGATTGCTTCTCTCGCCGTAACGCTATTTAGCTATGGTTTGTTGCTGTCGGGATTGCAAAGACGATGCAGAGAGATTTAGGAATGGTTGATATCAATCGAAATTCCAGACATCAACCTTTACACCACTGGCACGAAAATGTTGAAGAAGGCAATAGACTATCCCCATCCGAAGTAAATATTCTTACTTTGTCCTATCTTGAAAAAAATTTTTTGTACAATGGCAATGTTAAAAAAATCCTGGCTGGCGATGATGATCTTTTGTATGGGAATTACTGCATTTTCCCAATCTTCGAAGTCCAGGCAGGAGTTCTATTCCATCAGGTTATATCATTACACAACAGCGGAGCAGGAATCGGTGCTGGACGATTATCTTGCAAAAGCATTTGTACCCGCCCTGCATAAAGCCGGTATTAAACATGTAGGGGCTTTTAAACCGGTAACCAACGATACGGCAACGGATAAACGATTGTACGTTATTATACCGCTCACCTCGCTGGAGCACCAGGTAAAATTAATTTCGCAACTGGATAAAGATGCTGCCTACCAGCAGGCGGGCGCAACCTATATCAATGCCACATACAACAACCCGGCATATACACGTTTGGAAACCATGCTGCTGAAAGCGTTCACCACAGCACCGGTAATGCAATTGCCCGCTCTCAAATCGTCGAGGGCCGACCGTATTTATGAGTTGCGGAGTTATGAAAGCCCAACGGAGAAATTATATGTGAACAAAGTACACATGTTTAACGAAGGAGGCGAAGTGCCACTTTTTAAGCGTCTTAATTTCAATGCGATATTTTATGCAGAAGTAATTGCAGGCAGCCACATGCCTAACCTGATGTATATGACGAGCTTTGAAAATATGCAGGACAGGGATGCGCATTGGGATACTTTTCGCAATGATGCAGAATGGAAAACGCTTTCCGCCAAATCCGAATACCAGAAAAATGTTTCCCGCGCTGAAATTACATTGATGAGGTCGATGCAGTATTCAGACTACTAGAGATGAATAGTTTGGAGTTTGGGGTTTAGAGTTAGGAGTTCAGGGTTTGAAATCGGTAAACTGTAAACCCAAACGACAAACCCCAAACAATAAACACCAAACCTGAACTACAAACCTTCTTCCTCTATCAGTCCTATTTGCCTTGAATGCGTTATTGCCTCGGCGCTGTTATTGAACAGGCAGGTAAACACACCGGTATCTTTTTCGAGTTGCTGTAGAAGCGTTCGGGTAGCCAGCTCTTTTTTAGTGTATACATTCCTGATATAGATGGCGAGTATCCTGCCCTCATATTTTTCAGCTATCTGCCGGTAAATAAAAGGATCGTGTTGTGTATTATCGCCCAGCAATATAAACTGCTGGTTAGGAAAAGTTTCGAGTATACGCACAATCCTCAGCAGCTTGGCATTGTGTTTTGTTTTGCCGGTAGCAAATAACTGGTACCAGCGCTTCACCTGGCTT
>JBQCGX010000040.1:0-73981 GCA_051955255.1 Agriterribacter sp. | reverse complement strand
GTAAATTTCCTGTCGCTATAAAATTTTGATGCGTACTTTCCGAAAGTATACTTCCATGTCCATGCCGCCGTGCAATTGCAATGCAATATGTCCTGCTGTTCTTCCGGGGTCGTTGGTGAGGTGTGCCGATTGAATGCCATTTACCCACACTGTAATATCCTTTCCCACCGCCCGCACTTTCATAGTATTCCACGTGCCAGGTTTGTACCATTTTTTTACATCCTCCGCAGATGGTTGAACAACCCAGTCCCGCCCGCCTGTTTCATACAAACCGCCAGCATCTTTGTCGGGATCTATTTCTGCCTGGAAGCCAAATACGCCAACAGCATCCTTCACTTCTTCGCAACGGAAATAAAGTCCGCTGTTTCCTTTCACTGCCTTGTATTCAATTTCTATTTCAAAATCCTGGTACGATTTGTCGGACACCAGCAGCCCATGCTTTGGTTCAGACGCTGCACTTATACCTGCTATTACTCCTTTTTGTACTTTCCATTCTCCTCCGGGAATTGTGTGCCACCCGGTAAGATCTTTTCCATTAAAAAGGTTCTCCCATTTTTGCGCATTTGCAAACAAACAACTGAACAGTGCAATGCAGGAAATAAAAAACGACAGTTTACAAGCTTTCATATTTGGCTTTTTTAAAAGAGAACTAAGATACGGTGTATTCGCGATCAGCAATCAGCCGTCAGCAATCAGTGTTAGGTATCAACGTCAATCTCCAATTTCAAATTTCAGAAATCAGCAATCAACAAATCAGCAATCCTGCTATCTGCCTTTTATCACAGTCTTTCTCACTCCTTCGTTGGTAATTTTTACGGGCTTGATAAAACCCTTGCTGTCAAATTCCATTTTCTCTATGCAGGTCATTCTGGAGTTGCCATCTGTTTCTGTAAGGGGGCGACGGTGGTAAACAATATACCATTCATCTTTGCCCGGTATTTGAATAACGGAGTTGTGCCCCGCACCGTTAGCAATCTTTGCGTCCTGCTGCAATATTTTGCCGATTCTTTTGTAGGGACCGAAAGGTGAATCCGCTATCGCATAAGCCACGCTGTAATCAGGTCCCGTCCAGCCACCTTCCGACCACATGAAATAATATTTGCCGTTGCGTATGAACATGAAAGGCCCTTCTACATAATTTTCCGGTGTTATTTCTTTAAAAGTAGTTCCATCTTCCAAAGGAACAAAGCCCGTGAAATCGTCGTTCAGCCTCGCTATGTTGCAATGCCGCCATCCGCCATATATCAGGTAGTATTTTCCATCGGCATCTTTAAATGCAAACTGGTCGATGGGTTGTGCGCCATTGTGGAATTTATCGATCAATGGTTTGCCAAGATGATCTTTAAAAGGACCAGAAGGCTTGTCGGCAACGGCAACACCAATGCCGCCTTTTTCGTTATCGCTTTGTATATCGTTGGCGCCGAAGAAAAGAAAATATTGGTTGTTTTTTTTGATGATGGCCGGCGCCCACATCGCCCGTTTTGCCCACTTCACCGATGCTGTATCGAGTATGCGTTCATGTTTGGTCCACGTAACCAGGTCGGGCGAAGAAAATGCGTCGAGAAAAACCTGCTTATCGTAAGGCGCCGAATAAGTAGGGTAGATCCAGTAGGTTCTGTCAAAAATAATTCCTTCGGGGTCGGCATACCAACCGGGAAATACCGGGTTGCCCGACATTGATTTGTTTTGGGAGTGAACAGAAACCGTGCTGAGAGCAAACGCAATAAAATAAACAATCCACTTCATCCTGATGTTTTGCACGAAACTAAGGAAAAGGTGTGAGGTGTAGGGTAGAAGGTGTAGGGTAGAAGGTAGAGGGTGAAAGGTGAAAGGCCTTACACCCTATACCCTACACCTTACCCCTTTTTATTGTTTTACAAATTTTACGAGCTTGCTGAAGTGCTGTCCCTTTACATCGAGGTAATACACGCCTTTAGGCAAATGAGCGGCATCTACCGGTAACGACACAACGCCTTTGGTAACCTGTGTTACATTTCTGCTGATGGTTTTCCCGGTGTTGTCCAGCACGCGCCATTGTACCTGCTGACTTTTATCGGCATTGATTACCAGGCTGCCCCTGTTGCTTACGGGGTTGGGATAAAACTGTACAGATGTTTTGGTGGCATTGAGCTGCAGTGCGATGGTTGGTGAATAGGTAGACTTGCCATCTTTGTCTTTCAACTTGATGCGATAATAGATCGTATTTACTCCATGAGAGTTAAGACCCATATCGGTAAAGCGATAACTGTGATTGCCTGCTGTATTATTAGCAGCAACAGTACCCGCTGCTGTAAAGTTTGTTTTGTCAATGCTTCTTTCCACTTCAAAACCCCATACATTTTGTTCATTGGTGGTTGTCCAGCTCAGTTCGGCATCGTTGTTTTTTTCAACTGCTGCAAAGGAGAGGAGTTGCAGTGGCAATGCTTCAAAGGTCCTGCTGGCAAAATAAAAAGAAGAGAAGGAAGGAATGCTTGTCGTTAAAACATACCCGTGAGCATATGTTTCAGCAGTGGTGGGTAATGGTGTTGCATTTTGTACATTGTTGTCGCAGTTTTCGCTGCCTTTAAAAACGGCTACATCATCAATATCTTCGATAGCGGCATTGCCCGTATTGAGCAGCGCATCAAATTCAGATTGCGGAATGTACAATCGTACATCTACAGGATTACCTTCTGCCGGCTGTTGCGCTGGTGTAATAGTGATGTTCCTGTCGAGATATAAATTACCCTGCCCGTCGGCACGCACCGGACCTGCATTTACGTAAGACTGGATGGTGAGCAATCCAAGATTGTTTCCATTTGCTTTTACTTCAGCCAGCACATCTCCGTGGCTATCGGTAATGGGTACCCATTTGTTATTGTTGGTCGCATCTATTGTTACCGACGGAAAACCTACGCAACTTCCGGGAGCTGAACGGGCAATTCCTGCCGCCATCACTACCAGCCTTTCAGTGGAATTTTCTCCATTAGTGGTTCCGTCAAATGCTCCTTTATTGGTGAACAGGTTGGTAGCAGGATCAAACTCGAAGATCATGCCTTTGTTGTTGGGACCCCCGCTGCGCATACCATACAATTTGCCATTCATAACGGTGAGTGGTGAGCTAACCTGCCCGGTAGTGGTGCCATCGAAATGAACAAGCGTCGTCAAAGTATTGGTAACAGGATCCCATTCGTATAAAGTGCCTTGATTGTTGGCTCCGCCTAAACGGGTAGTACCATAAAATTTTCCATTTAAAGAAGTAAAAGTGCCGTTAGGGCTTGCGCCATTGGTGCCATTGAAATCTACTTTGTTTATAAACCTGGGCTCGTCTCCGAAAATGGACGGATCCCACGAAAAAATATACCCCATATTATTGGCGCCTCCGCCAACATCGGTAACGCCGATCACCTTTCCGTCAAATCCAAAAAGATCGGGTTCCCCGGTTCCCGCACCTAAGTCAAACGCTTCAAAAAATTCGTCTCCCGTCCCAGGATCTACAATCAGCGTACTTCCCATCATGTATCCCCAGTTGGTTACTTTACCTCCTGTGGGGTTGGAAATAGCATCGTACTCCGCATTAAAGTTTGCGTTAACATTGATGCTTTTGGTTGGTCCATCATACCCACCGAAAACAGTGCCATTGTCCCACATTCCACCCCATCTTGTCATACCTGCAGATGGTCGTCCAAACGGGGCTGCGCCGCTTTCGAACCACTTGAAAAAACCTACTCCCTGGTAGGGTTGAGCATAGTCTGCAGGATCGTACCTGAAAATCATTCCCGCCCTTAACGCGCCTCCATCATCCGTTAAACCATATAGCTTTCCGTTTGCCTCCAAACCCATAGGAACGCCGGGACCGTCGCCAAAATAGTCAGCATTATCAGTAACATATTTTTGGGTGCTGTTGGTTGCAATGTCTATCTCCCCAATCCCGCCTCTGTAAAGATATTCCTCATAGGCACTATACATCTTCCCGCCTGACAATGCCGGGTAATTGAGCGGGTTGTTGCTTAAAATTTCGTATTTCTTCACATAGGCATTTGCCACAGTGTCGTATTCAACCATTCCCAGGTTTGTATTTGCATAGAGTTTTTCATTATAAAGCGTCATGCTTCCTTTAGGGTTTCCTCCTTCGGTGGCGTCCAGATCAACCAGTTTTGTAAACGCTTCAGCATCTGTATTCCAGCGAAAAATAATACCCAGGTCGTTGGCACCTCCATTGGTGGTCATGCCGTATAGCCGGTTACCTGTTGCTACCAGCGTGCCACAGGGATTTTTGCCATCGGCCGCGATGAAGTCGAACTTTTTAGTATAAGCATTTGCAACGGGATCCCAGGTAAACAACACGCCGGCATTGTTAACGCCGCCACTATCCGCTACGCCATAAAAAAGAGAGCCGCTCCATGTTAAGTTGCCATTAGGCGAAGCGCCGTTTGTTCCATCGAAATCAAACTTTTTTGTGAAAATATTTGTCGCGGGGTCCCACTCAAATATTACTCCCATATCATTTGCGCCACCTTTCGCAGTCATGCCGTAAAATTTGTCATTCAGCAGAGCAAGTCCGCCCAATGGTTTGGAGCCTTTTGTAAATTCGAAATCAATTTTTTTTGTTGCAGAGAAGGAAGACATATCCCATTCAAATACAAACCCACTGTCGGCAATGCCACCGGTTTGTGTTAGTCCATACATTTTATTATTCCAGGATACCAGGTTGCCATTGGGCAAGCCGTTGATCGTGGCTTTTATTACGGGTGGAACATCGGGTATTCCCAGGTCCCATTCAAATATTCCATTGTCGGTTACGCCAAATAAATTGCCGTTGTGTATGGTGAACTTAGATTGGATAAGGCCAAAAAGAGAGGGGAAAAATGTTTTCCTGTTAACGACAGTATTGCTGGTACTGTCCCAACTAAAAAGATGTTTAACAGTGCTGGTGCCATTTCCTTTCGACAATCCCCAGAGTTGATTTACTCCCTGGGCGTTTGCATAAGCATACAAAGAGAGTACAAGCAGTACAGCCATCATTTTTTTCATACAACAGGTTTGAATGTAATACAATGAGTAGATGGAGAGGATGTTTTACCGGCGCAGGCCTGATCACATAAGGGGGATTGCAAACTAAAGCACCAGAATAAAGAAGAAATGCCGGAAAATCAGTCAGAGAAATACTACCGTTGCCAACAGGTTATTAGTAGGAACTTCATTGGTAATGGATGGAAGGGGAAATTTTGCTGATAGAGTCGACAATAAAATTAATACTTTAATGGTATTAATCAAATATATTTTGTGAGGCAATGCCCGGACGTTGTTTTAGCGGTCGTATTGCAGCCTGAACTCATCGAGGTTAGGCAAATGTTTGCGCTTGCGTGTAAGCTCATGCTGGTATATTACTTCACCCAAATGTTGCATAAACGGGTATCCCGTTTGCCGGTAGTCATAAGCGTTGTCGTTGAGTATGCCATCAGCGTTGCAGTAAATAACGGCGCTCAGCATAAATTCCACGTTTTTGTTAAAGTCAACGATATAGGCAATGTCCAGCAAAAAGCCATAGGCATCGCCCACCTTATTGAAAATGCGCACGCCTTCAGGAAGCTTTGCCTGTTCGCTTCCGCCCAGCAATAAAAATTTACAGTAGGCGTCGTAGTAAGTGGAATCGTAGGAAGGAGAATTGGTTTCCGAAGGCAATTGCGACATATACTTTCTTACAAACCGGTAGTCGTCAGCACTAACATTAAACCTTTGCTTTGCAGGCACCGAAGCGGGGAACATAATGCTGCGCAATATGCCATGCAACTCGGGCAGCGCAATCCGGTTTTTGATGGAAAAATTCATTGGCTCGTTGATCAGCACATCGCTTTTGTAATATCCTTCGCCCACCAGGTCGTTCCTTTCTTCGTAAGGTGTTTGGTTAAATTGCATGGGCTGCTCATAAATAATATTGCCCAATGTGTCGCGAAACTGTACCGGGTTGGTATGCCGGTTTTCATCCTGCGATAAAAAAACTTCCAGCCTGTGATTAATGGCTGCCTTGGTATATCCTTTTGCTTTCAGTTCGCGGTTACTATATTCCTGCCCCGCAAATTCATACAGTCGGTTAAAAGCATCGTTGTCGCTCACCAGGAATATTTTTTTAATGTACTGTTCTACCGAAGGGCAGCCGTTGCCGGTAGTTGGGTCGTTGTATACGGCAGTCTGCCCGCTATAGCCTGTATGGGTGATCATGGGTGTGCTGCGCTGCAAGGCAGGTAGCTTCAGTTCATTCATTTTTTGCAATGCCAGCAAGGTGGCAGGCATTTTAATGGTAGAAGCAGGATAGAAGTAGTTGTTTTCGTTTACATTAAAATAATAATCCTTAAACGAGGGTGTATTATTCGCATCGCGGTCTATTTGTGTATAGATCACCTGAACCTTGTACGCTTCTTTTTTATTAATAATATCGGCAAAGTATTGTGGGTGGCGTAGCAGCAGTTTTTCAAGAAAAGCGTCGGTGCGACTCCTGTCTGTTGGGATTTCGACAGCGGCAGAGTCGTGCACAATGGCCGCGGCGATGGTATCGGTAGCCACGGCAGACACCTCCGGTACGGCTATTTTTTTACTGGTTTTGCAGGCCAGTTGGTGCAGTACCAGCAATAATATAATAAACGGATAGCATGTTTTGAGCGGTTGCGCCATAATGTCTTTTATATGCGGCAAATTAATCAATAGCCTCACAGGCTGAACCATTGTGCATTATATGGTAGTATATATTTTAGCTGCGGAGGTTGCATAAGCAACTGGTTTAGCGCTGAAAAGCCGCAAACAGGCTCATTTTTTGTGGCTTGTTTTTATGTCATAAATTCAGGGTGAAACCCTATCTTTGCCCCCAATTTAAATTTTTGTAAACGCTTTAATGTATGCAACTGAAAGGTTTGGTCACTGTTTTTGCGATTGCGTTGATTGCTATCTCCCTTTACCAACTGCATTTTACCTGGGTTGTTCGTAACCATGAAAGCAAAATTGAAGCCAAGGCCCGCAACTGGGCTAACAGCAATTTTGCGGGTGCTACCCAGGAAACCAAAGACTCTGCTTTTGATGCCCGCTTGCGCCGGATGCTTGACAGCACAAAAGACAAAACAATTACTTATGGTATTACCGGCGCCACCAGCTACCAGAAAGCAAAGGAACAGGAACTGAGCCTGGGGTTAGACCTTCAGGGTGGTATGAGCGTAACGCTTGAAGTAGAACTGGAAGATCTTTTGAAGTCTATTTCCAACAGTCCCAAAGATGCTGCGCTGAATAAGGCCTTGGACCTGGCTACTCAGCGCAAAGGCACAACCGACGCCGATTACATTGGGTTGTTTGCAGATGCATATAAAGAGGTGAACCCCGGTGGTAAACTGGCAGGTTTGTTTGCCAACGCCGGTCAAAGAAATATTAAGCTCGAAGACAGCGACGACCAGGTGATCACCAAGCTGCGCACCATGGCGGGCGAGGCCTTTCAAAATACTTTCAGGGTATTAACCAAACGTATCGACCAGTTTGGTGTGGCCCAACCCAATATCAATCCCGATCCCCGCAAAGGAACCATCAGCGTGGAACTGGCAGGGGTGAAAGATGATCCGGAAAGAGTTCGTAAAATTTTACAAGCAACTGCCAACCTCCAGTTCTGGGAAGTGTATCGTGGCAATGATATTGCCCAATCATTTATGCAGGCAGAGGATATGCTGAAAAAGATAAAGGGCGGCGATACCAAAGCCACTCCTGATAGCGCTGCCAGGGTAGATACTACCAAAGTGGCGGCTGCACCTGCTGCCGGTACTGATACTACCAAAACGCTTTCGTTAAACGAGGCTACTGCAAAGACAGACACTACTAAAACGGCTGGCGTAGCTGCTCCTGTAGCGCCTACGCATACCATTTTAGGTTTGCTGATGCAGGCTCAGCAAGGCGATGCAGCGCTGGCATATGTACAAACCAAAGACACTGCGCAATTGAATGAAAACCTTGAACTGGCGGGAGATGTTTTTCCTGGCAACGTCAGGTTTTTGTATGGTATACCCCCACGTGGAAATACCGGAGCAAGCAGCGGCGTACTACCCTTGTATGCTGTTAAAACCAACGAAGATGGAAAAGCGCCCCTCGAAGGAAATGACGTAGAAGAATCTACCATTTCTTACGATGAACGCGGACGTCCGGCAGTTTCGTTGCGCATGACCAAGCAGGGTACAAAAAAATGGGGTGATCTAACATCGGCCAATGTAAACAAACCTGTTGCCATTGTGCTGGATAACGTAGTGTATTCTGCTCCCAACGTTATCAATCCTATATTAGATGGTAACTCACAGATATCCGGAAGCTTTACGGTAGAAGAAGCATCCGATCTTGCCAATATCTTACAGTCTGGCCAGTTGGCTGCTCCTGCAAGGATAGTGCATGAACAACTGGTAGGACCCACACTTGGTGCAGAAGCGATCCGCGGTGGCGCCATGTCTTTCATTATTTCATTTGTAGTAATTTTTGCACTCATGCTGCTGTATTACAATACCAGCGGATGGGTGGCTAATATTACCCTTGTACTGAACCTTTTGTTTACCATCGGCGTATTGAGCGGATTGGGGGCAACCCTTACTTCTGCCAGCATTGCGGCATTGGTATTAGCCATTGGTATGGCGGTAGATACGAACGTGATCATCTTTGAACGTATTAAAGAAGAAATATCGTGGGGCAGGAGTTATGCAACGGCTGTTGACCACGGTTACAACCGTTCGCTGCCACCGGTGCTGGATGCGCACGTAACTACTTTGCTTACTGCCATCATCCTGTACATTTTTGGTATGGGACCCATTAAAGGTTTTGCCACTACCCAGATTATTGCCGTGGTGCTGAACCTGTTCTGCGGTATCATGATCGCCAGGCTCGTGTCTGAATGGTGGACAAATAAAAAAGGTCGTCACTTTGAATATTTCACCAAGCTGTCGAGAACCATTTTCAAAAAAGCGCATTTCAATTTTGTGGGCGCCCGTAAAGTAGCATACATCATTTCCGTATTCGTATTGCTGGCTGGTGTTGGCTCCTTCTTTTATGGTTTTGATGAAGGCGTTGAATACAAAGGTGGAAGAAGCTATACCATTCATTTTGATCATGTGCAACAAAGAGATGAGGTTGCCAATGCGCTTGAAAAAGCCTTTGGTGAATATCCTGTAATTAAAACAGTAGGCGATAACCGCACACTGAATATTACAACCGCTTTCCAGAAAGAGAATCCTTCGCGCACTGCAGACTCTTTAGTAGAGGCTACTTTGTTTAACGGATTGAAACCTTTCCTGGCAGACGGTACCACACACTATGATTTCAAAAAGAAATACCTGCAAAGCTCGCAAAGCGTGCAGCCTTCTATATCTGAAGACCTGAAGCGTGGAGCGGTAACAGCAACGATCATTTCTATTATACTGATCTTCCTGTATATCTTCATTCGTTTCCGCGACTGGAGATTTTCGCTGGGTACTATCTTTTCATTGGTACACGACGTGTTTGTAACGCTGGCTGTGTTTTCGTTCTTCCGTCACATTATGCCTTTCCCGCTTGAAATAGATCAGCACTTTATTGCGGCGATACTAACGGTGGTGGGCTTCTCGATGAACGATACAGTGATCGTATTTGACCGTATACGCGAATACAGCAGAACCATGAAAGGCGAGAGCAAAGAAAAAGTGATCAATGCCGCCATTAACGATACACTCAGTCGTACCATTATGACATCGGCAACCGTGTTTATCGTGGTATTGGTACTGTTTATCTTCGGTGGCGAAGTAACCCGCGGGTTCTCCTTCGCGATGCTGGTAGGTGTGTTGACCGGTATCTACTCTTCTATTTTTGTGGCAGCGCCTATATTGGTAGACTTTGCAAAAAACAAACCATTGGGCAAAATGAGTGCAGAAGAAGAGCGGCAGCAAGCCAAAGCCAAAGCGGCTGTTGCAGCGCAGGCACACTGATAAGAGCTAATTATACTTAATAAAAGAACCCCGGTTTTTGAATGCCGGGGTTTTTTGTTGGAACCGACGGGCTGATCGGAGACTTCGTATAGCGAAGAGTCTTTGGTTCGGTCGGCACCCGCCACAGGCGGGGTCTGACCGATGCTTCTATGGGGCGGGCTGGTTGGAGACTACAGTCTCTGGAGAACATAAGAATACGAAGCCCGCCTGACCGGACGGGTGGGTCGGAGACTTCGTATAGCGAAGGTGTTTTTGATTCGGTCGGCACCCGCCACAGGCGGGGTCTGACCGATGCTTCGATGGGCGGGCTGGTTGGAGACTGCAGTCTCTGGAGAACATAAGGGATACGAAGTCGGAGACTTCGTATAGCGAGAAAGTCAAAGACTTCGTATAGCGAAGAAAGGTTTCCAACTTTTCAAAAGTTGGAAGCCTTGGACAAAAGGAGCGTAGATTTGCACGGCATAAATTCATTTGTTCATTGAGCATTCACGAAACATACATGCATCGCTGCATTGAGCTGGCAAAAACAGCAGCCGGCAATGTTGCGCCCAACCCCATGGTAGGCGCTGTATTGGTGCATGAAGGAAGGATTATTGGAGAAGGTTTCCACCAGCAATATGGCAACGCGCATGCGGAAGTGAATTGCATAAATGCTGTAGCCGAAGAAGATCTTGCATTGATACCCCACAGTACTTTATACGTTTCGCTGGAACCCTGTGCGCATTTTGGTAAAACACCGCCCTGCGCCGATCTTATTATCCGGCATCGTATACCCCATGTAGTGGTAGGGTGCCGCGACCCATTTACCGAAGTGAACGGAAAAGGCATCGAAAAACTGAAAGCCGCAGGAATAAGGGTTGACGTGGGAATACTGGAAAAAGAATGCAGGGAACTCAACAAGCGTTTCTTTACTTTTCACGAACGCCATCGCCCTTATGTTATACTCAAATGGGCGCAAAGTAATAATGGCAAAATAGCCGGTTTGTCAAACCAAAGAATATTGATCAGCAATGCATACAGCAACCGCCTGGTGCATCGCTGGCGTAGCGAGGAGCCGGCGATACTGGTGGGTACACGCACAGCGCTGGCAGATGATCCTGCATTAACCACGAGGCTGTGGCCTGGTAAAAATCCCATGCGCCTGGTGATTGATCTGCATCTGAAACTACCGCAGACATTGCATTTGTTCGATGATGCAACTCCTGCCATTGTGTTCAACCTGCATCAAAATACCATTGAGGATTTTAATGACCGGTCTTTTATCGACAACCGGTCCACTGTATTTTACCAGGTAACCGATACTGTTAGTATTGTACACCAGGTGCTCCATGCGCTCTATCAGCTTAATATTCAAAGTGTGTTGGTTGAAGGCGGAGCAAGGCTGCTGCAAAGTTTTATTGATGAAGCCATGTGGGATGAAGCACGCATTATTACCAATAACGATCTGCTGATACCCGAAGGGTTGAGCGCGCCCGCACTTCCTGTAAAGGATGCACAGCGCAAGGAGGTTTTTGATGCCGATAGCATTCATTATTATACCAACCCGTTATTGCCAGCCTGATGATATACCTTGCCGGAAGTATAGTGCTCAGTGCCTACCTCACTTTGTTTTTTAAGGTAGTGCAGCGGTTAAAGCTGAATACTTTCCATGTAATTGTGTTCAATTATATTACCTGCGTTGTTACCGGTTCGTTGGTACAGGCAAAGCTGCCGCTGCGTGGCGAAATATGGGAGAGCAACTGGATTGGCTGGGCTGTAGGAATGGGATGCATGTTCATATCCATTTTTGTTGTGATAGGGTTTTCAGCCCAGCGGTTAGGTGTTGCCGTTACGGCGGTGGCATACAAACTATCGCTGGTAATACCGTTCCTGTTTTCGGTTTTTTTGTACAACGAACAGGTGTCGCCATACAAATGGGTGGGAATTATCCTGGCACTGGTGGCGGTAGCATTAACCTGTTATCCCCACAAAAAAAATCAGCAGACACAAAGCGTACCATTGGCATTGTTGATATGGATACCGGCTTTCATATTTTTCAGCAGTGGTTTGCTCGACGCTTTGATAAAGTATACCGAAGCGCGTTTTTTGAACGAAGGGAACCACAACGACTTTTTGGTAACAGCATTTGCTACAGCCGCTTTTACAGGCATGGTAATACTTGCTTTCCTGTTGGGAGTTAAACGGCAATCATTTTCATGGAAAGCCATTCCGGCGGGTATTGCATTAGGCATACCTAACTATTTTTCCATCTGGTGCCTGGTAAAAGTATTGAAAGATTACAGCAGCAACAGCTCCGCTATCATTCCCATTAACAATATAGGCATTGTATTAACAAGCGCCGTGGTGGCATGGCTGCTGTTTAAAGAAAAATTATCAGCTATTAACTGGATGGGCATTTTGCTGGCAGTGATAGCCATTGCGCTGATATCGGACGTGGCAGTATAACTTTTTTTCGTTTAAGTATGAGTAATGACATGATGAAACAAGCAGATTTTTATTTTACGATAGAACAACCGGGCACGGCTGAGTTTAAAGACAAAGGAAGTCGTTTCATTGCTTGTGCATACCCGCTTGCCAGCGTAGATGATTTTAAAAAAATAATGGAGCAGGTAAAGAAAGAATACCCGAAAGCTTCTCATTATTGCTTCGCCTATAAGATAGGGTTAGATGGAAACACGTTCAGGGTAAGCGACGATGGCGAACCGTCGGGCAGTGCCGGCAGACCTATATTTGGTGTAATCGAAAGTCGCCAGCTAACCAATGTGCTGGTAATAGTGGTGCGTTATTTTGGCGGAACTTTATTAGGCGTTCCCGGTTTGATCAATGCTTACCGGTCGGCAACGGCTTTGGTAATGCAAACCACCCCCGTTATACAAAAAGCCGTTGAACTGGAATACGATCTGCATTTCGATTATACCAGCATGAACGATGTAATGACGATAGTGAAGCAGTACAACTGCACTGTACTATTGCAGGAGCTCCAGCTTTTCTGCAATATGAAAATAGGTATTCCCAAAAACAGGGTAGCCGAAGCGCTGTTTAAGCTGAAGGAAATAAGAGGGGTGGAGGTGAGTGGATGAGTTGGCTTGGGTTTGGCGTTTATTGTTCAAATAGAAGATGAACTGGAAATTTTCACGCAACGCGCGCAAAGGAGCAAAGGGCGCAACGAAAGCGCTATTTTGGGTTCAATAAACCTCAAACAATAAACCCCAAACAAAAAACTCCCAACCATCCTGATGCCTCTGTGGTTCAAATGAAAAGCCTCACCTAGCCTCTCCAAAGGAGAGGAACCACGCGCCATGGCCCACTTGTTCGGTTCTAATCAATTCAAACGATAAACAATAAACCCCAAACAAAAAACTTTCACCATCTCCGTGCACCTCCGTGCCTTTGTGGCTTCGTGGTTCAAATCATCTTTTACCTCTTATACTGCAACATCCACTCATACATGTTCATTCCATTTTCCCGGTAATCGGGATTGGTAGCTTTTGTCCACGCATCGTGTCCGCCTTTGGCCCAGATCGTCATTTTTGCTTTTGTTTTCGGGTTGAAGCTGTTTACAAGCGCTACATAATTTTTGGTTTTATTTACTGATGCAGCGTGATCGTCTGCATTGTGGAAAGCCCAAACCGGAAGGTTAGCCGAAGCAATAGACTCGGCTCTTGATTTTACAGGATTGCTCGATCCGCAAATAGGTACAATGGCCGCTATTTTGGATGCGTATTCAGCGCCGGCATACCAGGTGGCGCCACCACCTAAACTCAACCCCGTAATATAAATACGCGATACATCTACCCGGTAGGTATTCGTCATGTAACGTATCACAGCAAAAATATCATCGGGCGAAGGAGCACTTTTAAACTGTGGCGATACCACGATGAGTGAATAATTTTTGCCTCCCGATTTAAACGACGCAGGAAATTTCTTTTTGCTTAAAAGATTGGGAACAGCATTTTTCAACACTTTTGAAAGTTGTGAGTTGCCGTTGCCGCGTTCCATTGAACCATGCAGGAAAACCAGCAATGGGTATTGCTGCTTTGTTTCGTTGTAATGGGCAGGCAGCGCTTTATAAAAACCTGCGCAATTATCGTTGATAACATGATGGTCCTCTGTTTGAACAGCAGGAGTGGTTTCCACTATTTCCTTCTCCGCGGTGACAGGCGCTTTTGCTGTATCGGGAGGGGGAGTAACTGCCTGAGCTGAATCTTTAGTGTAAGACGGCAGAATTCTGGGATCTTTTTTGCAGGAGGAGAACAGTGCAAGCAATACAATAGCGCTGCACAATTGAATAAGTGCTGACTTCATTTCTGATATTGGATTTAGATATTAAATCATTAGCGACGCTGTTTATCCAAATCCGGTGCCAGCAAATATTAAAGAATCCTAAAAATGCTATTCCATGTCTTTTTTGATCTCTTCGGAAATAGTAACCAGTATTTTATCAATACGATGACCGTCCATGTCCGCAATTTCAAAGGTAAATCCTCTCCATTCCATGGTATCGCCTGTACGTGGAATGCGCTCCAGTTCGTGCAAAATAAAGCCTGCCAGCGTATCAAACTCCTGCTCTCCCTCATTCATCCATTCTGTTTTCTCAAAATTTCTTAAAAAGTCGTAAAAAGGAATCTGCCCATCAACAAAGTAGCTGCCGTCCTCCCTTTCCTTTATTTCGTAGTCTTCCACGTCAATTTGCGGTATATCGCCCACAATGGCTTCCAGTATGTCGTTCAAGGTTATCATGCCCAGCAGGCTGCCATACTCATCCACCACAAAACAACAATGTATCTTGGTTTCCTTAAAACGTTCCAGCACCTGGTAAGCCGTATTGTTTTCCGGTACAAACAAAGCCGGTTGCATAATTTCTTTGAGGATGGTGGTGTTCTCGTGCACATAAAGATCTTTTATAGATACCACCCCTTTTATATGATCGATTGTTTGGTCGCATATGGGGTATACCGAATGCGGTTCGGCAAGCACTTTTTCTTTAATCACCTGTTCGTTCTTTTCCAGGTCAAACCACACAATATCGTTCCGGTGTGTCATCAACGAGGTAATATTGCGGTCGCCCAGGTGAAATACCCTTTCAATAATTTCCTGTTCCGCCTCTTCAATGGTGCCCTGTTCCGTTCCTTCACTGATGATGGCTTTAATTTCTTCTTCCGTTACATAATTGTCTTTGCCCTGTATGTTAAACAGTTTAACCGTGTAGTAGGTAGACTTGCTGAGCAGCCACACAAAAGGATAGGTTATTTTGGTAATAACGCTCATGGGCCCTGCCAAAGCCTTGGCAATGGTTTCGGGGCGCGATAAGCCCAGGCGTTTAGGTACCAGTTCGCCCAATACCAATGTAAAATAGGTGATGATGATAACGATGATAGCTGTAGCAGTTCCATTTACATAGGGGCGCAGCCACTCAAAACGGTAGAGTATCTCCACCAGGTCGGACTTGAGCGATTCGCCGGAATAGATACCCGTTAAAATGCCGATGAGCGTAATGCCGATTTGCACCGTAGAGAGAAAATTATCGGGTTTTTCTGCCAGCGCCAGCGCATCCTTCGCCCGTTTGTCGCCCTTAGCCGCCTGTGTTTCCAGCCTTGCCTTCCTGGAAGATACCAGCGCTATTTCAGCCATTGAAAAAATGCCATTCAGTAAGATCAATCCCAGTATAATCAGAATTTCGACCATAGTATATGAAGTTAAGCTAAAGCAACTAAACCGGTGTAGCTGTTAAACAGTTTTGATGTTACCATACCGATAAGGCAACCCAGTATAGCGCCGCAGGTAACATCGAGCGGAAAATGGACGCCCACGTATACCTGCGCATAAGAAACGGCAAAGGCCCAGAAAAGAAAACACCATCTCCATGCCAAAGGCACCACCAAAATGGTTCTAAACGAAAACATGGCCAGTGCAAAATGGTTGGCAGCATGCGATGAGGTAAAACTTTTTCCGCTGCCGCATCGCACGAGGCTGCGTACTGTTTCTGCGAGAAGGGGATCGTTGCAGGGGCGTAATCTGCCCACCCAGGGCTTTATCACGGAACTGCTCAGCATATCTGCCGTAGCAAAAGTTGCCAGGAAAAACAATATCCAGTAAAAGCCGCGCCTGCCATAATTCTGCAGCATAAAAACCACCAGGAACATATACAGGGGTGCCCAAAAGAACTCATTGCGCAGCAAAGGAAACAACCAGTCGAAAAAACTGTTGTGCCAAACGCCGTTTATTTTACTAAACAGTTCTATATCGTACCTGATAATACTGCTCATGCCTTATTGTTTTTTAAAGCAGGAACTGCGGTTTGGAGTGTTGGATAGCAGGGACCTGAGAAAATGAAGAAAGAATAACAATGATGTTTGTACCAATGGTCTCCCGGCATGGACTGTAGAGATTGTTTTGACAAATGTAATTATTGTTTTGCTTCCCGGCTCAATTATTGTCTTGTTCTTAATGGGTTGCGGGGAAAAGATTTCCAATCTACCAAAGCTTGGAAATCTTCATGGAGCACAGCGGTTCTTAAAGAGAACCATCCTGTTAGGAAAATTTCTACTAGATTTGCATCCTTAAAATTTTGTATTGTGGCATTGATCAAGAGTATTTCGGGAATAAGAGGAACTATAGGCGGGAAACCCGGAGAAACGCTTTCTCCTTTGGATATAGTTAAGTTTACAGCAGCATATGGCACCTGGCTCATCGAAAAAACAGGCAGCCGTAAAGTGGTAATAGGGCGCGACGGGCGCATCAGCGGTCCGCTGGTACGAAATATTGTGGTGAGCACGTTAAATGCGCTGGGCATAGATGTAATAGACCTTGGACTGAGCACTACCCCTACCGTAGAAGTGGCTGTAACCATGGAGGAGGCAGGAGGGGGGATTATTTTAACTGCCAGCCACAATCCCAAAGAATGGAATGCATTAAAGCTGCTGAACGCGAAGGGCGAATTTATTTCGGGGCAGGATGGGAAAGAGGTATTGGAACTGGCGGCGGCTGAAAATTTTTCGTTTGTAGGAGTAGATAAGCTGGGAACGCTTACAGAGGACGACAGTTACCTGGAAAAACACATTGAAGCTATTACCGCGCTCAGCCTGGTAGACAAAGAGGCTATTGCAGCGCGGAAATTTAAAATAGTAGTGGATGCGGTGAACAGCACCGGTGCCTTGTTTGTGCCCGAATTGCTGAAAGCGCTGGGAGTAAACCCTAAAGATGTTACGGTCATTAATGAGGAAATAACCGGCAGGTTTGCTCATAATCCCGAGCCTTTACCTGAAAATCTTGTAGAGCTGAGTACGAAAGTGAAAAAGCTGGGTGCCGATCTGGGCATAGCCGTTGATCCGGATGTTGACCGTCTTTGCTTTGTTTGTGAAGATGGCAGCATGTTTGGCGAAGAATATACTTTGGTGGCAGTGGCCGATTATGTGCTTAGCAAAAAGCCGGGCAATACGGTGAGTAATATGTCGTCTACAAAAGCATTGAAAGATGTTACGCTCAAGCATGGAGGACAATATTCGCCGAGCGCAGTGGGAGAGGTGAACGTGGTTACCCGCATGAAGGAAGTAAATGCAGTGATTGGCGGCGAAGGCAATGGCGGCATTATATTGCCTGAATTGCATTATGGAAGGGATGCGTTGGTAGGCATAGCGCTTTTTTTAACGCACCTTGCGCATTCGCAAAAGAGCATTAAGCAGTTAAGAGGTACTTATCCCGACTATTTCATCAGCAAAAATAAAATTGAGCTGGAGCAGGATGTGAATGTGAAAGATGTGTTTGAAAAGATCAAAACCAAATACAAAGCTCACCCGGTTAATACCGAAGACGGGCTGAAAATAGAATTTGACAGCGACTGGGTGCATTTGCGAACCAGCAATACCGAGCCCATCATCCGCATTTACGCTGAAAGCAATTTTGAATCGACTGCCAATAATATTGCACTGCGCCTGATGCGAGACATCAAGGAGTTGAAGTAGTTTGGGGTTTGAGGTTTAGGGCTGGAGGATACAAGTTACAGGGCGCAAGTTTCAGGTTACAGAACGGATACCCGGAATCTCAAAGCTGATAGCTGACGGCTGAAAGCTGATTGCTCATTGCTGACCGCTTTTCATCAACCATACAATTGTGCAGAACAGAATATATTTTGATAACGCAGCCACTACACCTTTAGACAGCCAGGTGCTGGAAGCCATGCTGCCTTACATGACCGAAAAGTTCGGCAATCCTTCGTCTATTTATTCGTATGGCCGCGAAAGCCGCCTGGCCATTGAAACGGCCCGCAAGTCGGTAGCGCGCATATTGAACGCTCATCCTGCAGAAATTTTTTTTACCAGCGGTGGAACCGAAAGCTCCAATACAGCCATACTGGCTGCGGTACACGATCTTGGCTGCAAACGGATCATCACTTCGCCCATTGAGCATCATGCAGTGCTGCATACTACCGAGCACCTGCGCAACAGGGGAGAAGCGACTTTGTTGTTTGTTGATGTATTGCCCAACGGACATATCAACCTGCAACACCTGGAAACCTTGCTGGCTGGCAGCAACGAAAAAACACTGGTTACGCTCATGCATGCCAATAACGAAATTGGTAATATGATAGACCTGCATGCAGTGGGTGAACTCTGTAAAAAGTACAATGCTATTTTTCATTCCGATACGGTGCAAACGGTAGGTCATTTCCCATTCGACCTGCGCAATACGCCTGTTCATTTTATTACGGGTGGAGCGCACAAGTTTCATGGTCCTAAAGGTGTTGGACTTTTATACATCAACGAAGATGTAAAGATCCATCCGTTTATTCATGGCGGATCGCAGGAGCGTAACATGCGTGCCGGCACCGAAAACCTGTATGGTATTGTGGGATTTGCGAAAGCGCTGGAACAAGCCACTGCCAATTACGAAAAAGATAGTGTATACATAGCCGGTATTAAGCTGTATATGATGGATGAATTGAAAAAGCGTATACCCGGCGTTGCTTTTAACGGAGACCCTTTGGGTAAAAGTTTATACACAGTACTGAACGCAAGTTTTCCGAAAAGCGAGAGATCGGAAATGCTGTTGTTCAACCTCGATATTCATCACATCTGCGCCTCGGGCGGAAGTGCCTGTACCAGCGGCGCTGATCTGGGATCGCATGTAATACGAGCCATCAGTAGCGACCCCGATAAAATAGCGGTGCGGTTTTCCTTCAGCAAATACAATACAAAAGAAGAAGTAGATAAGGTAGTGGAGAAGCTGGTGGAGTTGGTTTAGCGTTTCGGGTTTGCGGTTTTGAACCACAAAGGCACCAAGGGACAAAGGGGCACGGAGGTGGTTTGGTGTTTACTGTTTCGGGTTTGTTGTTTTCCAAACTGTAAACGATAAACCATAAATCTCAAACTTTAAATACATCCTTCAATGCACGCTGAGCAGCGTGAAAGCCGCACATGCCATGTACGCCGCCGCCGGGTGGAGTAGATGCCGAGCAAATGTACATGCCTTTTGCAGAGGTGCGATAGGGCGAACTGCGCAATGCCGGACGGGTAAAAAGTTGCGTGATATCAATAATGCCGCCATTAATATCTCCACCCACATAGTTGGCGTTGTATGCTTCCATGGCAGCCGTATCCATAACATGTCTGCCAATGATCCGGTCTTTAAAGCCAGGTGCATATCGTTCCACCTGCTGCTCTATTATATCTGTCATGTTTTTGGTAGAGCCATTGGGCACATGGCAGTAAGCCCACGCCGTGTGTTTGCCTTCCGGCGCGCGCGAAGGGTCGAAAATGCTCTGCTGTGCCAGCAATACAAATGGTTTTTCGGGATGACCACCTTTAGCAGTATGAGCTTCTGCCACTGTAATTTCTTCTAAGGTGCTGCCCAAATGCAGGGTCCCTGCTTTTTTGCATACTGCGGCAGTAAAAGGTATGGCATCGTCGAGTGCCCAATCTATCTTAAAAACGCCCATGCCATAACGGTAACGGTTAAGCTGCCATTTGTAATGCGATGAAAGTTTGTGTCCTGCTATTTGCAATAATTGTTTTGGTGTGATGTCGAACAAAACGGCTTTGGCCAAAGGCAACTGTTGCAGCGACGTTATATAGGTATTGGTTTGAATGCTGCCTCCTAATGATTGGAAATAACCTGCCAGCGCATTGGCTAACGATTGTGTACCGCCTTTCGGCAGCGGCCATCCTTTGAGGTGAGCGGCCGACATCAATACCAATCCTATAGCCGAAGTAGTAAGATTGGATAAGGGCTGAATGGAATGCGCCGCCATACCAGCCCACAGCGCTTTGCCTTCAACCGTTGAAAAACGTTTAGACAATTGAACAGCAGAAGACATGGCTTTCAATCCAAATGCAGCCATGCGAAAAGGTTTGGATGGAAAGGAGAATGGCGCCAGCACATCTTTGTCAATCAATGGCCAATCTTTTACAACAGGCGTCATTAACCGGATGTAGGCCTCTTTATCGGCTTCCAATGCTTCGGCTGTATGCTGTAGTGAAGGGTATAGCGCAGCAGCCATACCGTTGTCCAGCGGATGCGCTGCGCATATTTCGGGATAAATATATTGCAGTCCGAATGCTTCTAACGGCAGTGTTCTGAAAAAGGGAGAATTGGCAGCCATAGGATGTATAGCGGAACATACATCGTGTTTAAATCCAGGCAGTGTCAATTCTTCTGTGCGCATGCCGCCGCCAATGGTTGCCCTGGCTTCTATCAATAAAACCGATAATCCTTTTTGCTGTAACGCAATGGCCGCAGCCAGTCCATTAGGTCCCGAACCTACTACCACTGCATCATAATCGTATTGACCCATAGTGCTGTTTGTTAATGGCAGGAGTGTTCAGTTGATTAATAAAACGCCCGCTTACTGAATGATTTTTCCTTTCAGCGTTTGCAGTGTATCTGTTATTTTTTGTTTTGATAACCATTGTGTGCCTAATAATACGCCTTCTATATTGCCTGTTTGAGTGATGTCTTTTAACGGGTTGCCTGCCAGTAATACAAGATCGGATACGGCGTCTGTTTTAACAGCGCCTGCGCCCGGCTTGTTCAAAAATTTTGCTACGTTAACTGTGCTCGACTGCAAAGCCTGGTAAGGCGTTAGTCCCGCGTCTACCATATATTTCAATTCCTGGTGTAACGAAAATCCGGGCACGTCGAATACCTGTGGTGCATCGGAGCCCGACAACAAGCCAACGTTGTATTGCTGGCAGGCCAGTATAAGCTTCTTCCTTAATGCTATCAATGCCATCACCCCTGCAGAGTCGTAGGGAGGGTCAGACATCATTTGTTTTTTTGAATTGATCCAGTTGCTGAGTGTTTTTTCGTTCATGTACACCATCTCAGGTTTTTTGCTGAACGCTTCGGGCGATTCGGCAGGTGTAAACCAGCGTTCTGCCAAAGCCTGCGTAGGCACCACCCATATATTGCCTTTTGCCAGCGCTTTCATCAGGGTGTCAATTTTTGCCGTATCTGCTTTTGCGGCAATGTGCATGGCAAACAATCCTCTCTTGTTTTCGGGAATACTGGCGATGTCGGGTACTAACGCTTCAACAAATCCATCCAGATGATCAATAGTAGCATACCCGGCTTCTATGGCGCGCCATACACCCACATCGGCCGACACATGCCCGGCAAAGGGAATGTTTACTTCTTTGGCTGTTTTAGCAATGGCATCGAAGTTGGCACGCGTCAAGCCCGGCAGCAGCTTTAAAAAATCGTAGCCGTCTTTCTTTTCGCGTTTCACAATACTGTCCGCTGCTTCCGGTGTTTTTACATTGCTGCCCATCAACCCCGGGCCTGCTGTATACAAATGCGGACCAATAAAACGTCCTTTTTCAACTCCTTCGCGCAAAGCCAGGTGCAGCGGGTGCCCGAGCATTCCTCTGATAGTGGTTACACCATTTACCGCAAACAGCAGCAGTACGTCTTTCATTGCCTGCGTATCTTCTACTGCAGGAACATGTGCGTGCATTTCTGCCATTCCGGGCATCAGGTATTTGCCCGTGCCATCAATTACCAGTGCGGTATTTTCAATTTCTTTTTCGCCGGTGTTGCCTATATGCGTGATCTTTCCATCTTTTATAAATACGTCCTGCTTCTCAAGCAGTGTTTCCTCGTTCATCGGTACCACATTCACGTTGCGAAAAACAAATTCCCCATCTTTAATATCGGCTGTTTTAGAAGTATTACAGGCGGCAAATAAAAAAATGCTGAACAGCAATAGCAATTGTTTCATGACCCTGGATTTATTATGAGGAAATAAATGTAGTCAATTTTGGGGTTATGGTTTGAAGTTTATCGTTTGGGGTTTGACGTTGCGGATTTATCGTTTATGGTTTTTCGTTTGGGGTTGAAGTTTTGTAACTTATTGTTGCTTTGACCCAAACGCCATCAAAAAAACTCCGTGCAACTTTGTGCCCCGGTGGCTTTGTGGTTCAAAAACTCCAAACCTATTTCCTCTCTATAATCTTATTGATTTTTCCTTTTTGTTTTACCAGGTCAAAAGCGTCGAACAGTTTGCCTGTGGCTGTGTAGGAGTTATAAGAAAGCCTGTCGCCATCAATAGTTATTACCTGGTATAACTGAACATGACCGGCAGACTTATCCATCCAGTCCTGCTTGTTTTCTTCATACATTTTAGAGCCTGCCACCGAAACAACATACATGGTGCCCGACGCTTTTTGTTTGCCCGGCATTGGAACGTTTTTCATTCCCCGCGCATAGGCATGGTCGTGACCTTGTAACACCAGGTCAACTTTGTACTGATCGAAGATCGGTTGAAAAACCTTGCGCATGTTCTCATTGTCGCGGTTAGCTTTAATGGAATATACCGGGTGATGAAAAGTAATACAGGTCCATTTGTTAGGATTGTCTTTTAAAATTTTATGCAGCCAGTCTACCTGCCTTTGCACCATTTCTCCGCCAAACCAAATGGCCTGCGAGTTCAGCGAAATAAAACGAACGCCCTGCACGTCTGCGTAATAACAGGTTTCTTCCAATCCTTCAGGTCCGTTATCAGGCAGGTTAAATTGCGGCCGCCACAACGTGGTAATTACATTCACACCTGCTGCATTGTCTGCATGCTCGTGGTTGCCTGGCGAGGGCAAGCCGGGTATCATGCTGTGAATAAAACTGCCGCCATAAAACAGCTCTCCCCATTCGTGATCGTTAAACCCACGGTTCACAATATCGCCAGCATACATAATCAGCCTGGCATCGGGCGCTTTTACAAAAGCCTCACGCACCACCCTTGGCCAAAGCGTGCGCATGCCTACCTGCACATCACCCATATAGATAAACGAAAATTTTTCGCCTGGCTTACCCGCAGTTTTGATATGGAACCATTCGCTCCAGTAATTGCCGTTGCCCACGCGATACATATATAAGGTGGAGGGAACGAGATTTTTTACCGTTGCAGAGTGATAGTTTGCTTCGATGGTGTTTAATGTAAAATGTTCCGTAACAGCTTTGTGGCTGGTAGTGTTCTTTACGTTTGCAGGATCATCCACCGCCGTCATTATTTCAAGAAAATTTTCTTTTACATCAACACTGGTTCGCCAGCTTACAGCAATAGAGGTAGATGCATCTTCGGTAATGTTCAAAAAAATACGGTCGGGGAATAACGTAGCAGGGTATAGATTTTCAGTTACGGTCTGCGCCAAAGCACACAATCCAGTCAATGAAAATAAAATCAATAAGAAAGATAATTTTTGCGCGAATGTTTTTTGTATCATACTTATTTAACCTAAATAACTTACTTAACCTAATTACCTATTCAGCCAACTCAACTCACTTCTCCCTGATTTCCTTCACGGCTTCTGCAATGGGATGATCGGCTGTGTATTGCAATCCCAGCAACGAAGCAATGGTTTGGGCAGCTTGTTTTTGATACAACTGCATGGCTGTTTTTACTTCTCCTTTTGCGGGCAGGCCGGGTGCCATTACTGCCATCCATATCTCATGTGAGTCTTCCACTCCGCCACTTCCATGTCCTGTCCATTTGTTCTTGTCCATATCGCCGCGGCCATGATCGGTAGTGATGAACAAAGCCGTTTTATTTTTATACTGGGGCATGTTTTGCACATAGCTCCATATATCTTTCAGCCAGTTGTCGAACTGGTGTGCGGCATCCAGGTAATACCTGTATTTGCCTGCATGCGCCCATTCGTCGGTTTCGCCATAGGCAATGTATAAGGCACGTGGATTTTTTTCTTTGAGATGCTGGAATGCCATGTAATGTGTAAATACGTCCAGGCACTCGCCATAGTGGAAGGGTTTGAAAGAATCTTTCAACATGCTGTTAAGCAATTGCTCTGTTGCTGTTGCGTGATCGCCTCCTGTTGCATCAAACGCCGCTACTACGGGAAACCCGCAACGTTCTTCGTTCAATATCCGGTTAAATGCTTCCCATGCGCCAAAGGCTGCTACTTTTCCTTTAAAAGCTGGTTGCTGGTTAATGAATTCCAATACTGTTACATGCGGGTTGGGTTTGTATTCGTTTGAATTAACAGCGGTGTCGGGAAAGCCGGTTAATATTTCATTATAACCGGGATAAGAGAACCAGTAAGGGTTGGCGCAATCAACCTTATTGCCCAGCAGCCGGTTGCCATACAGTTGCCCGTTTTGGGCAATGCTGTCCCAGAAAAAAGGCATTAGCTTTTTTCTTCTTTCCTGTGCATTGGCAGACCAATACTGCTCAAACATTTCCGAACTGTCTTTTCCACTTTGCTTAAATGCCTCGTTCGATGCAATGGCAGAATCCATTCCTCCAAATACTTCCTGCCAGCGCAAACCATCGGTGGTTATTACAATAATGTTTTCGATGCCATCGTTGCCATTCAACGCAGTGGCATTGTCATTTTTAAGCTCACTGTTGTTACAGGCGGTTATACAAAGCAGGAAAGCTGTTATGAATAAAAGAGGATGTTTCATGTGTATGTTTTATTTCATTTATGGAAGGCGAAATACCGGCACAATGCTTCCGTATGCTGTGTTTATTGTGCAGGATAATATTTTTCTAACCATGCAATCACTTTCGTAAACACGTCGATAGCCGATGCCGGACCAACACCATGTTTTTCGTTGGGATAAATTTCCATTTGAGAAGGGATGTTCAATTCCTGTAGCTTTTTGTGCAGCTTTTCTGCCTGGCTTACATGCACCAGCGGATCTTGCTGACCGTGAAAAATAATGGTAGGCACCCCGGTTTCTTTGGTGAGATAATGAAGCGGGCTGGCTTGTTGGGTAATGGCAGCATTGGGATCTTTCTCACCTAAAAAATTAATAACCGTGTTGTCTGCGTTGCTGCCATCCTGCCGTACTGCTTTGTCGGTTAAGTCGGTAGGTCCCCACAGGTCAATCACCGCCTTTACCTGTTTTTTTTCGTCGTACCCATAGGCATAGAGCATCGCCAGGTGACCGCCTGCACTGCCGCCCATTAACGCATATTCTTCGCCGTTATATTTATATTTTTTGGCATTTTTTGAAATGAATGCCAAAACTTTTTTTACATCTTCAATTTGAGCAGGAAAACGATTGTTGCCATTTTTAACCAGGCGATAATTTACAGACGCCACCACATAACCTCTTTTGCCCACCAGTTCTTCAATTAGTTGTTTAGGAAATTCGGCTTTGTCTCCGCCACTCCAGCCGCCGCCATGTATATACACAATTACTTTGGCCCCGTCTTTCAGATTTTGGGGTATGTAGGCATCAAAGCTGTTTTCTCCATTGGGTGCATCGCCGTATTTAATATTTTTAAATTCTCTATAGGTTCTTTTCCTGTATTTGGCATAAGGATCTTCTTTCGATGGATCTGAAGGTAAGCCATCCCTTATCTTGTTTTTTTTGAGATAGTTTACCAGCGCACCGGGATGGTCTGTTTGAATGCCCTGGATGCCCAGTTCCATAGCTTGTTTCCATATGGTCTCTTCTTCACCGTCGCTTTCCACATCCAGCCAAACTGCTACTTTATAGTCGTTGGCCGTTTCCACCATTTCCTTTTCTCTTATATTATCCAGCACTTCAATGGAACCCTGGCTGAGAAAGAAAGCCAGCTCATCTTTATTCTTTACCTGTTCAATAGCACTTGTAATAAGTGGAACGAAAGGTGCCTGGTTTCTCCATGCTTTGTACAGCGGGATAGAACTAACGTATACTATCACCTGCTTTTGCATACCTGCCTCCGTTATCTGCTGCCAGGTTTGTGCTACATCGGCATCTTTAAAATCGAGATAAATGTTGATTTTTCCCTTGCAGGCAGCCAGCACTTCCTTAAACTCGGGTATACGATAGATTTTCTTGCTGTTCTTTTCTTTATCCAGCACTGTCAGCGCCTTAATTTCCTGCAAAGTCAGATCTTTTACACTTCCCCTGCCATTTGTCATACGATCAACTGTTGCATCGTGGTGCACCACCAGGTGCCCGTCGCTGGTAGTACGCAGGTCTACTTCTACATAATCAGCCCCGCTCTTAATGGCATTCCTAAAAGCTTCGATGGTATTTTCGGGTACTTTGGTATGATCGCCCCTGTGCGCTATTACAATGAATTTATTTTTCGAGGCAGGCAGGGGTGCCGGGGGTGACTGTGCCCAAAGGCATGCTGTTTGCAGAACAAAACACAATGCGAGGAATACTTGTTTCATCATGTAATTTCATTTGTAAGGGCGGTTAACAATACGATCTGCTCACAACAAATGTAACAGCGTTTTTTTGTGTTGAATATTAAAAACATGCAAAGCTGCAGGCGCAATGGTTTGTAAGAGAGGAAAATTATGCTGGCTAATACTCACTGGCGTTAGTTTTAGCTTAAAACTTATCATGATGTGCTGTGAAGGGTTTTCGCTGTGGTGAGATTCACAGGCTATTTGATTCCGGCTTTGTTTTTTGTACATTAGTATAGACAATGCATACAAGCTGCTGCCCGCAAATAAACACCGGTAAAGCCGCGATGGTATGGGCGCTCACAAAAGTTTAAGAATTACTTACACTAACGACGAAACCTGGCTTGCCAGGTTGGCTGAACAACTGAAAGCCGATTATACGGAAGACAGCGCCAGCTTTGACAATGAAATAGGAAAGGGAAATTTTTACCAGGTTACAATCGACTGGGGATTGCAAGCCAGGAAAATTGAGGTAACTTTTCATCAGCCTGTTGTCTTTAGCAGGAAAGTTACTACCCACATTCTTAAAGGACATTACGTACTCCTGTCCAATCTCAGCGATCAATATATAGAAGCGAGCACGCAGGAACACCAGTTCAGGCTGGGGTATTCGAGTCATAACGGAATTTTTTTCAGCTCACCATTTCTCGCCGCCACATTTTCGTTTACGCCTCATGTGTTATACCACCTGTTGTTTGTAATTATTACCCACGAAAAGGTAAAAGATTTTATAGCGCGGCAACCGGATGTGCAGTACCCGCTGTTGGAGAGCATCATCAATACCAATAAACCCATTTATCATGTGGAGACGCTGGATGCGGGGTTGATGGCGATTTTGAAAGATATTGACAGGAACCTGAACGACCAGCGTCCTAATAATTTGTTATTGCATAGCAGGATACTGGAATTGTGTTATAAGATGCTTCAGAAGGTTGACCAGCGCAAAAGCCATAAAGGAGGAGGAAAGATACACCGGGACGATATTAAAAAACTGAATGAAGTAAGGCGTTACCTGCTTGACAATTACCAGGAGGAGTGTTTGCCTATTACGGAGGTGGCAAAAAAAGTAGCGATGTCTCCCACGAAATTTAAAAAATTGTTCAAGCAGATGTTTGGAAATACCTATTACCAGTTTTACAAAAACGTGCGGATGCACAAAGCCTGGGAACTGCTGGAGCAACACAAACTAAGCGCATCGGAAGTGGCCTATAAGCTTGGTTACAGCAACCTCAGCAAATTTTCAAAAGCGTTTAAAGATGTGTTTTCTATTACACCGGGCAAGATTGCGGATGGGTGAGGATGCTGTCAGCCATCAGCTATCAGCTATCAGCCGTGGGCGATCAGCTTTAACCCGGTCAGCCCTGCACGGTGGAGCTGCGTGGGTAGCATGCCGGGGCGATCTGACCGAGCGGGCTAAATGAAAGAAAGCAACATGCATTAATGAAACTGTCTACTTTTTCCAGGACATGACAAAGCTGAATAAATCTCTATGCAAAGTTGGCCTGTGCAGTGGATTCCTTTCTCCTGGGAGGGTTAGGATGGGCTCAAATCAGCAATCAACAAATCAAAAATCACAAATCTCTTCCTGTCTTTTTGGAGTAATAGTGCGTCTGTACGGGCTACTGATAATTTCACTGGTTATCTAATTTTGCACTTCCATGCAACTGCAATGTGGGTTTTTATAGACAATGCAACGTTTGTAATATTTAAAAGCTCAGTGCAATAGTATTAGGCCCGTTTTTATTCCTGCTGAAACAACTATTTAAACTTGCTGATGAGGAGAGGGATTCTGAGGGGAAGGTCAGTCCTGCTTTTTAAAGTCCTTTTTACAACTGCGATTGTTACTAAATCATTTGATCAGTGATGAACAATGTTGCCCGCCGCAGGCGGGTAAATGCAGTCTGTGAGAAACCAATGGACAGTGGGGATTTCACGGTCAACTGTGTCCCGGGGCTTCGGCTTCGGGCATAGTTTTTTGAGCAGTCAGCTATCAGCTATCAGCAGTGAGCAGTTTGCGTTTGTGCGTGCTGTTTATAATTTCGGCAAACGTTAAACGCTAAACGTAAAACGATAAACAATAAACCCCAAACTCCAAACCCTTCTATTCACTAATCAATCCAACAAATCGGCTACTCGCGGTGTCGGCAATTTTACCGTCGCTTGTTTTGTATATAAAGTAAGCTGCCAGGTCTGGTCTTGATTCTACAAACGCCAGTCCTTTTTTTACACCCAGGGTCATCAGCACATTGTCGTAAGCGTCGGCGGTTATAGCGTCTTTTGCCACCAGTGTAACGCTGATCATTTCATTTTGTATGGGATAACCGGTTTTGGCGTCGATGATGTGGCTGAACTTCTTTCCATTGCTTTCGTGAAATTTCCGGTAGCTGCCCGATGTGGTAACGGCAGCATTTTCGATTGTAATTACCTTTTGAATGAGCGACATTTCATCTTCATAGTTGCCCGGCGCTTCAATTCCAATTTTCATTTTCGATCCGTCGGGCTTTTTGCCTTCTGTTTTTATTTCGCCTCCTATTTCAACAATGTAATCTGTTATGTTATTGGCTTTCAAAAAGCCGGCAATAAGGTCTACGCTGTATCCCTGCGCAATACCATTTACATCTACCGTAACGCATGGGTTTGTTTTAGCAAGATAATTTCCTGAAAGTGAGAGCTTGTCAGTGCCTACGCACCGGAGGATTTTTTTTATGGCGGATTTGCGGGGATATTTTCTGACTGTTTTTGCGCCAAAGCCCCAGGCTTTTACAAGCGGCTGCACCGTAATATCGAAAACGCCGCCGGAGGCTTTCCACACTTCCACCGACTTTTCAATTACATTGGCAAAATGCGCGTCGATGGCTATTCCATGTTGTGATTGATTGAAACGGTTAATGCAGGACCAGGGTTTATACAGCGACATGGAACTGTCTATTACTAACAGTATACTGTCTAGCTGGCGTTTCTTTACAAGACTGTCGGCAGCATAGTAGGTAATATGATAAGTGGTGCCTTGCGCATAACCTGCGATCTCTATTTTCTTAATGTCGTTTACCGGCGGCACAACATGCGTCCATACAACACTCAACAATAAAATACAAATAAAGCGCATCAAGGGGAGGAGTGAGTTTAAAAATTACCTGAAGCTTTCTCCAATAAAGGCCAGTGCATCGGTAATGCCGGTGCGCCAATAGAGCCAGCTATGACCACCTTCGCGCACCCTGTATTCGTGCTTTACCAGCTTTTTACGAAGGGCTATGTGCAGCAGCGAATTGCCGTTGAATAGAAAATCATCGTCGCCGCAATCGATCCAGTATTTTACCTTGTTCAGCTCTGCTCCCGATTTTTCTTCGATGATTTTCAGCACAGAGTTTTGATACCATGCTTTGCTCAGCCTGTCTTTTCCTTTCAATCCTTTGCCATACAGGGGCGCCATCATCCTGTCCCATTGTGCATCAGGCATCATCAGCATTTCTTCATCACTAAACACGCCGGAGCTAAGCGGCGCCGCGGCTGCAAACATATCGGGGTGCTTCAGCGCATATATCAGTGTACCATACCCGCCCATAGAAAGGCCTGCCACTCCACGAAATCTTTTATCGCTTTTGATGCGGTATTTTTTTTCAACAGCCGGTATAAATTCCTGTATAAAAAAATCTTCGTACCGTTCTTTGCCGTCGTAAGAGTTGATGTACCAGCTCGAATCAGCATCGGGCATTACAATGATCATTGGAGGAATGGTACCGTCGGCAATGGCTTTGTCTGCATAACGGTTTACTTCACCAAATTGCAGCCACGCAGTATTATCGTCGGTATAGCCGTGCAGCAGGTATACTACCGGGTAATTTCGTTGCGACAGATCATAATCTGCCGGCAGGTAAACCGTATAGTTTACATTTATTTTTAAAATGCTGCTGTTTACTTTCACTTCTTCTATTACCTTGCCGTTAGGCTGGGCATGCGAAGAGAAAAACAAAACGAGGCATACGATTAATGAAGCAACTGCCTTTGCTAATGAGCGCATAAGTATATTTCAAAGCATCAAAAAATCAAGAACCAAAAACAAGAAACCGAAGCCTGTCCCTTCGCCACCCGGGAGACTTCTCACTTCATCAACTCGTCGTTCCTCCTCGTTGATTTCGTTCGAAGTGACGAAGTGGTTGACGTCGTTCATCCTCTGCCGAACGCAGTTGAGGCATCTTGCTCGAAATGACGGCTCTGTGCAACTCCGTGTCTTCGTGCCTCCGTGGTTCCTCCTCCGCGCTGTGCCTCCCTACTTAGGCGTAAACTGGTATTCCAGCACCCGCTCTTCGTAATTTGCCAGGGTATACACTACCAGGGTGCCATTGCGCCGGTCGAATGTATACCTGTTCCTGTTAATGCTGGTTTCTTTTTTATTAGGCTTTCTAAACCACTTTTCAAGATGGTGAATATTGTGATTGTATATTTCAATTTTACGCACCTTGCTTTCGCTGATGCTTTTGGTCATGTAATCCGTATTACCGGTTACAGGGGCCCAGGTGGTTGGACGAAACAAAAAGCTGCTAACGGTATTGCTGCTGTCGAAGTTTACATACAATGTATCTCCGAGGTATCCATACACATAGCGTTCGCCCTGGTCGCTGATGGTTTTGCGGGTTGGCTCGCCAAACAATTTAACCGTTTCGCCGGGCGATGTAATGCCCTTCTCCATCTTCTTTACATTGTCTTCCTTTATAGGATGGTATACTGCAAAGGGTGTATTGGCCGGATTGTATTTGGGCGAACAACCTGATATAAACAATGCCACACTAAAAGCAACTACGCATATACGTGTTAACATAGGGAGATGTTTTAAGTGAAAAAATAGATTAACTGTAGCTCACGCATTCTTTCAGTTCCTTTTCGGTATAGGCTATCCCGTATTGTTTCAATACATCGTCGGGCACACCGTTCCATTGGTTGGGCTGGTTGCCGGCATAGCCAATATCTTCAATACCCATTTTAGTGGTATAAAAACCGGTGCATACCAGGTCGCGCATCATGTTGAAAAAAGAAACTCCCTGCGACATTTCCGGTTTTGCTTTTAACGGGTAAGCAATATCGTCTACAATCTGTATTCTTTGCGCGTTGTCGATGTCTTTAAAAGGTTTCTGAAAGCGATTGTATGCTTCGCGATCAATCCACCTCAATCCGCCGCGCACAGGCACCTGGTAATCGGGCATATCTTTTACAATAAACTCAATAAACTCGGGCACTTTTGCGTCGGAGGCACTTCCGCTCACATCGTCTTTAGGAATAATAATGTCTCCCAAAATGGTAATGGTGGCCAGTTCGTGCGCGGTAAAAAAGGTATAAGAAGTTACATTTTTATAATGCTCTTCCTCCTGCGGCTGGCGATCGGGGCCAGCGGCTGTATTGGCGGTTGCAGGCGTATCGGCAGCGGCTTCGGGTTGTTTTTTATCGGGGAGCTTGCAGGCATCTACCAGAACAGATGATGCCAGAGATCCCAAACCAATTATTTTCAGTGATTTTCTTCTGTCCATATCAAAATTTTTTCAATGCTCGATTAAAATCAGATGTTCTGTTTTTTCAGTTCGTCAATAATATATTCAGATGCACGCATCGACAATGCAAGGATGGTCCAGGTAATATTTTTATCTGCCTGCGAAGTAAAGGCTGCGCCATCTACCACGAACAAATTTTTACAATCGTGCGCCTGGTTCCATTTGTTGAGCGCCGATGTTTTAGGATCGCTGCCCATCCTGGCGGTTCCGCCTTCGTGAATGATCCTTCCCGGCGCTTCCAGTCCCCATTTATTTTCGGGACCGTCGTTGCCGCCCCAGGTAATCACTGCTCCCATCTTGTGCATGATCTCCTGGAAGGTTTCTTTCATGTGCTTGGCCTGTTTCACCTCATAATCGCTCCACTTTACATTGAACTTCAAAACAGGAATGCCATATCTGTCAACCACATTATTATCAATTTCACAGTAATTGTCTTTGCGCGGAACAGCTTCTCCACGACCGGCCATGCCCACGCCCGCGCCATAAAAGAAGCGTTGATCTTCTTTCAGCGAAGCGCCATAGCCACCGGCTTCTTTTTTCTTGCCATTCACTTCGTGCTTGCCGTTCTGGCTTTGAATGCCCATGCCAAATCCATATGCAGGCATGCCCATGCCGCCCCAATATTCAATATGATAACCGCGAGGGAAATCGAGCTTTTTGTTGTCGCCCCACCAGGGTGAGTAAACGTGCATACCGCCTACGCCATCTTCATTGTAACGTTTTCTGCCAAACAGTTTGGGCAGGTAACCACCCAAAGCAGCGCCCGTAGAATCGTGAAGGTATCTTCCCACTACGTCGCTTGAGTTTGCCAGACCGTTAGGATGCGCTTTTGATTTGGAGTTAAGCATAATGCGCGATGTTTCGCAGGCGCTGGCAGCCAGTATTACTACTTTGCCTTTCACCAGGTATTCGTTCATGTCTTCTTTATTCACATACGAAACACCGGTTGCCTTACCATTATCGTCTGTAGTCACTTCTCTCGCCATGGCATTGGCAATTACATCTATATTACCTGTGGCCAGTGCGGGGTTTACCAGCACAGAGCCAGAGCTGAAGTCGGCATAAAACTGGCACGAACGGCCACACTGTCCGCAGTATACACAAGCGCCTCTTTCGTTGTTGATCGTTTTGGTCAACATGGAAAGACGTCCGGGTATTACCGGCACACCAGATTTAATGGCAGCATCTTTAATAAACAATTCGTGCAAACGAGGTTTGGGGGGAGGAAGAAAAAATCCATCGGGGTCATTTTCCAATCCTTCGTTGGTACCAAAAACGCCAATCATTTTATCAACGCGATCGTAAAAAGGTTTTACATCGTCGTAGCTGATCGGCCAATCATCACCCAAACCGTCAATACTTCTTCTTTTAAAATCTTTAGGGCCAAAGCGGAGCGAAATACGTCCCCAGTGATTGGTACGTCCTCCCATCATTCTTGCCCTGAACCAATCCCATTCGGTACCCGATGCTTTTGTGTAAGGCTCGCCATCAATTTCCCATCCGCCATAACATGCATCAAAATCACCAAACGGTCTGTATTTGGTGCTCGATCCGCGGCGGGGAGATTCGTAAGGCCATTTGAATTGCGTTACATTTTTTTTAGGATCAAACAAAGCACCTGCTTCCAGCAAGCAAACTTTTACGCCTGCTTTTGCCAAAATGTAAGCAGCCATTCCTCCACCGGCTCCCGATCCAACAATAATAACATCGTACGATTTAGGGTTGGTCTTAATCTGGAAATCTCCCATACTGAAATCTGAGTTAAAATAGTTCTTTAAAAGTGTGCCTAAATGTAAGATTTTATCCAAAACGATGACCTGTTTTTTTGAATTGCGTTATAAAAAAGCAGTTACTGATGACCGTAGCGCTTAATTTTAAACCATAAATCAAGTTATGCCAATAATAATAGGTGTAGATGTAGGCACATCGAGTGTGAAAGTGGTGGGGTACGATCACAGCAACCAGGTTGTTTACCGTGATGATGAAGCATGCACGCTCATTCAATCTTCGCCCGAAAAAGCGGAGCAGAACCCTGAAATTGTTTTACAATCCGTTAACAATTTGCTGAAAAAAGTTTTTGCAACGATTGATCAGAATGAAATAGCAGGTGTTTGTTTCAGTGCCGCCATGCACAGTATGATTGTAATGGACGATGCCGGCAACTGTTTAACAAATGCATGGTTGTGGGGAGATACACGAAGCGTTGCCGAAGATATTGAACTACGACAAAGCGGTGTGGCTGCAACACTGTACAAACAAACAGGCGTGCCCATGCATCCCGCATTGCCTGTGTGCAAAATCATCTGGCTCAAAAAAAATGATCCCGCTTTGTTTAAGCGTGCAGCCAGGTTCATTTCCATCAAGGAGTATATATATTATCGTTTGTTTGGTGTGTATGTGGTTGATCATTCCATAGCAGCGGCATCTGGTTTTTTAAACATACATACGTTGTTGTGGAGCGATGAGGCATTACAGGCAGCAGGTATACATGCCCGTCAACTGTCGGACGTGGTAGCGGCTACTCACGCTGAAACAAAACTGACACCGGAGTTCGAAACCTTTTTTCAACTAAAAAAAGCTATTCCGTTTATAGCAGGCGGCAGCGATGGATGCCTTGCCAATATTGGTACGGGTGTGTTTCATCCAACCGAAGCAGCGCTCACCATTGGCACCAGCGGGGCAGTGCGTACAACGGGCAACAAACCTGTCATCAATAATAGTCCCACACTTTTTTGTTATCCCCTCACCGATAATATTTATATACGGGGCGGCGCTGTTAACAACGGCGGTTATGTGTTGCAGTGGTTTTCTGAATCGATATTAGGCACAGCATTGTCGTCGGCAAAAGATTATGCCCGCTTTATGGAACAGGCTTTTGCTGTGGATGCCGGAGCAGACGGATTGATTTTCCTGCCATACCTAAGAGGCGAACGTGCGCCCATTTGGAATGCACAGGCCCGTGGTGTATTTTTTGGACTGCATGCGTTGCACCGGCAACAGCACATGATGCGCGCGGTGATGGAGGGCATTAATTATGCCTTGTATGATATTTTTAAGGAAATAACGGAACAGGGTGACAGCATTGAGTATATATATGTAAGTGGTGGATTTGTGCGTTCGCCGGAATGGGTGCAACTGATTGCAGATATTTTTAACAGGAAGGTGGTGGTGACCGATGTGGCAGATGCTTCTGCCATTGGTGCGGCGGTGTTGGGATTGTATGCAACGGGCATTATTAAAACCTTAGATGCGGTGGATGTTGCCCGCAGCAAGGGCACCGTATTTGAGCCCGATGAAAAAAAGCACGCGGTGTATTTAAAGAACTTCCATACTTTCCGCTCGGTATACCGGGCGCTGAAAAAGGAGTTTGAAGGGCAGGCATAAACAGGAATTTCAAACCTATGTTATTTAGTTATGCTTATTCAGGATCAACGCCATCCATCGGGGAAGCCGGTCGGCCCGCCAGAACGGGTATTGGGCGCGGCTGGCGGTTTGACCGACAAAAGGAGAACGTTTTACTTATTATAAAGCTGCAACAATTTATCTGGCGCCGGTCTGTAGCGGGGGCAGACGCGTGATGGCCGACCGGTGACAGAGACTTACTTGTCCCGGAAATACTACTTGTATTGCACAGGAGGTTTTACTACACGCAAAACTTCGTTAACAGTTCCTGCGTTTGTTCCACAACTTATTTATACAACTTCACCGCTATCTATTAAAAAAACAATTAACAGGAAAGCGGATCAACGCCATCCATCAGACCGCCCTTTGGGCGTGCCGATGGGAAGCCGGTCGGCCCGCCAGAACGGGTATTGGGCGCGACTGGCGGTCTGACCGACAAAAGGAGAACGTTTTACTTATTATAAAGCTGCAACAATTTATCTGGCGCCGGTCTGTAGCCAAAGCAGATGCGCGATGGCCGACCGGTGACAGCGACTTACTTGTCCCGGAAATACTACTTGTATTGCACAGGAGGTTTTACTACACGCAAAACTTCGTTAACAGTTCCTGCGTTTGTTCCACAACTTATTTATACAACCTCACCGCGATCAATTAATAAAACAAGTAACAGGAAAGCGGATCAACGCCATCCATCGGGGAAGCCGGTCGGCCCGCCAGAACGGGTATTGGGCGCGGCTGGCGGTCTGACCGACAAAAGAAGAACGTTTTACTTATTATATAGCTGCAACAATTTATCTGACAGCGACTTACTTTTTCCGGAAATGTAAAGACACTACTTGTATTGTACAGAAGGTTTTACTATACGCAAAACTTCGCTAACCGGTCCTTCGTTTGTTCTACACTTTATTTATACAACTTCACCGCGATCAACCAATAAAACAAGTAATAAGAAAGCACCGGTCGGCCATTGATCATCGCACGGCTCCAGACCGGCGCCAGAAGTTGGATTGAAATCCATCCTTACAATATGTGACCGAGCCTACGGCTCTACCTCGTCGCAGCAGCCAGAGCCATCGGCTCGATAAAATATTGTTACCTGGGATTTTAATCCCAGGTAAAACACCAAACTAAATTTGTTTTTACCCCTCAACCCTGTAATTTTAAACCATGAGAATTGTCGCATTCTTTATTTCACTGGCGATTACTATTTTATTGATTGTTGGCCTGGGTTCAAAAATGTGGTTGCCGCTTTCTTTAGGCAGCTTTTTAAGTCCGCAGCACGGTATATGGCAAAATGCAGAACCTGTAAAGCAACAGTTTAACGATGAACTGCGGTTTCCTTCATTGAAATCCGATGCATCTGTTTACTTCGATGAAAGACTGGTGCCGCATATTGTTGCCGGCAGCGATGAAGATGCTTATTTCATACAGGGCTATCTGCATGCCCGCTTCCGTTTATGGCAAATGGAATTTCAAACACACGCTGCCGCCGGCAGGGTAAGTGAAATTGTGGGAGATGTGGCCGTAAATTTTGATAAAGGAAAGCGCAGGCTGGGGCTTACCTATGCTGCCGAGAATATGTTGAAAGAAGTAGAAGCCAATCCTGTTACCAAAGCGATGTTAGATAATTATACCGCAGGGGTTAATGCTTTTATTTCATCGCTTACAGAAAGTGCATTGCCTATAGAATATAAGTTGCTGGGATATGCTCCTGAAAAATGGAGCAACTTTAAAACCGCGCTGTTTGTTAAACAGATGTCGCAAACACTGGCCGGTTTTTCCGACGATCTGCCGATGACGAAAGCCAAAGAGTTTTTCGGCGATAAAGCCATGCGCATCTTATTTCCGCAGGTAAACGATTCGCTCGATCCGGTTATTCCAAAAGGCACACCCTTTCCTCCGGCTTCTGTTGTGCCGGTTGCTCCCACGTCAAAAGACTCTTTATACATACGGAGCGACAGTCTTGAAGGAGGCAAATTACAGGAAATAGAAAAGCCCGATAAAAACAATGGAAGCAACAACTGGGCAGTAAGCGGTTCGAGAACACAAAGCGGTTTGCCCATACTTTGCAACGATCCGCATCTTACTTTATCCCTGCCTTCCATCTGGTACGAGCAACAGATCACCACGCCCTCCATGAATGCGTATGGCGTTGGTTTTCCCGGTGCCCCCGGCGTTATTATTGGCTTTAACGAAAACATTGCTTTTGGTTTTACCAGTTCCGAAAGAGATGTGCTGGATTATTACAAAGTGAAGTTTAAGGACGACAGCAAAAAGCAATATTACTTCGACAGCGCGTGGACAGATACCAGGTTGAGAATAGAACAAATAAAAGTGAAAGATAAACCAGCAGTATACGATACGGTGGCGTATACTGTGTTTGGTCCTGTAATGTACGATAAAAGTTTTCCTGCCGCAGAAGGCAGCACCGATGCGCTGGCTGCACGCTGGAAAGCCCACGATGGCTCCAACGAATTGCTGTTGTGGCATCATCTGAATCGCGCAGCTAACTACGAGGACTACACGAATGCACTGCAATATTTTACCTGTCCGGGGCATAACATAGCTTTTGCTTCGCGTTCGGGCGATATAGCCATCTGGCACCAGGGGCAATTCCCTGCCCGTTGGAACCGCCAGGGTCTGTATGTAATGCCGGGCGAAGACAGCAGTTATATGTGGCAGGGCTATATACCCATGCAGGAGAATCCGCACATGCTCGACACGGCAAGAGGATTTGTAAGCAGTGCCAACCAGCGACCGGCAGACAGCAGCTATCCCTACTTTATTAATGGTGCGTATGATCTTTACCGTGGTATTACCATCAACCGGAGGCTGGCGGGCATGCAGAGTATTACAATGGACGATATGATGAAGCTGCAGAACGACAACTACAACGGCTTTGCTGAAACTGCACGGCCGCTGTTGCTGAGGTACGTAGATGAAAACAACTTGTCTGCCGAAGGAAAAAAATACCTGGCCATGATTAAAGATTGGTCGCTGTATAATAACATTCATGAAAACGGACCTACGTTGTTTGACACCTGGTTCGATCATCTTGAAAAAGAAGTGTGGAACGACGAATTTGAAAAGGCAGGCGTGAGCGATCTCCATCCCGCCGAAAGTACATTGGCCGAAGCGTTGCTGCGCAACGACTCAACCTTTGTTTTTATCGACAACGTGAATACACCGAAAAAGGAAACATTGGCAGAGCTGGTGAATGCGGCTTTTCAGCAAACCATAAAAACCGCTGATTCATTGAGTGCCGTTGATCAGCTCGAATGGGGAAAGCACAAAAACACATCCATTTACCATTTATTGGGAGAGAAGATGCTGCCCTTTGCACGTACGGGCTTGCCTATCGGCGGAGGACAGCACGTCATCAACGCAACCAAATCGAAACATGGTCCCAGTTGGAGGATGGTAGTACAGCTAGGCGAGGTTCCGCAGGCGCAGGTGGTATATCCCGGCGGGCAGTCGGGCAATCCCGGCAGCGCCTACTACGACCAGTTTATTGATAAATGGGCGGCGGGAGAATATTATAAGGTCTGGTTTATGAAACGCGGTGAACAGGAAGACAGTAAGCTGGTATGGAAAATGGTTTTTAGAAAGTTGTAGGGAGAAGGTATAGGGTAGAAGGCGTAGGGTGTAGAGCATAAGGAGTAGGGTGTAGGGTGTAAGGCATAGGGTATGATGAGTTTCCAGCCTTCCACCCTAAACCCTCCACCTTTCACCTTCTACCTTCCACCTTATTTTTGATTTGCACACACATTAACCAATTATTAATAAATGAAGTTTTTAGTATCGGTATTGCTGATCATGTTGCTAAGTTTTGTGTTGTCGCTTTACCTGCCGTGGTGGATCATTGCCGTGGCAGCTTTTGGCGTTAGCAGTTTTATTATTCAAAAGCCTTACCTGGCTTTTACAGCGGGATTTGTTGCCTTGCTTTTATTGTGGGGCATACTTGCCTGGTACATCAGCTCGGCAAACAATCACATCCTGGCGCACAAAATTGCGGTACTGGTAATACAAAAAGACAGTCCCGCCACACTTATATTTATTACGGCAATAGCAGGTGCGCTGGTGGCCGGATTTGCTTCGCTTACCGCATCATTTATGCGGCGTTTGTTTTAAACCGGTGGCATGATTTTTTTGTTGAAAACTATATTTCATACCTAAACAGGAACGCAGGCGTTTTATCGTTCATTTGTATTCAAAATTTTATTTTCGCCGCGGCAAAATCATTCCATGAAAAAACTCGTCTTGTTTATTCTTTGTGTTATCGCGGGGATGTGTGCTGTTGCTGTGCCCGTTACCGGCATCGTAAAAGATTTTGCCGGCAACATTCTTCCCTATTCCTCGGTGGTAGTAAAGGGCAGCTTTATTGGCACCACCGCTAACAACGAAGGAAAATATTTGCTGAGTCTTCCCCCCGGGAAATATGTGTTGCAGTGTATGCATGTGGGTTATAAGATGTCGGAAAAAGAAGTGACCATAGGTGAGGCGGGTGCAACGCTCGATTTTGTGCTTGGTTTGCAGGAGCTCACGCTCCGGGAAATTGTGGTGGGCAGAAACGCGGAAGATCCTGCGTACGAAATCATACGCCAAACTATTAAAAAACGTCCTTTCTATAAAGAGCAGGTAAAGGCATTTGAATGCCAGGTATACATTAAAGGACAGTTGAAGCTGAAGGATTATCCTTCTACCATATTCGGGCAAAAGGTAGATTTTTCGGATGGCGACAGCAGCAAACAGAAAATGATATACCTCAGCGAAACCATTGCAAAATATTATTACCAGGCGCCCGACAAAGAAAAAGCCATTGTAACTTCCACCCGCGTAAGCGGACAGGCCGAAAGCTTTGGATTCAGCAGCCCCAGGTTTGTTACTTTTTACGATAACAATATCCAGATCAGCAACGCACTCAACCCGCGCGGGTTTATTTCGCCCATAGCCGATAATGCCCTTTCGTTTTATAAGTACAGGTTTATGGGCAGCTTCCAGGAAAATGGCCGTCTCATCAGTAAAATAATGGTCATACCCCGGCGCAGCTTCGAGCCATTGTTTTCAGGATTCATCAGCATAGTAGAAGATGACTGGAGAATACACAGCGTTGACCTTATGCTTACCAAAGAATCGCAAATGGAACTTGCCGACACGCTGCGCATTCAACACATATACGTGCCTGTTACTAAAGATGTATGGATGATCCACAACCAGGTGTTGTATCCCTCGGTTAAACTGTTTGGCTTTGATGCAAACGGCAGCTTTGTAACCGTATATTCCGATTATAATCTCAACCCCACTTTCGAAAAAAACTTTTTCAATAACATTGTTCTCAAGTACGATTCGGCCTCTAATAAAAAGCCACGTGCTTTTTGGGACAGTGTGCGACCGGTGCCTTTGCTGGACGATGAGCTGATGGACTATCTTAAAAAAGACAGTCTTGAACTGGTGCGTCGTGACCCTAATTACCTCGACTCCATAGACCGCAGGCGAAACAAACTCACTCCTTTAGGACTTGTGGTGTTTGGGCAAACATTCAACCGCCAAAGCAAAAAATCATCGTTCAGCTACCCTCCACTTATTGAAGTAACCAATTTTAATACGGTAGAAGGATTTAATGTAAACCTCAGCCCCACCTATTCGCGGCGTTTTACCGAAACCCAGTCGGTATCTGTTACGCCCACAGTGCGATACGGCTTCAGCAACCATCATTTCAATGCCGACCTGTCGGGCAGGTATGCATTTGGAAAACGGGGGCATCATTCGATCAAGCTTTCAGGTGGCAAACGTGTTTTCCAGATCAACAACGAAAATCCTGTGCGACCCATCGTAAATACATACAACACATTGTTGTTTGGCGATAATTTTTTAAAGATATACGAAGCCTGGTTCAGCGAGCTGGCTTATGTGAGAGGCGTGGGAGAGGGTTTAACCATCAGGGCTTATATCAGTTACCAGGACAGGATACCGCTGGAAAATACCGACAATACTTTTTGGGGACGAGCGAAAAACCTGGGCAAACGAACGCCGAATTACCCGTTGGAACTGGTTTCGGAAAACTTTACAAGGCATCAGGCTTTAACAGGTGGCGTTACCGTTAGTTATCGCCCCGGCACAAAATACATACAACTGCCGGAGCGAAGGATCAACCTCGGCTCTAAGTATCCATTGTTCACTGCCAGTTATGACAAAGGTTTAAATGGCGTTTTGGGCAGCGACATTGATTTTGACCGCTGGAAATTTTCGGTTAAAGACGATATCAACCTCAGGCTATGGGGCGTGTTCAATTATAACATTGCCGCGGGCGGCTTTTTAAACAATCGTAAGGTAGAGATACAGGATTACCAGCACTTCAATGGCAACCAGATGCTGGTAGCTACCGAATACCTCAACAGCTTTCAACTGGCTCCTTATTATGCACGTTCTACTACCGAAAAATTTTATTCAACCTTAAACGTAGAGCATCACTTCAATGGCTTTCTTACCAATAAAATTCCTTTTGTAAAAAAACTCAACGTTTATCTCGTAGGTGGGTTCAATGCATTTGTGGTGCATAAAAACAATTTTTACTACGAGGTGTTTGGCGGTATAGAAAACATTTTGAAAATTCTCCGGGTAGACTATGTGTTTGCTTTCGGCAGCAACGGTCTTCAAAACTCCGCCACGCGTATCGGTTTCAGGATATTTAATAATTAGAGAAGGGTTAGCGTAAGGAGAATACGGATGGATTGCAATCCATCCGTACAATATGCCACCGAGCCTACGGCTCTTGATGGTTGAGGGAAAGGCAGTGCCTTTGGCACGGTAAAATATTGTAGCATCGGATTTTAATCCGATGCCGTTTAGATAAATTAAAACGTTCACATTTTATCGGTCAGACCGCCGGCCGCGCTCAATACCCGCTCAGGCGGGCCGACCGGCTTTCCCATCGGCCCGCTCAAAGGGCGGTCTGATGGATGGCGTTAGTCTTAAACAAGTATTAGCCGAACGAAAAGAGGTTTTAATTCAGCGCCATTAATGGAAAAAGATTTCCAACCTTGCAAGTGTTGCCAGCCTTAAATCATAAAATGTTATGCACCATTCTGTTTTAAAAGCAGATTTTTACCTTTATATTTACATCAACATCTCACTCCGTACTATCAATATCCTTTGCAATTCCTTCTTCACTTTAATCAGATATACTATATAATTCCTGGCTATTACTACGATTAGGGGTAACGATGATGCGACGTTTTGGATTTGCTAACAATTGCACGATCTTAAAAGTGATTGCAAATGAAAAAGCCGATCATTAAGCGATATTACCGGGTCCGTATTCATTTCCCGGCAATATGCAATTCAAATAAAACCTCTACTATATGACTCTCCAGGATCATTTGTCCAACAAAACCGCTCCCAAACGCATGCTTGCACTGGATGGCGGCGGCATACGCGGCGCCCTCGCCCTGGGTTACCTGCAACGCATAGAAGATATTTTACGAAAGCAGCATGGCGGCAGCCAGAACTTCAGGCTCTGCGATTACTTTGATATGATAGGAGGTACGAGTACAGGCTCTATTATTGCGGCTTGCCTGGCAACCGGCAAAAGCGTGCAAGAGATAAAAGACATGTACATGAACCTGGGAGGAAAAATTTTCGCCAGGAAAAACAAATGGTGGAAAATATTTGAAATAGACGATCTGCTGAAAGCCACCTATAAAGAAAAGCCACTTGAAGACGAACTGAAAAATGCTTTCGGCGATATTACGCTGGGCGATACGGAAAAAATAAAGACCGGTTTGTGCATTGTAGCAAAAAGAGCTGATACCAACAGCGTTTGGCCGCTCATCAATCACCCCGACGGAAAATTCTTTAACAGCAAGCAAGGCATTAACAAAGACATCCTGCTGTGGAAGGCCGTAAGAGCCAGCTCGGCCGCGCCCAGTTATTTTTTACCACAGATTATTGATGTAGGCGGCACTATGGGAGAAGCAGCTTTTGTGGATGGCGGCGTGAGTATGTCCAACAATCCATCGCTGCAAATGCTGATGGTAGCCACCTTGCAGGGATTTCCGTTTAAATGGAAATGGGGCGCCGATCAACTCATGATGGTGTCTGTAGGCACAGGCATGAGCCGCTTTAAAAGAATTCCGGCTGACGTAACAAAAAACAACCTTCTCAACTGGGCCAAGCAATTGCCCGATATGTTTATGCAGGATGCCACCTGGCACAACCAGATTATGATGCAGTGGATGAGCAATTCGCCCACTGCCTGGGAGGTTGACAGTGAAATAGGCGGCTTGGAAAATGATACCATAGGCGGAACCAAAAAAGAAGCCGGCTTGCTGACATACCTGCGGTATAACACGTGGATTGATGCCGACACATTGAATCCGTTAATGAAAAAACAATACACTCAAAAGCAAATAGACGACCTGGTGGAAATGAGCAATGCAGAAAGCCGGTTTGAACTGTATGATATAGGTTTGAAAGATGCCGCAACAAGAGTAAAAGAAGCGCATTTCCCCGATACCTTTAAAGCATAACATGCCATGCAGCAGCAATGTTTTGTGATAATGCCCTTTGGTAAAAAAACGGATGCTACCGGCAGGGTGATCGATTTTAAAATTGTATACGACCAGCTGATCAGGCCTGCCATAGTAAAAGCCAGCCTCATGCCTATTATTGCCTACGAAGAGCAGGCCGGCGGCATTATACACAAGCCCATGTATGAACGCATTATGTTCTGCGAATTTTCTATAACGGACATGACTACCTTCAACGCCAATGTTTTTTACGAGCTGGGCATGCGTCATGCCATACGACCTTACACCACGGTAGTAATTTGCGAAGAAGGCATGGGGCAGCTTCCCTTTGATGTAGCGCTGATACGGACTGTGATGTACAAATATCATTTTGATAAAGAAAAGAACGAAGTAGGCATCGACAATGTGGAACAAAAAATAGATGCATTGGCTGAGCTGTTAAAAAGCAACGATGTAGCCGATCCCGTTCCCGATAGTCCACTCAACCAAACCATCGAAGCATTTCCTTTCCCCGACCTGGAGGCTTTGAAAAAAAGGTCGGAAGTATTTAAACTGCTGGCAGCGCAAAGCCAGGCGCTCATAGAAAACATACAGGAAAATGTAAGCAAATGGCTTGAACTGAGCCTGCAGGAAAAGTATGCTGCGTATAACAACGAAACAGAAAAAGCGGCAGGTTGCGGTGCTGCCAAAAAGAAATGTTTTGACAATATAAAAGACATTGAAAAAGGATTGGGCAGCATACAGGTAGAGGAGTTCAATATAGTAAGTGCATTGCTTTTTGCCTACAGGGCCACCAGCGCCAACAAAGAAACCATCAGCCTCATTGGTCGCATGCCCAAAAAACAATTTGAAAACAATATAGTGCTGCACCACCAACTGGCACATGCTTACAACCAGGAGGGTGAATATGAAAAAGCGGAAAAGGTATTGCTGGAAGCGGAGAAAAAAATAGGCAAACATCCTGAAACCAATGGCTTGCTGGGCAGCATTTACAAAAAAAAGGCGAAGGAAGTATCGGCACGCGATAAGCTGGCCGAGCGCGGATTGCTGAAGAAAGCCATCACTGCCTACCAGGAAGGATATGACTCTAATCCAGCCGATTATTATCCCGGCATCAACCTCTTGAACCTGCTTACAACTACCGGTGCCGACAATGCGATGTACGAGAAGTATCTGCCACTGGTGGCCTATGCCATCGAACGCAAAGTGAAAGATCAGCCAAACGATTATTGGGCCCAGGCATCGGGCATGGAGCTGGAAGTATTGCGCGGCAATAAAGAAAAAGCAATGGATTATTTGCTGGCTGCCAAAGCTGCCAAATACTATCCCTGGGAAATAGCTTCAACCACTGAAAACCTGAAAAGGATCAAACAACAAAAAGAGCAGGCAGGTTCGCGGGATGTAAAATGGGTAGACGAAATGATCGGTTACCTCGCTAATTGACGGCTGCGCTTTTTTATGTTTAATAGTTCAATATGGCTGCATGAAACTTTTGTCTGAATTAATTGTTACACGAAAAGAAGGAGAGGCGGTAATACAACTGCTCCAGGGCGATCTGTCTGCATTGCCCGCAGAGCATGCGGTAGATCTGCTGGTGGTATCTGCCTTTCCCGATAATTATATCACTTTGCCCGGTTCGTTATTTCTTGCATTGCATCAAAAAGGTTTGTCGGTAGAAGCGCTGGCACAGCATAAAGAAATTGATCTTACCAGTTCACTTGGTTGCTGGTTGTCGCATGCGCTCCACCAACGCGAGCAAGACCGTTTTCATTTTAAAAGAGTCATGTGTTTTGAGCCGCGCAGGCACAGCAACCAGCCGCAGGAACTGGTGGGTAATATTTTCAGGTGCATCAACACTTTTGCTTTTAACGAAGACATTGATGAAGTGGCCATGCCCTTGCTGGCAACCGGTTATCAGAAAGTGCCGCTCGAAAACATGCTGCCGGCTTTGCTGGAGAATGCTGTTTTCTGGCTTCAGAACGGCTTGCCCCTTCGGTCTATAAAGCTGGTAGTATACAGGCAGGAAAATGCAGATACAGCACACGCAGTTTTCAGTAATTGGGTAAAGCACAATGATGCGCCGTTCAAACCGCCCCCCATCCCGCTGCCTGCTGCAGAAGTAACGGCACCGACAAGACCCGTTGCTGCAGAAGAAGTAGTGGTGAAACCCCAGCCACGGCCCGCAGTGGCACAGGAGCAGGCCACATATGATTACTTCATCAGCTATGCGCACGAGCAAACCACCGAAGTGCATGATTTTGTACAGGCCATTCTTGCAACAAATAAAGAACTGAAAGTGTTTTACGACCGCAGCAGTATACCGGCCGGAGGATTGTGGCTCAAAAAAATATCCGATGCCATACAGCATTCCAGTCGCGTTATCTGTATTCTTACGCCCGATTACAGCAACTCCGATGTTTGCTGGGACGAGTTTCAATGTGCCAAAGTGATGGAACTGCGTAAGAAAAAAAGCATGATCAAAACCATCAATTTTATGAATGATGACAACATGCCGCCTATGATGGCTATATACAGCTACATTGATTGCACCGAAAAAGACATACAGAAATTAAAAGCTGCGATAGCGCAATTGGATTGAACGGTTTCAAACCTCCCAAAGGCTGGAAACCTTGGTCAAGGAAACGGATGTATCTGCGAATCTGCGGCTTGAAATGTATTATCCTGGCGCAGGTTTCGTAGCGGGGCATACGCAGCCGAGCCAAACCTGTGTCAGACACGTTACTTATCTAACTGTCAAATGAACTTTTGGAAATTTATTGTAGTAGTTGTTTTGAGATAAGTGATATCCCGTCACCGGTTAGCAGCACGCAAGGCTTTGCTACCGGCACCAGGTGTTCAGGTAGAAGGACGTATCTGCGAATCTGCGGCTTGAAATGTACTATCCTGGTGCAGCTTTCGTAGTGGGGCGTACGCAGCTGAGCCAGACCTGTGCCAGACACGTTACTTATCCAACTGTCAAATGAACTTTTGGAAATTTACTATGGCAGTTGTTTTGAGATAAGTAATATCCCGTCACCGGTCAGCAGCACACAAGGCTTTGCTACAGACCGGCGCCAGGTGTTCAGGTAGAAGGATGCATCTGCGAATCTGCGGCTTGAAATGTACCCTTTTTATCCTGGCGCAGGTTTCGTAGCTGAGACCTCGCAGCCGAGCCAGACCTGTGCCAGACACGTTACTTATCCAACTGTCAAATGAGCTTTTGGAAATTTATTGTAGTCGTTGTTTTGAGATAAGTGATATCCCGTCACCGGTTAGCAGCACACAAGGCTTTGCTACAGACCGGCGCCAGGTGTTCAGGTAGAAGGATGTATCTGCGAATCTGCGGCTTGAAATGTACCCTTTTTTACAGGAGCATTTTATAAATCAATATATGGCCGATATCTTTTTAAGTTATTCCAGCGAAGACAAAAGCAAGGTAAGGCTTATTGCCTATGCGCTTGAAAAGATGGGGTGGACTGTGTGGTGGGACAGGAAGATCAGTGCCGGCAAAATGTACGATGAGGTAATTGAAGAAGAATTGAGCAAAGCACGTTGTGTAGTAGTGGTGTGGACCGTAAGATCCATTGCCTCCAAATGGGTGAAGAACGAAGCCAATGCTGGCGAGCAGAGAAACATACTGGTACCGCTTATGCTGGAACAGGTAAGGATTCCTCTTGCTTTCAGCAGGATAGAGGCTGCGCAACTGATAGACTGGAATGGCGAAGAAGACAACCCGGAGCTGAAAATACTGATGAATGCAGTGGCGCAAACGCTGGGCGAAGAAAAGAAATTTCCGGAGGTCGATCATGCCGATGATATAGAACACCTGATCACCGGCGGAAACGAAAAAAAGCGGCAGGAGCACCATCGCTCGGTTATTATCAGCATTATATGTGCAATAACAGGACTGGCTGCTGCCATTACCGGCATCTATTACCTGAATGGTTTGCAAAACGGGCTCACAAAAAAAGTAAACCAATGGCTGTTTTTCCTGTTGCTAACGGTAACGGGTGTTGGTGTTAGTTTGTTCGTAACCGGTATAATAGGATTGGTGCTGCGCAAAAGCAAAAATGGCATGGGGAAGCTGAAATACATAGGACCGGTGGTAGGAATGATACTCATTTTGTCGGGTGGGTTTTATATCCCCGGCTCCGATAGCAGTAAAACAGTAACAGTGCGCATATTCGACTCAAAGCAAAAGCCAGTTACAAACGGGCAGGTTAAGTTATACCTGCCGGGATACATCAGGCAACAGTCTATTGACAATGTAGGGCAGGCGCAGTTTACTGATGTTTCTTCGCGCATGTTCGACAGCAGGGTTAAAATGGAAGTTGTGAGCGACGGGTTTGAAAATTATTTTGTTGATACCATGCTTCCTACTAGCGGACCTGTGCTGATCACCTTAACATCCGTACGCATTATTCATATATCAGGTACTATTAAAACGGCGGGTGAAATGCCCATCCGGGATGTAGAGATCAATGTAGATGGCACAAAATACTATGCTGTTTCTATTACCGATGGATCGTATTCCATTATCCTGAAAGATTATTCGCCCGGCGACGAAATAACGCTTACCACTTCGCATAAAGATTATGAAGACAAAACAAGGTCTTTCCGGATCAACACCGCCGAAATGAAAGAGATAGATTTTGTGCTGAACCCTGTAAAATAGTTTCTGCCCACCCGTACGAAAAGGTAACAGCATCGCCACTTGCCTGTTCATTACAAGGAAACTGGTGGTGCCATCCGTTTACGCAAAATCATAGGTATGAAATACATAATCGTTTACCTTCATTTGCTTATTCTATTAGGCAATCACGCTGTCGGTCAAACGCTTGTTATAAAGGGCCGAGTAAGGTGTTTGAACCAGAGCGCACACTCAACCAAAGGCGCCGAAAACATAGTGGTGGTTCCTGCTTTCATGCCCTCAAAATCTACCGTTACCGCCACCACACCGCCGGGATATTTTGAATTCAATACCAACACCAGGTTTGAAAAGCTGCAAGACAAACAGGTAAGCATTCACCTGGTATCCGGCTGCAATCAATGCTCCCAAACGGTGAAGCGGATATTTGTAAGCGAAGACCAGGACCGGTCGAGAAAAGATTCTGTTGTGGCCTATATGACCATCAAAGACTGGAAGCTGGATAAAAACTGTAATGGCATTGAACTTTCGCCCCATAAAGCCGACAGTATTTTAGCGGTGGTTATGCAACAGCCGGGGCAGGACCTTGCAAAAGTAAATCCCGCAACAGCGCTGGTAGGCACTCCAACCTTGCTGAACCTGCTTACCACGCTTACCACGGTGGTAGGGGTTGTGTCTAATACAGGCACCTTCGAAGCCGAACAACTGGGTCCCGGAAAGATCACGTATGGTCGTTTCCTATCTGCTTCTGCATTGTTTCATACAGCAAATACCGGCTTTAATTTTTCACCCGCACGCGATATGTCAGAAGCTGTTTTCTGGAATCCCTCTACAATGGTGAACAGCCGCAAAAAATACAACATCAGCTTGCTCACCAATGTAAAAAATTATGGTAAGCTGGGCGGCTTCTTAAAAGTAAATGAAAGGATAGCGGTGGGAGCGGGATTTATTTTCACCACGCAGGATGAATACCGTAGGGTAATATATGCCAATGTTGACAACAGGGAGAATAAAGTGAGCTTCGACTCATCGTTGTTTAAGCTAAAGGAATATGCGGCGTATATCAGTCCATCGTTTAAAATAAACAATAAGCTAAGTATAGGATTGGGCATAAAATCAGTATGGCAAAAACTAAACATTGCCAACAGGCTCCGGATAGATGTTGACGATGACGGTAATACCACCAATGTATTTACGGACAGTGCTGTAACCAAACAAAAGATCGACATTGATATTTCCGCTTCCTACAAAATAAACAATGCTTTACAGGTAGGGGTGAACGTTATGAATATTGCCGGCAGCCAGTTGTATGGCGCCGCATTTGTGCCGGGGCAGCAAAATATAACCATGAACAACCTGCGTTCGCTTGGCGTAGGTGTTTGTTATAAATGGCAACGCCTGAATGCCGGTGTGGATGCTGTTTTCACCAAAGACGGTTTTTACGATGCAGCTATTGGGTTGAACTATGTGCCATTTAATAATGCCCTGTTATCGGCAGGCCTTGCGGTGAAACAACTGAGTTATTCATTTGCGTTTAAAATGAAGTTTTTCAGAGTGGCATTTATTTCAGATAACGACTGGATGGTAAACGAAAAACGAAAAGGAAGGTCGGGCATTTTGAATGGACGGATATATGGGGGATTTGTAATAGACCTTTAGAGATTTCTGATTTTTGATTTTTTGATTTCTGATTTGATCCTGCCCCGAATAGACAGGGTTGAGATTTGAGGACTTCCGGTGGCAGAAAGTTGCAATTGTGGCTGGTTCAAATGTTACAAACTGCTTAATCTCTTTGCCATAGCGGGCTCTGCTCCCTCTCCCCGAGGAGAGGGTTGGGGTGAGGCAAAACAATACGATTTGAAATTTGTGATTTGAAATTTGATATTTTAAAAAGACAGTTATGTCACAGAAACGTTGTTTTGTAGTAATGGGTTTTGGTATTAAAACCGACCTCGCAACAGGCCGAAAACTCAATCTTGATAAATCATACCACGCGCTCATCAAACCAGTGGTGGAAGGAAAAGACATGATCTGTGTGCGGGCAGATGAGATCAGGCACTCCGGCTCCATTGATCTGCAGATGTACCAGCAACTCCTATCGGCAGATATTGTGATTGCAGACCTGTCTACCTCCAATGTAAATGCGTTTTACGAACTGGGCATTCGGCATGCATTAAAGCCCCGCACCACCATCATCATTTCCGAAGAATTGCTCGGCTATCCTTTTGATCTCAATCACATCGTTATTAATAAATATACCCACCTGGGAGACAATATCGACTACTTTGAAGTGTTACGGTTTCAAAAATTGCTTGCCGAAACCATCGACAGTGTATTGTTGAACGAAAGTCCCGATAGCCCCGTGTATACTTATATCGATGGATTGATGCCACCCTCTTTGAAGTCGAAAGCAAAAAAAGTGGTGAAGCAAATAGACAGCATGTTATCGGCGCAGGTGGCAAGCGCTGAAAATGCAGAAGATCAGTCGCTGGCCATATTGATCAGGCAGGGAGAAGAATCGCTCAGGAAAAAAGATTTCGACGGAGCCAAAGCGCTGTTTGAAGCGGCACTTCGTTTATCCGGCGTAGATAGCGAAGGCGCACAGATCAATTGCAGCAATACTTACCTTATACAACGGCTGGCGCTCACCACTTACCAGGCACGTAAGCCAGATTATGTAACCTCCCTGCACGATGCGCTCGTGCTGCTGGGAAAAATTGACCTGGATCGCACCAACGATCCTGAAACCGTAGCACTGGCAGGATCTATTGAAAAGCATCTGTTCGAAGAAAACCAGGGAGACGAGCATCTCGACAATGCCATTTTATTTTACCAGCGCGGGTATTATCTTTTGCACAACCGGCACAACGGCATCAACCTCGCATACCTGCTGCAATTGCGTTCTACCACCAACCTGTCGCCCACACCCGATGAAAAAATCGCCGACATGGTTTGGACGAACCGTATTCGCAAAGAAGTGCTGGAGCTATGCGCCCGCGATATGGAGAGAATAGAAAAAATGGAAACACAAGGAGCCATGGCTGGTACTGCCATTAGCGATGAGCAGGAAAACATCATCAACGAACAAAAATTCTGGATAGCAGTTAATAAAGCCGAAGCACATTATGGACTGGGTGAAATGATGGAATACGAAAAAGCTGCCGCTACTGCGCAACTCATAAAGCACGAAGACTGGATGATGGAAAGTTTTAAACGCCAGTTAGAAAAACTATCCTTGCTGGTGAATGTTAAAAAGGAACTGGTGTAGTAGGTTAAGTGAGTTGAATGAGTTAAATGGGGTAACAGGTTTGAATTGGGGCAGGTAGTTCACGCGGCGCGCAGAGGAGCGGCGATAGAAAGAATGCTTTTTGTTGCTTCGTTCCTGCCTTTTTTGCGTTGTTATTTATTTCCCGCGGCGCGCGCAAAGGAGCAGCGCTGCAACGAATACTTTTTTGTTTCTTGCTTTCTGATTCTTGGTTCTTGGATCTTTGTTTCTTGGTTCTTCCCTCTTTACACCGCACGATATTTCTTTTTGAAGGAGGAAGGATTTTCACCTACTACTTTTTTGAATAGTTTATTGAAATAGGATAGGCTTTCCAAACCCACTTCGTAGCAGGCTTCAGAAACGGTTTTATCGGCCAGCAATAAAGTTTTAGCCTGCGTAATCCTGTATTGGTTCACAAAGTCGGTAAAGGTCATGCGTGTTTGCTTTTTAAAATACCTGCAAAAAGCAGCGGTGCTCAAATGCACTTTAGATGCAATCGCATTTACATCAGGGCTGTCGTTATAGCTGGCATGAATGTATTTGTACACGGTCCCCATTCTTATTTTATCGTTCAGAAAAAGCTTTACACTGGTATCCCTGTCATTCAAAATTTCCTTTTCTTCCGACAGAGCGAGTAGCTGGAATATTTCAAGCAAAGCAAGCAATTGATCGAAATGGTTGTGTTGCTGCATCAGCCGCAATTTTTGCGATACTGCTGCCTTTGTTTCTCCATAAAACGAAATACCAAAAACTGATTGTTCAAAAAGCGTATGAATGGCACTCAGCTCAGGCGTTTCTGCAAAAGCGTTAGCAAGAAAGTTTTCTTTAAGCTGCACCACAATTTGCCTGTATGCAGTTTTTAGCCCATAGTCGAAATTGAGGTGTGGAATGTTTTTGCCGATCAGCACAAGCTCGCTATCCTGGTAGCTGGATATATGTTGCCCAACATGCCTGATGCCGGTGGTGGCTTCCACGTAGGCAAGCTCATACTCCGGGTGATAATGCCAGTAGAAATAATTTTTGAGCCGGGGTTTAAATAGTTTGAACGACTGCCCGGGATTGGGCAATACTTCTTCCCTTTGAATTTTCATTGGCAACCTATTTATCTCCAATATACAAAAATATCAGCCGTTATTTCGTTGAAGAGGTCAATACAGAGCAAAAGTTGGTCATCGGGGCTGTTGACGCACGGCATGGTTCAGTGGTAGTTTTGTGGTATTAAATCAAATAAACAATTGTCATATGCAACAACCAACGATGGCACCTACTATGGTTCCCAATGCACACAAAAATATTCCCGGAAATCCTTCTACCGCCAAAAGCAGCAAGGTAAAATTAAACGACAGAAGCAACGGAATACCATTGAAGTTGCTAACAGAACAACAATGGACATTCTGGAAAGAGAATGGTTACATTGTAATTAAAAACGCAGTACCAAAAGAACAGGCAGAACGTCTTGCCGCCTTCCTTTGGGAATTTGAGGAAAAAGACCCCAACGATCCAACTACCTGGTATACTTCTCCACGTGCAGAAATAAAAATGAAAGAATTGGCCAATACCGGTATGGTGGAAGTGTATAACCATCAATACCTGTGGGACAACCGCCAGCATCCAAAAGTGCATGCTGCTTTTTCGGATATATGGGGCACCGAAAAACTGTGGGTAACAATTGACCGGGCTAACCTGAACCTGCCTATACGGCCGGGACATGAATACGAACCATTTATTCATTGGGATTACGACCCGGAAACCAAGCCTGAAAATGTGCAGGGTGTATTGGCGCTGGCTGACCAGGACGATGAAAACATGGGCGGCTTTCAATGTGTGCCGGAGCTTTTCAGAACCTATGATACATGGAAGCTGACGCAACCCGCAGACAGAAATCATTTTCGTCCCGATGTTACCGGCTTTGACATTGTAAAAGTAAAAATGAATGCCGGCGATCTGCTGATCTTCCACAGCATGCAGCCGCATGGCATACGGATTAACCAGAGTAAAGACAAGGTTCGCCTGGCTCAATATATTTCGATGATGCCGGCGGAGGAAGACAACGAACCCCTGCGCGAGTGGCGCATCAATAGCTGGAAGGAAAGAAATGCACCGGAGGGTTATGCTTTTCCCGGCGACCCAAGGAACTGGGAGAAAACAAAATATGGTGTGGCCGAATTATCCGAACTCGGAAAAAAATTATTGGGGTTGGAAAAATGGTAGAGGCATTTGGTAAAGATTGTGCTTGTCTCTTAGAAGCAGGTCTGGCGGCGACAGGTTTTTGCCAGGCCTGCTTTATTCAGCGCTTGTTAAGCTGTAGCATATTTGCTGAGTAAAAGCGTAACACGAAACTTTTTTTGGAATGTTTAGCAGCCTCCTATTTAGCTTTGTTGCAGCTCTACCTTGTTAGTTTTAGCATTTTGCTTTACTGCATAGATTCCAACTTCCCGACCCGATTCGCTTCCATACATTTCACTTGTACCAACTATTTGTCCATTGGAGGCCTTTAAGTTAAAATAGAACTTTCCGTTAGTGGAAGTTTTTCGAATAAAATTTGAATCATTCTGGGAGTTTTCAATAACCGATTGTACGCCATTATTGCACGAAGCCTTTGATGAATACCCTTCGCTGTATAGTATCACCTGGCCATTGGAGGAAAGTAAATTAAATTGATATTCACCATTCGATCGCCTGGAAATTACAAATTTGCCCATGTCTCAAAATTAAGTAATAAAATTTTTATTTATTTCGAAGACAAGCCTGTCAATAGCTTTTTTCCATTTTTCTACTTGATGAACGCCAATCGATTTTATTGCATGGTGCCCGCTTCCTATCGTGTTATCTCTGTCTGCCCTGTGAACAATGTTGTGCCTTCTTTTAATCATTTCATTCAGAGTTCGAAAAGTCGCATGCATTCCAGGTGTAACTTCCAAAGATATTCCTCGTAAAGCAGATGCTATGTCGGATGTATCATTAAAACTTACCGTTCCCAAGTATTCATTAACCGATAAAGAAATCACCTGGTTTACGGTTTTCCCTCTATGTGCTGCAAGCTCTCCGAGCGTAAATTTAGTAGCACGACCCATTTCAGAAGTTCCAAGCAGCGGAACATGATTTATTTTTTCTTTGTTTTGCAGTGGAAGTCTCCAATTCAGCAAGTTTCTGAGATAATCCTCTAATGTTGAATGCGCCAGTACGGTTGTTGCTCTTAAAATATCCAGTGAGTTAGTTGGCTTTCTACCCTTGCCGGTAGATAATGACTTATAGAGGCTGATTAAATTATTAAGTCGAAGAAAGTTTTTGTCAAAGGTGAATATGATGTCTTCTATCATAGGTAAGCAAATTGCGTTAGCTTGTAAAGATTCTTAAATGTAAAACATTTTTTTGCGTGGCAGCATCAAACATCGCAAATTAGAAATCAAAAAATCCGAAATCAGCAATCACACATTCTTTACCTTCTCATGTGCTTTCTCAAACTTCTGCCGCATGATCTCCTGCACCGGCACATTTTTGATCTTGCTTTCCAGCCACGAGATGATGTCGAGATACATAAAGGAGCGGTTTTCCAACGGATTGTCCTTGTATTTTTCCAGCTTGCCCTTCAATACCACAAAGGCGCTTTTTACCTGCTTTTTATCGAGGTGGAATGATTTGCGTAAAAACCGGAATATCTCTTCCTCCACCACGCTCAGGTTTTGCATGTTCGCCATAAAACGATATACCGATTTGATCAGGTACTCCAGCAGGTCGTAATTACCCAGCTCGTAATGCGCAATCAGGTGCAACAGGCGCGAGTAACATTGCAGGTCGGTACGCAGGTCTACCTTCCAGTTGATGATCCGGTTCAGGTATTCAATCGCTTTTTCATTGTTGCCGCTGCCAAAATACAGGCAGGCGATCTTGTAATAGAATACCAGTACCCGGTGACGGTCCATCTTTAAACGGTATTCATTGATCTTTCCCTCAATTTCAGGAACCAGTTTCAAACCCTCGGTAAAGCTGCCTTCCAAAAAGTGTTTGTTTACTTTGGCCACATACAAATAAATGAAAGACTGCGTGCGGTTGTTGTCGTTGCTGTTGGCTTCTTTCGATTCGTAAAATGCCTCAAATTGTTTAAGCGTGCAGGCAAACTTATCGTAGTTCAGCAGCAAAAAATGCGCATTCAGCAAATTGTGCATTCCCTTAATGTAGAGCTGGGTATCTACATTTTTCATGTAAGGCTCTTTTTCAAAAGCATCTACCCATTTCTGGCAATAGCGGTAATACATCAGCAGGTCCTGCAAAATAAATCCATACCAGGCGTAACATTGGTACAGGTAGTGGCGGGCATAAAAAGTATCGTAATGAATGGTATTTTTAGGCAGGTTGCTTTCAAAAAACGCCTTCACCGCAATGCGGTCCTTATCGTCGCGGGCATGGCCCAATTTTATATACCAGCTATACAATTGCAGCGACAGGTTAGACAGTGTGCCAATCATGGTAATCCGGTCTGTAATATCGGCCACCTCTTTCGACAGTATTTCCGCCCGGTTTTCTATACTGCGGGTTATATACAATGCTTCTATCTTCTTTTCAAACATCAGCGCCTGCAGCCCGTAGGTAAGCTGGTGATAGGTTTTTGCGTCCTGCTTTATGCGATCCAGGGCTTTCAGGCTTTGCAGGTATAATCCCTTGTTATACAATATGCGCGCATAGTCCATCATCTCGTGCAGTTGCAATTGTATATTGTTGTCGTCCTTCAAAATGCGCAGGCTGGCCATAATCTGCCGATACAAGGCCGCTTTGAGGTTCGAAAGCTGCTGTTTCTTAATATCAGGGTTCTTTTTCAGCAATATATCTTCGTCGTAATCCTCCAGTTTGTCCAGTGCGTCAAACAGTTGCACCGTTTTCATGTCGGGCGTGGTCGCATTTCGCTGCACAAAAAGCTTAAAATTGCGTTTTTCAGCCTTTTCGAGCGACTTTATCAGCTGGAATAATTCATCTGTTGATCGTTTGGGCATCGTAGTAAGAATTCTTTAAAACTCGCTGTGGTAAAGGGTTTTGTATCAAAAACGGCCTTTTACCCAGTGTAGTACGGTGTTTAAATTGGTTTTAAAAAGCTATAATCTGCCGGTAAATTCGTTCAGGTAATGCAAATTTCCAACTTTATCCTAACCGAATGAACGATTAAATTCACCAAATGGCTGCCGTACTATCATCAAAATCCATCTATGTCACAAAACAAGATATACATATTTGATACTACCCTGCGAGACGGTGAACAGGTTCCGGGCTGCAAATTGAACGCCAGCGAAAAAATTGAACTGGCTGTTGCGCTCGAAAAACTGGGGGTTGATATTATTGAAGCAGGCTTTCCTGTGTCCAGCCCCGGCGATTTTGAGTCGGTTCAGAACATATCGAAGGTAATTAAAAATGCAACGGTATGCGGGCTTACCAGGGCGGTTAAAAAAGACATTGAGGTAGCGGGCGAAGCGCTGAAACCAGCCAAACGCCCCCGTATTCATACTGGCATCGGCGTATCTGACCTGCACATTACCACCAAGTTCAATACCACCCGCGACGAAATTCTGAAACGGGCGGTGGAAGCGGTGAAATATGCCAGGAACTTTGTAGACGATGTGGAATTTTATGGCGAAGATGCCGGCAGAGCCGACCTGGAATTTTTGGCAAGGGTAGTGGAAGCGGTGATCAATGCCGGTGCTACCGTGGTAAATATCCCCGATACTACAGGATATTGCCTGCCACACCAGTATGGAGAGAAGATCGCTTATCTCATTAATAATGTACCCAATGTAGACAAAGCCATTCTTTCGTGCCATTGCCACAACGATTTAGGATTAGCCACCGCCAATTCCATTGCAGGGGTAATTAATGGTGCAAGGCAGATAGAATGTACGATCAACGGGCTGGGCGAAAGAGCAGGCAACACCTCGCTCGAAGAAGTGGTGATGATCATTAAACAGCATGAGTCGCTTGGTTTGTATACAGATATTAAAACAGAACAACTCAATCCAATAAGCAGGCTGGTCGCCGATACCATGCGTATGCCGGTACAGCCTAACAAGGCAATCGTAGGCAGCAATGCCTTTGCACATTCGTCGGGTATTCACCAGGACGGATTTTTAAAGAATGCCGAAAACTATGAAATCATACGGCCTGAACAGGTTGGAGCCGACAGCTCAAAAATTGTACTCACGGCAAGAAGCGGGCGTTCCGCGCTGGCACACCGTTTCCAGAAGCTGGGATACAATTTCAACCGCAATGATATAGACGCATTGTACCAGGCATTTTTAAAGGTGGCCGATATTAAGAAAGAAGTGGGAGATGAAGATCTGAGGGAATTGGCCGTCAACAATCATCCGGAAGTAGCAATTGCATAATAAGCAGATGTTTTCTCATGATGCGTTAAGCACTCTGGTTGGCGTGACGCTTCGGCGTCACGCTTCATTTAATCTATCCCTTAACGAGGGTGGAATGGTTAAATGAGTTGAAATAGCGTGCTTAACCCCGCCTGAACAACTCATTTGGTTGGGCAGGCAATCAACTTTTACTTCGCATCTCCATATCCGCAACCCGGAATATTGAATATGAAAAAGAACATTGCAGTTATTTTTGGTGATGGCATAGGCCCCGAGGTTACGCAGCAGTCGATCAATGTATTGAATGCAGTGGCAAAAACCTTTGGTCACGAATTTAACTATACTTATAACCTGATGGGCGCAGTGGCGATTGACCAAACCGGCAACCCGCTGCCCGACGAAACCATCGAAGCCTGCCTGAACAGCGATGCTGTATTATTCGGCGCCATTGGGCATCCCAAATACGATAACGATCCTGCCGCCAAAGTGCGTCCCGAACAAGGCTTGCTCAAATTGCGCAAAGCCCTGCAGCTATACGCTAACATACGGCCGGTTACAACATATGCATCGTTGCAGCATTTGTCGCCGCTAAAGGCTAAGAACCTGGAAGGTGCCGATTTTGTAATTTTCCGAGAGCTTACCGGCGGCATATATTTTGGCGATAAACTGTTAAGTGAAGATGGCGCGCAGGCGTCGGACAACTGTGTATATACAAGATCAGAAATAGAAAGAATAGCACACCTGGCTTTTAAATATGCGCAGCAACGGAGCAAAAAGCTTACGCTGGTAGACAAAGCCAATGTGCTGGAAACATCTAGGCTATGGCGTAAAGTAGTAAAGGAAATTGCCGCAACCTACAGCGACGTGGCGGTTGACTATATGTTTGTAGACAATGCGGCGATGCAGATCATCATCAATCCCAAACAGTTTGATGTGATCTTAACCGAAAATATGTTTGGCGATATCATCAGCGACGAAGCCAGTGTAATAGCCGGCTCACTGGGATTACTGCCCTCTGCTTCCATTGGCAATGGCGCTGCCCTGTTTGAACCCATTCATGGCTCCTATCCGCAGGCGGCAGGCAAAGACATAGCCAACCCGTTAGGCTCCATCCTGTCCGCAGCCATGCTGCTCGACCATCTGGGTCTTACAACAGAAGCCGGTTTGATAAGAGAAGCCGTGGACTGGACGCTGAAACACAACTTTGTTACGAAAGATATTGACCCGGTCAATTTTTATTCAACCACTACCATTGGCGAACTGATCTGCGAATATGTAAGCAATAAGCTGCCCGGCGCCGATCACCAGACAAACGTAGAACTCAGAAAATCAACAATAATCTAAAATTTGAAATTTCAAATTTTAAATCTCAAATCTCAAATCTCAAATCTCAAATTTCCACATGGAACTGAATAAATATTCAAAGACGATTACACAGGATCCTACACAACCAGCAGCACAAGCTATGTTGTACGGGATAGGATTAACCGACGAAGATTTAAAGAAAGCACAGGTAGGCGTAGCAAGTATGGGTTGGGATGGCAATACCTGTAATATGCATTTGAATGAGTTGGCCAAAATTGTAAAACAAGGTGTGTGGGACAACGACCTGGTGGGTTTGATTTTTAATACGATTGGTGTAAGCGATGGCATCAGCAATGGTACCGATGGCATGCGCTTTTCGCTGGTGAGCCGCGATATTATTGCCGATAGCATTGAAGCGGTGTGCGGCGCACAGTATTACGACGGATTGATAGCCCTACCCGGCTGCGATAAAAATATGCCCGGCAGCATCATTGCCATGGGGCGTTTGAACCGTCCTGCCATAATGGTATACGGTGGCACCATTGCACCGGGTCATTATAAAGGACAGGACCTCAACATCGTTTCTTCTTTTGAAGCGTTGGGGCAAAAAATAGCAGGCAACCTCAGCGAAGCCGATTTTAAAGGCATTGTAATGAACAGTTGCCCCGGAGCCGGCGCCTGCGGCGGTATGTACACTGCCAATACCATGGCCTCTGCCATTGAAGCGCTCGGCATGAGCCTTCCATACTCTTCCTCTAACCCCGCATTGAGCGAAGAAAAGAAAAAAGAATGCCTCGAAGCCGGCAAAGCCATCCGCCTGTTGCTGGAAAAAGATATTAAGCCTTCGGATATCATGACACGCAAGGCTTTCGAAAATGCCATTATCGTGATCATGGTAACGGGTGGAAGCACCAACGCAGTGCTGCATTTTATTGCCATGGCTAAAAGCGTGGGCGTTGAGCTGACGCAAGACGATTTCCAGGCAATCAGCGACCGTATTCCGGTGCTGGCAGACTTTAAACCTTCGGGTAAATACCTCATGCAGGACCTGCATGAAAAAGGCGGCATTCCTGCTGTAATGAAATATTTGTTGCGCAAAGGATTGCTGCACGGCGACTGTTTAACCGTAACAGGAAAAACATTGGCCGAAAACCTGGAAAGCGTGGAAGAGATCAATTTCGAAACCCAGGATATTATCTATCCGCTGGAAAAGCCGATCAAAAAAACAGGTCATCTTCAAATATTATATGGCAATCTTGCCGAAAAAGGATCCGTTGCAAAGATCAGTGGTAAAGAAGGGGAGCGCTTTGAGGGACCTGCCAGGGTATTTGATGGCGAGAAAAAACTGATAGAAGGATTGGCTACAGGCCGAGTCAAAGCCGGTGATGTGGTCGTTATCAAAAACGAAGGACCCAAAGGGGCACCCGGCATGCCGGAGATGTTGAAACCCACAGGCGCTATTATTGGCGCTGGTCTCGGCAAATCGGTAGCGTTGATTACCGACGGGAGATTCAGTGGAGGCACACATGGTTTTGTAGTGGGACACATTACACCCGAAGCATACGAAGGTGGTTTGATTGGACTCGTACAGGACGACGACATCATCGAAATAGATGCAGTAAAAAATACGCTGGTGCTGAAAGTAAGTGAAGCAGAAATAGCAAAGCGCAAAGCTGCATGGAAACAACCGCCGTTAAAAGCAACCAAAGGCATTTTATACAAATACGCCAAAAGCGTAAAAGATGCCAGCCAGGGTTGCGTAACGGATGAAGAATAAGAGAGATTTCTGATTTTTTGATTTCTGATTTAAGATTTGAGATTGGCTGTTGATTCTTTGGATCTTGTTTTTTGAGTTTTGGATTTTGAATCTTGAATCTTGTCTCTTAAATTTTATTTCCTGAATGCTGAAAGCTGATAGCTCATAGCTGAAAGCCGACAGCCTAAATTATAGTATATGAACGAAACGTTGATGTCTGAAAAAACAAGCAAGGCATCCTTACAGGAAAAAAATACTGCTAAAAAAGCAGGCAAATGTGCAACGGGAACTGAAATTTCCGGATCTCAGGCCGTGTTAGAAGCTTTAATAGCAGAAGGTGTAACCGATTTCTTTGGTTATCCCGGTGGTGCCATCATGCCCATTTATGATGCACTGTACGATTATGCAGATTCATTGAACCATATATTGGTGCGCCACGAGCAAGGCGGCATACATGCTGCACAAGGGTATGCCCGCACTTCCGGCAGAGTAGGAGTGGTGTTTGCCACCAGCGGTCCCGGAGCTACGAACCTGGTAACCGGGCTGGCCGATGCGCAAATAGACAGCACGCCCGTTGTATGCATCACCGGTCAGGTATTCGCCCATTTGCTGGGCACCGATGCCTTCCAGGAAACAGATGTGATCAACATTACCACGCCCGTAACCAAATGGAACTACCAGGTTACCGATGCCACCGAAATTCCCGGCGTGCTGGCAAAAGCCTTTTACATTGCCCGCACCGGAAGACCCGGCCCGGTATTGATAGACATTACCAAGAACGCGCAGATACAAAAATTCAATTATGGTGGGTATGCTCCGTGTAACCATATCCGCAGCTATCGCCCCAAGCCCATTGTACGCAAGGAGTTTATTGCACAAGCCGCTGAGCTCATCAATAGCGCGCAACGTCCTTTTGTGATTTTTGGACAAGGGGTAATATTAGGTAAGGCAGAAAAAGAGTTCAAAGCCTTTATAGAAAAATCTGGTATACCTGCTGCTTGGACGGTATTGGGATTGAGCGCATTGCCTACCAGTCATCCTTTAAATGTAGGCATGTTGGGTATGCACGGCAATTACGGTCCCAATGTGCTCACCAACGAATGCGATGTATTGATTGCCGTGGGTATGCGTTTCGACGACCGCGTAACAGGGCGTTTAGATAAATATGCCAAACAGGCCAAAGTAATTCACCTGGATATTGACCCGGCAGAAATAGATAAAAATGTACAAACCACGGTGCCGGTATGGGGCGATTGTAAAGAAATATTGCCGCAGTTAACCGCTTTGCTGGAAAAAAAGGAATATCCCGAGTGGCATCAGAAGTTTAAAGACATGCAGCGCCAGGAAGACGAAGCGGTGATCAATGCAGAACTGCATCCCACAAGCGACATAATGACGATGGGTGAGGTGCTGAATGTGTTGAATGAACTGACCGGTGGCGACGCGGTAATTGTAACCGACGTAGGCCAGCACCAGATGGTAGCCTGCCGTTACGCCAGATTCAACAAAACAAGAAGCAACGTTACTTCGGGCGGACTAGGTACAATGGGCTTTGCATTACCCGCAGCCATTGGCGCTAAGGTTGGTGCAAAGGAAAGACCGGTAGTTGCCATCATTGGCGACGGAGGCTTTCAAATGACGTTGCAGGAACTCGGAACCATCATGCAGTTTGATATTGATGTGAAGATCATCATTTTGAACAACGAATTTTTAGGCATGGTGCGCCAGTGGCAGCAACTGTTTCACGATAAGCGCTATTCTTTTGTAAATATTACAAGTCCCGATTTTGTAACTGTAGCCAAAGGATACGGCATTGCCGGAAAAAGCATTTCCAAAAGAGAAGATCTCAAAAATACACTGGCAGAAATGCTGAACCACAAAGGCTCCTACCTGCTGGAGATAATGGTAGGAAAAGAGAACAACGTGTTTCCGATGGTGCCGCAAGGCTGTGGAGTAGCAGAGATCAGGCTTAAATAACAGCATACCAATGGTGCAGAAATCAACCATAGAAGAAATAAGAGTACGGTTCGATAACGATGTGGAACGTTTCTCCAACCTCGATACCGGGCAGGTGTCTACCATTGATGCTACCGTATCGCTGGAACTGATAACCGAAGCAGCAAAACGCATAGTACCTTCAGCTACCCAATTGCTGGATGTAGGTTGCGGCGCAGGTAACTATACCATTATGATGCTGAAAAAGCTGCCGGGCCTCCATTGCACCCTGGTAGATTTGAGCAAACCCATGCTGAATAAAGCGTTTGAAAGAGTGTCTCAGCAAACAGCCGGTGATGTAAATACATTGCAGGGCGATATAAGAGAAGTGAGTTTACCCAATACGCATTTCGACATTATACTCGCCGGGGCAGTACTGCATCATTTGCGCGACAACGAAGACTGGGAAACTACTTTTAAAAAACTGTATGCTTTATTAAAACCAGGTGGTTGCCTGATGATCTCCGATTTGATTGTGCAGGAAACAGCAGCGGTTAGCGAATATACATGGGAACGTTACGGAGATTACCTGGAAGGTGTAAATGGAAAAGATTACCGCCGGAAGGTAATGGACTACATTGAGAAGGAAGACTCACCGAGGTCTTTAATGTATCAACTGGAGTTAATGAAAAAAGTTGGATTCCGCTCAACAGACGTATTGCATAAAAATATGTGCTTCGCTGCGTTTGGCGGCATAAAATAGAGCCATCAGGTCAATCAGCAAAAACAACAACGGCAAAGCCGTGAACTAAAAGTATTAGAATGAAACAGGAATATACCATCACCGTTTATACCGAAAATCATATTGGTTTGCTCAACCGCATTGCCATTATGTTTTCGCGCAGGAAGATCAATATTGAGAGCCTCAATACTTCACCCTCCGAAGTGGAAGGCATACACCGGTTTACCATCGTGATCAACGAAGTGGAAGACGTGGTGAAAAAACTGGTGCGCCAGATAGAAAAACAGGTAGAAGTATTAAAAGCCTATTATAATAGCAACGACGAAATTGTTTGGCAGGAGTTAGCTTTGTACAAAGTTTCTACCGACAAGGTAATTGAAGATGTAAAGGTAGAAAGGCTGTTGCGCCAGTACGGAGCCCGGGCTGTAGTGATCCGTAAGGACTATACGGTGTTTGAAACATCGGGCCATCGCGAAGAGATAGACAAACTTACCGAAGTGCTGGGACCGCTGGGACTGATTGAGTTTGTGCGCAGCGCTCGTGTGGCTATCATCAATGCCAGCAGCGGCTTTTATGAAAAGCTGAAAGAATTTGAAGAGGAAAAACCAGGTTCAGAGATTGTAGAAAACGAATTTCTCGACAAACAGGACGAAGTATTTTCAATGTAATGATCATGCAGCAAAGCTTCAATAATATTATAACTACCCGTAAAAACTTCCTGGAACTGGTTGAAAGTTTATCTATCGATGAACTGAATGAAATTCCGGAAGGTTTCAGGAATAATGTAGCCTGGAACTTCGGGCATATCATTGTAAGTCAGCAAAACCTCTGCTACGGGCGTTCAGGCGTGCAGGCGTTGATCGATCAGTCATTCATCAATAAATACCAGAAAGGAACAAAGCCTGAAAGCTTTATTGATGCGCAGGAAATTGAAACGCTGAAGAGCTATCTTTTTTCATTGATTGAAATGCAGCAGCGCGATCTTGAAGCCGGCAGGTTTACCACTTACAACGCTTTTACCACGCATTACGGCGTAAAGCTTACGAACGTAAACGAAGCCATTTCATTTGTTGCAACCCACGATGCATTGCATTATGGATTTTCAAAAGGCTTGACAAATGCAGTAAAAGCAAAAAAGCATTTTACCGATTTTCAACATATCAAAATCTCAAACTAAAAAAATGGCAAAATTAAATTTCGGCGGTGTGGAAGAAAACGTTGTTACACGTGAAGAATTCCCACTTAGCAAGGCCCAGGAAGTATTAAAAAACGAAACGATTGCTGTAATTGGTTACGGCGTTCAGGGTCCTGGACAGGCTTTGAACCAGCGCGATAACGGCATCAATGTGATCGTTGGTCAGCGTAAAAATTCAAAAACCTGGGACAAAGCGGTGAAAGACGGTTTTGTGCCCGGCGAAAGTTTATTTGAAATAGAAGAAGCGTTACAGCGCGGAACCATTATATGTTATTTGCTGAGCGATGCTGCACAAATTGAATTGTGGCCAACAGTAAAAAAACATCTTACTGCTGGTAAAGCATTGTATTTCTCTCACGGCTTTGGTATCACCTTCAACGAGCAAACAGGCATCATTCCTCCCAAAGATGTAGATGTGTTCCTGGTAGCTCCCAAAGGTTCCGGTACTTCATTGCGCCGCATGTTCCTGCAAGGTCGTGGTTTGAACAGCAGCTTCGCCATTTTCCAGGATGCAACAGGCAAAGCAAGAGAAAGAGTAGTAGCACTCGGTATTGCCGTAGGCAGCGGTTATTTGTTTGAAACCGATTTCAAAAGAGAAGTATACAGCGATCTTACCGGCGAGCGTGGCACGCTGATGGGTGCTATACAAGGCATATTCGCCGCACAATACCAGGTATTGCGCGACAAAGGACACTCTCCTTCGGAAGCATTCAACGAAACAGTGGAAGAACTCACCCAGTCGCTCATGCCGCTGGTAGCAGAAAATGGTATGGACTGGATGTATGCCAACTGTTCTACCACTGCTCAACGCGGTGCATTGGATTGGTGGAAAAAATTCCGCGATGCTACAGCGCCTGTATTTAAAGAATTATACGAAAGCGTGGCAACCGGTAAAGAATCACAACGCTCTATCGACAGCAACAGCAAAGCCGACTACCGCGAAAAGCTGGAAGTGGAATTGAAAGAGCTGCGCGAAAGCGAAATGTGGCAGGCTGGCAAAACCGTAAGAAGTTTGCGTCCTGAAAACCAGAAGTAGTGGTGCGTTTATAGTTTGTAGTTTATAGTTAGGAGTTTGGGTTTATAGTTCAGCGTCTGTAATTGATTGCTAAGATTTGCAATTAGCAGCTGGTAATGGAGAAATGAACATTAAACGACAAACCTCAAACCCAAAACGACAAACCCAAAACTCCAAACATGATCAATGAGGCGGATAATACAAGAGTTGTAAACAACAATAGTTTGATAGCTAAAAGCCTTCCTGTTTGGTCAGGGAGGCTTCATTTTGCGGAGGCGGCTCAAAAGCTGAAAGATGTAGTTACCAGGACTCCTTTGGCACGCAACGCCAACTTTTCAAAAAGGTATGGTTGCGATGTGTACTTTAAAAGAGAAGACCTGCAGGTAGTGCGTTCCTACAAGCTGCGCGGCGCCTATAATATGATCTCTTCCTTAACGCCGCAACAGCAGCAAAAAGGAGTGGTATGTGCCAGCGCCGGCAACCATGCACAAGGCTTCGCCTATAGTTGCAAAAAGCTGGGTATAAAAGGTGTCATCTTTATGCCCGTCATCACCCCCAGACAAAAAATTACGCAAACCAAAATGTTTGGGGAAGATAATATTGAGATCAAACTCGTAGGCGACACTTTCGACGATTGTGCCATAGCCGCCAAATCGTATACCGAAGAACATTCAATGATCTTTATACCTCCTTTTGATGATTACAGCATTATTGAAGGGCAGGGAACGGTTGGCGTAGAAATACTGGAAGATCAGAAAAATATTGACTATTTATTTGTACCCATCGGTGGTGGTGGACTTGTATCTGGTGTTGGTGCCTATTTCAAAATGTTCAGTCCCGCCACAAAAATTATAGGAGTGGAACCGGAGGGAGCACCCTCTATGAAGGAAGCGCTCAAAGCCGGCGAACCGGTAACACTGCCAACCATCGACAGGTTTGTAGACGGAGCAGCCGTAAAACGCATAGGCGACATCACGTTTGGCATTGCCAGGGACGTGCTGCACGATGTATTGCTGGTGCCCGAAGGAAAAATATGTACTACCATTTTAAAGCTGTACAACGAAGACGCGATAGTGGTAGAGCCGGCAGGCGCTCTTTCCATAGCAGCATTGGATCTGTACGCCAAAGAGATCAGGGGCAAGAAGGTGGTTTGCATTATCAGCGGCAGCAATAATGATATTGACCGCATGCCCGAAATAAAAGAGCGGTCGCTCCAATACGAAGGGCTGAAACACTATTTCCTGGTAAGTTTTGCCCAGCGCCCCGGTGCTTTAAAGGAATTTGTAAACAATGTGCTGGGCGAGAGCGACGACATTACCCGCTTCGAATACATGCAAAAAACAAACAAAGAAGCAGGCCCAGCCCTGGTGGGAATTGAATTGCAGAAAAAAACTGACTATGATCAGTTGATTGCCAATATGAAAAGATACAATATTCATTTTTCGGAGATCAGGAAAGATGATGAATTGTTTGGCTACCTGGTGTAGCGGTTGTGGGAACGGCGCTGAGACACGCGCCATGGCTGACGTAGAATGTATTGGCTGCTATGCAAGACGTCCACGCCTCGCATGTTATTGTTGTCGCCTTTGGCGACAAGCGTAAACCGGGACAAAGTCCCGGAAGAACATAATAAATTACGAAGTCGGAGACTTCGTATAGCAGGCTTAACTAAGAAAATGTTTGTTGTCGGTCAGATCACCCCGGTATCCTACCCGAATGGCTCAACCGGGGTGTGCCGACCGTGACCAACACCATCGGCCCGCCGCAGGCGGTCTGATGGTATTAGATACGGCTAAGATCTCAAACACTATAGTCAGAGACTCCGTATAGCGACGGTACAACCAGGACCAAGTCCCGGAAGAACATAATAAAATACGAAGTCGGAGACTTCGTATAGCGATGGAAATACACATGCGGCATATGAATAAAGACTAATAGATCATCAGCGGTTATGCCTCCCCGTCAGTTGCGCTCCTTTGGATGGAACGAAACAGCTCCGCAGGAGCGGCATTCCGGTCGCCCTATTAACAGGATGTGTGTAATTTTTAGAGGCTGATTTCTGAATTCGTATTTTTTTTAGTACTTTTATCCACTTGCCTGCCATGTGCTTTAAAAATTTTCAGATTTTTCCATTTTTATTGATTTTTTATAAAAAATTCCAGATCTATGGTAAGTAATGGTTTGTATAGGGCGGAATTTGAGCGGGATGCTTGCGGTGTAGGATTTGTAGCTAACATCAAAGGCAATAAGTCGCACCAGATTGTTTCAGACGCACTCACGATCCTTGAGAATATGGAACATCGTGGAGCCTGCGGTTCAGAAAGTAATACCGGCGACGGCGCAGGTATTATGATCCAGATTCCCCACGAGTTCTTTTTTGCAGAATGCGTTAAGCTCGGCGTCCATCTGCCCCCGTTCGGAAGATACGGCGTAGGCGTAATTTTCTTTCCCAAAGAGATCAGGCTTCGCGAAGAATGCCGCGAAATTTTTGCCCGCGCTGCCGAAAAGCTCGGGCTCGAAATTCTTACCTACCGTAAAGTTCCCGTAAACACGAGCGACATTGGTCCAACAGCCCTTTCAGTAGAGCCTGACATGGAGCATGTGTTCATTGCCTGCCCAGATCACATCCAGGACTCTGAAGAGTTTGAAAGAAAATTATTCGTTCTCAGGAACTATGCCTCTCATACCATCAACAATACTGTAAAAAAAGACAGTATTGGCTTTTATATTCCTTCGCTTTCGTACAAAACAGTTACTTATAAAGGTCAGCTAACCAGCGGACAGGTTCGGCATTATTTTACCGACCTTTCCAACAAGAGAGTGGTGAGCGCTTTTGGCCTGGTACATTCCAGGTTTGCCACCAATACCTTCCCCTCGTGGAAGCTGGCACAACCCTTCCGCTTTATTGCCCATAACGGGGAGATCAATACATTGCAGGGCAACCTTAACTGGTTAAAAACCAGCGAAAAAGGTTTCTCTTCTCCATATTTCTCAAAAGAAGAAATGGAGATGCTCCTGCCCATCGTATCCAACGGGCTTTCCGATTCTGCCTGTCTCGACAATATGGTGGAGCTGCTCACCTTGTCTGGCCGCTCGCTTCCTCATGTAATGATGATGCTGATTCCTGAAGCCTGGGACGGAAACGACAAAATGGACCCCGGCAAGCGTGCGTTTTACGAGTATCATGCCGCTATCATGGAGCCTTGGGACGGACCGGCATCTATATCGTTTACCGATGGAAGGATCATCGGCGCTACGCTCGACAGGAACGGTCTTCGCCCATCAAGGTTCTGCGTAACGCACGATGACCGTGTGATCATGGCTTCCGAAACCGGCGCACTGCCTGTCGACCCTCGTATCGTGAAAAGCTACGGCAGGCTGCAACCCGGCAAAATGTTCGTGGTAGATATGGAGCAGGGCAGGATCATCAGCGACGAAGAGCTGAAACAGGATATCTGCACCCGCAAACCTTACAGCGATTGGTTAAATCAATATAAAATACGCCTGGAAGAACTCGATTCCCCACGCGTAACATTCACGCATCTTTCCGAAGAATCGGTTTTCAAATACCAGAAAGCATTTGGCTACAGCACCGAAGATGTGGAGAACCTGGTAAAACCCATGGCAATCGACGGCAAAGAGCCCGTTGGATCTATGGGAACAGATGTGCCCCTGGCAGTACTGTCCGATCAGCCGCAGCACCTCAGCAGCTATTTCAAGCAATTGTTTGCACAGGTAACCAATCCGCCTATCGACCCCATCAGGGAAAGACTGGTAATGAGCCTTGCCTCTTATGTGGGCAATAATGGGAATCTGTTGGCGGAAGATCCAAGACATTGTCATGCAGTTGCCTTAAAACAACCCATTCTTACCAGTACCGAACTGGAAAAATTAAGAAGTATAGACACCGGCATATTCCAGGCCAAAACCCTGCAATGTTATTTCAGGGCCGATGGCAACCCCGGTTCCTTAAAAGCCGGTATCGACAGGCTTTGCCGCTACGCAGTAGATGCGGTGCAGGACGGTTTTGAAGTGATCATCCTGTCCGACCGTGCCATCGACTCCGACCACGCCGCTATTCCTTCATTGCTGGCTGTATCGGCCGTGCATCACCATTTGATCCGCAAAGGATACCGCGGGCAGGTAGGCATTGTGGTAGAAGCCGGCGACGTTTGGGAAGTGCATCACTTTGCCTGCTTGATAGGTTTTGGTGCTACTGCCATCAATCCCTACCTGGCGCTGGCTACCATCCGCACTATGAAGGCGAACAAAAGATGGGAAACAGAGCAGGAGTGGGAAGTGCTGCGCAAAAATTATGTAAAAGCCGTGTGCGATGGTTTGCTGAAAGTGTTCTCTAAAATGGGCATTTCAACCCTGCAAAGTTACCAGGGCGCCCAGATATTTGAAATACTCGGCTTGAACCAGGATGTTGTAAGCAAATATTTCACCGGTGCCGTAAGCCGCATTGAAGGCATGGGGCTTGATGAAATTGCCAAGGAGGCGCTTGCAAAACATGTGCTCGCATTCAACCAAAAGAAAATTCCTGTAGATCGTTTAGCCGTAGGCGGTATATACCAGTGGAAAAGAAAAGGTGAATTCCATCTTTTCAATCCGCAAACCATTCACCTGCTGCAGTATTCTACCAGGATGAATGATTACAATACTTTCAAAAAGTACAGCAAAACTGTAAACGACCAGGGCGAAAAAGCCTGCACGTTGCGCAGCTTGTTCAGGTTTAAACGCAACAGGCCTTCTATTTCTATTGATGAAGTAGAGCCTGCAGAAAACATTTATAAACGCTTCGCTACCGGAGCCATGTCTTTTGGCTCTATTTCGTGGGAAGCGCATACCACGCTCGCTATTGCTATGAACCGTATTGGCGGTAAGAGTAATACCGGCGAAGGTGGTGAAGATGAAAAACGGTATGAGCTGTTGCCCAATGGCGACTCGATGCGTTCTGCCATCAAGCAGGTAGCATCGGCAAGGTTTGGTGTAACCAGCCAGTATCTTACCGAAGCAGACGAGCTCCAGATCAAAATGGCGCAGGGTGCAAAACCCGGCGAAGGCGGGCAGTTGCCTGGCGATAAGGTGGATGATTGGATCGGAAGGGTACGTCACTCCACACCCGGCGTAGGCTTGATCTCTCCGCCACCGCACCACGATATTTATTCTATTGAAGATCTTGCACAATTAATATACGATCTTAAAAACGCCAACCGTGCCGCCCGCATCAACGTGAAGCTGGTGTCGAAAGCAGGGGTTGGAACCATTGCTGCGGGTGTTGCAAAAGCGAAAGCCGATGTAATATTGATTGCAGGTTTTGACGGAGGAACGGGTGCATCGCCCATCAGCTCCATTAAACACGCCGGTTTACCGTGGGAGCTGGGATTGGCAGAAAGCCACCAGACACTGGTAAGAAACCGCCTGAGAAGCCGCGTGGTATTGCAGGCCGACGGGCAAATGAAAACCGCCCGCGATATTGCAGTAGCAACCTTGCTGGGTGCCGAAGAATGGGGTGTAGCCACCGCTGCCCTTGTGGTAGAAGGATGTATTATGATGCGCAAATGCCATCTTAATACCTGCCCCGTTGGTGTAGCCACCCAGGACCCGGATTTGCGCAAGCGTTTTTCAGGCAATGCAGATCATGTGGTGAACTTCTTTAAATTTATTACACAGGAGCTGCGCGAGATCATGGCCGAACTTGGTTTCAGAACCATCAATGAAATGGTTGGCCAGGTAGAGTGTCTTGAAAAAAGAGAAGGCATCGACCATTGGAAATACGGCAAGCTCGATCTTTCTCCCATATTATACAAAGAGCCTGCTTCTGAATTCACCGGCTTATACAACCAGGAACAGCAGGATCACGGACTGGCAAGTGTAATAGACTGGCAGTTGCTGGAAAAAGCAAAACCAGCCATTGAAAAGAAAGAGCGTGTGTACGCCGAATTCAAAATCCGCAATACTGATCGCACTGCAGGTACCATTCTTTCGAACGAGATCACTAAAAAATACAAGGCAGCCGGGCTGCCCGAAGATACCATACACTTTAAGTTTACGGGTACAGCAGGTCAGAGCTTTGGCGCTTTCAACACCAACGGCGTAACGTTAGAACTGGAAGGCGATGCCAACGACTATTTTGGTAAGGGCTTAAGTGGTGCCAGGCTGATCATCTATCCTTCGAAAGAAGCAGGTTTTGTGCCTGAAGAAAATATCATTATCGGTAACGTGGCATTTTATGGTGCCACCTCCGGCGAAGCCTTTATTCGAGGCAAAGCAGGCGAACGTTTCTGTGTAAGGAATTCGGGTGCCAATGCGGTAGTAGAAGGAGTGGGCGACCATGGTTGTGAATACATGACCGGCGGTCGTGTGGTGATATTGGGAGATACAGGTAGGAACTTTGCTGCGGGTATGAGCGGCGGTATTGCCTATGTGTATGATGTGAAGGGAGAATTTGCCAACAATTGCAATCCCGAAATGATAGATCTCGATCCGGTGGTGAACGGCGAGTCGGAAGAATTGCACGACATGATATCCAAGCACTACGCCTATACAGGAAGCAATGTTGCAAAATTCATCCTGGACGATTTTGAAAACCAACTCAGGAACTTCATAAAAGTATATCCCAAAGATTACAAGAAAGCGCTTCAAAAAGCAAAGCTTAAAGTTGAGGGACAATAATAATTTCAATCTAATACTTTAATTCCGGAAGAAATACAAAATGGGAAAGCCAACAGGGTTTATAGAATTTACACGTGAATTGCCCGGTAAAAAACCGGTTGCGGAAAGGTTAAAAAATTACAATGAATTTGTTGATCGCTTTTCGGAGCAGGATTTAACCAAACAGGCAGCACGTTGCATGAATTGCGGTGTTCCTTTTTGCCACAGCAATACAGGTTGCCCGCTGGGGAATGTGATTCCCGAATTCAACGATGCCGTGTATCGTAAAAGCTGGCGCGAAGCGTACGACATCTTAACCTCTACCAATAACTTTCCGGAGTTTACAGGACGCATTTGTCCTGCTCCCTGCGAAAGTGCCTGCGTGCTGGGCATTAACCAACCGCCGGTTACTATCGAAGAAATAGAAAAGCATATCATAGAAATCGCTTTCGAAAAAGGTTTTGTGCAGCCTCGTACGCCTAATGTACGCACAGGCAAAAAGGTAGCGGTAATAGGTTCCGGTCCTGCCGGCTTAGCCGCTGCTGCGCAGTTGAATTATGCGGGGCACCAGGTAACCGTATTTGAAAGAGACGATGCACCGGGTGGTTTGTTACGGTATGGTATACCCGATTTTAAGCTGGAAAAATGGACCATCGACCGCCGGGTAGATTTAATGAAGCAGGAAGGAGTTGAATTCAAGTGCAATGCAAATGTAGGTGTGAATGTAAGCATCAACGATTTGCTGCGCGAATACAACGCCATTGTATTGTCTGGTGGCTCTACTCATCCTAGAGACCTTCCCATTCCTGGTCGCGAACTGAAAGGTGTTTATTTTGCGATGCAGTTCCTCAAGCAGCAAAACAAACGCAATGCTAAGATAGATCCGTTGGCAAATGCAAACATCGAAAGCAATATACTTCCCGAAGAAGTGAAAGCTACGGGCAAAAATGTAGTGGTAATTGGTGGTGGCGATACGGGCAGCGACTGCGTGGGTACTTCTAACCGGCACGGCGCAAAATCAGTTACGCAATTTGAACTGATGCCTAAACCTCCGGG
>JBQCGX010000039.1:0-83720 GCA_051955255.1 Agriterribacter sp. | reverse complement strand
AAATCCGGATAATAACGTAACGAGGATGACAAGCACAGGCAAAAACAATAGTATTTCCGGATATTCGGTAATGCTGAAACGAAGTCCTTCAGGTATAAAGCCTGAAAACGCTTTCAGCAATACTGGTGTTATTAAGACGGATAGGAGTGTAGCGGTAAGCGTTAGTAAAAATGTTTCGCCCAGGAACTGGATAATAAGTTGCTTTTTCGAACTGCCAAGCGTTTTCCGGATGCCGATTTCTTTTGCCCGTTGCGATGCATAGGCAGTAGTAAGATTGATGAAATTGATGCAGCCCAGCAAGAGCAAAAACACTGCTATTGCCAGCAAACCATACAACGTGGGTTTATGCCCCATAGGGGCACTGTAGTTGCCGTAATCGTGGTTAAAATGAATATCGTTTAAAGGTTGCAGGCTATGCCATGTTTTACTATTGTCTCCCGGCTCTTTTGTGTGGTGCCTGTTGTACAATGCAGCTATTTGCTGTTCAACACGGGCTGCAGAGTTGGATTCGGCAAGTTTTACATACAATTGTTGCGCGCCATTGGTTGAACTCCATTGTTCCCAATTCTCTGGCTTTAGCGAAGTAGTTTCAAGCGTTATGTAAGACATGAAGGCTTTGAAAGTAAAGTCGGTTAACCTGCTAAGGTCTTTTACTACGCCTGAAACGGTTGCTCTTATCGTATCGTCGAGCATAATTTCTTTGCCTCGTATTTCGCCAGGGGCAAGTTGAGGAAAATATAGCTGAGCATACGATTCTGTAAGTACAATTTGGTAAGGATGCTTAAAAGATGTGGCAGGTGAACCCGCCAGCCATTCATATCCTACCATGTTGAAATAATTGCTGTCTGCAAAAACAAAATCTTTTTGCCTTTTAAAGACAGCTTTATTTTTTGAACCGGTAGCGGACACGCTAATTTTGGGTTGACCGTTCCATAAACGGAGGTTTACAACAGCATCCAGCCCAGTTAGTTCTTTTTTTACAGCAGCGCCCATAGGGTCGTGCACGCCTGAATTGTGGTAGATCTCTCCCGAAAAATTAAAATTTGATACGACCCTGTAAATCCGGTCTTTGTCTTTTTCAGATTCATTAAACGAAAAATGATAATGAACCAACAGGTAAATCACCAATGATGCGCTAATGCCGATAGACAATCCAAGAATATTAATGCCTGTAAGAACTTTGCTTTTAAAGAAAGCTCTTAAAGCTATAACCAGGTAGTTTTTGAACATAACAATTTGAAGCACTTATGAGTGTGCTGCAAAAACAATAGCTCAACACACATGCCATGTGCATAACTGGTTGATGGTAAGTTTATTGGGTATAACTACCGGTAAAGAGTGTACGAAAATGAACAATACATGTACGGTGATGGATCAGATGGCTATTGCTCCTTTCCTTCCGACTTTGGCGTTTTCCTGTTCATAAAGTCACGGTAGCTATCGTTAATGTATACCAGCATTGCCTCACGGTTGTTCTGCCGGCAAAATTCATACGAAGGACGATACTTGAACATAAAGTTGCGCAAAGAATCTCCCGTAAGCCCGGTAATTTTTGCCACATAGGTATAAGAAAATTTATAGTCTACGTAATATTCTTTTTCCTGCTCTTCATAGCGCTTTTTAAAGCGACGCAGGTTTTTTTCGTCTTTCGAAAAGTGAGAGAACGGGCTAAAGGTTACTCCAACGCCATCGGTGGGTGTGTTTCCTTTGCCGCCTACCAGCTTTGAGTTGCGTTTGCCCAATACTTCGCCAAACTCTTCCAGCCTGCTGATGGAGTCTACCTGGTAAGCATTCAGGTCGCCCACCGCTACTTCTTCCAGCTCAATTACATTGCGGGTTAAAGAAATATTGTAAATGCCAGCCAGCATATCCGATGTAACGGTAACGGTATCGGGTAAATAACCTATGCACGAAAAGGCGATCCTGTCGCCTTCGGCGGCAGTTACTTTGTAATTACCACCCATGTCGCTTTGCGAGTAGGCATTGCGGGAAATATTTTTTACAGTAGTGCCCATTACCACCCGGTCGTACAGATCATCTACCACCTTTCCCTTTAATACAGTTTGAGAAAATGCATGGATGGAAAAGAAACTAACACAGCTAAAAATAAAAAGCCATTTGGTATTCATATTGAATGCAATTTACAGTGCCCGAATGGAAGTTAACCGATGAAAATGTTATGCCAAAGGTAATTTCAGGCGAAATGAAATCTGGCCTGCAATTTAGTGGGCATACCAAATGATAGTGGGCGCCATTAATAGCGAAGGGGCATTATTTATGTAGCACTTCCAGAGCGCCCACAACGTATACCAGCGGCGCATTCCAGTTAATGGCAATTTCGTTAGAGGCGTAAGAACAATCATTGTCGGAGTAAGAAGTTTCTGTTTCCGTAAAAGGATAATAACATTTATCCTGCCTGCCCGGGTTGGGACCTGCTGCCAACAATCCAGGCACAGGTGCTGCAATCCCGTCTGCCTGCGAGGGGCGGTGATGAATATGCATGGGCGATTTTTTTCCAAAGCCTGTTACGAAACAATACCCGGTTGCATTTCTGCCCAAAATATAATCAAGATTGGATACGGCCCCCGAAAGATATTTTGGAGATTTTGTAAGGCGATATGTTTTTAATAGCAGCATGCCCTGGTTCAGCGCTACAGAATTGCTGCCCCATATAAAATCGCGCTGCGATTGCCCCATCACTGTTTTAAAAGCGGCATTGCCTCCTGCTATTAATTGATCTGCGAAAGCTACCAGGTCATTTTTCAGTTTGGTTGTTTCCAGCTTGGTACCTGAAAATACCGGTTCATTTCTTAGGGCAGTGTATACGCCCAGCATATTCACTTTGCTCCAGGAAGGAATGTTAGGGTGTATATCTGTGCTTACCTGGATGCTTTGTATATGCAATGGGTTGCCCGTTGTAACCGTTAATTCAACTGCTGCCCAAAACCATTCATCTTCAAAATATTTGTCTCCATAAGGTCCTGTGGTTACCGCCGGAGAAAATTGTTTGTTCATTTCTGCCTGGTTGTATGCTGTAGCAGGATTGGCAATGCACCACTGCCAGGCATACAAGGCAGCTTTCAAACAACTATCGCCTAATCCCGGTAACTGCGTTGGGAATTTTGAATATACGCGGGCAGCCTGTGCCATTACCGCTGCAAAGTCAAGGGTTGCGGCTGTGCCTTTTTGTACTACATACCTCGGTGCTTTGGTAACGCCTGGCATTACGGCGCTATCAAATTTTGCATTGGTGCATTTGTTATACACTCCACCATCGTTCGGGTCCTGCATCGTAAGCATCCATCGCAGGTTGTATAAAATTTCATCGAGTATATCGGGCACATCATTGCCGCTTTCGGGAATGTTTAGCGACAATGAGCGATAGTACTCTGGGAAATCTTCGTACGCTGCCAGTAACGTACCCATGGTTATGCCGCTGTTTACGATGTATTTGTTATAATCGCCTGCGTCATACCATCCTCCCGGAGACGCAATGACCATTCCGGCGGGGCGCTTTTTGTCGGCTGCTGAAGGATGAATCAACACGCTGTCATCTTTATGTCCTGCAGAACGGCTCCATTTGCCGGCGTACTTTTCCTCCAATGGCATAGAAACCCGTTGGTAATAATATCCCTTCACAGCAGCTTTAGACAATTCGTCGAAAACATGGCTGCTTATTTTAAACGAAGCCGATTGCATATTGCCGGTTAGCAGCTTGTACTCACCATCTGAAATAAGTGGAGAAAAATCGGCAATACGGGTACGGGTACCTGAAAATTGCGATTGCTGCGTTTCGGAAAGCCTGCCTCCGAAAACAAGTTTGTTGTTTTGAATGTTAACAATATAAAAGCTGTCTTCGCTTGCCGGGTTAGTTACAGCCACGTATTTGACCGAAGTGGGGTAATAGCCTACCTGGTTGAGCTGAATGGCGGGTTGTGCAAAACAGGTGAAAGAACACAGCTCTGCCAGCAGTACAACCTGCATCGCTACACGCAGTTTTTTATTCAGCAATATTTTCATAGAGTCCATAGTTCATTTGTTTAACAGCAGCTTTGGGGCTACTATTTCTTTTTGTCTGCAATCACAAATACAACCGATCTGGCAGGAAGATTGAATTTGACCTGTTTGTCAATAACAGCCGAGTAAGGTTTCAACGAAGCATAGTCTGCCGGTCCACCCGCAATGCTTTCCGGTCCTTGGCCATTCACCAGCGTTTTCCGGGAAAACGCTCCATTATCATTACTGCCCGATAGCGTATACCAGTAATACCTGTTGCCCGGTAGAAAATTCTCAAATTCAACACGGGCAGTCTGGTCGCTACCGGTTGTGTTTACAATAGCAATTGCTATTTCTCCACTCGAAAAGGAAGACGCATAGCTGTGTATGCCCGTTCCATTGGTAACGGTGCTGCCTACTGCCCGGTCGCCCAGCATCCTGCCCAAAAAATACATGTGGTAGAAAGCTGGTCTTGGGTTCCATTTGCTTTCGCCGCTGGCAGCTTCGCCCTGGCTGAATAGCCCGTGATCATTGCCTTCCTCCCATGCATTGGCCAGATCCCACCTGCAGGCCATTCCAAATTTGTTTTTCATGAGTTCGCCCAACACCATTACTGCATGCATGCCATTGACATGAGATACCATTTGTTTTGAACCAACAGCAAAAATATTGTACTCTGTAAGCGCTATGGGTTTTTGAGCTGCACCGTTTGCAGCTATGGTTTGTGTAAGGTATTCCATAATGTGCGCCGTTACATCGGTTGGCGTGGCTAAAATGGCTGCTGCATTTGAGTTGGTATTGTAAGGCGTATAATAGCTGTGTACTATATAGTAATCTGCTTTGTCATCAATTGCTGTTAAAACGCCTTTGTTCCAGTTTTTGTCGGTATCGGTTGCCCAGCTTGCCGGCGCCTGCTCCAGCAATTGCGCACCAATGTAAATAGTGGCGCCTGTTTCGGCTGCTGCTTTCCGCATTGAATCGGCAAATATTTTAAAATGCTTGCCATATAAATCGCCGGTAATAATTTCCGGTTGCCCATCTTTGTTGTTGCTTACATCAATCCTGTTGCCTGCCTGCCATACGCCATTGCTTTCGTTGCCGATTTCCCAATATTGCGTTCTTCCATTATCATATCTTACCCAATCGGCAGCCAAATGGGCGGCGGCAGCTACAGGATCTGCACTTGTTCCGTACCTCGCATAGCCATAATTGATAGTAATGACGCCTTGGCTGTTTGTTTGCTGTAGCATGGCGTAATAATTATCGGTAGAGAGTGTCCAGCTATCATTGTTTTTTCCAAACCAGTAGCCGGCATTTGTTTCATTGCCTGTGCTGCCGTCTATCAGTTTAGCCGGTGCATCTGACGGAACATTACCCGGAGCTGCATTCCAGAAAAAGACACTGCTGATGTTACCACCAGGAAAACGGATCAAACCAGGATGAAGGTTTTTGATGTGATTGATCAGTATGGTCTGATCTACCATTTGCGTCATGTACGGATTGGCGTTATTGCCAAAAAGGGTAGGAGGGATTTTGGTGAGAATATCGTTGTGGTCTACCTTAATCACTACATTGCCATGTGCCGGAAGAGTTGTAGTAGTATACGACGAAGGTGCAGTGAAAGTTTTAGGTTGCCAGTCGTTTAAGAAAAAGCCGACGGTATTGGCCAACGGCGGATCGACCGCAGGAGGGATAACGGTTGTTGTATCGTCCGGGTCTCCAGGCTCACCGGCAGGTTTAGTTTTGTTGCAGGAAGCAAAAAGCACTACTATACCTAAGCAAAATAAAAAACTGTTTTTTGCAAATGCATTCATAACAAAATGGTAAGTAAGACCCGCCTTGTAATAATAAGATTGCAAGGCAGGTCTTAACGGGTGTATGAAAAATACTTGTTGTGTTTAGCGCAAGCCAATGTGATCGATGTAGATGGTTCCGCTCCACCCCCTGTCCTGCAATGTAAATTCGTTGATGCTTGCCGGTGAGGCGACATCTGTTAAAGGAACAAGATATTCTGTCCATTCCCCTTCTACTATCGTAATTTTCTTTTCGTTGCCGGCTATCAATACATTCAGTTCTTTTCCTCCGGTACCCGTTGTTCCGAAAATGGAAAACACTACATGCGTTTTGCCCGATGTTGCAGAATTGCCGCCGCCCATTTGCAGCGCACCACCCCAATCGCCACCGAAAATAACTTTGATTGATTTTTCGCCGTCGCGCACATTATCACTGCTGGCAATGTCTGCAGAGCCGCTTCCCCAGCCTCCCCATTTCTGCCAGCCGTTGGCCATCGCATCATCGTAAAATGCGGTTGCTAACGGTGCCAGCGGAGGAAGATCGCCGATCAGCTCCAACGGGGTAGCTGATTCTACCGGCACTTTTGAATAAGCTACCAACGTGATAGTTCCCTTGTTTGCTTCTTCGGGAATGGTTACTACTATTTCTGTAGCGGTTTTACTTACAAAAGTTGTTAACGGCTCGGTCAATCCTTTGAACAGGATGCCTTCCACAAGGTCCAGGTTTTCGCCGGTAATGGTGAGATTGCCTCCACGTTCAACAGGGTTAGGCGAAAATTGTGTGAGTGTGGGCAAGGTCAGTTCCAACACTTCTTCGGTTTCAATTACCAGCGGCTCGGTACCGCCGGTTGAAATGATCAGCTTTCCCGTTTGAGCCTGCAAGGGCACCTGCACTACCAGTTCTGTTAGCGATTGGCTTACAAACGTTGTTACCACCACATCCCGTTCAAAACGAATTTCATTGATCCAGTTCATGTACTCGCCTTTTAGCGTGATATTTTCTCCCGGCTTTGCGTGGGTAGGTACCTCCGTTAGTACCACAGGCACTTCAAAATTGATAGGGGCTTTTGATGTAATATCGCCCTGCGGTGTTTTCAGCACCACGCGGCCCGATCCTGCCTCCTGCGGAACCGTCAGCACGATCTTCTCCGTTGTTTGTTCTTTAAAAGCATTTTTCTCTATGGTTACGTTCACCATTTCAATGGCGGTTACCTTATCGAGATTGTTGCCAATAAAAACAATATCGTCGCCATGTTGCACCCCGGCAGGGCCAAAGCTCAGCAACTCTATGGTGTCCGATTTTTTATCATCTTCTTTTTTGCACGATCCGAAGGCAAACAATAGTACCGCGAGTAACATTGCAGCCAGCAATCGATGAATAGATTTGAGTTTCATAAATTTTTATTTGATAAGCTTGTTTATTAAGGAATAGACAAGCTGTAATAATTATTTAAGTACTTTAGGAACCACCCTGAAGTTGTCGAACGACATATCGCAATCAAGATCACCCGCTCCGTGAAACAGCACTCTTGTATAGTAACCGTTAGGATTAACCGTAAGCGGCGCGCCATAGCTGTCGGCAATCTCCTCAAAAGGTATTACTACCGTTTGCCACTCGCCCTGTGTATCGTAAGGCGGCGCCCATAAATACTGGTTGTTGTTAAAGTCGTTGGCCAGCCCTACGTTCAGTTTTATCATATTGTTGTTATAGGGCTTTCTCGTATTCACCTCAAACTTCAGGTTGTAATCTGCTGGTTTCAAAATGGCTTCGTCCGGAATGTTTTTACTGATGGGACCCATGGCATCTGGTGGGCCGCCTGCTACCTCCAGCCAGTTCCATCCGCCTATCGCTTTATTTACCCGGATGTAATTTCCGTTGATGGCAGGAGGATCATCATTGCCCGGATTGGACACCACAAAAGAAGCATTCCACCAGCCGGTGAACGGATCGCTGCTGATGAAAATATTCCTGTTGTCTCTGAACCAGAAGTCTGAAACCGTTTCTCCAAAGTTGGTGGTAATGGTGATTGGACCCGGTTCTGCTCCGGCAGGTACTACTACACTGAGTCTGTCATCTGCAAGGTTTATCACTTCTCCTTCAACACCGCCTGTAAAAGTTACTTTCACCGGCGCGTAAAAATAATCGCCGCGTATAACGGCGGTTCTACCTTCCGCTACATATTCGCAGTTCATGCTGTTAATAAGCGGCTCGCTTATTTCTACAGTAAAGTCATGCACTACCTCCTTGCCGTTAGAAAAGATGATCTTCATTTTATTGGTGATCTCAATAGGGATCTGGCTCGGCACGCTTACCAGGATGCTCGTATTGGTGATGTAGGTAGGCGTTAAAAAAGCTTTCTGGTCGTTGAACCATATTTCTGTAGCGTTCTGCAGGTTTTCTCCCACAATAGCTATCAGGTTGCTTTGGTACGCACCCACCAGCAGCGAATCGGCAGATTCAGGACTGGTAATGCGTATATACCTGATGCGGGGTTCGCCATTGTTGGGCAGGTTTTCTTTTTCACACGAAGTGAAAATACCTGCCAGCAACATGGTTATAAGTAACATGCAACTATAGTGTATTGTTTTCATTTTTTTTGATTTGATGTGCAGGTTATGGTTGATATTCTGTTGCCGGTTTCAGCAGGTTAGGTGCCTGGCTAAGCTCCGCATCCGGAATGGGCAGCCTGAAATTTCCTGAGTTGGCCACAATCGTTCTTTCGCTGAACCACGAAGTTTTGGTGAAGGTCCACTCTGTAGGATTGGGGAACTGGTCGGGCTCTGTAAAAAACAATCCTCTGTCCTGCGAGTTCAATATGTCGTATGCTTTTTGTGGATTGTAATAATGCAGGGACACAATATCATACCATGCCATTCCTTCCATTGCAAATTCCTTGAATCGTTCTTTTAGTATAATGTCGGTAGTAAGATCGTCTTCAAATTTGGGTAAGCCTGCGCGCATATGTACTTTATTAAAGTATTCCATTGCGGTGGCATCGTTGGTAGAGGCGTTGTTGCCAAGCACTGCTTCTGCATAAATAAGGTATATTTCTGCAAGCCGCAACATGTAAGTATCATGCCCGTACCGTTGGCTGGCCGCCTGTCCACCTACATCTTCTGCTTTGCCGGTTACATATTTTTTGATAGCTAAAAAATTATTGTCGCTGCCTGAAAAGGGATACACCAGCTTTTGTTTGCCACCGGGTATGGTTTGAGTGATTTCGGGATAAGAAGCGCCTGGCAGCATAAACGTAGCTTTCAGCCGCTGGTCCAACGTTCTGCCTTTAAGGGTACCCTCGGGTGTTTCGTTCAGTCCATCGTACATGCTGATCATCCACCACGTGGCACTCTTATCGCCACCCCATCCGTCTCCATTAGCAATGTCGGGGCTGTAGGCCAGGTAAGCAGGCGTTGAGTTTTGCGTTCCCCAGGTGGTGGGGCCTGAATATACCCACTGCAATGAAAACAGTGATTCGGCATTGTTATCGTATGGAAAGAGGAACAGGTTGGCGTAATTGCTCAGCAAAGAAGCGCCACTGTTTTTAATCACTCTTTCGGCATAGTACTTTGCACTGTCGAGGAAGGATTGGTTGCGCGCACCACCACTACCGTCAACGCCTGCACGCGTAAGGTAAAAGCGCGCCAGCATGCCTTCGGCAGACCATCTTGTTAATCGACCAGGCTTTACAGGTGTTTCCGGCAGATCTTCGGCTATTGCCCGCATTTCGCTGGTTAAAAATCTCCAGATGCTGGGTATGGTGTTCTTTGTTATGCTGGTGTCTGCAAGTAAAGTAAGATTGTTTTGAATAACCGGCACTTCCCCCCAGTTCATTACCAAAAAGCGATAAGCCAGTGCCCGCATGAACCGCGCTTCGGCTATCGCCATTTTTTTAACGTTGTCCGATACTCCGGCTCCAGTATAGGTGTTGATGTTTTGTATGGCCAGGTTCGATTGCCCTACAACGATAAAGAAGGATCGCCAGGCAGCGCCATTCTCCGGTGTATTACCGGTAGTGTTGAACAACACATTGCCCCTGTCGTTCCATGCGGAGAATGCGGTGCCTCCCCTGAAATCGCCCAGGTTATACGATGCTTTGTCGTTATAATCAAACCAAACCTTGCTGTATAGCAATGCGGTGGCAGCCAATACCTGGTCATCGGTTTGGTAGAAATTGGCATCGGTAATGGCGTCTGTAGGCGGCTTTATTAAAAAGTCTTTGGAGCAGGAAGTGTAAACGAATGTTGCCATTAAACTTCCAACCAGAATATATAATTGTTTTATCTTTTTCATGATTATTCAGTTTTAGAAGTTAACACCAAGGCTGAAAGTGATAACCGGTGTGAGTGGATAGCGACCGTAGTCCAGCCCGATGGCCTGGTTGCTGGCGCTTGCATCTCTGCCCACATACGCACCTACTTCAGGGTCGAAGCCTTTATAACGGGTAAGCGTAAATATATTCTGAGCACCTATGGTAAATCTTGCGCCTTTTACAAACCGCTGCCTGTTAACAAACTCCTGTGGAAGATTGTATCCCAGGGTGATGTTTTTGATGCGCAGGAAAGAACCATCTTCCACCCATTTGTTGGTGTGTCGTGCATAGTTACCGTTAGGTCCATACGAAATGCGGGCTACATCTGTTCCCGGATTTTCGAGTTGCACAACGCCATTTACTTCTGTCGGGCGTGCATATTCCATTGCTTTTACCAGCAGGTTCTGGCTTACATTGGTGTTGTTAGGATTGGAGTTTACCCTTGCCATATAATTGTAAATGTCGTTGCCGTACGTTCCGGTTATAAGGATACTCAGGTCGAAGCTTTTGTAAGAGAAGGTGTTGGTAAAACCGGCAAACAGCTTTGGCCAGGGATTGCCGATAAATGTTTCGTCGTACACATCAATTTTTCCGTCTGGTACTCCGGCCGGTCCGCTAATATCCTTGAACTTCACGTCGCCTACCCATAACCCGTTGGTTTCGTCAATGGGCAAACGATCTCCGTTGTTATCAACAGGTACGGGACTTTTCTCAATCTCATCAATGCTGGTAAACAGTCCCTCTTCAATATATCCCCTGAACAGCCAAGGCGCTTCGCCTACTACAGACCGTTGGGTCCAGTCGCCCAGCCACCACGATGTGCGGTTGATGAGTGCTGCGTCTGAATAGAACTTCCGTATCGTGCTTTTGAAGGCTGATAAATTAAGATTGGTCTCCCATTTAAAATTCTTGTTGGCTATGTTGGTAGTGAGCAAGGTAACGCCCCACCCTTTGGTTTGTATGTCGCCTACGTTTATATAAGGCGATTCAACCGAGCCTGTTCCGTTGGTGCCCATGTACCACGGGAGTGGGTTAGGCATTAACAGGTTGCTGGTGTTTTTAATGTAGTAATCAAATTCAACCTGAATGCGGTTGTTCACAAATCCGAGGTTGAGACCGAAATTGTTTGTTTTGGTTTCTTCCCATTGCAGATCGGGATTTTTGTACCTGCCGGGTAAAAAGCCGGTGCCCGAGGGAGTAGCGCCTGCTAACATGGGAGAGTAGATGTAAGCACCACCGCCTTGATTACCCGTTACTCCCGTTTCAAACCGCAGCTTGAATTCGCTTATGAATGGAATTTTAAAAAATGATTCTTCCGAAACACGCCACGCTGCAGAGAGAGACGGGAAGTAGCCGATCTTATTGTTCTCGCCAAAGTTGGCGGAGCCATCGCGGCGCAAGGTGGCATTCAATATATAGCGGTTTCCAAAATTGTAATTCAATCTTCCTAAATAAGATTCCATTCCCCATTGACCTGATCCACCGGAGTTGGTAGCGGTGGTTTCATCGCCTGCATTCAAATCAAGAATATCGTTGGTGAGGAAGCCCGTGCGCGATGAGCTTACGTTTTTCCAGCGTGATTCCTGCGACTCATGCGTCACCATCAGCCCAACGGTGTGCTTGCCAAAGCTCCTGTTGTATTCCAGCATCTGGTTCCAGTTCCAATAAGTGTTATAATTATTACCGTTGGTTAATGTAGGCCTGTCGTTTACAGCCCAGCCAATTTTGTATTGCGGTATGTAGTAAGTTGAATTGTGATAACCCACATTTGCATTGAACGAAGTTCTGAATACAAGTCCTTTTGTGATGTTGATGGCAAGGTTCAAACCTCCCAGGAACTGTCGTCTTACAAAATTGTTAGTTGTCATGTTCGCAATGGCTATCGGGTTAACCGGTGCAAATTGGTTCGCTCCGTTGTTGATGTCGCCGCCACCCCAACTGCCGTCTATATTTTTAACTGGTATTTGTGGCGTTAGCCTGATAGCATTGGATATTACGTTTTCCTGGCTGGTGGTCAGCACTTCGTCCGTCTGGTTAAAATTAAGGTTGGCTCCTACGGTTATCCATTCACGTGGTTTGTTGTCGAGGTTTACCCGGAATGAATATCTTTTAAAGCCTGATCCTACTGCAATGCCATCCTGGTCAAGATACTCTCCCGACATATAATAAGTTGTTCTCTCTCCGCCGCCGCTCATGCTCAGCGAATGTTTTTGCATGGGTGCATTCTTGAACAGTTCATTCTGCCAGTCGGTACCCTTACCCAAAAGCGAAGGGTCAAGAAATTCCTGCGGCACTTCTCCACCCACAATAGCTCGCATTTCTTTTACCATTTGCGCGTATTGCCTCAGGTCCATTACCTCAAGGTGCTTGGGAGGCGTTTGCACCGTATACAGGAAATTATAATCGAGCTTTGCCTGTCCTGCTTTACCGCGTTTGGTTGTAATTAAAATAACGCCATTGGTGGCGCGCGATCCATAAATGGCCGTTGCAGAAGGACCTTGCAATATTTGTATATCCTGTATGTCTGAAGGGTTGAGCCCTGCAATGGGATTGGCAGAGCTTTGTGCTCCAAAAGAAATGCTCTCACCCATTACCTGTACTCCATCAATTACATACAGGGGTTCGGTAGTGCCGTTTACGGTACTCACGCCCCTTATATTTACGGAGATGCCACCGCCCGGTTGTCCGCTGTTTTGCGTAATGTACACACCAGCGGAACGCCCTTGTATTGCCTGCTCTATAGTAGTGTTAACTGTTTTCTCAATGTCTTTGGCGCTAACGGTGGTTTGGGCAGATGTGAGGTTTGCCCGTTTGGCAGTGCCGTAGCCAATCACCACTACTTCGTCGAGCTTTTGCGAAGATTGTTCGAGCGATACTGCTATAACCGGAGCAGTACCGATGGCTACCTGACGAGTGATCATGCCCACCGAGCTTACAATTAATGTTTTGGCGTCGGCTCCTACCTGGAGTGTAAAGAATCCAAGCTGGTCGGTGGCCGTAATGGCTTTGGTTTCTTTCACTTCAACAGTAGCTCCCGCTACCGGGTTGCCCTGGTTGTCTTTTACAGTTCCGGTTATTTTCCGGGTGTTGGCCTGTTGGGCCTCAACTGCCTGAAGCAGTATGAACAAAGAGAAAATTGTGCACCCTAGCCAGGTCAATTTTCCCAATCGTTTGTTTTTTTTCATACACATGCAATTATTGGTTGGTAAAAGATAAATTAATGTTTTCCGTTCATTTTTATCGTTTGTTCGTTTCCGTTATATGCTATTGCCGTATCGCTGGTCACAGGCGCATCGGGCGAAGCTGTTTTTTCTTTTGTTATCCATACAATCCTGAAAAGCCGGTTCTTCAGCATGCCTTCAAACATGCCTTCTCTTTTGCCAATGGTAATGGTTTTGCTGGCTTCGTTATAGGTGATGGGTATATTGCTGAATTTTCCTTTTTCATATTCATTGTTTGTGCCCTCATCTTCGTATAAATTAAATGCAGCGTCTTTGCCGGTATACACATATAGTGTTATGTCATCCGGTTTTTTTTGTTGTGTATACTGCAATGCGGGACCGATAGGAATAATGGAGCCCTCCTTTACAAATACAGGCATTTTTTCGTAAGGAGCCGCTGCGCGGATGCGTTGCCCGCCGGAATGATAGGTTCCGTTGTACAGATCGTACCAGCCCTGCCCAGCCGGTAAATACACCTCGCGCTCAGTGGCTTTGTACGTATATACGGGATTGATCAGCAATGATGGTCCAAACATGTATTGATCGGCAATGTTGAATACATTTACATCGGTGGCAAAGTCCATAACGAGACCGCGCATTATTGTATAGTTGTTGTGATAGGTTTCGCCGGCAATGGAATAGATGTATGGCATCAGCCGATAGCGTAGCTGGTTATAATATGCCATGCTTTTATAGGCGGGGTGCAGTTCGGGGGCTATATTGTATAATTCACGGTATGGATATTGTCCGTGCGAACGAAACAAAGGGCAAAAGGCTCCGAACTGATACCACCGTGTATTCAACTCTCTCCATTCTTCCAGCGCCTCTCCGGTGGGGTTGGGTTTGTCGTATTTGTCTTCTACATAAAAACCACCAATATCGCTTGTCCAATAAGGCAGGCCCGACAGGGAGAAGTTGATACCCGCTGGTATCTGCCGTTGCAGTTCATCAAATCTTGCGGCAATATCACCACTCCATGTAGCTGCTGCATACCGCTGCATGCCTGCGTAGGCAGAACGTGTTAGGATAAAAACTCTCTGACCCGGTTTTGTTTCTCTTTGCCCCTCATAAATTCCTTTGGCATGTTGCAGCGCATAGCCATTAAAGTATTGGGTGGAAGGTCCAAGCGCGGTTGGGTTCATCAATGCTTTTCTTTTTTCAATTGAGGCGTTTGAAAGTATGTCTGGCTCCGTTGCGTCTAACCACCATGCATCAACGCCTTTGCTAAAAAGATTTGTGTTGAGCAGGTTCCAGAACGCTTTTCTTGCCTCTGCGTTATAGGCATCATAAAAAGTGGAAACGTATCCTTTTCCTATCCAGTCGCGTTGCTCGTCTTTAATATTTTGTTTGTACAGCCAGTTGTTTTTATTGAACAGCTCATAATTGGGGATGCCTTTATAAAGCTTCGGCCACACAGAGATCATGAAATGAGCATTGTATTGCTCGTGCAGTTTTCTGATCATGCCTGCAGGATCAGGAAACCGGCTGCTGTCAAATTTCTGGCTGCCCCATTCGTCTTCTTTCCAATAGCTCCAGTCGAGCACAATATTGTCGAGTCCTATTTTTCTTTTCCGGAACTCCGCCACCGTGCTTTCAATTTCCTGCTGTGTTTTGTATCGCTCCCTGCTTTGCCAAAAACCCAGCGCCCAGGCCGGCAGCAGGGTAGCTTTGCCCGTTAGCTGGCGGTAGCCGCCAATCACTTCATCGGTATTCATGCCACATATAAAATAGTAGTCTATATTTTCGCCGGCTTCGGAAGTAAAGCTCATCTTGTTTTTTAACGCAGCAGGTGTGGGGCTCAGCCACTGCAATGAAGCAAATGCCTGGGTAGATTCGGGTATCCATTCCAGTTTGAAAGCACAAGGCCTGTCTTTTTGAAGATGCTGTTTAAAGTTCGAAGGACCGGGATTCCACCCCTCCCGCCATTTGTCCAGCACCAGTTTTCCATCGAGCCAGCATTTGGTATAACCTGAGCCTGAGAAATAGAACTTGTATTCGCCCGTGCTATCGGCATTGATAAAGCCTTCCCAGGTGATCTTTCCCTTGTCCATTGGAAAGGACGCCGGTATCTTTTTAAGATCGGGTAAAAAAGCATAATCAATAGCGGATTCCTGTTGCTGCAGGTATATTCTGGAGGAATCGTATCTGCCGCTATAGGTAGCCGTGAGTCCCTGGTCCGTACCATTTTTCCCCGTGAGTTTGAAGGCGGAAAGCGATTGGCGCTGCCGGTTATCGCCAAATTGAGTAATGGAATAATTATCCCACAGTATGCCATAGTTGTGCGAGGACACTACAAAAGGAATGGCAACGATGGAATTGTATTGCGTAAGGTCTACCTCCTGGTCTTTATAATTCATTTGCCCGGTTTGAGGCTGCCCCAAACCATAAAAAGCTTCGCCTTCGGGCGATTCAAATACCTGGCTGATGGTATATAACTGTTTCCCTGCTGCGGTTATGGGGGTAATGGTTTTGCCGCCGCCCGACTGTTCCCGTAAAATAACATTGCCGTTCTTGTCTTTAAAATACACTTCACCGGAATGCAGGTTGAGGTGGGCTGCCAGCGCATTGGTTTGCAAAATAATCTCGTCGCCGTTTTGAGCAATTTCCCAGGCAGTGCTTTTCCAGCCGGTTGTATCAATCATCAGGCTTTGAGTGGTAAAGTTGTTGTGCGCGCCTGCGGTAACCCTGATAATTTTTGGAGCGATGGCTTTTAATTGTATCCACTTAGCCGAGGTGGAACGCGGATTGGTAATTTCTACTACAATGCCATCGGGCAGGCGGGTAATATTGTTTTTTTTACCACAGGCGGCCAAGGCTAGGAGGAGCAGTACCGCCACTATTTTTTGAACAGAGCGGAAATGCGGGATGGGAGTGGTAAAAGCAGTCGTCATGGCAGAAGCAGTCGTTAAAAATGCGCATACTAAAAACAGTTAGTGTCTTTTTAATATGAGCCATTCAAAAATAGAAGCTAAAGCCGGCAAACAGGGTAGTGGTTTGTTTATAAAAGGGGGGCGAAATGTTAACCGTGGGTATTCATTTGTTTATTTGAGGGGTATGAAATGTTAACCGACGTTTTCGGGCAATTAAACTGAGGAGATAAGACATGCTAATTGTTTCTTCATCGGCAGGAGATATCTCACTCGCTGCGCTGCGTTCGATATGACGGGGAGGGAGGAACGACACTCCTTTCCTTCGTTGCGCTGTGTTCGACTGGATGCGGAGTGTTTGGCTGCGGCAGGCTAAAAATTATACCCCAGCGAAAAGAACACCTTATTGCCATAAGGTGTGCGTTCTGCCTGTACGGCATCGTACTGAAGCATGAGTAACAGCGCACCGTTTCGTCCACCGGTAGGAATGGCGGCTCCAACACCGAGCAATAGTGAGGGCACAAACTGACCGGAAAGTTTATAAGTGGAACCATCGCCGTATTTTATCGACCCCCAGCTATAGTTCATTTCGGGCTGCGCCTGCAAAAAGGCATACTGGAAAGGGTAGAATCTTCCGAAAACATTTAAACCGCCATATCCCTGTCTCCATCTTTCGTTGGAGATATATTTGATGCTGCTGTAATTGAAGTTCACACCTGCACCGGCAGCCACGTACTGGTTAAAGCGGTAGCCTACCTGCGGAGAAACATTGATGAATGTACTGTTGCCGAAGCTTAAGCCAAAGTTTCCGCCAAAAAACAATTTCGATTTGTCGAATCCCTGTTTAGGAGGATCGGGTTCGTCTTCCTCCTGGGCTTGTGTTTGCAAAAACACAGTGGTCAGCAACGTTAGCAGCAGTAAATATTTTTTCATGTGTTTATTTTAATTTGGTTTTTAGCCCCTGCAAAATAAAACTTCTCTGGCTTGATTGTATGTTAAAAGTTGTTGAGCCGTTAGCGGTTAGCTGTCAGCCATCAGCTTTGAGCCATCGGTGTCAGCTTTTGGCAGAAACAAGAAGCAAGAACCAAGAAATAAAAAGCAAGAAAGCACCAAATGCAGCTCTTACCCGCATAATAGCTGAACGCTGAAAGCTGACGGCTGACAGCCATGAAAAAAAGATTTTCTTATTACGAATATTATCGTACTTTAGTACGAAGTATATCGTAAATAATTCCTCAAATTAAACCTGATTGTATGTTGAATCAATTTTTTGCACGGCACAAGTACCGCTTTTTGCTTGCCGCAAGTTGTATAGTAATTGCCTTGTTCACCTTTTCTTTTACAGAGAAAGGAGGGCGCTCTGATGAATCCTTTCGCGGGTTTTGCGAAGCAGGAACTCCAAACGGAGCGGACAGTTTACCCGGAAAAAAAATTCGCCAGGGAGTTTCCGTGGATGATACAGATCATGTGGACAATAGAACAATAGAACAGCAAATTGAGGAGACTTTGAACAAGGTGGAGGAAAGGCTGGAACGCCTGGAAGAAGAGTTGGAAGCGCATTACGGGGAAAGAGCGGGCGAGGCATATAAACTTGCTTTAAACAACGCACATTTGAAACGGGCGAGCCAGGAAGCCAGGCGTTCGCTAATGATGGCGCAGGCTAATTACGACAGGGCAATGAGGCAATTTCAAATGGAAAATAAGCGGCAGATGTCGAATATGCGCATGCAAATGGACAGGGCACGGGATTTTGCGCGCAATTATAATTATGATCTGCGGGTGAATGTGGAAGCTAAAGTGAAAGCAAACCTGGCAAAAGCAAAAGACAATATGCGCAAGGCAAATGAGAAATTGAACCGGTTAAAAGAGTTTAGGAACGATCTTGAAAAGGATGGATTGATTAAGAAGGATGGTTCGTACAGGATTGAAATAAAAGATGGCTCATTGTACATCAACGATAAAAAGCAATCGAAAAAAATAAATAAAAGATACAAGGATAAATACGGAGAATATTTTGAAGAAGGAAATCATTTCAACCTGCAATACAATAAAAGCGAGGAAAGGAGAGAAAGAGAAGGTGGATTGATTTAAGTGTGTATGAGCCGCAGATTAGTCACTCTGATTATAAAGAACGGGCAGCGATTTTGCTGCCCGTTTTATTATGTAAAAGTATTTCAATTAAAACCTGGGAACAGGACACTGTGTTTGACGCATGTTCTGGTTAAACTGGTTGTAGTAACCGTTGTAGAGCAACGCAAATTCGGAGGCGCCGCGCATGTTGTTGTAGTTTTTTAACGAAGAAGTGGTAGCGTCGTAAGTGAACATCAGCCTTACTGCTTTCCACTGGAAGCCGATCATAGGTATAACGGCATCGCTACCGCGATAATACAAACCGCCGATCACCTGTGTTTCTCCATCGCCCGACAAATTATAATTGGCATGCAATCCTAATGTCAGCTCTTTGGCTTTGGCTTGCGTGGTAAAATACGCGCCGGGACTTACAATAACACGGTCGTTTACTTTTAACACCGCATCTGCAAATGCAATGTATCTTCTTGCAATAGAGTAGTCGTAGCCGGGGGTATTGAAAAAAGTTTCTTTGGGACTGTTTACATGATGTACTGAAACGCCTGCATGCAGGTATACATTGTCGGTAGGGAAGTAAGCGTAGTTAAGTCCTACCTGCACATCCAGATAGTTGATATTGGTAGAAGCGAAATTTTCGCCGCTTGGCGCACCCGCATCAAAAAATTTTCCATTCCACTGGTTGTCGTAAGTAAACTTGGTAACATCCACTCGTTTATTGGCCCAACCCAAATTAAAGCCTACGGATAATAAGCCGGTACTTCCCAGCATTTGATGATAGGCTGCTGAGCCATACACTTTGGTGGAGGTAAGATTGCCGCTTCCTGCAACATCGCGCAAAATAACACCTCCCAAACCTACCCAGCCTGTTTCAAACCGATCGCGGAAAGCCTGGGCGTCGCCGAATATGCTCATTGTTTTGAACTGGGCAGGAAGGCTTGCCCATTGCTGGCGGTAATTGGCTCCCAACCGGTAATCGTGTTCTGGTAAAAAACCGGTATTGGCGGGGTTGGTGGTTAAGGGTGAATTAAAGAACTGGGAAAAATGAAGATCCTGCGCCAGCGTAAAAACGGGCGAACAAACAACCAGCAGGTAAACGATTGCATACCTGTTGAGCTTTGCTTTTGCATCGCAAACCCCGGTTGATGAAACAGTTTTTTGCTTTAAACGCATCATGTTGCATGAATCGTTTGCCCTGTTAAAAAATCTAATCATACCTCCTCCCTTTTTTAAAATCACAAAAGTCAAATCCAAAATCACAAATAAGAAAAACCAAGCACCATGAATCAAGAACCAATGAGGAACTGCTAATCTCAAATTGCCCTATCTCAACAACGTAATATCTCCCTGTTTGGTTGCCCGTGTGCCGTCGGTAAATTCCACTTCCAGTGTATATGCATAGGCATCCATAGGTTGTACTACTCCTTTATATTTGCCATCCCATCCCTGCCTGCGGTCTGCAGTCTGGAACACCAGTTGACCCCACCGGTTGTAAATGCGGAATACCATTTTGTCAATCGCATATCCTCTCACATATACATAATCATTTACACCGTCGCCATTGGGCGAAAAGGCAGAGGGTACAGCAATCAATGGAGAAACCAGTGCCGATACAGGTTGGCACAACGTATCGGGGCATCCGAATTCATTGTATGCGATCAAACATGCATTATAGGTGGCGGTTTTATTATACTGGTGTACGGGGTTGGTAAGTGTGGATGTTTCGCCATCTCCAAAATCCCAACTGTAACGCACAGCGCCGATGGAAGTATTGGTAAAGGAAGTGGGTGTATTTTCCTGCGGTTGTGCAGGACTGAATGTAAATCCTGCGGTTGGTTTGTTCCTCACCGTAATGGTTCTTGTGGTGGAATCGACCTTGTTACAAGTGTTGGGGTCGGTAACCACCAGTTTCACTGTATAGGTTCCAACGGCATCGTATACATGCGTAGGTGCAAAATCGGTAGAGCTTGCTCCATCTCCAAAGGTCCACAAATACGTTTGTCCTGCTTCAGATGTATTTTCAAATACGGCAGTATGGGGCACACATCCTCCCGGGTCTGTTTCAAAAATTGCTTTTACATTGGCGGCTACGCTTATTCGCATGGTATCGCTTTCGGGCCCGTTGCAATAACTGGTATCCTTCAGCGTGAGTATAACATTATAAGTTCCCGGCGATGCATAAGTATGTTGTTGTGTGGTTAAACCGGCCACAATGGTTGGAGAGCCGTCTCCAAAATCCCACACAAACGAAGTGTCTGTAAAAGGTTTGCCGGGTGGAGCTACGGAGTTGTTAATAAAGTCGTAGCTGAGAGAATCGCAAGGTGGAATTTTAGCATAGTTCATTCCCAGCGCTGCCCGATCCTGCCGCACCCGGATGGTGGTATATGCAGTATCGGCGATGATACACTGGCTCGAATCGATACTGATCAATGTTACCTGGTAGGTGCCAAGACTGTTATAGGTGTTGGATGTATTGAAGGTGGTGGTGGTATCTTTGTTGCCATCGCCAAAATCCCATATATACAAACGACCTCTTTGCAGTGTATCAATAAAATCGACAGTGAGCGGCACGCAGCCATAGGTTTTGTATGGAATACCATTGATGGAAGGTCTGAGCCCGTTGAGCACACCGGAAAAGTTCATCTCTATTTTTAACGCAGCCAGGTTGCAGGATTCGGGACTGCCCGACTCAACGCGCCATGCGCCTGGCGTAGTGGGATACCGGGGATTGCCGGGAACCAGCGCAATATTGCAGGCCGCACAAATGGCCTGGTAAATAATGCCTCTTGCATCAAACCGGCTGGTGCCGCCATCCACGTGGTCGGCTAACCCACCGTATAAACCATAGAATGCCCCGAACAAAATATCCGCTGCATCTCTTTTCAATACAAAAAAGTAAAAATCCTGCCCATCGGTGCGACATCCGTTCAGGATAACACTGCATCCTTTCACGGGCATACCATTGGTTCCTGCTACTCTGAAAGGGTCCTGGGCTCCCAGCACTGATCCTCCCCAGCCGGCAACATATACGTTTTCGCATTGGTCTACAGAGAAAGCAACGGGCGAAATATTGTACCTGTTGTTATTGGTAGTGCTGCCAAACACAGTGGAGTATACCACTGCCGACAGATCGGGCTGCAATTTTACAATGAACTGTTTCCCTCCCGGGTTGTTGTAGGCGCCCGGCGTTACCTGCCAGTTTCCTAACGTTACCCCTGTTATGTAGGGAAACCCGCTGGGGTCGAATTTCAAGCCATATATCGCATCTACTACCGACTGTCCCTGGGCTCCTATGTAGGTTGACCGAAGCAATGATCCACCGCTGCTGAAAATACTGATAAAGCCATCTATATCTCCCCCCTGGAACGAACTGTTAACAACTCCAGAAGAGGGTATGCCGGGAAAGCCGCTTTTGCTGGAAGTAGCACCTGCAATGTAAATATTGTTATCTACGGGGTTAATAGCAATAACGTAGGCGCCATCGTCGCCCGCTCCGCCAATGCGGGTGCTGTATAAAAGTGTACTAACGTCGGGCGACAGCTTTACTAGAACACCATCCTGGTCATTTTCGTCGCCGCCCGGTTGCGACTGGGCAGCACCGGCTGTGGTAGGAAATCTTTCGCTGGCATTGTTCGAATTAGATTCGGTAGAACTCACGAAATAAATATTGTCGCTGCCATCTACAATCACTTCGCTGCGGGAATCATCTCCGTAAAAAAGTTTCAGCCGTTCCCTGGTTCTTTCTGCACCGGAATTAACGCCGTCATTACCAGTGCCGCCAATTCTTTTAGAACCGATGATATCAGTTCCATTCCTGTTTAGCTTGGTAACAACAATATCAAACCCGCCACCATTATTTTGAATGTTTCCCGCTGGTTTTAACGGGTATGCTCCATTACCACTTTTAGGAGATCTTGTTCTGCCCATCACCACAAGGTTTCCCTGGCTGTCTTCTACCAGGCTGTGCGGTTGATCTTCGTCCGATCCACCAATATAAGTGGCGTAAACCCGGTTGGTTCCGTTGGAGTTAAACTTCATGATACCAATGTCAAACTCACCACCGCCCCAACTGGACTGGTAAGCGCCGGGAGATACAAGGAACCGGTCGCCAAAAACAATACCGCCGGAATACAGGCTGCCATCGCTGCCATAAGTGGCCGTAAATCCCCATTGGTTCGAAAGGCTGCCGGTAAAGGTGGCAAATATCATGGTAGGATCTATCACCAGCGTTTTAGAAGGATCGTATTCCTTTACTTTGAACCTTACTTTGTTGCCGCCTTCAATTACATATTTGCAGGTTATTTCTTTCCTGCCCGACTCGGAGCTTAGCTGGTAAGTATAGGGTGATAGTTCTTTTACATTTCCCACAGAAGTTTGTATGATCAGTTCTCCTTTTTTGATCTGCAACTTTTCTGCGCCTTCGTAATTCATTACAATATCATTCACATTGCCGCCGGGATGCACTATGATGTCGTATTTTAAATCGTTGCCCGATGCGTAATAACGGATATCGATGTTAGGATAAACGCCTTTGTATGTAACAGCCTGGTAAATTTTACAAGCCGATGCCCATTTGGAAGGGTCGTTTCCTATGAAGTAATTATTGTAAGATGCTAACGGCTTTTCTTTTTGCTGCAATGCGTTTGCATTGCCTCCCTCAAATTCAACTTTGTAAATATGCGAGCGCAATATGCCGCTGTCTTCAATTTTTCCTCCGCCACTTCCTGATCCTGGTCTTGGATACGCTTTTCGTGCAGCAGTTTCAGCAGCGTGTGCGCCGCCTGCTTCATCGGAGTGACCATGCTTTTTTTCGTACATCTTGTTCAGGTCGTCGGTATTGTACATCAATACCGAAAACCCTGCTCTTTGCAAATAAAAAGCACCTGAACCAATTTGCCCTTTATACAAAACGGAGTTGTCCCACTGCCCTTTGTTTTCTACAAATTCAACCGGTTGTTGAGCAGAAACCGACAATGTGCAAAGAATACAAAACAGGAAAGAAACAGATAAAAATATCGTGGAATTAAATTTCAAGCTTTTAGTTTAAATGTACAGATTTAGGACGAAATTACCTCGCCGGTAGATATATTACGATATCTTACTCCACAGGGTTTGTCCTTTTTGCTGCTGCAAAAAGGTTTTTAACTTCAAATTAACGGCCGAAGCAAGATCGGGGTCATCATTCAGCAAATTTTCGGCATGTTGCCTGGCTAAATCTACCAAATGTTTATCCTGTACAATGCTGGCGAGTTTAAAATTGAGCATCCCGCTTTGCCTTGTACCTTCAATATCACCCGGCCCTCTTAATTCAAGATCTTTTTCTGCAATGACAAAACCATCGTTGGTAGCGCACATTATTTTAAGGCGCTCCCTCGCATCTGCAGTTAATTTGTTTCCGGAAAGAAGTATACAGTAGCTTTTTTCTGATCCCCTGCCCACTCTGCCGCGCAACTGGTGCAATTGCGATAACCCGAATTTTTCCGCACTTTCAATAACCATTACGGAAGCATTGGGCACATTAACACCTACTTCAATTACAGTGGTTGATACCATGATGTGAGTATCATTTTGCACAAACCGTTGCATGTTGGCATCTTTTTGTTCGGCAGGCATGCGGCCATGCACCATGCTAATCCAATAAGCAGGTTCGGGAAAGTAGGCTTTCACATTTTCATAACCTTTCATCAGGTTTTCGTAATCCAGTTTGTCGCTTTCTTCAATTAAAGGGAAAATTATATATGCCTGTCTGCCTTTTTTAATTTCAGCCTTAATAAAATCCATTACCTGGCTGCGCGCATTTTCGTAGCGGTGCACGGTGGTTATGGGTTGCCGTCCCGGCGGCAGTTCATCCATAATGCTGTAATCGAGATCGCCATAGGCTGTCATAGCCAGTGTTCTTGGGATAGGCGTTGCCGTCATTACCAGCACATGAGGAGGCGTATGGTTTTTGGCCCATAGCTTGGCCCTTTGCGCCACACCAAACCTGTGTTGCTCATCTACCACGGCAAAGCCAAGATTGCTGAACTGAACAGGGTCTTCAATTAATGCATGCGTACCAATCAGCATTTGCAGGCTCCCTTCTGCTACTCTCCGCAGTATTTCTTTTCGCTGTGCTTTTTTAGTGGAACCGGTGAGCAACGCAATTTCTACCGGCATATCCTTTAACAAAGCCTGCAGCCCCGCATAATGCTGCTGCGCCAGTATTTCTGTAGGTGCCATCATGCAACTCTGAAAGCCGTTGTCTGCGGCAAGCAACATACTCAGCAATGCAACAATGGTTTTTCCACTGCCAACATCTCCCTGCAGCAGCCGGTTCATCTGGTAGCCTCTTGCTGTATCGTTCCTTATTTCTTTCAGCACTCTTTTTTGAGCGCCGGTTAAAGCAAAAGGCAGGTATTTTTCGTAAAACGTATTAAAGAGCTCGCCTACTTTTGAAAAAGTGATGCCCTTCGCATAACGGTGACGGTTACTGCGTAAAAGCTCCAGCCTTACCTGTGCAATAAAAAGCTCTTCAAACTTCAACCGATCCAATGCTTTTTCATGAGTAGCAGCATCGGGAGGAAAATGAATATGCAGATATGCCTGGTACCGGTTGTATAAATGCAAGGCATCGATCAATGGTTCGGGTAAATTTTCCGGGATGTCTTTTTCGGATAGCAGCCCCACCAATGTATATACCAGTTTGCCAATTTGCCGGCCGTTCAACCCACGCACCTTTAATTTTTCTGTAGTGGGATATATCGGTTCCAGGAAGGATCTTCCCTCGCTTTTTTCGGGAGTAAAAATTTCTGTTTCGGGATGCGTAATCTGCGGTCGCCCCATAAAAAAAGACAATCTGCCAAACACCAGGTACACTTCGCCCAATTGTATGTTCTTCTGCACCCAGTTAATTCCCTGGAACCAGGTAAGCTCCAGCGTGCCCGTGCCGTCTGAAATTTCTGCCACCAGCCTTTTGCCTCTTTTTTCGCCCATCAGTTCGCACGATATTATTTTCCCCGCTACCTGTATGTATTCTGTAGCCGGTGTAATGTCTCTTATCTTCTTTACTTCTGTTTTGTCGATGTGCCTGTAAGGAAAATGCTGCAGCAGGTCGTTAAAAGTGAAGATTTGCAGTTCCTTTTTCAGAAGATCACCTTTTATTGGTCCTACTCCTTTCAGGTATTCTATGGGGTTAGATAATATGGAAATTCCGTTGCTTATTTCAGATATTGTTTAAAGGCAAAAATAAGGAAAGAAGCAGTGCTTACTGTAACAGGAAAGCAGAGACGGTACATTTCAACCTTTCGGTGCCTGTACAATTTTTCCAGTCGGTGAGACACCATAGCCTCAAACAACTTTCTCACCGAAGGTAAATGCGCCCGGCAGGAAACGCATTGTTGAAAGATTTTGATCAAAACTTTTTGAGTTATGTGCGCTATTTTCCTCAATTTTATTGAAGTGCTTCGGCACTATTCAGCAGTAATATTATGATGAAAGTTTACATTTCCCTGCCGCTTTTGGTTTGCATGCTGTGCTTCTATATAAGATCGCTTTACCCCCAGGCGCGTAGCAACCAAAATTATATACAGCCAGTGCATGAAGCGTATGGTTTTGGCAAGCCCGATAAAGAAGGTTTCGTGAACCTGTTTGATGGCAAGAGTTTGAAAGGCTGGGAGGGCGATCCCACCTACTGGAAAATGGAAGCCGGAACGCTGGTGGGGGAAATAACGCCCGCAACTTTGCTTACAAGGAATTCTTTTATTATATGGCGGGGAGGCATAACCGAAGATTTTGAACTGAAAACATTGTTCAGGGTTTCGGAAAAAGGCAACAGCGGTATTAATTACAGGAGCGTGGAGGTTGCAGGCATACCCTTTGCGTTGAGAGGTTATCAGTCGGATATAGATGGTGCTAAGATGTATACAGGCAGTAATTACGAGGAAAGGGGAAGAACCACCCTGGCGGCTCAGGGGCAGAAGGTAACGGTGAACACACCAGGTGTGGATGCGGACTCGCTGCGCAGGTATATTAAGAACAATGCATGGCAGTTAACACAGGTAAATGAAGCGTGGAATATTGATTCATTAAAAAGAGCGATAAAAGCCAACGACTGGAATGAGTGTCACTTGGTGGTAAAAGGAAATCGCATGCAGCACTATATTAATGGTGTTTTAATGAGCGATGTAACCGACAACGATGTGGTGAACAGGAAATTGAAAGGCTTGCTGGGCGTGCAGGTGCATGTGGGACCGCCTATGAAAATTGAATACCGCAACTTCAGGTTGAAACAGTTAAAATAATACAGGCATATCTTGCAAAAACAAGAAGGTAGGTTATATGGATGATGAGCGTAAGAAAAATAAACCAGAAGGATTTTATGCAATAGCGGATGCGCTTCCGGGTTTGATCTGGACAACCGATGCACTGGGTCGCCAGTTGTTCGCTTCGCGGCGCTGGAAAGAATATACAGGGCAGGACCCGTATAGTGCAGAGGGCTTTGAAAAAATACTCCATCCGGATGACAGGGAACGGGTGATCAGTTTATGGAATGCCTGTTTACAAACCGGCGCTATTTATAACACCGAGCTGCGATTGAGGAGCAGCAGGGGAGAATACCAATGGTTTATGGCGCAAGGCGAACCGGTGAAAAATGCAACCGGTGAAATAGAAAGCTGGGCTGGTGCATTTACCAATATAAACGAACAAAAAAAAGCAGAGCTAGAGCGCGAGCGCATATTCAACGCCGTGCAGGAAAGTGAGCGCAGGTTCAGAGATACGGTTACACAAGCGCCCGTTGGCATTGTGATATTGCGCGGCGCTGAGTTTGTTGTTGAAATTGTGAACAGTACTTATTTGCAGATAGTAGATCGCACGGAAGCTGAAATGATCAACCGCTCGCTGTTCGACTCATTACCGGAAGTGCAGGAAACTGTTGCTCCTTTATTGAACGGCGTGTTAAACACCGGCACTCCTTACCACGGCAATGAATTTCCTGTTATCCTCAATCGCTATGGAAATGCGGAACTGACGTATTTCAATTTTGTATACCAGCCTTTTAAAGAACCGGATGGCAGTATTTCGGGCGTGATAGTAGTGGCAGTGGAAGTAACACAGTCGGTAAAGGCAAAACATTTACTGGCAGAGAGCGAAAAACAGTTTCGCAGTGTGGTGATGCGTTCACCCATAGCCATGACGATCTTTCGTGGCACCGATTATATTATTGATATGGCCAATACCGCGATGTTTGAAAAGATCTGGCGTAAAAAGCCAGAGGACATCCTTGGTACCAAAGCGCTGGAAACATTTCCTGAACTAAACGATCAGAAATATCCTGAACTATTAAAGAAAGTATATGCTACGGGTGAGCCTCACCGGGAGGTAGAGTCGGTAGCGTATGTGCAGGGAGATGACGGGTTGCAGAAATTTTACCTCGATTTTGAATATGCTCCTCTTTTAAATACAGATGGCTCTGTTTCGGGTATTATGATTACCGTGAACAACGAAACCGAAAAGGTAGAAGCGAGGAAAAAAGTGGAGGAGGCTGAAGAGCGGTTGCGCCTGGCCATGGAAGCCGCAACGCTGGCTAGCTGGGACCTGGACCTGGCGTCGAGGAAAATCATCTATTCTCCCCGCTTGCTGGAAATATTGGGATATGAAGAAAGTCGTATACTCACGCACCAGGCTATGCGCAGCCAGGTGCATCCCGACGATATACAGAATGTTGTGGAGAAGGCTTTTGAAACTGCCCTCAAAACCGGCATTTATGAATACGAAGCCCGGATTATAAGACCCGACAAGGAAATACGGTGGATAAGAACGCAGGGAAAGGTTTTATTCGACGATCGTAAGCAGCCTGTTAAATTGCTGGGCACCGTGAGGGATATTACAGAAGAGAAGGAACATGAACAGGAACTGCTGGAACGTGAGCAAAAGTTCAGGCTGCTGGCAGAGGTGATGCCGCAATTTGTATGGACGAGCGATGCGCAGGGCAATATCAATTATTACAACCAGGCAATGTATGACTATGCGGGGATGAGTTACGGGGATTTAAAAGATGACCGCTGGACAGATATGATACACCCCGATGAAAGAGAAGAAAATATGAGGCGGTGGATGGAATCGGTAACAACGGGGGGCGATTATATTTTTGAACACCGCTTTCGTCGTTACGACGGGGTGTTCCGCTGGCAATTAAGCCGTGCCATTCCACAAAAAAACAGCGAGGGGCAAATTCAGATGTGGGTGGGCACCAGTACAGACATTCACGATATGAAGGAGCAGGAACAGATGAAGGATTATTTCATTGGCATGGCCAGCCATGAATTGAAAACACCACTCACTTCTGTAAAAGGCTTTACGCAAATATTAAAAGAAAAATACAAGAGCGCAGGCGATGCATTTCTTTCCAATGCACTGAATACCGTAGACAAACAAACGGTGAAGCTTACCAAACTCATTTCTGATTTGCTGGACCTTTCAAAAATAAAATCGGGCAGTCTTTATTTCAGCGAAGAAAAATTCTGCATCGATGAACTCGTAGAAGAGATTGCGGATGAAATAAGGATCATCCATCCTGATTATACCATCAGGCTTGAAAATTCTGACAAAACCTATGTATACGCAGACAGGGAAAGAATTGGACAGGTATTGACAAACATTTTGATCAACGCGGTTAAATACTCGCCTGGTTCGGATACCATCATCATCAGGACGGTGGCAGACCAAACCAACGTTGTCGTTGCTGTTGAAGATTACGGCGTAGGCATTATGAAAAAAGACCAGGAAAAAATATTTGAACGATTTTACAGGGTGGAAGGAAAAAATCAGCAAACCTTTCCAGGTTTTGGAATAGGATTATTTATTGCGGCTGAAATTGTGCGAAAAAGCAACGGCACCATCGGAGTAAAAAGCGAACCCGGAAAAGGTTCTGAATTTTATTTTTCACTGCCGAGGGCAAAGGCAGATTTGTGATTTGAAATTTGAGATTGGAAATTTGGCGTTTAATTTTTCACCTTTCACCTTTCACCTTTCACCTTTCACCCTTCACCTTTCACCTTAAAGCGTAAGCCACCACAAAGTCTCCCTGTTTGGTTCCCAGCTTACCATGCCCTCCGGCGGCAATTACGATGTATTGTTTGCTATTGATCGCATACGTCATAGGAGTTGCTTGTCCGCCCGCAGGCAATTCAGTTTCCCAAAGCAGTTTGCCTGTTTCGGTATGAAAGGCTCTGAAACGGTTATCCATAGTAGCAGCTACAAAAACCAGGTTGCCAGCAGTAACTATAGCACCGCCAAAATTAATAGAGCCCCATGCAGGAGCGTCGGGGTATTGCTTTGGGTCGAGCATAAAGCCCAGTGGCACTTCCCATTTTTTCGCGCCGCCTTTCATATCTATTGCCAGTAACGTTCCCCACGGCGGAGTTGTTTGCAATTGAAATCCCTTTTCATTCCTGGCAAAAAGATAATCCCTCTTCATGATATAAGGCGTGCCCCTTTGCCGTCCCGTTTCTGCACGCAGCAGCGAAGAATCCTGTTTTTCAAACTCCTGGATTTTTTCGCGCGGTATTAATTTTATAATGGCAGCCAGCCGGTTGATGTTTGTAATAAGCAATCCCTTGTCTGCATCGTAGCACATGCCGCCCCAATGTATTCCTCCAACATTGCCTGGTGTAACCAGGGTGCCCTGTTGCGACGGTGGCGTAAAAGGCCCTTTGTTGCGATAGCGGCTGATTTTTTCGGCAGCCATTGCTTTTTCCGCTGCTGTTGTTCCCCACGCATCTGCAACGGACACCTGTTGGAGCCCTACCGGCGCAGGCAGCACGGGAAAAGGCTGCGTTCTGGCAATTGCTTCACCGGCTATATCCGAAGCGGGCACTGCTCTTTCCTCCACGGGGAACAACGGACGACCTGTTTCGCGGTTCAGTACAAATATGTGACCCATTTTGGTGCCGATGGCTACCGCGGGTATTGGCTTTCCCTGCTTTGTAAAGGAAAACAGGAGTGGCTGCGCGGCAATATCATAATCCCATATATCGTGATGTACCACCTGGTAATACCAAACCATTTTGCCGGTAGAGGCCTTTAGCGCCACCACCGAGTTGCCATATAAATTGTCTCCCTTTCTTTCGCCGCCATAATAATCGGGAGCAGGGCATGAAGTGGGAATGAACACAAGATCTCTTTCCACATCGGCAGCAATAACGGCCCAGGCATTGGCAGCGCCGGTGGTTTTAGCGCTGTTGTTTTCCCAGGTGCTCCACGCCTTATCGGTACTGTCTTTCGGGATAGGGTCCCAACTCCACATAAGCGTTCCCGATAGTGCATCGTATGCCCGTACTGTTCCCCTTGGATAATCAATGCGCTGGTTGTCGCCCATAGAAGAGCCGATGATGACAGCATTGCCCACAATGGCAGGCGGCGAAGTAATGCTCCATTCGTTGCCAAAACCTTCGCGCAGGTTTACCACGCCATCCTTTCCGAATGAAACTATCTTTTTCCCGTCAGCGGCATTCAATGCTATCAGCCTTCCATCCAGCGTAGCTGTAAAAATTCTTTTACCTGGGCTGCTTGTATGTGCAGGCGGCGTCCACACCGATACGCCTCTGGAGGTAACTTCCGAAAAATCGGCTTTTATATTAATGGCAGGATCGAAAACCCATTGCTCTTTACCCGTAGCAGCATCAATTGCTATTACACGATTGGTTGGTGTGCTGAAAAAGAGAATGCCATTGTCTAAAACCGGAGTGGCTTCAAACGCTGCTTTTTCAATAATTGACGAACCTTTATAAGTATCCAGTTCACCTGTTCTGTACGTCCATGCAGGTGTAAGGTTGATAACATTTTTGTCGTTTACCTGCTTCAGCGGCGAAAACCGCATGCCTCCAGCATCGCCTCCATAATGCGACCATCCTGCGTTATTTTTTTTTGTTTGCTGGGCATGGGTGATGCTGCAGCAAAATGCTACGAAAAAAATACAAGCTGCGTATTTCATGCATTGGGCTTATGTATATAAAAATAAAGACAATATTCAGATTTAAAATAGAGCGTATTTATGAAAAGGTTCTTAAAAAAGGTTGGCAACCTTCGTTTAAAGTATATCTACGGTATTATAATTTTTGATCGTAGCACGGGTGAAGCGTTTGTCCGTTGGAGTGAGTCAGGCAATGCTGCCCACTAAAGGAGGATTACCTTGAAGCGATTAAGACGATTCGGAAAAATAGATTTGAGTGAAACATAAAAAAAGGGCGCATAGACATGCACCCCGTTTCTAAATCCAATATCCTATGAAAAACCTTAACGAAGATAGAGATAAACCATTATTGTTTCTTGCTTTTGCAGTGTCATTTCGGTGAAACGACCCTATTGTTCGATGAAAGGCAGGGATTATGTAGTCTTCTGTTTCGATTCATTGTTTGACACGCGATTTTATGTCTCTGTATTTTATTTTCAGCATCGTTGTGTGATGTGCACTCAGAGAAAGCTACAGGCAATTCCAGAAATAAAAAAAGGGCGCATAGACATGCACCCCGTTTCTAAATCCAATATCCTATGAAAAACCTTAACAAAGATAGATATAAACCATTATGATGTTTAACTTTCAAATGCCATTTCGTTGAAATGACCATATCGTCTGGTGAAAGAACCAGGAACGCTATGGTTCCTGGCTTATGGTTACCATTTGATAAGTCAGCTTTAGGTGTTTGCATAAGTCTTTAGTGTTTCCACATAGCGTTTACCTTCATAGTGTACCAAACCCTCAAAGTTATTGCTTAGGCATACTGTCTACGCTCTTACGCTTCATGCGATCGTACGAAGCAGTGTCTGCTCCTGCACCTGCATTTGCAGAATCGTATTTGGTAGTGTTCCTGTTGTTTACATCAGATTGATTGATGTTATCGTTGTGCAAACTGTCAGTAGCTGGTGTTCCTGTGCTGGCCGGTTCATTGCATGCCCACACACAAATCGCTACTGCTGCTGTGATTACCGCCTTTTTCATGTGACTGTTTTAGGTTAAACAATTTCGCTGCTAATATTTCAATAATGTTGCCAGTATTATTTACAGTGCGAGAATGGATAAAATCGGGCGCAACCTGTGACAAGATTTACACAAATTTTTTTTGAACGGGTATCTTATTCCTCTTTTACAGAAATGCGCTTACGTATAATATCGCGCAACTGCGTATGCCAGTTAATAAGATTGCCGATGACAAAATTGTCTTTAAGATTATTTTTAATACTACTGCGCATAATACGCACTACAACATCTTTTTCCACTTCGCCCACTTCCTTCACTCTGGTCAGTAACTGCATTGCTATAAACGCAAGGAACGAACCTATAAGGAATAAGAAATTCCATTCGTTGAGCGAAAGAAAATGGAAGACTTTGTTCAATCCCGGGCCTTTCCATTCAGCAGTAATGTTCAGGTGCCGCGTTGTAAAATAGTCTGCCAGTATACCGCCTACTAACGGTGCAGTAAACGAAAAGAGGGAAGTAATAATGTTTTTAGCCGACAGGTAAACGATGGCGTCCTCTTTTGGCGCCAGCTTTAAACCAATATTGGTGAGTGACAAATTGATGCCGGCTGTTGCAATGCCCATAAAAATATGGATGATTACCAGCAGGATAATATTGGCATAGAGCTGAGAATAAATGCCCACAAAGCACCAACCTAATATGCAAAGAATGTACAGCGGGCCGCAAATGGCCAAAATGGTTTTATTGCTGTAATGATCGGAAAAGCTACCCCAGATGCGAATGGTAGAAATGCTGCACAACTGGCTGGTAATGGTGAGCCCAATAACGTAAGGCAGCGACAACCCAAGGCTTTTCATCATAAAAACAGTAAAAAAAGGTGTGGCTATATTCAGCGCAAACACCCACGCGGAGTTAAAGGTGAGCAACCTCCTGAAGTTTGGGTTAACCAGCGGACGTTTGAGTAATACAAAGATGTTCTCTTTCGATAAAAACGATTGCGGCTCCGGTGTGCGCGATAAGAGCAATACGCCGGTAACGCCTATCAAACCGCCGGCAACATACATAACGCCGTAGGTGGTTGATTCAAACCCCGGGTAGTTTCTTTTGATGTAGTCCACCGCCAGCGCAAATACAAGACTCATCACCACGTTTAATATCTGTGCATTGCGACCGCGTCTCGAAAAATAAGTTCCCAGCTTGTTTTCCGGCACCAGGTCTTTCATCCATGCATTCCAGCTAGGCCCCGAAATAGAAGCGAAGAGATAGTAAATGAACAGGAAAATAATGATAAGGTGTATGGGGCGATCCGTTACCCCCAAAATAACCGTTAGCCCGGTTAACACCAACGGAAGCCTTGCCAGCAGCGAACAAAAAACACTAACAGCACGACGGTTATTATAGCGACGCACCAGCCAGATGGAAGCCAGTTGAAAAATATTAGTGAAGGTGGGCAATGCTGCGAGCAGACCGATCTGAAAGTTGCTTGCGCCCATCAGCAAAGCCATCGAAATAAGAAACGCTCCCTGCGTTAATACTGTCATCGCTTCGGTCGTAAGTCCTTCCAGCAATACCAACTTCATTCCTGAATTAACTTCCTGCGCTGTAAGAAAAGGTTGGGGACGAAGATTCATATACTCTTTGTAATGCGTGATTGCGTTGATGCTGATATGGCAGGCGCTCGTTTGTGAAAATGCAATCATTATACCAGCTATCCTGTATAAACATTCGGGCAATCGACTCATGCCACGAACTTTTGTGCAACAGCAATATTTGTTTTTATAAAAAAACGTAGAAAACTTTCCCCGTGGGTGCTGTAAATCAGTCTGTATGCACAGCAAAAAAGCTGGAACATAATTTTATATCATAACAACAGAATAAAAAAGTAACTATGCGATGGGGAATTATAGGTCCTGGAAATATAGCCAAAGAATTTACGCAAGATTTAAGCCTGGTAACCGAAGGTCGTCCGTCTGTTACGGCAGTATTATCTGACAAAGAAAAATCTGCCGAAGCTTTTGCCGAAGCGTTCAATGCACCTCACGCTTTTACAAGTATTGCCGATTTTATTGCCATCAATCCCGATGTAGCGTACATTGCCACTCCACATACCTCACATCACGAATATGCATTGCAGTGTTTGCAAAATGGTATAGCTGTTTTATGCGAAAAGCCATTGGCCATTAATGCGAGGCAGGTGCGGGAACTGGTAGAAGCTTCTGCAGCAAACAATACATTTTTAATGGAGGGAATGTGGATCAGGTTTTTACCCAGTATGGAAAAATTGCTTCAGATAGTGACGAAAGGAGACGCGGGAAAAATATTGTCGGTAAAAGCATCGATGAGCTACAAGGCTCCTGAAGATCCTTCGAGCAGGTACTTCGATCCTGCGCTGGGCGGCGGTTCTTTGCTTGACCTCGGCATTTACCCGGTGTTTTTAGCGATGCTGATGTTGGGTAAGCCAGCCGCCATAGAGGCAACGGGGCGTGTTTCCGAAGCGGGGGTAGACGAAACATGCTCTATGCTGTTTAAATACGATGATGGCGCCTACGCCAATCTTGAATCTTCTATTGTAACCCAATCCGAATTGTCGGCAGAAATTGCCGGCGAACGCGGCGTAATAAAGATAATGCCGCCCTGGAACGAAAAGCCTCAATCAATTGAACTGGATGTTTACAACAGCAAACATACCAGCTTTCCATGCGAATGGGAGGGCAGAGGTTTTCAATACGAAGCAAATGAAGTATACCGCTGCATGAAGGAGGGATTGACTTATAGTCCGCTCTTTAGCCATCAATTCAGTATAGACATTGTTGAGGCAATGGACGAAGTGCGCCGTCAACTGGGGGTAAAGTATGACGTTTATGAATAAGCGCGTTGCAAAAGTTTCATTCTAAACAATTTTACAGGTAATAAGTAAAGGATAAGAAAATATCCATTTTATAATGCAGATGGATTTTCCCGGCGAACGCTCTGCCTCCTTTCCTGATGCGCCGGAAACATGAGCAGCAATCGACTAAGGACAACAATATACACGGATGAAATGAGTCACAAGCATTCTGCTTATTTATAACGAATGTTGTTTGGGCAAATTTCAGTAGCTAAATCAAATAAAATAAATCATGAATAATTCTACCATTTTCCAGTTCTTTCACTGGTACTATCCGTCAGACGGCAGTTTATGGAATGTATGTGCTCGCGAGGCAGCACATCTGGCTTCATTAGGTGTTGATCATGTATGGCTTCCTCCCGCTTATAAATCTGCCTACGGAAACGACGAACCTGGTTACGCAGTGTATGATCTGTTTGATTTGGGAGAGTTTGACCAGAAAGGTACGGTGGCAACAAAACACGGTACTAAGGATGAATACCTGGAATGTATTAAAGCGTTGCATGCATCGGGCATAAAGGTGCTGGCTGATATTGTGCTTAATCACCGGCTGGGTGCAGATGAGCAGGAAACGATTGCCGTTAAAAAAGTAAATCCTGAAAACCGCAATGAGTTTACATCGGATACCGAAAAGATAGACTCGCATGTTTTGTTCACGTTTCCGGGACGGCAAAAAAAGTATTCTGACTTTGTATGGGATCATCATACTTTTTCGGGTGTGGATGCAGTGCAGGGAGACGAAAAAATAATATACACGATACAGAATGAATACGGAGACCGTTGGGAAGATTTAATGGAAGAAGAAAAAGGGAATTTCGATTTTTTAATGGGAGCAGATGTGGAGTTCAGAAATCCTCACGTAAGAGAGGAGTTAAAGAAATGGGGAAAATGGTATGTGGATACAACGGGTATTGACGGTTTCAGACTGGATGCGGTGAAGCATATTTCGCCTGATTTTTACAAGGACTGGCTGGATGCAATGAAAGCTCATCTTAACAAGCCATTTTTTTGTGTGGCCGAATACTGGAACAGGGATGCAGAGGTGCTGCAGCAGTATCTTGAACTGATGGAGGGCAGAACCCAGTTGTTCGATGTTCCGCTGCATTATAATTTTTATAAAGCATCGAGAGAAAAAAGATCGTTTGACATGCGTAAAATTTTTGATAATACACTTGTGTCGCTGAAGCCTGAATACGCTGTTGCCTTTGTTGAAAATCACGACACGCAACCACTCCAGTCGCTGGAAAGTACGGTAGATTATTGGTTTAAGCCACATGCCAACGCCATTATATTGTTGCGCGCGCAAGGTACACCCTGTGTTTTTTATGTATCGTTGTATGGAGCTGAATATACAAATCCAAAAGATGAACAACATCCCATCAAAATGGCGGTGGTGCCCGCATTGGAAATTTTAATGAAGGTGAGACATTATGAGGCATATGGACAGCAACGGGATTATTTTGATCATGCAACGGTTGTGGGATGGACAAGAGAAGGTGATGATGAGCATGAGCACTCAGGTTGTGCAGTACTGTTGAGCAATGGCGATAAAGGAGAGAAAAGAATGGAAATAGGAAAAAGGCACGCTGGTAAAACATTTGTTGATATAACGGGTAATACACAGGGAGAGGTACTGATAGACGACAATGGCTGGGGGGGATTTTATGTAAACGAGGAGAGCATAAGTGTGTGGATCAGCAAAGATGCTGCGAACCGGCCGGCAATAAAATAGTATTTTTGAAAAAAAAATTAGTATGATCGTAAAAATTGAAAACACCCCAGACAACATGGTAGGGTTTCAGGCCCTGGGCGAGGTAACGAAGGAAGATTTTGAAAACAAGGTATTGCCCGAAGTAAAAGAATTGGTGGCAAGAACCGGAGAGTTGAACTATTTGATGGTGATTGATACCGAGTTGAAAAAATTTACGGTGGGCGCCTGGCTGCAGGATGCGTTGCTCGGCATTAAGAATATCAGCAAATGGAACAGGGCAGCCATCCTGTCGGACGTAGAAGGCATAAAAATATTCACTGACATTTTTAGTGTAATTATGCCAGGTGAATTCAAACATTTTGGAAAAGATCAACTGGAGGCAGCCACCGTTTGGGTATCGGGCGCCAACGATCACCTTAAAACAAAGTTAGACTAACAGGCTTTTGCTGTCAGCAGGTCGTCGATTTTATTTTTTACAGAGTTGGCGTCGAAAGGCTTTGCCACATAACCGTCAGCTCCACATTGCTCTGCAATTTTTTTAAGCTCGTCGTTAGCCGAAAGCAGGATGACGGGAATGTCTTTAGTAACCCCGTCCTCTTTCAGCGATTTGCAAATATCTCTTCCATCATTTCCCTCCATCGTTACATCGAGCAAAATAATATCGGGGCGATCGCTCAGGGCCATTGCTTTCACTCGTTCGCCATTCAGCGAAAGCGCTACCAAAAAGCCCTGAGTGCTTAATTTCAGTTTTACAAGTCGGAGCAAATCTTCGTCGTCATCGGCAAAAAGCACTCTTACTTTTCGTTCATAGTTCATTGTCATAATCTGAACCGTTAGTTATTACTTTGTACAATAAACTGCATTATTTTAATGCAATGTTGTTGGTTAATGTGCATATTGTGTATTGGGGGTTCCTGGTTGTAATTTCAGTTTGAACTGAAACGGATTGATGCCGGCAAGCCACTGGTAACATTTTTCCAGCCAGCCTCGCAAGCCGCTGCCGTATGCATCCTGCTTCCATTCAAAATAAGTGATCTCTTCCATCTTTACTTTTACTACCATGGCCTTTTTGCTGTTCTTGAATTCTTCAGTTCCTTCAACATGCAGCAGTGTGTTTAACAGGTCTACCTCATCCATTAAAAAAGCCGTTCCCTGCACGTTGATGTGAAACGGTTTTCCCTTCCTGTAAAATTTCAGTTGTGTAGGAAACGTTAGGTCCTCTTCCTGGAATTTTCTTTCGGGCTGTTGAATAAGTGCATACAGGTTGCCTTTATCGTCTATTTTTAATGCATTAATAATTGTTGTGGGAAATTTATAGCCAGCATTGCTTTCATTGCTCATCAGCGCACTTCCTATTTCAAATATTCTCTTTTGCAGAAAAAGCATGTTGTTTTGTTGCATACCTTTTTTTAAATCACATATATTCAAAACTGATACCACCAGCCTCTTGCCTGTTTCCATGCGAACCTGCGCAATTAATTCTACAAAAAATATATATGATGAGGAAAACTGCATACTTGTTCCTAAGCCTTTAGCAACGCTGTTGTTCCTGCACGCAGGTAACCCACCGGGATTTTCAATTTTTCTCTATACTTCGAAACGGTGCGCCGTGCAATTACATATCCTTTTTCGTATAAAATGCTGGCAAGTTCCTGGTCTGTATAAGGATGATTTTTGTCTTCGGCATCTATCATTTCCTGGATAATGGTTTGCACCACCTTGTTGCTGATCTCCTTGCCCGAAACCGTTCCCAGCGATTCGGAGAACAGGCTTTTCAGCAAAACATTACCGAAGGGTGTAGCTACAAACTTGTTGCAGGTAACGCGCGATACTGTTGAGATATCCAGCCCCGTTTTTTCTGCAATGTCTTTTAACACCATCGGTTTGATGAACATGATATCACCGCTTACAAAATATTCCCGCTGGTATTCTACAATGCTGTGCATGATCTTCAACATATTGGTTTCACGCTGCCGGATGGCCTCCATGAACCACTGCGCCGAGTTCAATTTGTTTTTCATGAAGAGTTTGGTAGCCCTGTCCGTTACCTCGTCTCGCTGCATGTTTTTCGCTTTTTCTACCCAAAACGGATTAAGCCCCAGTTGTGAGTAGTACGATTTATAAAGGCTTACTCTTAGTTCCCCATCTTCGTCTGCCAGTATAAAGTCGGGCACAATTACATTGTTAACGCTTGTTTCCTGCTCAACCGGCCGCGTGCGGAGGGTGCCTATATACTTCAGCAATTCCTCCAACTCTTCTCCATCTTTAGAAATCGCATTCTTGATCTTGCTCCAATTGCGTTTTTGCAGATCCTCAAAATGCTCTTCAAAAATGCAGATGGCGGCTTTGGCAAGCGCCTCGTGTTGCGCATCCTGTCGCAACTGGATCAAAAAGAATTCCCTGATGTCTCTTGACGCAATGCCATAGGGTTCAAGTTCGTGTATGCGTATCAGTATGCTTTCCACTTCTTCCTCTTCCACCCATATTTTATTTTTGAGCGATATATCGTCAACCAGTGCCGAAACACTCATGTCAAGAAAACCATTTTCATTGCAGGAGTCTATAATAAAATCGCCTATGGCATTTTCCCTGTCGGTAAGCGAAAGAAAGCGAAGCTGCTTTTTCAATTCTTCCCTGAAATCTGCTTCCTGTTTAAGCGGTATTTCGGGAATTTTTTCTGTATTAAGGTAGTTGCTGTATTCTGTTTTATAGTCGGGTATATCGTCGTAGCCATATTCGTCCCAATTCTGAAAGTCCTGTACCATGTCTTTGTTCATATGTTCCGGAATTTCTTCTTCCGCAGCCTGCGCTTCTTCCAGGAAAGGGTTTTCATTCAGCTCCAGGTTAATTTTTTGTTCCAGCTCCAGGTTAGGGAGATACATCAGGTTCAATAGCTCTATTTGCGATGGTAGAATTTTACGCTGTTGTTTGAGTGCGGCAATCTGGTGAATCATAACGGAATATTTGCCAGTAATACCACAAACAGGAAACCAATATTTCGCAAAACAGGCCCTTCGGCAGATATCTGCTTTATTTTAGCTGATTTGAGTTGCAAAACGTTGGCAATTAAAATATTGAACAAAAAATCTGGGGTGGAATCTGCTCAGATTTGTAGAAAATTGTCTACTTGATGCACACTTTCGGTGCTGCATAAACGTCGCACAATCATTTCGAAGAGACGTATTTATACTCGGAAAGCAGGCCCGGACAGCGCCTGAAAAAAATCGATAACTGGTGACCTGGGTATGCCGCTGAGGGTATAATAATTTTACCTCACCAGCATAATAACTTTTTTTATGCAGTTTCACTCCTTTGAAATAACTGAACAGTCGCGCTTAAAACTGGTGACAGAACATGCGGAAAGCCTTTTGAGAAAAGCGGAGAATTCAACTCCCGTCATTAATATTAAAGAGGCAGCAGGCAGAAAAGATGCTCCCCGCGTCGCTACCTCTATGCCTCAGCAGCCCGAAGCTTATATGAAGCCCAACAAATATGATTTTTTTTAGGGGGATCGGCTGTCAGCGATCAGGCTCAGTTGGCAGGTGCTAAGCTTTTGGAATTCCGAACTCTATTTTTATTACGTACAACATTGTTAATGATTTTTACCCTGCTGCCGGCAGGTATGCTTGCCCATAGCCGGAAGATTTGAAACCTGATAGCTGGAGGCTGAAAGGTACTATCTGCCAGGCGCTTGGCCATTGCTGTGATGATTTCTTTAATTTTGTCAACCAACAGCATTTAAACCCGCGTATGAGGAAAAAGGTTTTAATATTCGACGACGACCAGGACCTCCTGGATATTTGTTCGCTTATACTCCGGCAAAAAAACTTTGAAATTTACACACGCGAAAACTGCGCAGACATTTTGCACCAGGTGGAGGTGTTTGAGCCGGGAGTGATCATCATGGATTGCAGGATACCCGATATAGGAGGTATTAAAGCAGTGCAGTTGCTAAAAAAAGATGACCGTTTCCGGCATATACCTGTAATACTCTTTAGTGGCAATAACAATATAGCCGACCAGGCAAAAGAAGCCGGCGCCGAATTTTACCTCAATAAACCGTTTGATATTGTCGATCTGGAAACAGTTGTTGCTAACGCGGTAGCGCACTACCCGGTGCAATCGTAGCGTCAAGAGAAGCCTGCTGCAGACTTATTGTTTTCTAAGTAAGTTTGATTGATCGGTAACTGATATGTAGAACGTCTACGCGTTGCTGCTTTTTTCACCGCAGCGTCTACTCGTATAGCCCTTGTGCGCAAGCAAGGACGCTGCGATTTTAAGCAATCAGTGTCTTTTTTAATCTACGCTGTATTCTGCCTATATGCCGCAGAGTCCTGCCAACACACATGGCTTAGAGAAGAGACTCTGGAGAAAGAAATACGGTACAACAGTGGGGTGGGTTGTCAGCGATCAGCTTTTTGGCTGTCAGCATTCAGTGTTTGTTTGTCAGGTATACAGTGTCTTGTGTCCGAAACAGGCTATAGCCTTTTGTAACTTTCTTCCATCAGACCGCCTGCGGCGTGCCGATGGGAAGGCTGCCCCGGTCGGCACGCCGCAGGCGGTCTGGCCGATGTAACTAAAGGAAAAAAGAAAATGCATTGTTACAGTGTCTACTTTTTTCAGGACGTGACATACTCATAGCGAGAACCAAAGAAACAAGAACCCCAAACCTTAAACGTCAAACGCCAAACCCCAAACGCTCAACTCCAAACCTTCAAAGCCCATTCAGGAAATCAACCAGTTGATTTGTATTCATCACGTAATCTACACTTCCGGCAGCCATCGCCCGGCGCGGCATGTAGTCAACTTCTGCTTCGTCAGGGTCCTGCACAATAGCAATACCGTTGTGCTTTTTTACTTCCTGCAAGCCTTCTGCCCCGTCTGCATTGGCGCCCGACAGGAGTATGCAGATCAGGTGGCTGTCGTATGCTTCTGCCGCCGAAATAAAACTAACGTCAATGCTTGGACGGCTGTAATGCATTTTTTCTGAATAGTCGAGCGAAAAATATCCATCCGATTCGAGCAGTACATGATAATCCTGCGGAGCAATGTAAATATGTCCCGCCAGCAAAGCATCCTTTTCGTCTACTTCTTTAACAGGCAAAAAGCTTTTGGCGGCCAGCAGCTCGGCTAACACAGATTCCTGCTGGTTGTTGCGATGAAGAACCAGCAGCATGGGGATTGTAAAATCTGTTCTTAATTCACGGAGCAGGTGCAGTATCACTTTAAGGCTACCCGAAGAACCGCCGATAACGATCAGTTGTATATTTTTTATTTCTTCTTTCGCCATATTTTCTGTCTCTTGTCTATTTGCTGATAGCGCGAAGCAAGGGGTGAAAATTTTATAGACTCTTTGCTTCCCAATGCAAGATATCCCAATTCTGCGAGGCTGTTATCGAATAATGTAAGCACTTTCGACTGCAGGTCTTTTTCAAAATAGATCAATACATTCCTGCAAAAAATGAGCTGGAATTCGTTAAAGGAATGGTCGGATACCAGGTTGTGGGTAGAAAATATCATGCGCTGGCTCAGTCGTTCATCAAACTTTGCAAGGTTGTAGTTGGCAGAATAGTAGGTGGAAAAATCGCGCTTGCCGCCCGACTGGATATAATTGTCGGAGTACTTTTGCATAAGGCTTACGGGAAATATGCCGCGCCTTGCTTTTTCAATAACGCGGGGGTTGATATCGGTGGCATACAAAAGCGATTTATGCAGCAGTTGCGCTTCTTCCAACAGAATAGCCATCGAGTATACTTCTTCACCTGTAGAGCAGCCGGCATGCCATACACGGATGAAGGGATAAGTAGCCAGGTCGGGCAATACGGTTTCGCGAATGATTTTGTAAAAAGCAGGGTCGCGCAGCATTTCCGTAACATTTACCGTTACCTCTTCTACCAGCACTTTAAAAAAGTCCGGATCGCTTTTGATGCGTTCAAAAAAATCGCTGAAGCTCCCGAAGTTATACAGCGAATATACCCTGTCGAGCCTGCGTTTAAGCGAGGCTTTGGAATACGATGTAAAATCGTATCCATAAAGGTTGAGCAATTCCTTTAACAAACGCTCAACATCGCTGTCTGCTATCGTAATGTGAGAGCTCAGTATTTTTATTTTAAATATTTTTCAAGCAATTGCATCAATGCATCCGTATTAACGGGTTTCGACAAATATGCGGTTGCTCCTGCCTCCAGGCTTTTTTCGCGGTCGCCTACCATTGCCTGCGCCGTTACGGCAATCAACGGCAGGGATTTGAATTTTTCCTTTTTCCTGATAACCGTCATTGCTTCATAGCCATCCATATCGGGCATCATCACGTCCATCAGCACCACGGCTACCAACGGGTCAGCCTCCAGCAATTCAATTCCATCACCCGCATTGCCTGCAACAATGCAATTTATTTTTTTAGATTTCAGGTAAGCTTCCAGCGCAAATATATTGCGGCTGTCATCGTCTATTATCAACACCTTTTTATCGAGTGCCATACATTGTCATTAATTAAAGTGCCTATAATTTGTTGTTTACTGTTCGGCGTTTAGTCGTTTACTGTTTACTGTTTGATGTTAGTAGAATCCGTAAACTCAACTCCAAACCCAAAACTTCAAACCCAAAACTTCAAACTCCAAACGATTAAAATCCTTTTTCGTACAACCACACTCTCAGCAATGAGATCAACTGGTCAATGTCTACAGGTTTGGAAATATAATCGGACGCACCAGCCTGTATGCATTTTTCCCTGTCGCCCAGCATTGCCTTGGCAGTAACCGCAATGATCGGGATGTTTTTAAAACGCTTGTCGTTTTTAATGCGCGCAATCGCTTCGTAGCCGTCTACCTTCGGCATCATGATGTCCATTAGTATAATGTCGGTATCTTTATTTTCTTCCAGCAGCTCAAGCGCTTCCTTTCCATCCATTGCAGGAATAACCTTCATCTTATATTGCTCCAGCGCTTTGGTAATAGAAAAAATATTCCTTACATCATCATCGGCAATCAATACTCTTTTATTTTTTAAAACTTCGTGTAGCGAGCCAAGCTTTTCCGACACTTTAGAGCCTGTGCTGTTATCTGGTGTTTGCAGCAAATGCAGGAATATGGAAAGCTCATCGAGGATGCGGCGATAGGAGTGAGCCGTTTTAATTACAATAGAGTCTGCATATTGCTTAATGCGAAACTCCTCGTTCAACGAAAGATTTTTCCCGGTAAATACGATGATGGGAATGTCTTCCATGTTTTTTTGACTTTTAATGGCATCCAGCACCTGGTAAGCATTTTGATCGGGTATGCCCATGTCGAGAATAACACAGTCAACATGTTCCTGTTGCAGCACCTGCATGCTTTCTTCCGGCGATTCGGAAATGGCTGCATTTACATGATTGGTGCCGAGGTAATATGCCAATGCCTTGGCGTGGTGCGAATTGTCTTCGATGATAAGCACTTTTTTAGAACGCCTGTTCAGTACATATTCCAGCTTTTCAAATACACTGTTTATTTTTTCGGCGGTGAGTGGTTTGGTAATAAAATCGATGGCTCCTTTTGAAAGGCTTTCCTTTTTAACATCGAACGAAGAAATGATATGAACGGGGATAGGCCTTGTGATAGCATTGTTTTTTAACTCCTCTATTACTTCCAGCCCGTTTTTCATTGGCAACTGTACATCCAGCAATATACCCGAAGGCTTAAAGGCTATGGCCATTTCTATACCCAAATCTCCTCGCACGCTTACCAGTCCCTTATATCCTTTTTTACGCGTAAAGTCAAGCAAGGCTTTTGCAAAAGCCGTATCATCTTCTATGATCAAAATCACTTTATCGTCGGGCGTTATATTGAGCCTGTCGTCCGGAATTTCTTCGGGCGACTGGTTGAGCACCAGTTTCATGGCAAGCGATTGTTCTTCTCTTACGCTTTCTAAAGGGAGGGTAACCGGTAATGTTGAAATTTCTGCAACAGTTTTTTTCAACTCATGGGTGATGCCCGGAGTGTTTTTTTCAACGGGGATGGTAACAGAAAATTCGCTTCCCTGTTCCGGGTCACTTTTTACTAAAATGTCGCCCTTTAATAACCGGCTCAGTTCACGGCTGATGGAAAGCCCCAGTCCCGTGCCACCATATTTTCTCCGGGTAGATCCGTCGGCCTGCTGGAATGCTTCAAAAATAAGCTGCTGTTTTTCTTTTGCAATGCCTATGCCCGTATCCTTCACCGTAAATACAATATTGCCGGGATACTCCGCAGAGGGCGCTACCGTGAGGTGTACATAACCCTGTTCAGTAAATTTGAAAGCGTTCGACAACAGGTTCTTCAAAATCTGTTCCAGCCGCATTTTATCAGTTTCTATCAACTCGGGTGTTCCTGGTTGCACTACGGTTTTGAATTCAAGTTTCTTTTCACCTGCAATGGGAAAGAACAGCATGTTCATATCATTCATTACCTGCAGCAAAGGCACCGTTGTATATTCAAGCTGCATTTTGCCAGCCTCTATTTTCGACAAGTCGAGTATTTCGTCTATCAGTTCCAGTAAGCTGTTGCCCGAGTTTTGAATAACGTTGGCGTATTCCACCTGGTCGCCGCTGAGATTTTTTTCATTGTTTTCCGACAGGAGTCTCGACAGCAGCAATATGGAATTAAGTGGTGTTCTTAACTCATGCGACATATTGGCTAAAAACTCCGACTTGTATTTGGTGCTCAAAGCAAGCTCTTCTGCCTTTTTCTGTATTTCCAGGTTGCGCTGTGCAATCAGGTGGTTTCTTTCTTCAAGCAATTTGTTTCTTTCTTCAACCGCCTGGTTGGTTTCCATCAGTTCTTCCTGTTGCACACGTAACTCTTCTTCCGAAGCCTGGAGCTTTTCTGTTTGCGCTTCCATTTCGGCATTCATGTTCTCCAGCTCGGTATGTTGTGCCTGCAGTTCTTCTGCCTGTGCCTGTGTTTCTTCCAGCAACTCCTGCAGTTTTATCCTGCTAAGCGCGCTGTTAATGGCAATGCCAATGCCTTCTGCCGTGGTTTTTAAAAACGCGATCTCCCGCTGCTCAATGCTTCTTAAAAAACCAAGTTCAACCACCGCCACTAATTTCTTTTCAAAAAATATGGGGTAGGCAATGATGCTTTCGGGGTATACTTTGCCGCTGGCAAAACTGACGATAAGATTTTCTTCGATAACATTCGTTACCAGCATTTCCTTGCGCTGGCGCGCCACCTGCCCTGCAATTCCTTGTCCCGGTGCAATCGTTTTGTTGCGTTCGCCCTCGTGCAAGGCAAAGCCGGCTTCCAGTCTCAACCTTCCATCAGTTTCTGCCAGGTAAAATGCACCCACCGGTGCGCCGAGGTGAAGCGCGAGGTATTGCAACACATCGTGACTAAGATGAATCGTATTTTTTTCGCCCAGCATAATTTCACCCAGGGTTGCCACAGATGCCTGTATCCATTCTTTTTCCTGCAAGGTTTGAAAGGAATGTTCGAGCGAACCTGCCATTTTATTAAGCGAGCCGGCAAGGCTGCCTACCGTATCTTTTTCATCGTCGGTTATGCGTATACTATAATCTCCGTTCGATATTTTATCGGCCAGTTTCTGAATGATCTCCAGCCTGCCCGATATTTCCTGGTCTTTCCGCTGCAGATCCCGTTGCAATTTGCTCCTCGTTGTTATTTCCTGTTTGATTTTTGCGTAAAAATAAATGGCCAGCAGCAGCGACAGCAGCGAGGCTACGATAATGAGTATGGGTGTAAAGGCTGCAAAAGCCTGCATTTTTTCGGTGCGATCTTTCAGCAACGCCAGCTCGGCATTTTCTATTCGCTTGCCCAGTATGCGCGCTTCATCCATGTATTCTTTTCCCGTACGCAGATCTTCTGCTGTAATAGGGCGGTTTGCTTTTTTTTGATCAATCAGGTGCTCAAGGCGCAATAGTTTTTTAATAACTACATTCCTGAGTTGCTCTGCATTGAGCACTTGCTGGGGATTGTCTACTACCAGCTTTTTTACTTCGTTCAATTGCTCCAGCGCGCGGTTGTAACTGCCGTTGTACGGCTCCAGGAAACTCTGGTCGCCTGTCAGCATGTAGCCACGCTGTCCCGTTTCGGCATCCTTTAAGGTAGAAAGCACTTCCCCAACAGTGAAGATCACTTCGTTGGAATGATTTACGAGCTTGCTATTGCGCAGCAGGTTTTGTATGCTTACGTACGATGCTATCGAACTGAGCAAAAGAATGAACAGCGAAATGCCGAATCCAATAAACAGATTGCGGTTAAGAGAGCGATTCATGAAAAAATTTATTGTTGATGAACAATTGCCGGTGCGGGCTGCATAGGTATGGTGAAATAGAAAACAGATCCTTTTCCAGAGGCGCTTTCAACACGATACGTTCCCTGATGCCGGTTGATGATTTCGGCACTCACGAACAAACCAATTCCCAATCCCTGGAAAGAAGCCGAAACATTTTCGGCACGAAAGAATTTTTCAAAAATCTCCTGCTGATTCTCCAACGGTATACCAATACCAAAATCCTTTACAGAAAATTCAAGCATGTTACCGGCGGTTCTTTTGGCGCTTACTTCCACCCGCTTTACCTCTGGCGAATATTTTACAGCGTTGGTAATATAGTTGGTTATTACCTGCTCTATTCTCATTTCATCCGCATATACCATCAGGTCAGGATCGCTGGTTACTACAATCGTATAATGAGGATATGCTTTCTGCATAATGTCTACCACGTCGCCCAGCAGTTTGTTGAAGTCAAACACCTCTTTGTGAAACCTCATTTTCCCGCTTTCTATTTTAGATACGTCCAGCAACTCCGATACCAACCTGTTCAGCTTGTCTATTTGAGTGAGCGAACGCTCCACCAGCGGGCGCACTTTGTCTGCTGTTTCCAGTTGCCTTTCCAGTAACTGGATGTAGGCTTTTACGCTAGCCAAAGGCGTTTTTAATTCGTGACTGGCAATGCTGATAAATTCATCTTTTTTGCTGGCCACCTGTTTCTGCGCATCAATATCGGTAAAAGTGCCCACCCATTTTACAACAGTATCTCCTTCCTTTACCGGCATTACTCTCAGCAGGTGGTATTTGTATTGGTTGGGATATACTTTTTTTACCCGCACTTCCATTTCAAGCGGCTCTTTGTTGGCCACTGCTGTTTTAAACGCCTTACCAATGTCGATGTCTTCCGGATGAGTGGCAGGAAAAGCCTGCATATCGGCACTATAGAGGTACCATTGTTTGTTTACAAATTCTATCGTTCCGTCCGGCCCGGCGGTAAAAGCTATTTGCGGTATAGATTCAAGTATGGTGTGAAGCTGCTGTACTTTTTCCTGTATTTCATTTTGCGCATTCCGTCTGAACTCAACTTCCTGCAACAAATTTCGCTGCATTTCATTCAATGCATGCGTTTGTTCGTACAGCCGGTAAAAGGTTTTTACTTTCAGCATCAATATGTCCGGATCAAACGGTTTGGTGATGTAATCAATGCCTCCCGCCGCATATCCTTTTGTAATAAACCGCTTGTCTGTATTCACAGCCGAAAGAAAAAGAATAGGAGTGTCTTTGGCATTCTGATATCCTGCAATAATTTCTGCTACTTCAAAACCATCCATGCCCGGCATCTGAACGTCGAGTATGATCAATGCATACGAACGTTTCAGAATTTTTTTCAACGCCTCTTCACCACTCGATGCAGTATCTGTAGGAAAAGAATGCCTTGCCAATATTGCCTGTAAAGAAAAAATATTTTCCTGCTTATCGTCTACTATTAAAATCATGTATGCTGGTCTTGTTCCCGACTAAAGCTAATAAGGTGTTGCAAGGAAAGCCCGAGGTGAACTCAAAGGTTGATGGGTTGGGGGACCGGGAGGTCAAATATACTCTTAAAAGCACTTATTACATCGCGCGTTTTGCTAAAAAAACTACGGGAAAAATTTTCCTCAATGTTTTGTAGAATTAATTGCGCTGTGGCTCTAAGCTGTCAGCTATCAGCCGTCAGCTTTCAGGTTTGGCGTTCGGTTATGGGCTGCCAATATAGGTGTATTGATAACTGATCATCTTTCTACAGGATTGCATGTGGTGCGGTACATGGCATAGGTTACAAAAATAGATTTGAGCTGTTGTATACGGATGGATCGAAATCATCCGTACAATATCGACATCTGGCATCGCTCATGCTCTTAAGTTGACGGCTATAGTGTCCTCACCGACCGGAAAATACAATGGGCGACAATTTTAGGTGCGCCCGTTTGTAACAAGGCAGAGCCATCGGCTCGATCAGATATTGTTGCTCGGGATTTCAATCCCAGGCAAAAGAAAAAGGGTTTTAGCGTTTACCAAAACCCTTTTGAATCCTTTCGCAGATTTCATTCGCTGTAATTACCGGAGTAATTATGGGTGTAACTATTTATGATTCGTCCGAATCACCCCGAAAGGTTTCAATAAACTTCCAAAAAATATGCCGTATCTGCAAGCGCTTCCTTATTTTTTTTAAATATAGTTTTCGCTTAGCAGTACTGGCATAGAAATTTAACTGTATTCTAAAAAAAATACTATGAAAGCAATTTGGACAGGAGCTATAGGGTTTGGTTTGGTGAACATTCCGGTTAAACTCTACAGCGCTGTGCAACAAAGCGAGCTTGACCTGGATATGCTGGACAAGAAGGATCATGCAAACATTAAGTTTAAAAGAGTGAATGCAGAAACGGGTAAAGAAGTAGCCTGGGAAAATATTATTCGCGGATACAAGCTGGATGATAAATACGTAATACTTGAACCGGAAGATTTTGAGAAAGCGAGTCCCGAAAAAACAAAGATGATTGAAATCAATTCTTTTGTAGATGAGAAAGAGATAGACGCTATGTATTTTGAAGCGCCTTATTACCTGCAACCGGAAAAGGCGGGCGTAAGAGCGTATGCGTTGCTCCGCGATGCGTTGACCAAAACAGGTAAGGCGGGACTTGGAACTTATGTGCTGCGCAGCCGCGAAAGCCTGGTGATTATCAAGCCGCTGGGCGATGTGCTGGTTTTAAATAAAATAAGGTTCGAACAGGAAATACGCAATGCTGAAGAAATCAAAGTAACGTCTGCCAAAAGCAAACCAGCAGAACTGAAAATGGCGGTGCAACTGATCAATCAACTCACTACTCCTTTTGATATATCCAAGTATAAAGATACTTATTCAGATAAGCTGATGAAGCTCATTAAAGCCAAAGCTAAAGGACGTAAGGTGCAGGCCCCTGTATTGCGTGTGGCGCATTCGAGAAGCAGGGATTTAATGGCGCAGCTTAAAGAAAGTCTTGGAACACCCGCTAAGAAAAAAGCTTCATAATGGCACTGACCACTTACAATAAAAAAAGAGATTTTAAGGAAACGAGGGAGCCTAAAGGAAAAGTAGAGAAGAAAAACAAGTTCAGGTTTGTAGTGCAGCGACACGATGCCACGCGCCTGCATTACGATTTCCGGCTGGAGTTAGGCGGTGTTTTAAAAAGTTGGGCTGTGCCTAAAGGACCTTCCATGAATCCAACCGATAAGCGGTTAGCCGTAATGGTAGAAGATCATCCTGTAAGCTATATCAATTTTGAAGGCGAAATTCCCAAGGGCAATTATGGAGCGGGCACCGTAGAAGTGTGGGACAAAGGTTTGTTTTTTCCGGTAGATGAAGCGTTGGAAAAATTAACCGAGCGGCAGGCGCTGGCAGCTTTGAAAAAAGGAGAATTGAAAATACTGTTACAGGGAGAAAAGCTGGCAGGCGGTTTTGTGCTGGTGCGATTAAAGGACGATGACAAAAACTGGTTGCTGATAAAACACAAAGATGAATACGCGGTAAGCCGCAAGTATGACAGCGAAAAATTATCTGCAACCGCCAAACCGAAAACAAAACATGCGGCCAAGCGGGCGAAAGCTAAGTAACTACATTACACCCATGCTGGCAACAGCGGTGAATGAAGTGTTTGACAGCAACGATTGGTTGTTTGAACTAAAGCTCGATGGTTATCGCGCTATTGCAGAAATTTCAAATGGCAAAGTGCTGCTGTATTCCCGCAACGGGCTCGATCTCACAACGCATTACCCTGCTGTAACCGCAGCGTTGAAAAAGATAAGGAAGAAAATGATTGTTGACGGAGAAGTGGTGTGGCTGGATGAAAAGGGACTTCCGAATTTTCAACGGTTGCAAAACCGGAAGACCGAAGATGCACAGGCAATTGTATTTTACGTGTTCGATATATTGCAATACCAGGGCAAAGATGTAATGAGCCTGCCGCTTACAGAACGCAAGGCCTTGCTGGAGCGGGTACTCCCGGTGTCAGCTACCATCCGGTATTGCGATCATGTAACAGGAGAGGGGAAGAAGCTTTTTCGCCTGGTGAAGTCAAAGAAGATGGAAGGCATAATGGCAAAAAAGGCAGACAGCATTTATATGCCGGGAGTGCGTACCAGGGAGTGGCTGAAAATTAAACACCATCATTCGCAGGAAGCGATCATCATTGGCTATACCGAACCCAGGGGAGCGAGAACCCATTTCGGCTCGCTGCTGTTGGCTCAGTATAAAGAAGACAAGCTTCATTATATCGGACATGCGGGTACCGGCTTTAACGAAAAAACATTGGCTGAACTTATGAAAACGATGAAGCCTTTTATTGCTGCTAAAAAGCCTGTGCCCGACAGCGTAAAACCCAATGGAAAAGTTACATGGCTATTGCCAAAACTGGTATGCGAAATAGAGTATAGCGAGATAACGAGGGAAGGAATTATGCGCCACCCGGTTTTTAAGGGACTAAGACCTGACAAAAAAAGCAAACAGGTACACGCGGAGACAGAAAAAGAAGTAGCCTTGAAAAAAGTGCTTCCCGCAAAAAAGAAATAGCTGACATCAAATACGAATACTCATGGTAGTAAAAAAAGGAAAGCTGTCGCTCTCGAATCTGGATAAGCTGTATTGGCCAAAAGAAAAAATTACAAAAGGTGATCTCATCGCTTATTATGAAGCAGTAGCGCCTTATATAGTACCTTATTTAAAAAACAGGCCTTTATCGCTTAAGCGCAATCCCAACGGTATACAGGACGCTGGCTTTTTTCATAAAGACGCCGGCGACATAGCCCCCGACTGGATGAAGACAGCCGATATAGAGGCGGAATCTACAGGCAAAACAGTGCATTACCTTGTATGCAACAATAAAGACAGTCTTTTGTTTATTGCAAATCTGGGTTGCATTGAAATGAATCCCTGGAACTCTACCGTTAGCAAAATGGACAATCCTGATTACCTGGTAATAGATATTGATCCTTCGGAAAAGAACAGTTTTGACCAGGTGATTGATGTTGCATTGGCCGTTAAAAATGTGCTGGACTATGCCGGTGTGGAAGGTTATTGCAAAACATCGGGCGCCAGTGGAATGCATGTATACATTCCCTGCGGGAAAAAATATTTGTATGAAGATGTACGGAACTTTGCAAAACTAATTGCTACGCTTACTCACGAAGCTTTGCCAGATACCACCACGTTGGAGCGCTCGCTTTCGCGCAGGAAAAAGAACCAGATTTATGTTGATTATCTGCAAAACAGCCGCGGGCAAACATTGGCGTCTGCTTACAGCGCCCGCCCCAAGCCTGGCGCAACTGTGTCCGCACCATTAACCTGGAAAGAAGTAAAACATGGACTAACACCCGATCAGTTCACCATAAAAAATATGATAGCAAGGTTGAAAAAGAAAGGCGATATTTTTTCGCCCGTACTGAAAACGGGAATCAATATACCCAAGGCACTGAAAATGCTGGAAAAATACTGAAGGGCTGTCAGCGGTCAGCAATCAGCTTTCAGCATGGCTGTTTTCTTTGGCCTTTGTTTCTTGTTTTTTGAGATTTTTTCTGACTACTGATAGCTCAAAGCTGATGACTGACTACTCTACCGCTGACTTTCTGCTTCCTCTGTAGTATGCTTCTTGTAAATATCTTCCACGTCTTTCATAAACTTATCCACCTTTGAGTCGGCATATGGTCCAAAAGCATCTACCAGTGTTCCTTTTGCTCCGTCTGTGGTTTCCACTGCATACAGTATAGAATTATCTGCCGGATCGCTGGCTCCCTCAAAGCGGTAAAAGTTCACCACCTTTATTTCTTCCGGCGAATATTCCTTTTCAGTTTTTAAAGACTTCAGTCCATTAGCCGTAGCTTTAAAATCTTCTGTAAAACCTTCTTTCATCAATTTATTCAAACACAATGTCAGCGTTTTCATATCTTCTGTAGTCGCGTTCCTTATCATACATTTTATTTTTCGTATAAAAAGAAAGGAGATGATATTTAATATCATCTCCCTCGTGGTGTTTCCTAAGCAGGTTGAGCATCTCTCATAGCCTTAATCTGGTCATGAGATTTTCTTAATTTAGTTTTTTGTTCTGTTATCACATGCCTTACATCTGCTGAAAGGCGATTGTCTGAGTCAGATTCCAACGCTGCCTTATAAGCCTTTTGGGCTGCATCTTCTCCATATTCGCATGCTTCCAGAATTGATTTCCTGTCTTTACCATTAAATGTTGCTTTCACATCCATCCATGCACGATATATTTTACCGCTTACAGTGGTATTGTCTGTTGGTGTTTCACCCGCCTGGCTTACATAACGACTTAACTCATTGGCATAAGTCCGGCTTTCCGCCGCCATACTGGTGAATATGCTACGCAGGTCTGCATCTATAATTTCTGTTTGCTTTGCTGCTTTTTCATAACCTGCAACACGATCGTTGTTAATTTTAATCAGGTCATTCAGCACTTCAACATTTTTTTCGTTTGTTTTCATAACTGTAAGTTTTTCGTTTCAAAGAAAATCGGAGAATGCTGTTTAATTGCATTCATCCTTCCAATCATTTTCAAAAAAACATACCAAAGCAGGGTTTTAGCCTGATCGGATAACAAAACCCCTGAGAATGAGGGAAGTAAAATGCGGCTAACGAGTAATATATTCTACAATAAGGGAGAATAGAATTTCTGATTTGTGATTGGGGTGATTCCTGATTTTGTAACTGAAAGAGGGCAAGTTATGTCCTGAAAAAGTAGGTATTATCTTTAATACATTTTGCTCCTCACATTTAGCCAGGTCGGTCATACCGCCCTGGTATCCGCCCACGCAGTTCGACCAGGGCGTGCCGACCGGAACTGCAAAACCTGATTGCTCAATGCTGATAGCTGATTGCTTTTCATCGAAAAAAGTTTGGAGACATCAATTTTCTGAATTTACTTTGTAGTTCAAAGTGCTTTTTGAATCCCTTTAAGGGATATTTTTTAAAACAGATACTTTGTTTTTCAAAGCGCTTTTTAAAAATAAAATTATGGAAGAAAGAATCAGGTTGAAAAAAGCTATCCGGAGCTGGATGGTGTTTTTCATTGTGGCATTGCTGCTGAGCGGCATTACTGCGTTTGCCATCGAAACGGAGTTACACTGGGTTTTAAGCTGGTGGCCCGAAAATACTTCTGCTTTTTATAACTGGATGGCTACCTGTTACAATGCCATACGCAATACCAACGAAAGGTATCCTTATATCGCTTATGGGTACGACTGGCTTGCCTTTGCCCACATCGTTATAGCTGTGGCGTTCATTGGTCCCTTGCTTAACCCGGTGCGCAACATCTGGATCATCCAGTTTGGCTGCATTGCCTGTGTACTCATTTTTCCACTGGCTTTTATTGCCGGATACATCCGGCACATTCCCATCTTCTGGCGTTTGTTGGATTGCTCTTTCGGGGTAGTTGGATTGGTGCCATTGCTCATCTGTTACAGGAAAACAAGATTGCTGGAAAACATTGAGCGCGCTCATTAAAAATTATTTCAACTCTAATAAACACACTTCATGCAACCCGAAATTAAAAAGCCAACCGACGGTCTTTATATAGCAGGTTTGGTAATGCTGGTCATTTCCTTTATTATCTTTTGCGTTTCATTGTTTAGTAGCGTAGATGCCATCAGTTTCTTTTTCGTTGAATTTTCTATTACGGCATTTTACTTTCTCCTTTTGTTAGGCAGCGGCAGACTAAGAAGAGGCAGAGAGGGTTTGCAGCCGATGTTTGTTTTCCTGCTGTTGTTTTTGGTAAGTGCTTACGGATTGAACAGGGAAATGGGAATCTTTATGCCTGCCGTTGACTGGTTTACTGTATTACTGTTTGTATCGTCTGCCAATTGCCTTCTTTTTTCTGTGTTTCATCGGTTGCCTTCCTGGGCAAGGTATACGTCGAGTTTCATCGCCGGCATATCAGTATTGTTGTATGCATACCTGTTAGTATATCTGCTTCCCATGTATATTATCAGCCTTATTGGATTTTTCTTGCTTGGGTTTTCTCTGCATACGTTCGTACCGCTGTTGTTGTTCATTTATACACTGGTGTTCTTTAAAAAACTAAACGCTGCGCCAGGCAGGCACATCGTGTTTTTTCGGTCTGGATTAGCCCTGAGCGTTACCGTTGTTGTTGCTTTTGTATTGGTTTGGAGCATCAAGGTAAATGCCATCAATAAAGCGCTGGCGATGGGTAACAAAAACCTTCCTGAATGGATAGGCGCAGCTCAAAAAATAAAGCCGGGTTTTTTCGACAACAGGATATGCAAGGCCGGACTTACCTACCAGGTGGCGGGTAATATGGTTAGTGATGCATTGGGGGGCATACCATCCAGAAGTTTTGATGAAGAAACGAAACACGATCCGCTGGTGATGATGGCCTCATTAATTGGGGGAGAAATCAACCTGTCAGAATCAGACAGGATCAACATCCTGAAATCGACTTACGATTCACGGCACTTTGCCGAAGAGAGATTATGGTCGGGCGAAGATCTTTATACAAGCGCTGTAAAAAATAATATTGAAGTGTGGCCGCAGTTCAGGCTCGCTTATTCACAAATGAAAATAAAAGTAGAGAATCAACTCAATCCCCGTGGCTGGAGCAATACACAGGAAGCGATCTATACTTTTCACATGCCCGAAGGCAGCGTAGTAACTTCTTTATCGTTATGGATAGACGGTGTGGAGGAAAAAGGTATACTCACCACCCGGTCAAAAGCAGACAGCGCGTACAAAACAGTTGTAGGAAGGGAGCGCCGCGATCCATCGGTAGTACACTGGCAGGAAGGTAACCGCGTTACGGTGAGGGTTTTCCCCGTTGAGAGTGGAAAGAACCGGGAGTTTAAGATTGGGATCACCAGTCCGTTGCTATTAAGCGGCACCAGATTGATATACCAACCCGTGTACTTCGACGGGCCGCTTGCCACCAGTGCGAAAGAAGAAACGGAGATCCGGTTCTTTAAAAAACCGGTAGATCTCACTATGTCGGCTGCATTTGATGAAACGGGTGAATACACCTATACAAGAAAAGGCAGGTACAAAACAGATTGGAACATGGCTTTCGACCGCGAACCGGTATTGCCAGGAGCGTTTGCATTTAACGGAAAGCAATACACGCTTTTTTCTACAGAGCCCGAGAGTACCTCACTCGATATAAAAGATGTTTACCTGGATGTGAATGCATCCTGGTCGGCTGATGAATGCGATAAAGTATACAACCTTGTAAAACAGAAGAATGTATTTGTGGCGAACAGCAACGGTTCTTTGCTGCGCCTCACACAGCACAATGCTGACGAGGTTTTTAACAATTTGCGAAACAACTATTTTACGCTGTTCCCATTTTCAAACATTACACATCCCGCCGCGTCGCTGGTCATCATTAAAAGCGGAAACACATCTCCCATCCTGGATGATATAAAACAGACCGATTTTGCGTCCAGCATCAAAAATTACATCGCTCAAAAAAAACGTGTGCATGTATTTAATATAGGCACAACATTATCTCCCTACCTGCGCACTTTAAAGGAAGTTGGATCATTTAATTATGTAAAAGGAGATGTTTTTTTGCTGCAGGAGTTGTTGAACGGTCAGCGGTATCCCATGGCAAACGAAAAGGAAAACGAAGTAACACTCGACACTGCAGGCATCACGCTTCGCCAGTCGGAAGAAAGTACCACTCAGTCTTCAGCACCCGACCATGTGATGCGACTCTTTGCCTATAACCACATTCTCAAAAACCAGGGAGCGGCTATTTTATCAGGCGGCACTGTTGAGCAGGCTGCCATAACCGAAGCCGAGGAAGCATACGTTGTGTCGCCTGTTTCGAGCCTGGTGGTGTTGGAATCGCAGCGCGATTACGACCGGTTTGACATTAAAGCGAGTAAAGACAGTCTTAAAAATGCTTCCTTGTCTGCCAAAGGTGCTGTTCCCGAGCCACATGAATGGGCCATGATCATTACTGCATTATTGCTGCTGCTGTATGTACGCCGCCGCTCTTTTGACCCCTCAATGGATGAACAATGACAGCTATTGTACTAACAGGAATGCGCAGACTACCTGTACATTGGATGGCAATCTTCCTGCTAGCCATATACGGTATTATTTTCTGCCGGATGCTTGGCGACTATGTAAATACCCGATCGCTCGATTTTCAGTTAGGCATATTGTCAATACTGGTAGTGGTTTCGTCAACACGCAGCCATAAAAAGGGCGGGTTGCGATTTGCGATAGCAGCGATGGCGGCAGCAGTAATTACCTGTTTACTGCCTGCCAAAACAATGCTGTACACAACACTTTTATTGTGCGTGTTTTTTGTTGCCGAAACATATGCGGGGAAAATGCACCTGCTCAGCCTGTTGGTCATTGTTTTCATTTCGCCCGTATGCCGGTATGTTATGAATATTTTCAGTTTCCCCATAAGGTTGCAGCTAACAAAATGGGTAAGCGATATGTTGAGCTTTACCGGCAATATTGCGGTGGCAGAGGGAAACGTTATTCAATACAATGGCAATGAGTTTTCAGTCGATCCTGCCTGTATGGGATTGTATATGCTGATCACTTCCATGCTTTCGGGCATTATGGTAATGGCGTTGCAGCAGAAAAAATATCGTCGCACGCTGCCCGTAACCGGCATTGCATTCCTGCTATGCAGCATTGTTATTTGCAATGTAGTGTGCAACCTGTTCCGGATTTTTACGCTCGTATATTTTAACATACCTCCGGGCGAACCTATGCACGATGCGGTGGGCATAACCTGCTTTTTGTTGTATGTTGTTTCACCTGCTTTGGCTTTGGCAACCTGGATGATTAAGCGATACGGAAAGCTTGTGACGCAAACTGATCCAGGCAAAACTCCCGGGTACCATGCCTGGCTTCATATAATTGTTTTAGCTTTTTGCGTAGTTGCATTATTGATGGTGATGAAGCAACAGCGTTCAGCCGAAGCCGGTAGGTCAGTTGAAACAAGAGCTGGTTATACTGTATCAACACTTCCCAATAATGTACTTAAAATGGAAAACGACCAGGCACTCATCTATATAAAATCGATAGCAGGTTTTTATTCCAGCGATCATCATCCCATGATCTGCTGGGGTGGGAGCGGATACGAATTTGTAAAAGTGCAAACCGGATGTATAGGCAACAGAAATGTATACACGGGTATGTTGAGCAAAGGGAACGACCGGCTGTATACGGCATGGTGGTACGAAAATGGAACATATTTTACCATTAACCAGTGGGACTGGCGATGGGATATGTTGCGGGGTGGCAACGCTTACACACTGGTGAATATTACCGCCGCGAGCGCAGATGAACTTAAAAAGCAGGTACTGCATTTTATTGAAACCGGCAGCCGGAAACAAATGCTGCCCTAAAAATATTGATATGGATTTTTTTGTAGCGAAAGATTCTATTGTACGAACCATTTGGGGAAAATCGGATACGGTATTGTTTATTTTTGCCGGTGCCGCCGCAGAATTTGCTTTGAACAAGTCGGTAGACTGGTTGTATTTTACTGGTAAGCTCCCGGCTGACCCTATTGGTCGCCTGTTCTCCACCGTTAGTTATGCAAGGCTGATCGTTTTTTCAGATACCAAAACGGCGCTTCAATCTATTGATCGCATTACCAGCATACATGCCGGCGTAGAGTCGGCGCGCGGGTATACCATTCCGCAGGAGGCCTACAGGGATGTGTTGTTCATGCTCATACATTATTCCATTGCCGCTTATGAGTTGTTGGAAAGAAAGCTCACCAAAGAAGAAAAAGAAGAAGTAGTGAATGTATTTATAAGGGTAGGACGCAGGATGGGCATTCAACTGCTGCCATTGGGCTACCAGGCCTGGAAGCAAATGCACGACGCACAACTGCAGGAGAACCTGGTTGCAAGCACTTATACGGCAGACCTGTATGATCAGTACCGGAAGCAACTGGGATTTTTCCGGTATTATATTTTAATACATGTGCAATACCTGGTTACACCTCCGCGGGTAAAACACCTGCTGAACCTTGAGCCATCGCTGCTTTTGAATACAATGTTGCGGGGTTATAAATGGAGCCGCCGGCTGAATATGGACAGTAGTATAAAAAACTGGCTGCTGCCTGCGCGATACAGGGAACAGGTGAAAGCCATTGATCAATCACTGTCCTGATTGGATTGGCGAACAGATGAGTCCGAAACAATCTCCATCGTAGATCGAGCCTTTCGTCCCACCAAACTAGGTTTCCTGAAACAAGAAACCTGGCGTAAGGCGTTCCAAACCTTTTAAAAGTCCGAATGCTCTCTGCCGTGGGGCGTGTCTCACGACCCACAATCCTGGCTCTACCTTTCCTGCCGTGTGTCGTGTCTCACGGCACACTAGCGGGGAATGCTCTATCTTTACCGCCTATGGTACAGGCAGGATTGCATCATACATTAAAAGTATTGCGGCTGGTAGAGCCCGGCGCTTACCTCGACGACGGCGACGAAGGAATTTTATTGCCCAACAGGTTTGTGCCCAAAGGTTTAAAAAGGGGCGATGAAATATGTGTGTTTATACATCACGATTCGGAAGGCAGATTGATTGCTACAACACAGGAACCTAAAGGAGTACTGGGGGATATCGTATTGCTCGAAGCCATATCGGTTACGCCACAGGGTGCCTTTTTAGACTGGGGTTTGATGAAAGATATTTTTGTTCCCAAATCGCAACAGCGATCTAAAATGTATGCGGGCGAAAAGTACCTGGTAAAAATATACCTCGATGAACAAACCGGCCGCGTAGCTGCAACAGAAAGGATAGACGCGTTTTTAAGCAACGAAACACTTACGATAAAAGAAATGGAGATGGTAGACCTGCTGGTGTACCGGCGAAGCGATATTGGTTATGTTGTAATTATTAATAACAAACATACCGGCGTCATCCATTTTAATGAAGTATTTCGCAACCTGGAAACCGGCGACAAACTGAAAGGGTTTATAAAAGATATAACAGAAGACAACAAGATCAATGTGGTTGCCGGCAAACCTGGTTACGATAAGGTAAGCGATGAAGCAGGTAAAGTGTTGCAATTGCTTGAGGCGCACAATGGGTACCTGCCTTACAACGATAAGTCGGCCCCGGAAGATATTTATGAGTTTTTTGGCATGAGCAAAAAGGTTTTCAAAATGACAACCGGCAGCCTGTATAAGCAAAAGAAAATTGAATTTACACAAACGGGAATCAGGGCGGTGAAAGATGAAAAGTGAAAGGTGAAAGATCAAAGAGCATCCAATTTCCATCTTTCACGTTTCCTCGATCCCCAACGCCCGGTTCAACGACCATACTACGTCTTCTGGTCTTCGGGAGGTGGGAATAAATTTCTTCAGCGGCTCCGTCATTTTCGGGTATTCATCAATGAAAGCCAGTTCGGGTATTTCCTTTAATGTAAACTGACTCATTATTTGCAGGAATTTTTCTCTGTCGCTGCCCGAAAAGCGGATGTATTTGGAGGAGGTTACAATTATTTCTGTAAGTGCCGACATGGAATGAGCCGAAAAGGTAAACGACAATGCACAATCCCGCACGAGTTCTGTTTCAAAACCCCGCAACTTTTCAAAAATCAATGCCTTTGATAAATAATCGGTGCCGAAGGTTGATTCGTCGTCAAGACTGTACTCCAGACAGATTTCGGCGGGAAGCATTTCAGCCAGCGCCAGTACAAGGCTCCATAATTTTGAATTGTTGATGTTTATTTCAGCCTGGAAGGCGTATGGAATTTTACGGTTGCTGTTAACCGTTAGCCTGTATCCCTCCACTATCAACGCTCTCTTCCTCTTTGATAACAACTCTTCAATATCGTGACGATGCGACATTTCCTCAGGCTCGGGAATACGTGCGGTTACTGGAAGTTCAAGCATGCGGTAAAGATAGCGAACCTGCATCAGCTTCAAAGGCTCACAATTCAACTCCCGCTGTTCACTGCCAGTAACAACATCGTTCTAAAAAAATAGACAAAGGTTCGCGAAAGACCAATAATATTGTAAACACAAAGGCTATTTAACGTTGAGCAATACTGTTACCAGGGGATATTTATTGGCTATTATTCCGGCAATTTTCTGGGGTATCTCCGGAACTTTTTGCCAGTATCTTTTTCAACAAAAACAATTTAATCCCGAATGGCTGGTTACCATCCGGTTGCTTGCGGCGGGATTTATTTTACTGGTAATTGCTGCTTTTAAAAAACAAAATATATGGCAGGTTTGGAAAAACAGGAACGATGCCGTGCAGATGGTGATATTCAGCACTGCGGGCATGGCTGCCGTTCAGTATACTTACTTTGCTGCCATTTATGCCTCTAATGCCGCAACGGCTACGGTGTTGCAATATATTGGGCCGGCTATGATAGCATTGTATCTCGCCCTTCGATATAAAAAAATTCCTACGCGGTTTGAAACCCTCGCGATCCTATTGGCCATAGCGGGCACCTTTTTGTTGGTAACACACGGAAGTATTAATACTGTTACTGTATCTGGCAGCGCTTTTTTCTGGGGGATGGCATCAGCCGTTACGCTCGCTTTTTACACTTTGTACCCATTGAATTTATTAAAGCGTTTTCCCTCCGCAGCAGTGGTGGGGTGGGGAATGTTTTTGGGTGGCATCGCATTTTGTTTTATAAAAAGTCCTTTTGATGTGCCCGGCATTTGGGATGTTTCCAGCATTGCCATGATTGCCTTTATTATCCTGCTGGCCACATTGTTTGCTTTTTATGCTTACCTGGTGAGTGTGCAATATATCGGCGCCACCAAAGCCAGTTTGCTGGCCTGCATCGAACCTTTGGCAGCAGCCTTTTTTGCAGTGATATGGCTGAAAGTTCCTTTCGGCGCTTACGAATGGACAGGCACTTTTTTTATAGTGAGTACGGTAGTGTTGATAACGCTCGAACGACAACGGGCAGATGCCATTACGTAAACGGTACGCTTCTCCGTTAGTTGTCAGGCTCAGTGTTTAGTTGTACATTAGGTTTACCAACCACTTAATACACAATGGTCATTAAAAAATTGTTCTTCAGCTATTCAAGGGTAGACGGTGCCGCATTTGCTCAAAAGCTGGCCTTGGATTTAAAGAAGAAAGGATTTGATGTATGGATAGACCAGGAGGATATAAGAGCCGGCAGTGAATGGGATATGGAAATTGAGAAAGCGCTCGAAAGCTGTGACTGCCTGCTGTTTCTTGAATCGGAGAAGTCGGTTGTTTCAAACAATGTATTAGACGAAGTGTATTATGCACTGGAGCAACGTAAAAAAGTAATACCTGTAATTATACACGACAGCAAAACACCTTACCGGTTGCAACGCCTGCAGCATGTAGATTTTTCAAAAGATTACAACAAGGGGTTGGCTCAGTTGATACGCGAACTCAGGCGTGAACCTACAGATATAATTGTGCTGCCCAGGAAGAGGAGCAACCTCTCTTCAAAGAAGATCATAGCAGTGGTTATCGGGCTGCTACTTCTTTCTGTTGCGGCGTTGTTTCTTTTAAATCAATCGGAGAAAGAAGCTTTGGAAAATGTTGGTGAAACGCCGGCGATGAGAGTGAATGATTATGTGGGGCGGTGGGAACTTGCCAGCATTCAACCCGAGGCAAAAATGAGCCGGGCTATGCTGAAAATAGAAGCGGTAGATACAAACAGGATCAACATCAACAGTTCGCTGCAATTTTTTTATAAACCGGACAACGATACTTTATATCTCAGTGTGTTTAATGGCTTTGCAAATTGCGCAGGCTGTGCTTTACAAAAAGAAATGAAGCTTGTCACAGAGGATGTAGCGATTGGCTCTAACCACTTTACCATTTTAAAAACAGACGGACCTGAAGGGAAAGCGGGCGATACTGTTGCTTCACGCGGAAACAATGAATCTATCAAAGCCGTTAGTACGTTGCATTTCATTACCGATACTGCTGCAATAATCAAAGTGCAATCAACCGTACCAGTTGTGCTGAAGGCGGGAATAAGGATGGAACCTTTTGTGTATGAATTCAGGTTTAGAAAAGGTGAAAGATGAAAGGTGAAAACGTCAGGCATACCGTTCTAGACAAAAATTTTCACGCACGAAGACTGCTTCGTCGCCATAATTTTCATTCTGTGTAATACGTCGCTGGCGACTCGCAGTGACGCGCGAGGTGCATAGGAGGTACACTTGTAATGAGTGCGAACAAGCAGGGTTGGACTGTATAATGTTGCAAAGGTATTAACCCTTTACCCGTCACTGCGAAGCGCGATGACGGGCATCTGGATTAAGGAATGTTTGCGCGCTGAAGCAGTCTCCGGCTTAAAAGGAACTGCACCTATCTATGAGCGTTATTTCCTTGTCGGTATCGTACTCGTATCCTTCGGCGGATTGCGCCCGATGAACGGATATTGCTCCAACGTCATAATTTGTCCGCTGATAGGACCAGACTCATCAGACAACCAGTAAATGGCGGCAGCCGCTATTTCTGCGGGCCAAATAATTCTGCCCGCAGGCGCGTATACGTTGGGCAGGTCTTTATACCAGTCATCTGCCAGTCCATGCTGTCTTTTGCGGATGGCTTCGTTTTCGGTTAAAACCCAACCGGGATTAATTTGGTTAACTCTCACACCTTCCTCACGGAAAAGTGTATCTCCCAAATTTTGGGTCATGGTCATCAATGCGCCTTTGGATACGCTGTAGGCAAAAAGGTTAGGCTCGCCGCTGAACGCATTTACCGAGCCTATATTCAGCACCGAACCTTTTTGTTGATGAAGATGTGGCAACGCCGCTTTGATCAAAGCAAATGGCGCAACCGTGTTTATTTCAATCACCTTGCGCAGCAGTGCCGCGTCAGTGGTATGAATGTTTGATGAAGCAACAATGGCGGCGTTGTTTACAATTGCATCCAGTTTGCCAAAAGAACTAAGAGCAAGGTCAACCAGCCGTTGAGGGGCACCCTCATCCGTAATATCTTCTATATGCAGCACTGCATTTTGCGCCCCCAATGATTGAACTACTTCTTCGCCCCATTCCTTTTCCAACCCATGCACTACTACTTTTGCTCCTTCGGCAACACAACGTATGGCAATTGCCTTTCCAATGCCCGTGCAGCTACCGGTTATGATGATGACTTTGTTGGATAAACGCACTATTGAATTTTTGGGTTTGGTGTTTAGCGTTTATGGTTAGCTGCGTATTTCAAACAGTAAACCATAAACGATAAACTATAAATTGTTTATACAGGTTTCAGCACACTCTTCACCACCTCGCCTTTGTGCATTTTTTCAAACGCTTCGTGCCAATCGGTTACGGCCCATACGCCGCCGATAATAGGCCTTACATCCAGTTGGCCGCTTGCCATCAAAGCAATAACACGTTCCCAAATGGGCCAGTTATGGCTGAAGCTGCCCTGCAGGGTTACATTTTTTTGCACCAGCGGGTCGAGCGAGAAATTTAAAGGCTGAGGTCCCCAACCCACTTTTGAGATGGTGCCTTTGGGGCGCACCAACTGCAAAGCCATTTTTAAAGTAACGCTCGAACCGGCAGCATCAATTACGCAATCTGCGCCTAGTCCATCCCGTTGGGCAGCCCAGGGCATAGCATCGCCAATAATTCCTTCACAACCGTATTGTTTGGCTATCTCAATGCGATGACGATCCGCTTCCAGTCCCACTACCGCAACCTCCGCTCCACAGAGGCGTGCCATTGCAGCGCACAAAATACCAATCGTTCCGGGGCCTAATACAATCACCCTGTCGCCCGGCTTCAATCGCGCATTTTCAACCACCGCATTAAAGGCGACGCAACTGGGTTCTGTTAAACAAGCCTGTTCAAATGCCAGTTGGTCGGGCACTTTATGCAAACATCTTGCAGGTACACGTACATACTTCGTCATGGCGCCGTTTACACCGTATCCAAACCCTTTCCTGTTAGGGTCTAAATTGTACAGTCCGCTTCTTGTCATTGGGCTGTTAGGATCAATTACTGCCGCTGTTTCACTCACCACTCTGTCTCCTTCCTTCCAACCGGTAACGCGGCTGCCCAGCGCGGCAATATGTCCGCCAAATTCATGGCCCAGCACCACCGGGTAATTTACCGGCCAGCTATGATCGGCCGTCCATTGGTGCAGGTCGCTACCGCACACGCCCACGTTGGCTACTTCCAGTAATATATCGTCGTCGCCTATTTCGGGCTTTTCTATTTCTCTTATTTCTACTGATCCTTTTTCAGGAGCATAATTTACAACCGCTGCGGATTTCATGTATTTGAGATTTGAAATTTATGATTTGAAATGGAGCCGATGTCGCACCTGTATAAATTAATTTATACTATAAATATATAATTTGATATTTGAAATTTGAGATGGTTGAGAATTATTTGGTTCATCGAACTTAAAAATCTCAAATCTTAAATTTCAAATTTTAAATCGATCCGTACGCGTGAATTTTTTCGCATATCAGTCGCAGTGAGCTTTCGAGATCTCCGTCAGCCGTTTTAAAGGCATCTGCGTCTATGGTTAAGGGCGCGCCCAATACTACGAGCGGTGCTCCAAATTCGGGACAGCGTATGGCCTGTTCCAACGTAAGTCCGCCAACTGCCTGTACCGGAATTTTTACAGCGTTCACTACTTCCTTCAACTGATCGAGGGGGCTGGGTATGCGTTTGCCTTGTGCGGCTATGCCTCTCCGTTCGTCGTATCCTATATGATGAATTACATAATCGCAACCCAGGTCTTCTAACCATTTTGCTGCTTCTACCATATCGGGACAGCCGAGATTATCGCCCATTACCTTTGCTCCAAAATCTTTTCCGGCACTCACCACGCATTTAATGGTTTCTTCGTGTGCTCTTGCCATTACTACCACGTGCGTGGCGCCGGCTTTGGCCATCATCTCAGCTTCCAGGTAACCGCCGTCCATTGTTTTAAGGTCGGCTACAATGGGAACATTGGGAAAAGCTTCCCGCAGTTTTTTTACGCCATGCAGTCCTTCGGCCAGGATGAGCGGAGTACCAGCTTCCAGCCAGTCAACGCCGGCCCGCATAGCCAGAGCGGCGGTTTCAAGGGCTTCGTCAATATTCGTAAGGTCGAGTGATATCTGTACAATGGGCTTCATACTCAGTGAATTTATCGATCGTTTTTTTAATCCTTTTTTTGTAAAAATGTTGTACTAAAGAGCCGATCCAAACTTATGTATACTCACTGAAAAAATTGTTCTGAAATTACCCTATTCTAAGACGAGGCTACCGATCTTTCTGTTTTAAACATCCGGTAAGCTAAAATGGTGCTTATCAGCATCAGGATGGCGCCGAGTAAAAACGGCGCTCCGGGGAAATATATAGGAGCATTTTTTTGCGTAAAATAGGCAAAGAGGTTGGTCATGAGCGGCGGTCCAACAATAGTGGTAGCGCTCATCATACTCGTGAGGGCTCCCTGCAGTTCTCCCTGTTCATTGGCGGGTACATGGCTGGATATAACCGCCTGCAACGACGGACCGCAAATGCCTCCGAGGCAATAAGGGATAAGAAAAGCAAACATCATCCAGCTTTGAGAGGCAAAGGCGAACAATATCATTCCCAGCGTATATAAACCCAATCCCACATAAATGCTTTTTTCATTGCCCAGCTTAGGGGTAACCACGCGTATCAATCCTCCCTGCACCAGCCCTACCAGCAATCCCACCACACCGAGCGAAATGCCTACCATTTTTTCATCCCACTTAAATTTTTCCATATTGAAAAAAGCCCAGGTGCTTTGTACGGAATGGCTGGCAATGTATACCAGCATCAGCGAAACAATCAAACCACTGAGCGCGGGGTATTTGGTAAGATGCAACAATGAGCCCATTGGATTGGCTCTTTTCCATTCAAATTTTCTGCGGTTATCCTTGCTGAGCGATTCGGGTAATACAAAATAGCCATACAGCCAGTTGAGCAAAGTGAGTGCTGCTGCGGCTATAAAGGGTACACGCGGTCCCAGGCTGCCCAGCAATCCTCCTATAACGGGCCCGATGATAAAGCCCAGCCCAAACGCAGCGCCGATCATTCCAAAATTCTTTGCACGGTCTTCGGGCGCGCTGATGTCCGCTATATACGCCGTTGCTGTGGTGAAGCTGGCGCCGGTAATACCGGCAATGATGCGGCCTACGAATAACCAGCCAATATTGGGTGCTATGGCAAGAAGAATGTAATCTATTCCAAAGCCGAATAAAGAGAACAACAGTACAGGTCTTCTTCCATACCGGTCGCTCAGGTTTCCCAGCACCGGTGCAAAAACGAACTGCATAATAGCAAAAGCAAAAGTAAGCCCGCCACCCCATTTGGAAGCTGCGCTCAAATCGCCGTGAATCATGTCTTCGATCAGTTTAGGCATTACCGGTATAATAATACCAAAGCCTATTACATCTATTAATATGGTGATAAATATAAAGCCGAGTGCGGCCTGTTTGGAAGAGCCCATTTGAGGAATTTCTGATTTACGATTTTTGATTTGAAATTTGAGAGCCCATCCTAACCTTCCCAAAGGGAAGGTACTCAACGCACGGGCCCGCTTTGCGAAGCGTTTTATTGTTTTTAAGTTGTTTGCATTTTAACTGACCGATAGCCGAATGCTGACTGCTGAAAGCTGACCGCTCCTCACCATCCACCCAGCGTTTGCACGCCACCGTAATATTTTGCTTCATGATCGAGCAGCCATTTCTTTCGCCACAAATCTCCGCCATAGCCTACAAGACTTCCGTTGGCTCCAATAACGCGGTGGCAGGGTACAACGATGCAAAGCTGGTTTTTTCCATTGGTAGTTCCAACCGCCCTGATGGCTTTGGTATCCCCAATGCGTTTAGACAATTCCATGTATGAGATTGTCTTTCCATAAGGTATATCCAGCAAGCCATTCCATACTTTTTGCTGAAACGCAGTTCCTTTTTGGCTGAAGGGAAAGTCAAAATCTTTTCGTTTGCCTTCAAAGTATTCGTTCAGTTGCGATATACAAGTGTTAATATGAATATTCTTCGAGGTGCGCTGTTCAATTTGTTCCGCATCCAGCTTTGGCCCCTTCCACGCATTCACAAATAAGATGGCATGAATTCCTTCATCATCAGCTTTTATTTCCAGCAAGCCTACCGGCGATTCGTAGTAAGTAATATCGAACTCCGTTGCTATCATGACGTTTTCAAATTTTCAAATCACTTCCCGCAATTTAAAGCTAATATCACCCTATTTTACTGCCGTTGATAACTTTTTGCTGAGGTTGCAGCAATACTACTTCTTTGGTTGGTGTATACACACCCAGTACCAGGCATTCGCTGAAAAAATTGGCAATTTGTTTGGGTGGAAAATTCACCACGGCAATAACCTGGCGGTTAACCAACTCCTCTGGCGTATATAAATCGGTAATTTGTGCAGATGATTTTTTAATACCCAGTTCGCCAAAATCTATCGTGAGCTGGTAAGCCGGGTTTTTAGCTTTCGGAAAAAGTGCCGCTTCTATAACAGTTCCCACCCTGATGTCAATTTTTTCAAAATCATTCCATGAAATCATACCCGTAAAGATATTGTATGTTTGTTTGCAGCACAGCATTTGTGCGGTTGCGGCAGACTGATACTTTTTTTATGCAGTACGTTGCATGAGGCAGCGTACAAACAACGCTTTTCTTTTACTTAATTCGATAAATTACAGCATTAATATATTACGTATGCTCGATTGGATAAAACAGCCTTGGCCATGGTACATAGCCGGACCGTTGATAGGATTAACCGTACCGCTTCTGTTGCTGCTGGGTAACAAATCGTTTGGAATATCTTCCTCACTGCGACATATATGCGCAGCATGTTTGCCAGCACGTATTCCTTTTTTTAGATATGACTGGAAGAAGGAAGTATGGAACCTTTTTTTTGTGGGTGGGGTGCTGATAGGCGGATTGATTGCCGGGCAGTTGCTGGCGGATACTCAAGCCATCAAAGTAAGCCCTGATCTGTCGGCTGGGCTAGCCGGCTATGGCATTACTGATTATAGCAGCATGGTTCCAAAAGACATTTTTTCGTGGGAGGCGTTGTTTACCACACGCGGAATAATTATGATGGTTGTGGGCGGATTTCTGGTAGGCTTTGGAACCCGTTATGCGGGCGGTTGCACCAGCGGGCATGCCATTATGGGGTTGAGCAACCTGCAATTCCCTTCGCTGATAGCAACCTGCTGTTTTATGATTGGCGGGTTTGTCACCACCTGGCTTATTCTTCCCTGGATACTAAAACTATAACAATGTCATCTTCAATACAAAGCAATCACACACGCATTACCCGCGTTCCCGATACAGATGCCGAGGTAAGGGCGGTAAATACAGCAATTACTGATAAAAGCAGCTTTGATAAACCACTGCTTTCAAATAGTAAATACCTGCTGGCGGGTATATTCTTTGGAATATTGCTGGTTAAGGCTGAAGTCATTTCATGGTTCAGGATACAGGAGATGTTCAAATTGCAAAGTTTCCATATGTATGGCGTAATAGGCTCGGCGGTGGTAGGGGGCATGTTGAGCGTTTGGCTTATTAAAAAGTTCAAAGCAAGGTCTGCAGAAGGAGAGCAGGTGGTGCTGGACCCTAAGCGTATGAATAAAGGTGTTATATATGGAGGATTGATTTTCGGGGTTGGCTGGGCGCTTACCGGCGCTTGTCCGGGACCGTTATTTGCCCAAATTGGTACCGGCGCCACCGTAACCATTGTAACTTTATTAAGTGCTATTGCAGGAACCTGGGTGTATGGGTTGGTGAGAGAGAGGTTGCCGCATTGAGGGGAAGGGGGAAGGTGAAAGAGGGGAGGGTTCGGATGTACGGCTCCTCAAGATGAGTTTGCCCCAAAAACAAAAATCCTGATGGATGCAGAGCAGCGCCAAACAGAGAACGCATGTTAAATGCATAAAACGCTGCCTTTTTTATTTCACTTCTTAAAGCCAATCCTTTCACGTTTGCTAAAGTCTTCTTCCTGCTGCTTTTTCTCAAGTAAGTAGTTGATTGCCTGGTAAATATCTTTAAAATGCTTTTGGGTAGTTTCTTCTATTTCTTCCAATTTCTTACTTAATTTATTGTATTGAAGCGCGGATTCCCTAAAAGCGATAAAAGCCCTTACAACCGCAATGTTCATTTGGATGGCTTTCTCACTCTTCAACACACTTGCCAGCATGGTAACACCGTGTTCCGTGAAGGCATAAGGCAAATATCGAATTCCTCCCCAACTTGAGGTGCCATTTTGGCTCCTCAAGTTTTGCCACTCTTCGGTGGACAGTTCAAACATAAAATCCGGTGGGAATCTCTTTAAATTTCTTTTTACTGCTCTTTTTAATTGTTTTGTTTCTACTTCGTACAGAGCAGCAATATCAAAATCAAGCATTACCTGTTCTCCTCTTATACTAAATATCTTTTGCTGGATGACGGTGAGTTGCATAGTTAGTTTAAATTGGTTATCAAATGTCAAACATATTGGAATTTAGCAAAATGTCAAAGCAAAACTAAAGCTCTGTACAGGTCTTTTGGGCGGTTGAATTGTGCCCGAAAACTCATACTTAAAGCTGAAAGCTGACCGCTGACTGTGAAAGCTCACAGTTTTTTTAAATTTTTCTTCTCAACTATTTGGCAATAAACATACAGGCACCTACCTTTGCACTCCCAAAATCAAATGGGTACTTTACGGTATGTCTCAAAGAATCAGAATTAAATTACAGAGCTACGATCACAACCTGGTAGATAAATCTGCTGAAAAGATCGTAAAAACTGTGCGCAGTACCGGCGCTGTGGTAACAGGTCCTATTCCTTTACCTACTCAAAAGAAGATCTTTACGGTATTGCGTTCACCCCACGTTAACAAGAAGAGCCGCGAACAGTTCCAGTTGTCTACGCACAAGCGTTTGCTGGATATTTACACCTCCTCTTCACGTACTGTTGACGCGCTGAGCAAGTTAGACCTGCCCAGCGGTGTGGATGTTGAGATCAAAGCGTAAGGTACATCCGCCGCGGCGGAACAGAACAGAAACTTAGTTCTTATATATAGTCCATCTGCCAACTTTTCGCCAGAGGCGAAAAATAAAGCAGCGCTGGATGATCGGGTTCCCAAAGCAGCAATGCAGCCAGAACCCGGATTTTGAGAATTAAATATGAACTAGCCCTTCGAGGTTAGTTTACCACTGGTACTTCCTCTTTCGCAGTGAGAAATAAAGGAAAAGGTCGGTGGCAAACGGGGATTGAAGAATTGGATGTAAGAAATCCAGTCCTGTCTCTTTAACCAAAATGGGTATAAATACACAACAATGAAAGGTATTATTGGTAAAAAAATCGGGATGACCAGCGTCTTCAATCCTGCCGACGGCAAGCAAACTGCCGTTACTATTATTGAAGCTGGTCCTTGTGTTGTTACACAGGTTAAAACAAAAGAAACAGACGGATACAACGCTGTTCAATTGGGTTTTGGCGACAAGAACGAAAAGCATACTACTAAAGCCGAAGCCGGACACTACGCAAAAGCAACTACTCCCGCTAAGAAGTTCGTAAAAGAATTCCGCGATTATTCTCTCGAAAAAAATATTGGTGAAACCGTTACCCTCGACATTTTCGCTGAAGGCGATAAGGTTGAAGTAGTAGGTACTACAAAAGGTAAAGGTTTCCAGGGTGTTGTAAAACGCCATGGTTTTAGTGGTGTGGGCGAACAAACACACGGTCAGCACGATCGCCAGAGAGCTCCCGGTTCTATCGGTAACTCATCTGATGCTTCGCGCGTATTCAAAGGCATGCGCATGGCGGGCCGTATGGGCGCCGACCGCGTAAAGGTGAAGGGACTGAAGGTGGTAAAACTTTTCCCCGAAAAGAATTACATCCTCGTGAGCGGAGCGGTTCCCGGTTATAATGGTTCGATTGTATTAATTCAAAAATAAAGTCACTGCCGGTACAGAGTTACACTGTGTACCGGCAAAATATTTTATACAATGCAAGTAGATATTTTAAATAAGGAAGGAAATAAAACAGGACGCACCATTGAGCTTCCTGAAGATATTTTTGGTATTGAGCCGAATGATCATGTGATCTACCTTTCTGTAAAACAGTTTTTAGCAGCGCAGCGCCAGGGAACGCATAAAGTTAAAACCCGTGCCGAAGTGCATGGTGCCAGCCGCAAGCTGCATCGCCAAAAAGGTACTGGTGGTGCCCGTAAAGGTAACATCCGTAACCCGTTGTATAAAGGTGGTGGTACCGTGTTTGGACCTAAACCTCACAGCTACGATATTAAGCTGAACCGCAAAGTGAAAGATCTGGCTAAGATCTCTGCCTTTTCGTACAAAGCAAAAGAAAACGCCATTGTTGTAATTGAAGATTTTACGCTCGATCAGCCAAAATCTAAAGAAGCAGCAAGCGTGTTAAAAAGCCTGAAGCTGAACAACAAAAGAACTTTGTTTGTATTGCCCGAATACAACGAGAATGTACAGTTAAGTCTGCGCAACATTCCAACTGTATTGGGAGTATTACTGGCTGATGTAAATACCTACGACATTGTAAACAGCGATGTGCTGGTGTTGACAGAAAATGCAGCTAAAATATTCAACGAAGAAGAAAAAGCTGAAGCATAAGCAATATTGAGATTTGAAACATTTTCAAATTTTCAAATTCCCAAATTTTCAAATTAGTACAGATGAGATCTGCAGAAATACTTGTAAAACCGATCATCAGCGAAAAAAGCAACGGTCTTTCAGAAAAAAAAGGCACCTATGCTTTCCGCGTTGGGCGTAAAGCAAACAAGCTTGAGATTAAGAAAGCGGTAGAAGAGTTCTATGGCGTGAGCGTGGTAAACGTAAATACTGTAGTAGTTCCAAGCAAAAGCAAATCGCGTTTTACAAAAGCCGGTGTTATTTCCGGTCGTAAGCCAGCCTATAAAAAGGCGTATGTAACAGTGGCAGAAGGCGAGAACATCGACCTGTATGGCACACTGTAATCAACTAAAACAAATTCATTAAAGCCGGCGAAGCTGAAAATTTCGCACAAATAACAAAACAATGGCAGTAAAAAAATACAAACCGGTAACAGCAGGCACACGTTGGAGGATAGGAAATGCGTACGCTGAAATTACTACCAACGAGCCCGAAAAAACCTTGCTTGAAAAAAAATCAGGCACCGGTGGCCGCAACGCCCAGGGGCGCAGAGCCATGCGCTACATTGGGGGGGGGCATAAAAAGAAATACCGTGTAGTTGATTTTAAGAGAGATAAAAAAGGCATCAATGCTACAGTAGCGTCTATCGAATACGATCCTAACCGTACCGCATTCATTGCGTTGCTGAATTACGCAGATGGCGAAAAAAGATACATTATTGCTCCGCAGGGACTGCAGGTTGGCGCAACTGTAGTAAGTGGCGACAGCGTAGCCCCCGAAGTAGGCAATGCATTGCAGTTAAAGAATATGCCATTAGGTACCAACGTGCACAATGTAGAATTACAACCTGGTCAGGGTGGTAAACTGGTGCGCAGTGCTGGTGGCTCTGCACAGTTGAGCAACAAGGAAGAGAAGTATGGTGTGTTGAAAATGCCTAGCGGCGAGTTGAGAAAAATACTGATCAACTGCTATGCCACTGTAGGTGTGGTGAGCAACAGCGACCACAGCCTTGAAAGAGCTGGTAAAGCAGGTGTGAACCGTTGGAAAGGTGTTCGTCCCCGCACACGCGGTGTTGCCATGAACCCTGTTGATCACCCGATGGGTGGTGGTGAAGGAAGGGCTTCTGGTGGTCATCCAAGATCAAGAACCGGTAAGTATGCAAAAGGTTTAAAAACCCGCAAGCACAAAGGTTCTGATAAACTGATCATTCAGCGTAAGAACGGTAAGAAGTTAACCAAGTAGTAAGTGGTAGGTGATAAGTGGTAAGTTAAATCAGAAATCAAAAATCTCAAATCTTAAATTAAGATATGGCTCGTTCAATTAAAAAAGGTCCTTACGTAGCAGACTACCTCGAAAAGAAAGTACTGGCTATGAATGAAGGCAAAGCCAAAAAAGGTGTGATCAAAACATGGAGCCGCCGCTCTACTATTACACCCGATTTTGTAGGCAATACGTTCGCTGTGCACAACGGTAACAAATTCATACCGGTGTATGTAACAGAATTTATGGTAGGCCATAAATTAGGCGAATTTGCCCCTACAAGAAACTTTAAAGGACACTCAAGTAAGAAAATAGCGTAATTAATCGGTTGCAGTTTCCTTGCAATGTGGAACCTGTAACATGAAACAATAAACAATGGAAGCAGTAGCTAAACTCAGAAACTATCCTACATCGCCCCGCAAAATGCGTTTGCTGGCAGACGTGATCCGTGGCATGGACGTGGAGAAAGCTTTGGCAATATTAGAACATCACCCGCAGCATTCCTCTACACCACTTTACAAGTTGTTGAGGAGCGCAGTGGCCAACTGGGAGCAGAAGAACGACGGAAAAAATGCGGCAGACAGCGCCCTTTTGGTGAAAACAGTATTTGTTGATGGTGGAAGGGTGTTAAAGAGAATGTTACCTGCACCGCAGGGCAGAGCGTACAGGGTGCGCAAACGCAGCAATCACGTAACCCTGATTGTAGACCAAAAATAAAAGTGAAAATCTTCAAATAATAAACATGGGTCAGAAAGCAAATCCAATTGGTAACAGGTTAGGAATCATCCGCGGTTGGGAAAGCAACTGGTATGGTGGAAAAAGGGATTTTTCCGGTAAATTGATCGAAGACAATAAGATCAGGACTTACCTCAATGCCCGTATCAACAAAGGCGGTATATCCAAAATTGTGATTGAACGTACATTGAACAAACTCATTGTTACCATTCATACTTCAAAGCCTGGTATCATCATTGGTAAAGGTGGCGGCGAAGTTGACCACATCAAAGAAGAATTGAAAAAGTTAACCGGTAAGGAAGACGTGCAGATCAATATCTTGCAGGTTCGTCGTCCTGAACTGGATGCTAATATAGTGGGCGATACTATTGCCCGCCAGATTGAAAATCGTATCAACTACAAACGCGCTATCAAATTGGCCATTGCTTCTGCACTTCGCATGGGTGCCGAAGGAATTAAGATCAAAGTAAGCGGTCGTTTGGGCGGTGCTGAAATTGCCCGTACAGAAGAGATCAAGCAAGGACGTGTTCCTTTGCACACCTTCCGTATGGAAATTGATTACGCCAACGTGTTTGCGTTGACCGTTTACGGAAAAATAGGCATCAAAGTATGGATTTGTAAAGGAGAGGTATTGAGCAAGAGAGATCTGAACCCTAATATCATCGATGGTAAGCTGGAAGGCGGACCTGCTGGTGGTGGCGACAGAAGAGACAGAGACGACAGGGGTGATAGAAGAGATGACAGGAGAGGTGGTGGCCGCAGTGGCGACAGAAGAGGTGGTGGCAGAGGAGATAGAGACAGAAAATAGAAACCAGGGTAGAGGAGTAGGGAATAAGGTATAGGGTTAAAGAACAACATTCAAAATTTTCAAATTGTAATATAATGTTACAGCCGAAGAGAACTAAACACAGAAAAGCGCAGAAAGGACGTATCAGGGAAGTTGCCAAACGTGGTGCATCCATATCATTTGGTTCATTTGCGTTGAAAGCGCTGGAGCCGATCTGGTTAACAAACCGCCAGATTGAATCTGCACGCCAGGCAATGACACGTGCCATGAAACGTGAAGGTAATGTGTGGATCCGCATTTTCCCCGACAAACCTATTACACGCAAGCCGGCGGAAGTGAGGATGGGTAAAGGTAAAGGTAACCCCGAATTCTGGGCGGCAGTAGTAGAACCAGGTCGCATTTTGTTTGAAGCAGATGGAGTACCTGTACAGGTGGCAAAAGAAGCAATGGAACTGGCAGCGGCAAAATTGCCGATCAAAACAAAGTTCGTTGTTCGCCGCGATTATGCAGGAGCGTAAGCAGCGCAGGGAAATAATTATAGATTTTCAAACTGAATATAATGTCAAAGAAAACTGAATTTTTAAATAGCCTTAAAGGATTGAACGAAACCGATCTGCAGGCACGCATCAAAGAAGATGAAGTGCGCCTGAAGAAGCTGAAGTTCGCCCATGCTACCTCTCCGCTGGAGAATCCCATGAGCATTCAAACGCTCCGCAGGGATATTGCAAGGTTAAAAACAGAATTAAAGAAAAAAGCTAAAAGCTAAATAAAATGGCTGAAAGAAATTTGCGTAAAACAAAGATTGGGGTGGTTACCAGCAACAGGATGGATAAAACCGCAACTGTTGAGATTGAAATTAAAGTGAAACACCCTATCTATGGGAAGTTCGTAAAGAAAACTACCAAGTTCCATGCTCACGATGAAAAGAACGAGTGCGGAATAGGTGATATCGTGAAAATCATGGAGTCACGCCCGTTGAGCAAAACAAAACGCTGGCGCCTGGTTGAGGTGGTAGAAAAGGCGAAATAATATTTCTGATTTGAGATTTCTGATTTGAGATTAGAGATGCCTTCGTTCGTGAGCATCTTACATCGATCCAAATTTCAAATTTCAAATATCAAATTTCAAATAACTAAAAAGATGATTCAGCAAGAAAGCAGGTTAAATGTAGCAGACAACAGCGGCGCAAAAGAGGTACTCTGTATCCGCGTACTGGGCAACAGCGGTCAGGATTATGCGAAGATCGGCGATAAGATTGTTGTAACAGTAAAAGACGCCATTCCTGCAGGCGGTATCAAAAAAGGAACAGTTACAAAAGCTGTGATCGTTCGTACCAAAAATAAATTACGTCGCAAAGATGGGTCTTACATCCGCTTCGACGACAATGCGGTGGTGTTACTGAACCAGGCGGATGAACCTCGCGGCACCCGTATTTTTGGACCGGTAGCAAGAGAGTTGCGTGATAAAGGATATATGAAAATTATATCGCTGGCACCTGAAGTGCTGTAAGAGCATGCAGCTATAAGCCATGCGCTTTTAGCAATAAAGAATATAAACTTAATCGGCTGATAGCTGAGCGCTGACAGCCAAAAGCTAAATAAAATGAGCAACAGATTTAAACCCAAGTTTAACATTAAAAAAGGCGATTCAGTTGTGATTATTGCCGGCGATGATAAAGACGTAAAGAAACCCCGCAAGGTGCTGGAAGTATTTCCAGACGATAGCCGCGTGGTGGTAGAAGGCGCCAACATCATTACCAAGCACACCAAGCCTTCTGCACAAAATACCAAAGGCGGTATAGTGAAAAAAGAAGCGCCTTTGCACATTAGCAATGTAAAGCTGTGGGATGCCAAGAAGGGAGAAGCTACGAAAGTAAAACGTACGAGAGAAGGCGGCAAGCTGGTACGCGTATCCAAAAAATCAGGATCGAACATTTAAATAAATAGAACTGCTGGTCCGCCGCTGGCGGATAAACAGTAATAAAACTGATACGATGAGCACAACAAAATACAGTCCGAGATTAGCCGAAAAGTACAAAAAAGATGTTGTACCGGCTTTAATGAAGCGTTTCGCTTATAAAAGCGTGATGCAGGTTCCGCAGTTGAAAAAAATATGCGTGAACCGCGGTGTGAACGGGGCGGTAAACGATAAAAAGCTGGTTGATATAGCTGTTGAAGAATTGGGAATGATTACCGGTCAGAAGGCAGTGCCTACCAGCTCCAAAAAAGATATTTCGAACTTTAAATTGCGTAAGGGTGTTCCCATTGGTGCAAGGGTAACATTGCGCGGCGTAAACATGTACGAGTTTCTCGACCGTTTGATTGCTGCTGCATTGCCTCGCGTGCGCGACTTTAAAGGCATCAACGAAAAAGCGTTCGATGGTCGCGGTAACTACACTTTAGGTGTCACCGAGCAGATCATCTTCCCTGAAATAGACATTGACAAGGTGAACAAGATCACAGGGCTGGACATCACTTTCGTAACTTCTGCCAATACAAATGAAGAAGCGTACGAACTGTTGAAAGAACTGGGAATGCCTTTCAGAAACGCTAAGAAAGACTAATAATAAATGAGCAGCGGTATACAAACCGCCTTATCATATACAAAAAACAGAAAGCAATAACATGGCAAAAGAATCAGTAAAAGCCAGACAAAGAAAAAGAGAACGCCTGGTAGAGCAATACGCTGAAAAACGCGAAGCTTTAAAAGCTGCCGGCGATTGGAAAGCTTTGGATGCGTTGCCTAAAAACTCATCTAAAGTGCGTTTGAAAAACCGTTGCCAGGTTTCGGGCCGCCCGCGCGGATACATCCGTTACTTCGGATTATCGAGGGTAGCTTTCCGCGATATGGCGCTCAACGGCATCATACCAGGTGTGAAGAAGGCAAGCTGGTAGCATTTGAAATCTCAAATCCGAAATTTCAAATCTCAAATTTGAAAAAAAATTTTCAACTGATTAATTCATAAAAATGGTAACAGATCCAATTGCAGATTTCCTTACAAGAGTGCGCAATGCCCAGTTGGCGGGACACCGTATTGTGGAAATCCCGGCTTCTAACCTTAAAAAGCGTATCACTGAAATATTGTATGATCAGGGTTACATTCTTAAGTATAAGTTTGAAGACGATAACAAACAGGGTGTGATCAAGATTGCGTTGAAGTATGATGCCCAAACCAAGCAGCCTGCTATCAGGTCGCTCGAAAGGATCAGCCGTCCGGGGTTGCGTCAGTATTCTAAACCAGCCGACTTTAAAAGAGTAATGAGCGGTTTGGGTATTGCCATCATCAGCACTTCAAAAGGCGTAATGACCGACAAACAGGCAAAGTCGCAGAATGTTGGTGGCGAAGTACTTTGTTATATTTCTTAAAACATTCCCCGCAAGGTGCGGGGAATACTATAAACGGTTGAATGATAATATAAGCTCTCTATACGGGGCTGAACACTTTCAATCAGGAATCAAATTTCAAATCACAAATTTCAAATTATTATGTCTCGTATAGGTAAACAACCGGTTACAATTCCTTCGGGCGTTACAGTTACTGTAGGCAGCGACAATGTGTTGGCCGTAAAAGGTCCCAAAGGAGAATTAAAGCAGCAGATAGACCGCGATATTAAAGTGGAAGTGAAAGACGGAAGTGTAAATTTCACCCGTCCAACCGACCAGATCCGTCACCGTGCATTGCATGGCTTGTACCGCGCATTAACTGCCAATTTGGTAAAAGGTGTTACAGAAGGGTATAAAAAGAACCTCGAACTGGTGGGTGTAGGTTTTAAAGCCTCTAACCAGGGCAACCTGCTCGACCTGTCTCTTGGTTACTCTCACAATATTGTATTCGAAATTCCAAAAGAACTGAAAGTATCTACTGCCCAGGAAAAAGGTCAGAACCCTACTATCACCCTTGAAGGAATAGACAAGCAGTTGCTGGGACAGGTTGCTGCTAAGTTGCGCAGCCTCCGTAAGCCAGAGCCTTACAAAGGAAAAGGTGTTAAGTACCAAGGTGAGGTATTACGTCGTAAAGCTGGTAAAGCTGCTGGTAAATAATTATAAAAATTTTGCCCGGCAGTATCGGGCTTAAAAAATAAAGACAATGGACGCAAAAGTTATCAGGAGACAAAAGATCAGGTACAATATCCGTAAAACGGTATCGGGCACTGCTCAAAAGCCAAGACTGGCTGTCTTCAGAAGCAATAAAGACATATATGCCCAGTTGATCGACGATGTTACCGGAGTAACCCTGGCATCGGCTTCAACCAAGGACAAAGACATCAAGGCGCAAAAAGCCCCTAAGGTTGAGTTAAGCGGACTGGTGGGTAAAGCCATCGCTGCAAAAGCCACTGCGGTTGGCATTACAACTGCAATATTCGACCGAGGCGGTTACCTTTATCACGGACGTGTAAAGGCTGTAGCTGAAGGTGCACGCGAAGGCGGATTGAAATTCTGATTTTTGCGATAAAAGAATCTTATACCAATAACAAGTTCTGAATAATGTCAAAAGTTAATTTAAACAAGGTAAAAGCAGGCGACCTGGAATTAAAAGAAAAAGTTGTTGCCATTAACCGCGTGGTTAAAACAACAAAAGGTGGCCGTGCATTCAGCTTTTCTGCGCTGGTAGTGGTAGGAAACGAAAATGGCGTGGTAGGACATGGACTGGGTAAAGCCAAAGAGGTGCAGGAAGCCATTACCAAAGGCATTGAAGATGCAAAGAAAAACCTTATAAAAGTGCCGGTTATGAAAGGTACCATTCCTCACGACCAATGGTCGAAGGAAGGTGCAGCCAAAGTGTTGATTAAACCTGCTGCACACGGTACTGGTGTAATTGCCGGAGGCAGCATGCGTGCTGTGCTGGAAAGCGCTGGTATTACCGACGTATTGGCAAAATCGCTGGGTTCTGCCAACCCGCACAACGTGGTGAAAGCTACTTTTAAAGCTTTGGCCGAATTGCGCGAGCCGGTAAGTGTGGCTAAGGACAGAAGGATTGCATTGAAAAAAGTTTTTAACGGATAATTTATGATCCATCTTCCCGGGTATTGCATCCGGTTGAAAGCTGGCTGGTAAATAAAAAAGAAGCTATCATGGCAAAGATTAAAATCACACAGGTTAAAAGCATTATCGATAGACCTGAGCGTCAGAAAAAAACGGTAGCTGCATTGGGGTTGAAAAAACTCAATGCCACTGTTGAAGTAGAAGCTACTCCGCAAATTCTCGGCATGGTGAGCAAAGTAAATCACCTGGTGAAAGTGGAGGAAGTAAAATAAATAAAGCAGCCCCTCCCGCCTCCCCAAAGGGGAGGAGATCCAAAGCACAGTCCTCGCTTTTCAAAAAAGCGATAATTAATACGGTCCATTTGAAATGGGCTAAATGAATGGGAGAGAGATAGGGATATATTCAACAGACAATGTGTTAGCGATAGAGTTTGGATTTGTTTTAAAAGCACCGCTTTCTTTCCTTTGGAAAGAGAGAAGGAGAGATAGGCTTAGATTTCTTAATTAATTAAAGCGAGCCCGAAGTTTTCCGGGCGTTGAGTAAAAAAAGATAACATGAAACTGAATCAGTTACGCCCCGCAAAAGGAGCAACACACAAAGAAAAGAGATTAGGACGCGGAGAAGCTTCCGGTCATGGTGGAACATCCACAAAAGGTAATAAAGGTCAGCAGGCAAGAACCGGCTATAAAAGAAAGATATCTCACGAAGGCGGACAGATGCCCATTCAGCGTCGTTTGCCCAAACGTGGATTTAAAAATCCTCACCGTGTAGAATACGCGGTATTTAACCTCGGACAAATTGAGCAACTGGCAGAAAAATATGACATCAAAGAAGTGTCTGCCGAGCAATTATATGTAAATGGTCTTATCAAAAAGACCGACCTCGTAAAAATACTGGGTAATGGCGAACTGACAGCCAAGCTCAGTTTCAAGGTAAATGCCGTAAGTGAAAAGGCAAAAGCTGCCATTGAAGCGGCTGGCGGAACATTGGAAATTGTAAAGTAATTTTTCCTTACCTTGCACAGCGCATTGATAATGCGTTGTTTTCTTTTTTGCGCTCAACATTAAACGTAACTATTCGTGAAGAAATTCATTCAGACACTGAAGAATATCTGGACAATTGAGGAACTCAGGGGTAAAATACTTGTTACACTATTGCTTGTATTTATATATCGCCTGGGCGCACACATTGTTTTGCCTGGTATAGATCCTAATAAACTGTCGGAATTTTCGCAGAAAACCCAAAGCGGGTTGTTAGGTTTGTTTGATACTTTCGCCGGCGGCGCCTTTTCCAACGCATCCATATTGGCTTTAGGTATCATGCCCTATATCTCGGCTTCTATCTTCATGCAGTTGATGACCATTTTGGTGCCACAAATGCAAAAGATCCAGAAAGAAGGCGACAGCGGCAGAAAAAAGATCAACCAGTGGACACGTTACCTTACTGCCATTGTAACTTTATTACAGGCAGGCACCTATGTAGCTTACCTGACCAATCAGAACCGCGATGCATTGATTCCCGCATATCAACCATATTTCTGGGTATCTACCGTTGCCATTCTTACAGCAGGTACGCTGTTTGTAATGTGGCTGGGCGAAAAGATCCAGGATAAAGGTTTAGGCAATGGTACTTCTATCATCATCATGATCGGTATCCTTGCACGTTTGCCAGAATCTTTCATGCAGGAGTTTGCAGCCAAGCAGGTAAGAGGTGGCGGTGGTTTGATTTTCTTCCTTATTGAAATTGCTGTGTTGATCGCTATCATTCTTGGACTGATCATATTGGTGCAGGGTGTAAGAAAAATCCCCATCAACTACGCAAAGCAAATAGTAGGCAACAGGCAGTTTACCGGAGCAAGGCAGTTCCTGCCCCTGAAAGTAAATGCTGCTGGTGTTATGCCTATCATCTTTGCGCAAGCCATCATGTTCCTCCCAACTCTGTTTTCGTTCACATCGTTCGAAACCGGAAAGGGTATAGCCAGGATATTTGCCGACCATAGCAACTTCTGGTATATGGTGATATATGCGGTAATGGTAATAGCATTTACCTTCCTGTATACAGCGCTTATATTTAACCCCAAGCAAATTGCCGATAATCTGAAACAAAGCAATGGCTTTATTCCAGGCGTAAAACCCGGTCAGCCTACTACCGACTACATAGGCCAGATCATGGATAGAATTACATTGCCTGGTGCGGTTTTCCTTGCCATAGTAGGTATATTGCCTGGTATAGCACAGCGTGCAGGCGTAACGCCACAATTCTCAACTTTCTTTGGTGGAACCTCGCTTTTGATCATGGTGGGTGTTATACTCGATACCCTGCAGCAGATAGAAACCCATTTGCTGATGCGCCAGTACGACGGATTAATGAAAAGCGGAAGAATCCAGGGAAGGCAGACTTCATCACCCGTTTCGATATAATTCATGGTTTATTATAAGACCAACGCCGAGATTGAACTGATCCGGAAAAGTTGTTTATTAGTTAGCGCCACCTTAGCCGAGGTGGCTAACTTCTTAAAGCCAGGTGTTACCACTCTGCAGGCGGATACCTTGGCCGAGAAATTCATCCGCGACCATGGTGCGGTACCCTCATTTAAAAATTACAAAGGATTTCCATTTACCTGTTGTATATCTGTAAACGATGCAGTAGTGCATGGCTTTCCCAATAATACTGTTTTAAACGAGGGCGATATCATATCGGTAGATGTAGGTGTTTTTATGAATGGCTTTCATGGAGACAGTGCCTACACATTTGCCATTGGCGAATTGAAACCAGAAGTAAAGCAGTTGCTCAGAATAACCAAAGAGTCGTTGTATAAAGGGGTTGAAAAGGCCGTTGTTAATAACAGGATAGGTGATATTGCTTTTGCAGTGCAGGAGCATACCGAACGCAAACATGGCTACGGCGTGGTGCGCGAGCTGGTAGGGCATGGCTTGGGAAGGCAGCTTCACGAAGATCCGCAGGTTCCTAACTTTGGAAAAAGAGGTACCGGCCTGAAGATGAAAGAAGGATTGGTAATAGCCATTGAGCCCATGATAAACCTGGGTAAGAAGGACGTATATTACGACGATGATGGCTGGACCGTAAGAACGAAAGATGGCAAGCCTGCTGCGCACTATGAACATACAGTGTGTGTGCAAAAAGATAAACCGCAGATACTGTCTTCGTTTACAGACATCGAAGCCAACGAAAAAAAGAATTCAAATCTCGACGCTGGATATTATTGATTCCGTTCATTCCAGAAAGTTTTTCAAAAAAAAGG
>JBQCGX010000038.1:0-43007 GCA_051955255.1 Agriterribacter sp. | reverse complement strand
AATCCTCTTTTTTAATGGCCAACTGGATGTCTTTGTTGACGATCTCCTTTCTAGAGTCCAGGGTACATATAAACTGGTCGGCCCGGCCCTCTATTTCAAAAGACACAATGTTGTCGTCGGGGATAATAATGGGGCGCACATTGAGGTTGTGCGGTGCTACCGGTGTAATAACAAAGCTGCCCGATTCGGGAAATACCACCGGACCGTTGCAGCTAAGCGAATAACCCGTTGACCCTGTGGGCGTTGAAACAATCAACCCATCGGCCCAATAGGTGTTTAAAAACTCTCCGTTCAAATACGTATGTATTTTGATCATAGAAGAGGTGTCTCTTTTATGGATAGCAAACTCGTTGAGGGCATAGGGCGTATCGCCAAAAAGCGATTGATCCGAGTCGAGGTGAATAAGGCTTCTTTTGTCGATAAGATAGGTACGGTTTACCAGCGCGGTTACGGCGTCGTGCAGCTCGTGCTTGCCAATGGTAGCCAAAAAGCCCAACCGCCCCAGGTTGACGCCCAATACAGGAATTTTGCTGTTGCGGATGAAGGTAAGCGTATCTAAAAGCGTTCCGTCGCCTCCCATGCTGATGATGCATTCAAAGCTTTCATCCAGGTCGCCCGCCTCCAGGAAGGTTTCGTAATCGTTAGCAGGCAATTCGTGCTTCACCTGTTCAAAATAATGTTCGTAAATAAAGCAGGTTATTTTATGCTTTTCCAGTTCCTTCAGCAGCAGCAGCAGATCATCTTTGGTAACGGTTTCGCCGCCGCGGCTGTATATTGCAATTTTCATCCGGTAATATTTTTTATTATCCTGGCAGCCGCAGATGCGCAGATTGATTTTTTGTTTTGCGAATTAGTAGCTAAAAAGTCGAAACATTATTTGTTGCCCGGTTGTAAAATCAAAATCCTGCCTGCCGATTGCCACCAATATGTCGATTGATTTTTTCTGCGCATCTGCGGCAGGAAATTTATCAATACCGACTTATAAATTTAAAAACCCAGGCGGGCTTGTAAAAATAGTCCCTTTTCTCCTAATTGGTTGAAGCTGTATTCCAGAAAAATGATGGCGTCGTAAATCGAAACAATGTCAAGCCCCACCCCACCTGAATACAGCAATTTGTTGTTTAACGGGTTAATTCCGGGCATTCTTTTGCTGTAAACATACCCCGCATCGCCATATACTTTGAGGTAAAATTTAAACGGAATGACACCATAGGACCGGGAGCGCAGCCCGGTTTTTAATTTAGGATTCCATATTTCGCGGAAAAAAGTGGTTTTGCCTACTCCTCCCGCCACGCCGTCAACCACATAATTTTCCAATCCGCGCAAAAACATATCGCCATAACCCATTAGCTGCCGGTTGAAGAATGGCTGATCGAACGGCAGCTTTACCATACCGGTGCCTAACGTCGATAAAACATACTTGGGCGCTACTTCCCAGTATTTGCCAGCCCTGCCCGAAAACTCCCAAAGATTCATTTCTTTGCTAAGTCCTCGTTTTACAAAGCCCGCATCCCATAAAAATCCTTTTGTTGGATAAGGTATATAGTTGAGGTTAAAATGCTGGTATTGGTAGGTTAACTCCGGGAAATTTGCCTTTTTGCTGAGGCTGCCAAAGTAACCCGGATTTCTTTCGAAAACAGAATCGTTTATCCTTACAATATTATAGCTCAGCTTTACATTGTGCCTGCGAATGTAGCCTGTGCGGTAACTGTAACCAACTCCCACCCGCAGGCGGTCTGTAACAAACTCTTTGTCGTTTTTGTAAAACTGCTGCTTGTTGTTATTGGTAACATAATTAAGCTCTTTGTTCTGAGCAAAAAGAAAATCGAAGCTGATGCCGTTTTTGAGTGTTTTATCAAAGTTAGGCGCCGTATAGTTCAGCACCACCTGCCGCGAATAGCCGGTAAGCAGCCAGATGTTGAGTTTATCGTTTCGCCCGCTAACATTGTTGGCAATTAATTTCAACCCATAATTTACCCGCGTTAAGCTGGCATTGTATTCCTTTATCCAAACGTTGAAATTGCGGTCTACCGGTTTAAAATACGGAACAGGGAAAAAATACCAGCGCTCTTTAACATCCACCAGTATATCCAGCGAGTCATTTGTCCAGTTAGTAAAATCTACGGCTACATCAATAAACAGCCCTGTGTTCATAAGGTTTTGCCTTGCCTCGGGAATATTGGCAAGTATAGACGAAATAGAATACTTTTCGCCTTTTTTCAGCGGCACTTCCCTTGCAACAATATAGTCTTTTGTAATTTTATTGCCGGTAATAATCACATCCCTGATTGCCAGGTGCGATGATTTCAATACATCATCATCTTTGTATGGCAGCTCTTCTTTCTCCTGGGCACAAAGCTGGCACCAAAAACAAAGTAACAATGCAGGCAACCATACATATTTATACAAACTCCTCATTAGCCCTTAATAATGCATTGGTTTTATGATAAAAGATTAAAAATAGCGTGCCATTTGCGCGAACCTTGTACGAAAGCCTGGCCCCAAGCTGAATTATATGTTAAGATAATTCATTAAATGCACAAGGTTATTCTGCAATTCGTTCTGATAGAGTTCTTCGCCGTAATAATAACGTATGGTATACTCATGTCGTTGCAGCGTGGCAACAATATCCGATATTTCCGACTTATTAATGCGGAGGGTTATGGAGAGAAGTTGTGTTGAGGGATCGATATAACTGTTTAATTGTGTGATGTAAGCATCATTGGATTCAACCAGCCGGTTAAGCTCGCCGGCAGAAAAGGCATTTTTTTCCATTTCCAATACCACGATGCCGCCCTGCTCCTCTATGCCTACAAACAAAGACAGTTGCTTGAAAAGATCTTCTTCGCTTATTACCCCCAGTAATTCATACTCTTCGGAGATAACAGGCACTACCGAAAGGTGCATTTCCTTAGCCACTTTTACCGCCAGCAAAAAAGAGTCGGCATGGCGTACAAAAGGGCGCATAAACTGGTGCTGAAGACTTTCAATACTCCGCTGTTCATCATTATCTAGCAATATGTCTTCACTTACAATACCCAGGTATTTATCGTCGGCTACTACAGGCAGGTGCGACACATGAAAATCGTTCATCTCCTGCAAAGCCTTTCCGGCACTATCATCCATGTGTAAAAAAGGGATGCTCCGTGATATGAGTTGTCCTGCAAACATAGAAGCATTTTAGAAGGTACAGATGCAATTTAACCCGTAACCGCTGCAGGCTCATTCAATTTTGTGAGAAACTGATGCAAAATTTTGTTAAACTCCTCGGGCACTTCCATCATGGGGGCATGCCCGCATTTATCAATAAAATGCAGTTCACTGTTAGGAATAAGCCTGTTGAACTCGCGGCCTACAAAGGGTGGTGTAATTGTATCGTTGTTGCCCCACACCAGCAGCGTAGGCTGTTTAATTTCGTTCAACTCTTCGCCCAGGTTATTGCGTATAGCGCTTTTTGCAAGCGCAATGATCTTAATTACTTTTAACCGGTTAGAGGTAATTTCAAACACTTCATCCACCAATTCCTTGGTAGCCATATTGGGATCGTAAAAAGTAAGCTCCGTTTTCTTTTTAATGTATTCGTAGTCGCCTCTTTTGGGATAGGTATCTCCCATGCCGTTTTCAAATAACCCCGAACTACCGGTAAGGATAAGCGATTTAATATTTTCCGGGTGCTTAAGAATATGCAGCAAAGCCACATGCCCGCCCAATGAGTTTCCCAACAGGTGAACCTGGCTGTATTTTCTGTGTTCAATAAAGCGCTGAACAAATTTTTCAATTCCGCTAACCGATGTATGCAGCAAATCAAGCTCCAGCAAAGGCAGCATTGGTACTACTACTTTGTATTGCCGGCGAAAATATTCAATCAACGGCTCAAAATTACTCAACGCACCAAAGAGCCCATGTAGCAAAACCAGTGGCTCGCCGGTGCCCTCCTCAATGTATTGGAATTTACCATCTTGTTTAATCTCGTAACTCATCCGTTAATACCTCAATTAATTGCTAAAATAATTTTTTTGCGCCAAATACTACACCGAACCTTACAAAGAAAAGGAAAAAACTTTGAAATAAGCTGTTATTGGATAGGCAGGCAAAATATAGTTTGGATGAAATAATCCGCTTACTTTTGAAATCTGTTTTAGGTTGATTATTAATTTTTTAAGATATGGAATATAGAAGAATGGGCAGATCTGGCCTTCAATTAAGCGTGCTTTCGTACGGAAGCTGGGTAACATTTCACAAGCAGTTGAGCGATACGCTTGCAGATGAGCTGATGGGGCTGGCATATGATAATGGCATTAATTTTTTTGATAATGCGGAAGGGTATGCATTGGGCGAAAGTGAAAAAATGATGGGGCGTGTGTTAAAAAGCAAAAATTGGGATCGCACATCCTATGTGGTGTCGTCCAAAGTATATTTTGGTTGGAGGGGAAAGGACAATAAACCCAATCAAACCGGCTTAAGTCGCAAGCACCTGGTAGAAGCCTGCCATGAAGCCTTGCAACGCCTGCAACTCGATTATCTCGATTTGTATTTCTGTCACAGGCCCGACACAAATGTTCCGATTGAAGAAGTGGTTTGGACCATGAACCACCTGATGCAACAGGGAAAGATTTTGTACTGGGGAACCAGCCAGTGGAGCGGCGCCGAGATAATGGAAGCGCACCGGGTAGCCCAGCAATACAAGCTCGTAGGCCCGGCTATGGAACAGCCTCAGTACAATATGTTTGAGCGCTACAAAATGGAGCAGGATTATTTACCGGTATTTCAGAATGTGGGATTGGGCACCACCATCTGGAGCCCGCTGGCCGCCGGGTTTTTAACGGGCAAATACAATGAGGGCATTCCTGAAGATTCGCGGCTGGCGATAGAGGGATTCGACTGGCTGAAAGAACGGTGGGTGCAGGAAGACAAAATTAAGAAGGTAAAAAAACTGGCAGAACTGGCTAAAAAGCTTGATGTGTCGCTGGCTTCGCTGGCCATTGCATGGACCATTCACAATCCTAATGTTACTACCGCTATACTGGGCGCTACAAAAAAGCAGCAACTGGAAGAAAACCTGAAGGCGCTCGACGTTGTAAAAAAACTAACGCCGGAAGTGATAGAAAAAATCGAGAAAATATTGCAGAATAAACCGAAACTGGATTTAGCGTAGAGACAAGGCATGCCTTGCCTCTACGCTAAAACATAAACAAACTTTCCTTTCCACCCACTTTACCGCCAAGGTTGCGGATATTGTATGTAAATGTGAGCATAACATAACGCCTTAGGATATTGGTTTCTACATCGTTGATATAATTTTCGCTTACCTGCCGGTACACACTGATGTTCTGGTTCAGCAGGTCGTATACCGATAGCTTGAGCTGCCCCTTATCTTCGTTCAGGAACAGGAAATTTACGGCTGCATTCCAACGCAGTGCGCTTTTCTGAATTCCGGCTGCCACCTGCGGATTGTAAATGTAGTTCAGGCTGGTTTCCCAAACCCAATGCTTAGGCACACGCACAATGATCTCGCTTCCCGAGTTGTGAGTGAGCACATCCAGGTTCGGAAAGCTGTTATCCCTGTAATATCCTTTGTTCCATCCCAACCCATAGTTCTGTTTCAGTTCCAGCTTATCCTGCCAGTTGAAGGATATATTCAGGCCGGGGTTAACACTGATGTTATCGGTAGCGCTTCGTTTTTCGTTGAGTATGATCAATCCTTTCCGGTAGTTGCCCCATACCCTGCCTCCGTACGTAAATTTCCAGTTGTTTGAAAATTTAAGTTGTTTATTAATGTTTACGCTTGATTGCAAAGCCCATACACCATCGGCATTAACGGGAGTGGACACCTGAACGCCTTTTGCATCAATGGTTCTGCTCCTGATCACCGCATTGTCGCTTATATTTCCATACAGGTATATGCCGTAATTGGTGTTGGTCTTCATGTCGTATTTATAAAAGTTCAGGTTGATGCCGTGTATAATGGTGGGTTTCAGAGATGGATTGCCCAGCCGTATAAAAAGCGGGTTGGTATTGTCCTGCACCGGTTGCAAATCGTTTACGTTAGGTTCCGTTGCATTCACCGAATAATTTACCTGGAATTGATCGTACCGTATATTCAACGACGGAAGTATATAATTGAAACGCTGGTTGATCGCTGCATTTTTTTCGAAGCTGTTATTGATGTGCAGAAGCTGGTAGTTGATACCGGGAGTAATCGAAAATTTTTTATGAGTAAAAACCAGCGCCGCGCGCACATTGTTGCGAACGCCTGATCTTTTAAAACCGTTGCTCAGGTCTTCATCCGGCACGTCGTATTCTTCGTTATTGTCCGAAATAAAAGTTGTGATGTTGTCGCGATTGCTGAAATATTCAAAACGTTCGCTGAACTGCAGCGACAGTTTTTTTGAAACGGGCTCCAAATAATTAACATTAGCACTCATTGAACGGTTATCCAGCATCCTCGATCGCAGTTGATTGAGGTAAGTAACCACAGGCTGCTGATTTTCAAAAAAAGTATTTTCAGCATCGCTGTACAGATTATTGTCATTTCCCGACAAGCTGAAATCGCCAAAAGCAGAAAGGCTTCTTCCTTTTTTCCTGAAGTTTTTGCGGTAGAATATACTCTGGCCAAATTCCACCCCGTTGTTATAAGTACGTTGCTGGTTAACGCTTTTGTTCAGCAAAGGCTGGTAGTTGTCTGACGTTTCGTAATTGATGTCATTGCGGCCACGCAGCTTTACAAAGTTCAACGAAGGACGATATTCAAGGGTCGACAGCGAATCGATCTTCCACTTCAACGAGCCTCCAATCTTATGAGTATAATTGGTGCTGTTGTCGGTGTTAAGGTCGCGTGTAACCATTACAGTGTCGCCAAAAAACTGTTTGCGGTTGGCCAGTTGCCGTACATTGCTATTGATCTCTCCGTAAAAATATTGCAGGTTTACGGTAAACTTTTTACCAAACTGGTTGTTGATGTTAATGCCTCCGCCTTTAGATCGTTGTATACCCCGCCCCGTTCCGCCAAACGATACTCCGTTGAGGGCAAACCCTCCATCGCTCATCACCATCATGCTGTTAATGCCGCTGCGGTTAAAGCCACCAATATTGTTGATGTCGGAAAAGCCAAAACCCGGGCGGGTCAAATTATTAGTATAACCCAACAGGCTTACCTGCAAAGTGTCTCTGAACAAATTAGCGATGGCTCCTGCCTCATAACGTTCATCCGTACCTGCTCCCGCATATGCTTTACCGAACCAGCCTTTTTTTATTGCCTTTTTCAATTTGAGGTTGATAACCTGTCCCACCTGCCCCGGCGCTATGTCCGGGTTTTGAGCCAACTGATCCTTGTCGTCGGTTACCTGTATTTTATCGATGATGTTTGCAGGCAGGTTTTTAGTAGCCATTTTAGGGTCGCTGCCAAAAAATTCTTTTCCATCTACATACAAGCGATTCACCTTTCGGCCATTCACCGTTATATTTCCTGCTTCGTCCACATCCACACCCGGTAATTTTCTTAAAAGATCTTCTACCAACGCCGAGGGCAGTGTTTTAAATGCCTCTGCATTAAACTCAATGGTATCTCGCCTCACTACAACGGGTGGCCGCTCAGCTACTACCAGCACCTCTTCCATTGTCCTGGCATCAGGCTCCAGCTTTAATATACCCAGGTCAAGATTCTGTTTATCTGCGCTGAGCTTAAACGTGTGACGATAGGCAGCCGAGCCCGCATGTGTAATGATCACCCGAAACGAATCTTCGACCGGGATACCTGGCACTTTAAAGCTGCCTGCAGGATCGCTTAGCCTGTAACTGATCAACACAGTATCCTTTGCGTGAAATACCGCAACCGTGGCAAAAGAAAGTGGCTGCTTACCCGTGGTATCTGTGAGTTTTCCGGCAATAGATCCTTTTTGAGCCCATGTATAAGAAACAAATAAAAGGCTGAAGAGAAGCAGTAGAGGTCTTATCATTCCACTAAACTAAATTATTAGTTTATTAAACTAATAAATACGTTGTTAAAAATTGTTAAAGCTATTGTGGTCCTGCTCATCTTAAATTTCGTGAGCCTTTTGTAAGGAGAGATAAAGTTGTTGAAAAGATTATAGACCGGCTGTACGAAGCGAAGACGCTTCGTACGTATTTCTTGTCGACTGTTGCGACGATGATAATCATACACTGTAGTCGCCGGAGGCGACAACGGTATTGTGCGAGGCGAAGACGCCTCGCACAGCAAGGTTGAAAAGGTTATGGGTCCAAACCGGGCATTGTAAAAATGTTGTGTATTCTTCGAATAACCATCAAACAATTTGCGTACATTTCTGATAGCTTCCATCCATGCCTTACTATATAACTGAAAAAAATGAATTGCAATGCTTAATAAATCAGCAATAGAACAATATTTTCTTGCAGAAAAAAATGCAGGACTGCTTTTTTTGATCATCGGTTTGATAAGCATAGCATTGGCAATCGTATTTTATTTTTTGCTGAAAACGGAGTTTTACAAGGGTGCTGCTTATGTGCTGATTGTAACCGGGCTTGTTCAGGCGGGTGTTGGATATGCTGTATACAGCAAGAGCGACAAACAACGTGTTGACAACGTATATGCGTTTGATATGGATCCGGGGAAACTCAAAACAAAAGAAGTGCCGAGAATGCAAAAGGCTGTATCCGGCATTCAATTGTTTTTGGGAATAGAAGCAGTGTTACTGATAGCGGGGATTGTTTTATATTTTAAAAACAAATTGCCGCAGCAGGGTCAGTATTCGGTATGGGCAGGCGTTGGCATTGCATTGATCATACAGGCGTTGTTACTCGCCGGCGCCGATTATTTCGCCTACAAAAGAGGAAAGGCTTATCTTGACGGCCTTAGTACATTTACCGGTGTAAAATAAGTGCGCCTGCGGGTAAGCGTTATATGCAGCAAAGTTTACGATGCATTCTTTTATCAAGGAATTATATAAGCCTGTTCAGCCAACTATCAACGCATCTGCAAGGCAGGTGGAGTATGCTGAAATTTTTCCTTCGGCGGCATTGCAGTCTTTGATCTATTGTTACTGGCAATTAAAAACCCGGGAACCGCTTTCAGAAGTTTTCTTTTACCGTGTAATTGCCGATGGATGCATCGATATTTTTTTTGAGGCGGCGCAGCCGTCGCAAAGTTTTGTGATGGGTTTTTCTAGCAGCTACACTCAATTTCCTTTGCCGCATTCCTTCAACTATATCGGCATTCGTTTTCTGCCTACCGCCTTTCCGCAACTGTTTGGCATCAATGCGTCGGAACTCACCAACAGGTTCGAGTCGCTGGATATTGTATTGCCCGCTGTTGCAGCGTTTATAAAAAATACTTTTCGACACGAAATGACAGGTGACGAAATCAAAAAAGAATTAGATGAATATTTTACCAGGTTGCTTTACAGGATGCAGTTCCATACCGACAGCAGGTTATACGAAGCGCTTGAGATCATTCTCAAAAACCAGGGCATTGTAAACGTGGAAACGGCGCTGGATACCGGCATCAGCAGCCGGCAACTCCGCAGATTGTTCGAGTTTTATATTGGCGATACTCCAAAAACTTTTAGCAGGATCGTCCGGTTTCAAAACCTGCTGCGTGGCAAACCTTCTGCCGAAGCGCTGCGAAAAAATAAATTGTTTTTAGACGCGGGCTATTACGACCAGGCACATTTTATTAAAGAATTTAAAACACTTTTCGGAACTTCTCCTTCTCACGCTCTGCGAAACGAATAGCAGGTATGCCAGGGTTTCGTGGAGACACGAAGCGAAAATAATGAGTCGTGTTTCACGACCCACGGCGAAGAATTGCCGTGTCATGTCCTGAAAAAAGTAGACGCTATTATTAATGCTTGTTCCTTCTTTCATATTTTAGCCATATCGGTCAGACCGCCTGCAGCCCAGCCAACACAAATGCCCTTACGGCAGGCCGACCGGGACACTGAAAGCTCACGGCTGATTGCAGATAGCCCCCATCTTGTCCGTTTTTTACAATGTTATGGCAGCAGCAAATGCGAGTTTTGCATTATCAAAAGCAACAACATGAAGCATACATTTCTTTTGATGGCCTACGTGCTGCTATCGTTCAGCAATTATGCTCAATCCGATTCACTCACGCTAAAAACAAATAAAATGAAACTCAATGCGGGAATTGTTACCTCAAAGCTTGCCGAGACAAAAGATTTTTACACGAAGTATCTTGATTTTGGTATAACATTCGAAAACGATTTTTATTTGTTGCTGCACACGCCGGGGCATCGATCGGAGGTCAGTTTTTTACTGCCGGATCATCCATCGCAGCAGGCATTGTTTCATAAACCTTTCAAGGGGCAGGGAATGTACATTACCATTGAAGTTGACAACGTTGATGCAGTATACAAAAATGTAAAGGCAAAAGGCGTTGAAATCAAGATTGAATTGAGAGACGAGCCTTGGGGTGACAGGCATTTTGCTATACAGGACCCTAACGGTATTGGGATTGATATTGTAAAGTATTCGCCGGCAGCGAATTAGTTTCGACAAGATTAATTCGCGATCTTACAGGCAATTCTATGTCAATTCAGCACTCAACTGACCGATTACAATACTTGTGTAGCATTATTCCTCCTTTGTTGCATAATGTATCTGAAACGGAGTTTTCAGTAAAACCAGGTGCAGACAAATGGAGTAAGAAACAAATACTGGGGCATTTAATAGATAGTGCAGCGAATAACCACCAGCGTTTAGTAAGAGCACAATTTGAACAGGCTCCAGTTATAAGTTACAACCAGGATTTATGGAATCAATACAGTTATCATGAACGGATGGAAGCTGCTGGCCTAATAGCAATGTGGACGGCGTATAATAAGTATTTGCTGGAGATTATAAAGCGAATTCCGCATGACCTGTTGTCTAACAATTGTGTAACGGGAGCGGCTGAACCGGTATCGCTTGCATTTATCATCAACGACTATGTAACGCATCTTGAACATCATCTACATCAAATAGTAAGTTATCCTTAGATCTTTTTGCCGTTCAGGCCGCCGGGCGTGCTCATGCCTGCCCGGGCAGGCTGATAGTAAAGCCGGTCGGCCCGAACGAACGAAGCTATTCAAGCGGACGTTTCGCCGGGCGGTCTGATGGATGGCGATGGTTTTGAACAGGTATTCACCAAACAGCATTGGATTGTATACGCTGTTGTTCGCGTCCGGTTTTTTTGTAGCTTAGCCCCGCTTGTAAAAAGCAGCTACACGTAACCGATAGTTATATCAAAAGACCAGGATCAATAATGAAAAGAAGAAACTTTATTTCGCTGGGCGCAATAGCCGGAGCTGCCCCGCTCCTGTCATTCAACGATTCAACTGCCAAAAAACCAAAAGAAAAAAGATACCAGAAAGGCAGCAGCCCCTGGCCGGTGTGTTTGGATACTGCTACCATTCGTCCATCATCACTTAAAGACAAAGTAAAGATTGCTGCAAAAGCCGGGTACGATGCGATAGAACCCTGGGATGGAGAATTGGCAGAGTTCGAAAAACAGGGAGGCAATTTGAAAGATCTTGGAAAAGAAATCAAAGATCTCGGGTTGTTTGTTCCAAGCGTAATAGGATTGTGGAACGCATTGCCTCCTACCAAAGAGTTGTTTGAAAAGTCGCTGGTCGACACACGTCGGCGCATGCGCATGGCTGCAGATATAGGAGCGCATCACATACAAACCATTCCCAATACTGTAGGTGAAAACTTTGATCAGAAATGGGTAGCTGCCAGGTACCGGGATATTATTGAAATTGGTTTGAAGGATTATAATATTCATCCTGCACTGGTATTTGTAAAATACTTTCCTGTTAAAACAATGGGGCAGGCAGCTGGTATAGCACTCGACGCCAATCATCCTTCGGCGCTTATTATACCCGATGTATATCATATGTACATCAGCGAAGGCGGCTTTGATGGGTTGAAGCTGCTGAAGGGCGATATGATCGCTATTTTCCAATTTAACGATGCGCCCGCTACGCCCGCTTTGCCACAGTTAGGCGACGAACACAGGGTGTACCCGGGAGATGGGATCTTACCGCTTAATACCATTTTTAAAGACCTGAAGGCAAGCGGTTACAAAGGTTGTATTTCTCTCGAAATGTACAATCCAAATTACTGGAAGGAAGATCACTTCAAAGTGGCAGCAACCGGCTTGCGTAAAACATTGGAAGTGCTGCAAAAAGCGGGTGTTTAATAGTACCGTTTTCCTTAGCGTACAATTTTCCACGGAGCATTACTGCTGCTACGCTGCAACTGCTGTAATAGACCAGGTTCACTTTCCAGGTTGTTGGCATCCACAGTAGTAAAGGTGAGGAACAGGTCTTTGTCGGCTTTCACCAGTTTGGTGATGTCGGTTATTTTTAGGCGGTACTCAACAGCGTTAGTAATGCTTGGTATAATTATAACCGGGGGTCGGTTCGAAATATCTGTATCATCGGCAGAAGCAAAAGCATACAAGGCAAATTTGCGCATCGTTATGCCCGGGTCGCTGTTGGTTATATTGATCACCATTTCATCCTGACCCGCTACCTCGTTTGCAGTAATAGAGGTAATGACCGGCGGGGCGGGTTTAACGCTGTCTATCCAGTACATAGGCGGAATAAGCGCCGGGTATTTATAGTAATTATTTCTCAGGCTGTCGTTCCAGCCATTCGGATTGCTTAAAAACGACCTGCTGCTAAAGTATACCTCCCCTTGCAGTGTAGGATATTTGCGGGCATCCCTGATTTGTTGCGGTATAATGTTCTTGTCTCTCCACCGTGTATTGCTGCCGCCCTTGTAATAACCCAATCCTATATAACAGTGCTTGCCAAAACTGTTGTTTGCCCACCAGTCTACCAACACTTCGTAAGGAGCGGCGCGGTGCCCATGCTCCCAATACAACTGTGGCACTACGTAATCTATATAGCCTTCGCGCAGCCACAGCAATATATCGGCATACAAATCGTCGTAATTGGTTTGACCCGCCTGCGTATTGCTGCCAAGACTGTCCTGGCTTTTATTGCGCCATACCCCAAAGGGGCTTATCCCAAACTGACAATCTGCCCTTTCTTCTTTAATGGCCCTGCTCAGTTTGGCAATAATAGAATCTACATTGCCCCTGCGCCAGGCGCTTTTATCCATTCCGCCGCCATATTGGTTGTATGTTTTATAATCGGGAAATTCCTGCCCGGCTATACGATAGGGGTAAAAATAATCGTCGAAATGAAGTGCATCCACATCGTAACGGCTTACTATATCACGGATTACGGCTACTACAAAGTCCTGGGCATCCTTATTTCCCGGGTCAAAATATCGTTTGCCGCCATAGGCTAAAAACCATTCAGGATGCACTTTTGTAATATGAGTAGGGGCAATAGAAGACTTTCCGATAGAAAAATCTGCCCTGTAGGGATTGCACCATGCATGAAACTCGAGCCCCCTTTTATGCGTTTCTTCAATCATAAATTCCAGCGGGTCGTAGTAAGGAACGGGCGGTTTGCCCTGCTTACCGGTAAGCCACTGGCTCCAGGGTTCGTATTGCGATGGATAAAAAGCGTCGGCAGCAGGACGTACCTGCATGATAATAGCGTTCATGCCGTTTTGCACATGCATGTCGAGTATTCTGATAAATTCAGCTTTCTGGCTGTCGGAGTTATAATTTCCACGGGAGGGCCAATCGATGTGGTCAACCGTTGCAATCCAGGCGGCCCTGAATTCGTATTTGGGCTGCGCCATACAAATGGACGTAACACAAAAAAGCAGGATCCAGAAAATACGGGCAAACTTCATACGTACACCACTATTGATAAAAACAGTGAAGATACGTTAATACGACTTTCGGATTTTGTCTAACAACTGATTCAGTTGTTTTAATTCATGTTCCTGTAATTCAGCGGTTAAGGAGTCCATTTCATCGTTTCGCTTATCGAGCCTTTCCAGCAACGCTATCCCTTTTTCTGTAATGGATATATCTACCAGCCGTTTATCAAAGTCGCATACCCTTTTACTGGCAAACCCCTTGTTTACCAGTCGGTCAACGATCCTGCTCGTGTCGCTCATTTTGTCGAGCATACGTTCCCTTATTTTTAGGGTAGACATGGGCGTTGGAAAAGAACCTCTTAAAATGCGAAGAATGTTAAATTGCTGGGGAGTAATGTTTTCCGAATCAAAAAAGCTCTTCTGGCGTTCGCCGATCCAGTTACAGGTGTAAATCAGGTTAATAATGGCTTTTTGGTGTTCGTTCCGGAATTTAGGTTGCTTGATATCTTCTTCTAAAGACATTTGAAAAATTTGATGCAAAAATAATTCTTTATATTTTATCAAACCATTATGCAATAGCCCGCTAACTCTTAATGTAGTGTAAAATAATCTTGGCTTCTGCACCAAGGCGCGGTAAATTTGTAGATATGGAACACACAACGCAGCAAGTCACATCCGATGCTACCGAACACCCCGCAGCAGGTTTTTCTCAATTGGCGGAAACACTGATTGGTTCGGAGATCATAAAATTAGGCGGTGAAATTAGAGAAAAGATCAGGCAGGGAGCCAGGATCTATAACTTCACTATCGGCGATTTTGATCCCGCTGTTTTTCCTATTCCCCAACAACTGGAGGATGAAATAGTAAATGCTTACAAGGCACATTTTACCAATTACCCCGCAGCAGAGGGCAATATAGACCTGCGTGAGGCCATCGCTGATTTCTTGAAGGACAAAGAGGGACTGCAATATGCACCTTCCGAAATTTTAGTGGCATCTGGCGGCCGCCCCCTGATATATGGTTTTTTCAGAACGATTGCCGACAAGGGCGACAAGGTCATTTATGCGGTTCCATCCTGGAATAACAATCACTATACCCATTTTATTGAAGGCGTTCGCTGCGAAATTGAGGCAAGTGCCGAAAACCACTTCATGCCCACGGCAGAAGATATAAAACCTCACCTGAAAGGGGCTGTTATCCTGGCGCTATGCTCGCCGCAAAACCCAACCGGCACCACTTTTAAAAAAGAAACGCTCGAAGCCATTTGCGATATGGTGCTGGAAGAGAACCGGCGCAGAAAAGCCACCGAAAAAAAACTATACGTGCTGTATGACCAGATGTACTGGCAACTCACTTATGGCAATATCAGGCACTACGATCCCGTTTCTTTAAGGAGTGAAATGAAAGCATATACCGTTTATGTAGATGCTGTGAGCAAATGTTTTGCAGCCACTGGAGTAAGAGTAGGCTGGGCAATGGGTCCGGCGCCCATTATGAACAAAATGAAAGCCATTCTGTCGCACATAGGAGCGTGGGCGCCCATGGCAGAACAGAAAGCGGTGGCAAAGTTCTTAGGACAGAGAGCGGCGATTGACAATTACCTGCAGCATTTTAAATCCGAAGCCTCGTATCGGTTGCAAAAGATTTATGAAGGGTTTATGCAGTTGAAAGCCGAAGGTTTACCGGTTGATGCGGTGGCGCCGCAGGCAGCTATTTACCTGACGGTACGGGTGAATGCAGCAGGAAGGAAAACAGAAAAGGGTGTATTGCTGGCAGAGCAGAAGGACGTAACCGCGTATTTGCTGGATGAAGCAGGACTGGCACTGGTTCCTTTTTACGCTTTTGGAGCATCTCCAACCTCCAGTTGGTACCGGCTCAGTATTGGCACCTGCAAAAAAGAGGAAATACCCGACATGCTCCATGCGCTTGGTAAAGCATTGAAAAAGCTGAAAGATTAGCACAACAATTGTGTATTCAATATTTTAAAAGAAAAACAATTCTATGAAAAGTTCCATCCGGCTGCTGCTGGCAGCGTTTACTTTGTTTTCGTTTACAGGTTGCGAAACAGCACAGCAGGTGCTGAACAGCATGAACACGGGCAGCGGCACACTCACCAGCACCGAAATTGCCGCAGGTTTAAAAGAAGCGCTCAGCGTAGGCACGCAGAACAGCAGCGTAAAACTTTCGTCGTTAGATGGTTTTTTTGGCAATGCCGCCATCAAAATACTCATGCCCGAAGAGGCGAAAAAAGTGGAAAGTACCCTCCGCAATATCGGTTTGGGAAGCCTGGTAGACAAAGCCGTCCTTTCTATGAACCGCGCTGCGGAAGATGCCGCCAAATCTGCCACTCCCATTTTTGTGAATGCCATTAAACAAATGACAATTACCGATGCATTGGGTATTCTTAAAGGCGGCGATTATGCAGCCACCGATTACTTTAAGGCAAAAACTACCCAGCCGCTTACCAATGCTTTCCGTCCTGTAATTGAAAAAGCCCTGGCAAAAACAGATGCCACCAAATACTGGAGCGATGTATTTTCTGCCTACAATAAATTTGCTGCAAAGCCGATTAATCCAGACCTGGCAGGTTATGTAACCGAAAAATCGTTATCCGGCATTTTTTACGAAGTTAGGCAAGAAGAACAAAAGATCAGGAAAGATCCAGCAGCCAGGGTAACGGATCTGTTGAAGAAAGTGTTTGGAAGCTAGGGAGCGGAGGCAAAGGTGAAAAGTGAGAGGTGAAAGAAAGGAAATGTACTGAAGAGTGCCTATTATAACTCACTGTTCAGGAGGGGAAGTGACGAAGTAATTTCAGTTACCTTTTGATGCAGGTAAGGATTGTTAAGGTTGTGCATGTGCCTGTCGTGATGAAGATCGGAACCCAGCAGGTCGATTAATTTCGTTTTATAGAGACGATCGGCAGCCACGGCAATGCTTTTGCCATAGTAACCAATAAGTGAAAGCAAGTTTACCTGGAGCAGACAACCCGCATTTCTCAGCTCTTCATATACATCAAACTTTTGATGCAGGTATGCGTATCGTTCGGGATGAGCGAGCACAGGTTTATATCCCTTCATTTGAATATTGAAGATCTTTTGCTTATAATCAAGTGGCATGCTTGCAAAAGAAAATTCTACTAATATAAGGTTATCCTTCAGCGTTAGCAGCGGCTCCTTTTTTTCGAGCAGGCTGTCAAAATGATCATCCAAAAAATATTCTGCGGCGGCTGTAATAGGAATATTGATATTTCGTTTGTTCAGCTCCTTCACCAGTTTATCATACCCGTTCATAATCGTTGTACGGTTATTAGGGTATAGATCGAGCATAAGGTGGGGCGTAGTGATGATCTTTTTATAACCCAGCTTCACCATTCCCTCAATTAAAGCAACAGAAGTTTCTATATCAGGCGAACCATCATCAATACCCGGAATCAGGTGTGAGTGCATATCACAGGCCAAAGCACTCAAATCGCCAGGTTCAGGCACAGGTTTCTTTTTTTTAAAGAGGGAAAACATATCGATTGGGATCGCTTTTATATAAAGCTAAACGAAATAGTGGTATGATATCTTATATCCAAAATATAATTACTTAAAACTGTTTCTATGCAACTACAGCAAAAACTAACACATGGAAATTTTCTGAGAAAATTCTTTGTATACCGATTTTATTCCTTCGCGAAGCGGAATACTGGCTTTCCACCCTAACCGGGTCAGTTTTGTTACGTCCATTAATTTCCGTGGCGTGCCATCGGGCTTAGTGTGATCGTATATGATAGCTCCTGAATAGCCTACAATGTCCTTTACTAGTAAAGCCAGGTCAGTAATGGTTATGTCTTCACCAACGCCTATGTTTACAAATCCTGCCTCGTTATACGCCTGCATTAAAAAAAAGCAGGCATCTGCCAGATCATTCACGTGCAGGAATTCACGGCGGGGCGTTCCGGTTCCCCAAATGGTAACAGCGGGTGAGTTATTCAGCTTTGCTTCGTGGAATTTGCGAATCAATGCAGGCAGCACATGCGACTTTTTTAAGTCGTAATTGTCGTTAGGGCCATACAGGTTTGTGGGCATTACTGAAATAAAATTGCAGTTGTATTGTTCACGGTAAGCATCACACAATTTAATGCCGGTAATTTTTGCAATGGCATAAGGTTCGTTGGTTTGTTCCAACTCGCCTGTTAACAAATACTCTTCTTTTAATGGCTGAGGCGCCATTTTGGGGTAGATGCAGGAAGACCCAAGAAACATCAGTTTTTTTACCGGGTTGAGATACGAAGCATGGATCACGTTGTTCTGGATCATCAGGTTATCGTACAGGAAATCTGCACGATACGTGTTATTAGCCAGGATGCCACCTACCTTCGCGGCAGCCATAAAAACATAGTCAGGTTTTTCTTCCTCGAAAAAAGAATGTACATCTCGCTGATTCCGCAGATCCAGTTCAGCAGAAGTTTGTGTAACAATATTTTCAAATCCCTCCTGCTCCAGTTTCCTAACAATGGCAGAACCTACCATACCTCTATGCCCTGCCACATATATTTTGTCGTGCTTATTCATATTGATTTTTTATACCAAAACCACTGTCCATCAGCAACTTTTCTTTGCGGAACAGTTCCACATCGCTTGCCATCATTTCTTTTACCAGCGCCTGCAAATTATATTTAGGCTTCCAGCCCAGTTGCGTTTGTGCTTTAGTAGCATCGCCTATTAACAAATCCACTTCTGTGGGACGATAATATTTTGGATCAACCGCTATTACTTCCTTTCCGGCAGGCAATTGAAAATCGGGATTAGAGCAGGAAACAACGATTCCGGTTTCTTTCTCTTCCTGATCTTTAAACGCTATCGTTACTCCAACTTCGGCAAAAGCCATTCTCACAAATTCGCGCACTGTAGTAGTAACACCAGTTGCAATCACATAATCTTCAGCCTTTTCCTGTTGCAAAATCAGCCACATGGCTTCCACATAATCTTTTGCGTGCCCCCAGTCGCGTTGTGCATTCAGGTTGCCGATATAAATTTTATCTTGCAGGCTCAACGCAATTTTAGCAACACCACGTGTTATCTTTCTCGTTACAAAAGTTTCTCCCCGTAACGGCGACTCGTGGTTGAACAAAATGCCATTGGCTGCAAACATGTTATAGGCTTCGCGATAGTTAACCGTAATCCAGTAGGCATATAGTTTAGCCACTCCATACGGCGAACGCGGATAAAACGGTGTGGTTTCCGATTGCGGTACCGCCTGCACCAGTCCATACAACTCCGAGGTAGATGCCTGGTAAATTTTTGTTTTCTTCGTCATTCCAAGCAGCCTAACAGCTTCCAGTATGCGCAAAGTGCCAATACCATCTGCATTAGCAGTATATTCCGGCGTTTCAAAGCTCACATGCACATGACTCATTGCTGCCAGATTATAAATTTCGTCGGGCTGCACTTCCTGTATAATGCGAATAAGGTTAGTGGAATCTGCCAGGTCGCCATAGTGCAGCTTCATCCGTACACCTTTTTCATGCGGGTCCTGGTACAAATGATCTATTCTTTCGGTATTAAACAGGGAGCTCCTGCGTTTAATACCGTGCACCATATATCCTTTTGATAACAACAATTCGGCGAGATAGGCGCCATCCTGGCCGGTAATGCCGGTGACGAGAGCGGTTTTAGACATAGTAACAATACTTATTAAGGGTGCAAATCTATTTATCTTCTCAGAAACTGGCCCAACTTCCTTAACGGTTTGAGATAGAGCGTATAAAAATTTGGCTGTAATCCATTGACTTTCCATGCCAACCTATCCTTTTGGTTGGCTTTTAAACGATTTGATAAAGAGGCTGTACTTACACCGCCAACACGCATTTTTATGAGAACGTGATTTATATATGTAGCAGGAATACCGTTTTTCAACAAAATACGTAGCATCAGTTCATAGTCGGCAGCCGACCCTAAATCGGTGTTAAACAAGCCTACTTTTTCATATACTTCTTTTCTTACAAAAAAGGTAGGGTGCGGTGGCATCCATCCGTAGTAAAAACTTTTTTTTGAATAGGTCCCCGCTTTCCATCTCCGTACTACTTTATGCAGGTCATCCCGCAGCACAAATTCCAGGTTGGCATAAGTTGCCTGCACTGCAGGATCTTCAAATGCTTTGGCTACCAATGAAAGTACCTCCTTTGAGGCATATATATCATCGGAATTCAAAATGCCAATTACATCGCCCGTTGCACACAGGATGCCTTTATTCATGGCATCGTAAATGCCTTTATCTTTCTCGGAGACAATTTTAGATACATGCGGAAATGTTTTTACAATATCTAAGGTATTGTCCTTTGAAAGCCCATCCATGATAATATGTTCTACGTTGGCATAGTCTTGCTGCTGAATACAGGTTAAGGTATCACGAATTGTTTCCGAACTATTGTAGGTGGCGGTGATGATGGAGAGTTTCATATCTCAGCTTCTGGTAATTACACAATTCTCCAGTACCAGCATATCCATTTGAGTTCTTAAAAAACAGTCTAACGCTTCAGCAGGTGTATTTACTATAGGTTCGTTTTCGTTGAAGGAGGTATTAAGCAAGATTGGAACTCCCGTTTTTTGCCTGAATGCTTCAATCAAACCATGATACCTTGGCGAAATATTTTTATCTACTGTTTGTAATCTACCCGTGCCGTCTACGTGTGTTACGGCAGGAATGATTTGATGTTTTTCTTTTTTTATTGGAAAAACTTTTTCCATAAACGGAACATCGTCAGCTTTAGTAAAATACTCTTCCGTGTATTCTTTCAATATAGATGGGGCAAAGGGGCGGAAACTTTCACGTCGCTTGATTTTTAAATTCAGCAAGTCTTTTGCTTCGGGATTTCTCGGATCAGCAATAATTGATCTAGCACCCAATGCCCTTGGCCCAAATTCTGCTCTACCGTTGAACCAACCCACTACACCAGGCTCAATCAGCTTATCGGTAACCACATCAAACAAATCTTTATCTGATAACTTTTTGTAGCTGATGTTCCTCAACTGTAGAAATGCCTCGATTTCATCATTGGAAAATCTGCTGCCTGTGTAGGCAGACCATATTGGTTTTGCTCGTGGCTGATCAAGTATGTGATTATAAAGATATAGTGCCGAGCCCATGGAGATTCCTGCATCATGCCCAGCGGAAGGGATATATACATTTTTAAAACCAGTTGCCTCAGCTATTTTGCCATTGGCGACGGAATTTTGAGCAACCCCTCCCGCGATACATACATTTTCTAAGCCGGTTCTCTCCTTCAGTTTTTTAAGCATGTGAAAGATCAACTCTTCTGTAACCCGCTGAACAGAGGTAGCAAGGTCCTTGTGATACTGAGTAAGCGGGTCTTCTTTTTTTCTGGGAGTACCAAAAATTTCTACAAATTTTTCCGAAAAGAGATTGCCTACAAAGGGCATGTTATTTTCATATTTAAACCCAGCTTTTGTTGGTGGAACAAAATATTCTGATTTCCAGGTGTACAATCCATTGGGCAAAAAAGTAAGCACCTCTTTAACCTTGTCGATATATTTGGGTTCACCATAGGGCGCTAACCCCATCACTTTATATTCATCTCCGTAATGGGGAAAACCCAGGAACTGAGTAAATGCTGTATAAAACAACCCACATGAGACCGGAAAGTCAACGCTGTCTAAAACTTCAATTTTGTTTTTTCTGCCAATGCCGATCATGGTAGTGGTAAAATCGCCAGATCCATCCACAGAAAGTAATGCAGCCTCTTCAAAAGGTGAAGCAAAGAACGCTGAAGCCAGATGGCTTCTGTGATGTTCAATATTCTTAATCTTCTTTTTTAGACTTTTATAATCAATGGATAAATCAATTTTTTTAAGCTCCTCTTCAAGACTTGTAACATCCTTCGCGTTTTGATATCTTTTGATAGCACCACCAACCAAGGAAGGATTTGACAAAAGATACCCAACTTTTTTCATCAGCTTCGCATTGGTATCTCTACCGATCGTTATATAATCTACGTCGTTGAGAGAAATTCCGGCTTCTTTCAAACAAAACTGTATGGCTAAAGCAGGAAAACCGGACCAGTGTTTTATTCGGGTAAAGCGTTCTTCTTCTGTTGCAGCAATCATTTCTCCGTCTTTAAAAATGGCAGCCGAAGAATCTGCATGGTAAGCATTTAATCCAAGTATATACATCTAGCTGAATAGTTTTAAATATGCTTCTTTAATATTTGATTTTTCAATATAATCTTTTGCTAACTGGTGAGCTCCTTTACTCCAAATTTGAAAGTTTGCATCATCCATCTGAGCCACTTGTTTTAGTGCATCAACAAACGTAGATGGATTATTCAATGGTAAATCCCACCCCGCCTGTTTTGCTTGCAAATCTCGCCAGGGCGTTTGATCGCTAATTAAAACAGGCCGCCCAACTGCAAAAGCTTCAAAAATGGCATGGCCAAAATTTTCGCCTTCTGTTGGGAGGGCAAAAATATGGTGATCTGCTATAAGATTTCCAATATCTGCATTGGGTACCCCTTTTTTAATCACTACCTGAGTTTTTTTAGAAAGCGATGCGATTATCTGTTGACATTTATCCCAATACTTTTCGTCTTCTACAGCACCTATAATTGTAAGCAGAATATTTGAATGCAAAGGCCTAATATATTCTAGTAACGGTGCAAGGTTTTTTATAGGATGAATACGTCCAACAAAAATTATTTTTAAATCTCCAGTTTCTTTTTTTATTACACGCTTAACAAGCTGCCGGACAGGCGAAAAATTTGGGATCAAATTAATTTGTACGTCATTTCCAAATATCTTTTGAATATCATTTTTTTCTGTCTGATCAGTAGCCTGAAAAGTAATTCTTTTGTGTATCCCTGCAAGTTTAAATAAGAAAAGAAAAGCTTTTTTTTTTGTTGCCTTAAATTGAAGAGCTGTTTTCTTTAACATACCTCGAGGCGCCAAAATAAACTTTGAATCCGTCAATCCAAACCTCTTTATTAAAAGTGGATATAAGGCAGCATACCGAGAATACATACTATTGATGTAAACATAATCAGCTTTTATTTCCCTAACAGTATGGGTAAAGTTCTTCCAGCTTAAATAGGCAGGAGAGGCGTACAAAATATTTATGCCGTTTAGTTGCACCCATTTATCACATTGTATATTTGGATAAGAATGGGCCTCACCTAGGTCGCGATCGGTGGTGAAAACAAAAATATCATAGCTGTCTTTCATATTGTCTGAGAAATTGACACATGATCTTATAGGCCCTCCGGCCTTGAAGCCCGGTTCATACCAATCTGCAAATACTAAAATTTTCTTTTTTTCAGTTAACATTATTCTTTTCCAGCCAATATTCCAATACTATAAAAAGCCATATCTCCGCCCATCGTATGGATGGGTCATTGTTTAGAAATCGTTGCCAATATTGCTTCAACCTGCCAGCGTTTACAAAATCCCGCTTGCAAATTTCAAATATTCTTGTTTCACAAAAAGTGCGTAATTCTTTCTTCATCCACAACTCCCAGGGAAAAACAAACCCTTGCTTTTTCCTGAATACGATGTCATCTGGTAATAATGGTTTTACACTTTCAACCAATAAGCTTTTAGCATACACCGGTTGTTTATATTCGTCAGGTATACCCATTACATATTCAATCAGGTCTGTATCAAAAAACGGTTCTCTTGCTTCCAGTGCAACCGCCATACTCATTTGGTCGGTGTCTTTCAGCAAAGTATGCTGTGTGTAACCTAAATACTCTGCTGCAGAAACCTGGCTTAATACAGGAAGGATATATAATTCAGTGCTGATGGAAGAAAGTTTTTTTTGAAGCGCCGTAGATTTTATTTCGGGCACATTTAGTAACCTATGAATTAGTGTAGGAGACAAAATCTGTCGTAATACAGGATACACCTGGTCAATATCCGGAGAAGAACAATTTAATAGTTGCAGCATCCGGTACCTTTTATTCGAAAACTGTTTAACCGGAATCAGAGCTGCTATTACTTTCCTGAGCAAGTTTGTATTTTTCCAAGAATTTTTTTTTGCATGTAGCTTCTGGAACTGGTTAAATATTGGGTAACCTGCAAACAGTTCATCACCGCCAATACCAGACAGTGCGACTTTAATACCCGTCTGCCTGATTGCTTTGGAAACAACAAACGTATTTATCCCATCCCCGCTTGGTGTGTCCATTGCTGACAATGCGTTTTCTAATTCATCCAACATTGCTGTTGGCGAAAGCTGGATTTTAGTATGATGGGCATTAAATTTCTTAGCAATTATTTCAGCGTATATAGATTCGTCGTATTCTTTTTCGCTAAAAGAGATATTGAAAGTAGCCGGACGTATTTTACATTCTTCAGCCATTAGCCCAACAACTATACTGGAATCTATCCCTCCTGATAAAAAGGCTCCTACGGGAACGTCACTTACAAACCTCCTTTGCACAGATTGAACAAGCAATCTTCGAATATTTGCCTGTATTGCAACTTTATCTGTATATTCAAAAACTCTTGCGCTATCTGTTACAGTCCAATATTGCCTCTTATTTATTTCCCCTTTTTTGATTGAGAGATAACAGCCGGACTCTAATTGTTTAATTCCTTGTACCATTGTGAGCGGGGAACTGACTGATTGGTAAGAGAAATATTCAAAAACCGCCTCGTTGCAAATTTTTCTGTTAACGAGTCCGCTCGAAAGAATAGATCTGATTTCAGAAGCAAAAAGTATCTTATCCTCATCCAGGTAATAATATAGTGGTTTTACCCCCATCCTGTCACGAACGAGACATAATTCTTCCTCTTGTCTGTCCCAAACAGCAAAGGCGAACATGCCCTTGAAATGTTCTAAACAATTGACTCCCCATTTGGAGTAAGCAGCAATAAGTGTTTCCGTATCACCGGAAGTTTTGAAAGGATAATCCTTCAACTGTGATCTTACCTCTTCATAGTTATACATCTCACCATTAAAAACTATTGTATATCGACCGGAATTGTCGAAAAATGGTTGATTGGAGGCTGTTGAAAGATCAATAATTGATAATCTTTTATGCCCGAGGGCGATTCTTTTTTCAATAAAAAATCCGTCTGCATCAGGTCCTCTGTGTCCCAGTGCATTAGTCATTTTTACTACAGCATCGGAGTTAACACCTTGAAGTTTATTGAAATATAAAATACCGGCGATGCCGCACATACATTTTAAATATGAATAAATGCTAACGAAGGTTTTACGACTTTACACTTAACCTACGAGTTCCTGTCGTAGACTTCAGCATGGTAATCTTGCTTTTTTGATCAGGCTTAGAACCAACAAGAGATTTTTTTGAAGAGTTGGTTTTGTTACGATAAAAAAGATAAAATAAGACAATGATTTGGATTACTAGTGTTACTAGAAATAGCACGTGAAACTTACGAAGCGTAAATGTCCTTAAAGAAAAGGAATCTGCCCGGTCTTTTCCCACGGTCCAATCAAGCATCTTTTTTATTGCTGGCATAATAATAGGAATCTTATTCCAATTGGTGTAACGTTTACCTTCGTAACTATACCTCATATCATAGCTTGATGGCACCTGCGATTTATAGTAATTCCAATTTAATTCAACCTCACTAAAACTCGCCAGGCTATTGTCTGGTTTCCTGAAATAAAGGTTATAAAGAGGATCAAACACCGCCCAATTATCGTTAGCTTGTTTGGCTTCAAGTATAATATGGCCACCAAATTTCCCTTCAACTTTCATTTGAACCAGTCTAACATCTACATTCAAATCCTTTAGAATTCTAGCCATTACCATCGAATAGCTACCACAAGCACCTTGGCCCGTCATTAAATCAATCGTCAAAGGATCAACAATATCAGATTTGAATGTGCCTATCTTTTTATCTCGGAAAGCTACCCGGTTGGACGAAATTAGTTCATTTACCAATTGGAGAGTACTCAACAGAATAGCATTGCTGTCTGTTCTGACTTTCGATTGAGCGGTTTCCCGCACATTAGTAGCCAATATTCTAAATAAATTTTCTTCGTATTTATCCTCAGAGTAAAAATAAAATAACAGCCCAAATAAAAGTCCAGACAAAAACAAAGAAATATAGATTCTATCGATTGATTTGTAATATGATTTGAGTCTTCGCAAACAGAGCTTTGTTTTTAATGCAATATAATTATTTAACTGGTTATTTGCAATACCTTGTGTTTGGCCAAGAGGCAAGGCATTATTAAACTTTGTTATTACACATTATATTAGAGTATAAATTCAAGTATTTATTTGCTATGCTGTCGACGCTAAAACGCTTGCTATTTTCTATGCCCGCAGCAACTCTTGCGTTTCTGTAATCAGATTCTGCTATGATCTTCAAGACACCCTTTTTTATATCAGCTACATCGAATGGATTTACCAAATGAGCGCCTTTGCCAGCGGTCGCGGCCATAGGACTAATATTACTCGTTATGACTGCTTTGCCTGAGGCCTGAGCTTCGATAATAGGTAAACCAAACCCCTCCAATAGCGAGACAAATATCACAAAATCACAATTTTTGTATTCTTCAATAACTTGGTCTCGGGATAGATTGGCAACCCACCGGAAATCAATTTTGTAATTATTCAAAGCTCTCACTTGCTCTTTCGAAGGTTTTCCGATTATTTTTAGTACACAAGAGACATCTTCCAAAGCAGCTGCTACTCGTTCTAAGTTTTTATTAGGTGTTGTTCCCACCTGAAGTATAATGGGCCTTTTTTGATTAAAGGGTCGTGAGTAGGTAATGTAATTTCCAATTAAACAATTGGGAATCACTCGTATTTTATCTGAATTTATATTGACATATTTTAAAAGATGCGCTTTTGTTGATTCAGATATAACAGTAATATATTTTAATCTTTTTGCAGGAAGATAAAACCAGAAAAGCCAAAGAATAAACTTTTTTATCCCTTTTTGTTTTTCCAACTCTCCGCAATCATGGATGGTTAAGATCGTATTTCGACGGGGTAGGAATAATCCGAGGTAGTGAATATCGCCGGTAATATGATTAATATCCCCCTTCTTGTTTAATGAGAAAACAATATTTCTAACCCGGTTCAAAATACCCGAACTTTTATAGGGCATAACGACGTTCTCAACCGCGACATCCTTCATCAAGCTTTTTTGAATTGCGTCAAAAAGTTCTTCAATGCTAAAGAAAGAATCATTTGCCTTTCTTTTAAAAAAAATAATCTTCATGAAAGTGCTAACTAATGCTCTGATTGTTGCATATTTGAACGGCCAACCATCCCTCGATAAATCGGCGTTGAAATTTTACGTTTAATGTTCGCAATTACTCCGAACCACGCCGGCAAAAAATTGTACAATAGCCAGATAAAAAAGGCCGACTTAATCAGCGAGTTCATAATTTGAAGGGTGTCGGTTTCGGCAGAATATGTAATTTGATAAAAAAGAACCGGTATCCACATAACTATTAAAGGGATTCTTTTTGCTATAATAAATACACATTTATATGCTCCTCTTACCAACACCCCGAGGAATAGCATAAAAAACACTCCCCCAGTTGCTCCAAAACTCCCGTAGGCTTCTCCGAGAGGTCCTACATTTGTGGACCACCCTCGTATAATAAACCCTGTATAATATTCCATATTAAACTTACCGCCGGCCTCCGGCTTGTCAGGCCAAAAAAGCCTTGGTACCCACGCTGATGCGAAAGACACCGCAAGCCGTTCACCATAATCGAATGATTTCACTTTCGGCATTCTGCTCATAACTAACGCTACGTTAAATCCCTGGTTTGTTCGAACGTATACCGGGAAAAATGCATTAGTGGAACTCAAGCCTATTGTAGACACTTTATCCAAAAAGAGCTCAGAAAACAATACTATTTTATTGCCATCATAATTTTTTTTCCAGGTAGCATCTCTATATGCAGGTTTTACTAACTGTAAGACCAACATGAAAAAAATCCCTGAAAAAAACCACAAAAGCTTTTTAGCCAATGATGTTCGCCTGCCCAGAAAGAAAAATGAAAACATAGTAAGGCCCATATAGGCGACCACAGTAAACATTCCGCTGCTCAAAGCATTAAAAAGAATAAAAAATAAAAAAAGCAGAAGAATGGGAATTTTAAAGCGTAATAATGGTGTGTAATACACATAAAGGAGGCCTGCAAACCCTGCAAAAAATAATAATAATGCTGCAAATTGAAGCGCCGTAGGTAGCAAGTCGTTAATCCTAAATACCAGCGTGCCAATCATCATAATATACAGTCCTGTAAGAGGCCGACTTTTTAGTTGTAGCTTCGCTCTTTCAAGGATTTGAAAGAGAAAATGCCCTTCATCGGTGGCGGCATTTTTACTTTTTAAAGGCCAACACAAGGTCAACACAAAGCCGGCGACTGCAGGCAGAGTAAATGCAAAATAGACAGATTCTGGTACTGGCATTGACTTCACCCATAACCGGGCTAATGCATTATTTTTATCGAAAAAAGCATAACCAATAACCGGCATAACCAAGCACACCAAAGTACTATGCAAAGCGATTGTTTCGCGTAGCACTATACCTTTACCGAGTTTATCCAGCATGGTTATTACTGCCGTTAAAAAGAGACAGATCACCAATGGTCTATACCAGTCTGTAACAAATGATAAAAAGAAGATTGCAAATTGTAAAAAAGAAAATATGTATGCTTTTTTAGCCATGAACTAAATCAATTATTTGTAGCCTCTTTTAGTAGCTAATAATAATTCACTTCCAGATTTTATAATACCACCGATAGGATGATAACAACCTGCCTGATCCATTTTATAAAGAGTATAGCCGTAGTCAATCAATAGCGATTGCGCAGAACCGCATTCCAAACCGGCGCCGCGCTCAGCCCAATCTACAAACTCAAACACAATATCAGGCGCGTGTTTCCCCGAAAGAAGTTTACAACCACCTCTGAAACTATGATATTCATAACCCTCCACATCAATTTTGATAAAATCAACTTTTGCCAACTTTTGCTCCGCTACAATTGAATCGATAGTAATCGTTTTTATGATCTCAGCATTTTGTGTAAATACCGGGGATAAAGACCCTTTTCCAAACTTATCTGTTGGCGAATAAAATTTCAATTCTTTATCATCCTCATGAAACAGGGCTTTATTGATCAAGGTCAAATTTTCAAAATTATTTAGCCTTACATTTTTTTGTAAATATTTAAACACCCACGGCGATGCTTCAACACCCACTAGTTTAATGTCGGGTCTGCCTTTCAAGAGAGGAAGGGCAATTGCTCCAATATTTGCTCCTAAATCTAGGAAAACACCGTTTGAAGGAATTTTTTTACTTAAAAAGTCCGAGGTGGTCTTTTCGTAAATACCATCAATAAATATGTCGAAACTAATATTCTCAGTCAAATTCGGAAGCATATAATGGCAATTGTATTTACCATGCACCAAAATGTCCTTTTTTGACTGGATGGCTTTCCTAAATAGCAACCTAGCTAATCGCGCCTTTCCTTTAAAAAGGGGAAGGCGCCTAAACAGCGCTTCTATTACCAACTTTTTAAGATTATTATTTTATGAGTTCATTTAGAATATCAACAACCCGTTTTGCGGAGTGACCATCACCATACGGATTATTTAAATCTACAGGGCTGTATGCTACTGCCCAATGAAATCCATCAATTAAACTTTTCGTTTTTGACCCAACTAATTTCGCCATTCCATTATTTACTGCTTCCGGGCGTTCTGTGTTTTCTCTCAAAATAAGGACTGGTTTGCCGAAAGAGGGTGCTTCTTCCTGAATGCCTCCAGAATCTGTTATAATTACCGTGCACCGATCCATTAGTTGCAAAATATCCAAATAGTCCAGCGGAGTAACTAATGTAAAATTTTGATTGATCTGTATTGGAGAGCTTTCGATAGATCGTTTTACGTTGGGGTTTGGATGCAGTACCCATACGAATTGCATATGCGGAAATTCTTTTACCAAATATTCAACCCCGCTTAGTATGTCTTCTAGATTTTTACCGTGATTTTCTCTTCGATGACAAGTTATCAAAACTATTCTTTGCTCATGACTTATTCTTTGAAGATGCTCGTTATTATACTTTGAGGCTTTGAACAGGGGAGATGAGCGAATAAATTCCAAGGAATCAATTACCGTATTGCCAACAATGCGAATTCTTGAAGCATCTACATTCTCTCGTAAAAGGTTTTCCTTGGCCATTTGTGTCGGAACGAGATGATATGACGCGACGATACTAGCTACCCTTCTGTTAAACTCCTCAGGAAAAGGCTGGTACAAATCATTGCTACGTAGTCCCGCTTCGAGATGAACGAATTTTATTTTATAATAAAAGGCTACCATAGAAGCAGCCATAACAGTGGTAGTATCTCCTTGTGCAAGAATAACTTTTGGAAAAATAGATTTTTGAAACATTGAACCGACTAGTTCCGAAAGCTTTGAAATTGCTTTTACCGTTAACAAACTCAAATCCTGGCCGGGCGAAAGTATTTCCAACTGATAATCAGGAGCTATTCCAAAAATAGACCAGTATTGCTCGAGCAGTTCGCGATGCTGTCCGGTATTTATTACAACAAAATTTTTACGTTTTTGTGTTATTAACTCTCGTATTACAGGCGCAACCTTTATTAATTCAGGCCTGGTACCGATTATAAAAAGTATGTCATGCTGATTGTTCATAGGCTAAAACAAAAAACTTTCAAGCTTGTGAAGCTCATGAGTGATAGATACATTTTGCACAAACCAATTTTTCAGCTCAGTCTTACCAGGCTTTTGCTCAAAAAAAGGATATAATTCTTGAATGAGATTACTCGCTTCAAAATCTACTAATTTACCTTTAATAGAGGTGTCGAATATTTTCCTTAGGCCGCTTAGAGGATGTGCTATGACAGGTATTCCATAGCTCCAATATTCATATAATTTATTAGGAGCACAATACTCAAAATTTACATCCACGCCTCGATACAAAATAAATCCATAGTCTATAAATGGATAAATTGTCTTCAATTCTGCGTGTGGAACTTCCTCGAGCAAGATAAGATTAGCGTTTCTCACCTTTTGTAATTCTCTTCTGACAGCATCAGAAAACCTTCCAACAACGACATGAAAAACATTCGTATAACTGACAGTCGCCTCAATGATTTCAATAAATTGTTTGAAGTAGTGCTCAGTTCCCATGTTTCCTACGTGTCCAAAAACAATTGCCGATGAAGGTATATTTTTGAAGGCAGGATGTCTATAACTTGTATTATTTTCTGCTTCGCAAGTATTTGCGAAAATCAGGAAATTTTTTGTTTTATCAGAAACGATGGCATTAAAATACTTTTGCCGGTTTTCCTCCGGAAATATGTAGAGGCGCACTGATTGCACATTTTTTTTTAAGAACTCCCATAGAAGTTTATTCACTCCTGTGAGGTGTTTATCCTCAACCACCTCGAACTGGTGATATATAAATTGCCATTTTCTTAAACGAAGTAGTTTTTTAAACCCAATACCTATGGCTAAAACCTGAAAATCTGGAGTGTAGATAACCGCATCTGCTCGTATTACTGATAAGTATTTTGAAATTATAGCAACATATTTCCAGATTTTATTCAAGAAAGATTGAGAATTGAGTGCTTTGTAATTTTTAACACCTGAGATAGGAATGTGTTTTGCAACCTCCTTTACCACGTATTGGTTCTGAACAGGAATTTCCATAACCTCTGTATGAAAATGTGTGGCGAAGAACCTAATAATGTAGCGGGTTACTGGAATAAACGTAAAATTGTTTATTGTTAAACAAAATATCTTCATCTAAATTGAGTAGCTGACGATTATGACGGTTACATTTGGCTCAATATTGATTCTAATCCCTTATGAAGAGGTAAAAGAGGTCGACCTAAAACAGACAACATCTTTGCATTGTCAGGCTGTCGCCTGGTCATATCGCCTTCCTTTAACGGTGGAAGATAAACAATCTTAGAAGACGAGTTTGTATGAGTAATTATCGTTTCTGCAAGTTCTTTGACGGTGGTTAATACTTCATTTCCTACGTTAACCACATCATTAATAAACAAATTGTTTTCAAGAGCTTTTAAAGTAAACTCGAGATTATCGTCTATGTAACAAAACGTTCTGGTTTGAGAACCATCTCCGTATACCGTTATATCATCATTTTTAAGAGCGGCTTTTATAAATTTTGAAACGACAAAATCCTCGCTCTGCTTTGGGCCATAGGTATTAAAAAATCGCAGAATTGTATAGTTCAGCCCAAATTCTTCCTGATAAGAGCGACAGAAACATTCGCCAATATTTTTTACAACCGCATAAGGTAACCGCGAATTTAAAGGAGTGCTGTATTCATGTTGTGGCAGATGGACAGGCTCTCCATAAACTTCAGATGAGGAACTAAAAAATATCCGGTTTACACCAGTGTTTTTTGACAATTCAAAAACATTTTGGAGCCCGTTAATATCGTCTAATACAAGTTTCGGCTTTTCAAGCGTTCTTAACACTCCAACAACTGCGGCATAGTGAAAAAGATAGTCAATTTTGTGATTGAGCATCACTGCCGAAATATCTCTGTAATTGTTAACATCACCTTTAATAAATGTATAATTGTCGCTTGTTGCTGCTAGGTTGCTCTTTTTCCCTGTAAGCAAGTTATCCATTGCAATCACTTTGTACCTGCCTGTTTTTAGCAATGCATCTGCTAGCGAACTAGGAATAAATCCCGCACCACCAGTTATTAAAACATTCTTCATATTATTGAGATATTGATTTCAAAATGTGATATAGCCGGTTGGTATAAGTATGCTCTTTCATTAAAAGAGCATTCGCGTTATATCTGATTTGATCGCATTCCTGTTCATGAGAAAGGATCCACTCTAACTGACTAATTAAATCTTCGTCCGATTGGAAGTATAATATATGCTCTTTATGTTTAAAAATATTTTCCTGCTCCGGGCAGGGCGAAGATACCTGCAGCCCGAAGGATGTGGGTATTTCGAAAAATCGCATGTTGGCCGAAGGAAAATTTGTGTCGTCAATAATGTTCATATTAATTCTCGACAAACTAAAAACCTTAGCCAGTTCATGTCCATATAATCCCCCTCCTTTTATACTCTTTTTGATTCCCATATCTGTTGATTTGTCTTTCCAGAGAGGGCCATAAATACTTATATCTATGTTCTTATTACTAAAATGCCTGCAGATTAGTGACATTATCTTCTCTCTCTCCGGCCTCCAGCCGCCTACGAAAGAGATGTCGCAGGTAAAATGCCCGCTATTTTGCTCCATTTTATGCAGAAATGGATCTCCACCTAACGGCACCCAAGTTACATTTTTAAAGTTCAAGCTTTTAAAAACAGGTACCGAAGCACTACTATAGGTAAAACAACTATCTAGTAACGAAGCGTTTAACAAAGTGTTGGTATCCAAATTCAACGGAGTGTCAGGCCAAATCCAACCAATCTTAACTGCCTGAAGCATCGTCTTTATGCAAGCCAGCGTTCCGGTTAACACTTTTGCATTTGCAAACAACAATATACAATCGGGTTTAAAGCGTTTTGCCTCCAGAATAAAATCCCTATTCATTTTACGAATCCATTGTTCAACAGGCAAAACTTCATGGATCTTTCTGCCTATCTGCCACCCCTTGATGTACCGTTGTTGTTCTATAACTGGATCAAAAATCAAAAACTCAATTCGCAAATCCTTGGCGGCGTTTGCATATGAAGACTCCAGCGAGCTTTTTGATGAAGAGCCAACGAAGAGTATTTTATAAACCTTCATGTTAATTATTCTTAGGTTACACGTTTTCAGAGGCAATCAGCTCTTGTTGTATTTAATTTTCGTGGTTAGTATTGCTGATGAGACAAGCTTCGATTGCAAGAGCATCGCTTTCAAAAGAAAACTGAGCAATTTTCTGAGCGGCAAGGGTTCTCATTGAACGCCACTTACTTCTACTTGAGATGGCAGTATTCATAGCAGTAACCAAGCTTGATTTGTCATTCCATTGAAATATTAATCCAGACACCTGATCATCAATCAAATCAACCGCTCCGCCGCACTTATCGCTTGCAATAACGGTTCTACCACTTGCCATGGCTTCATTGATAGACAATCCCCATGTTTCACTTCTTGAAGGCAAGACAAACCAGTCTCCCAGTCGATAGACAATCGGCATCAAAGACTGATTTTGGAACGGAATAAAATGTATGTTAGTTCTATTTGAATAAATGGCTCGCAATTCCCCTTCATGAATACCGTTTCCAACGAGTATCAAGTGACTGTTCGTGCCGGTCAACTCACAAAAAGCCTCGCACAAAATAAAGGGATTTTTATTAGGCTCAAGCTTGCCGGCAAACAAAAAAACGACTGCATTTTCAGTAATGCCTAATCTTTTTCGCCATTCGAAAGCCGCCTGCTCATTAGCTTCACGATTTCTTGAAAATCTTAAATTATCTATAGCATGCGGCACAAAAACTAACTGACGTTCTTTTAATCCATATTTTACGAAATATGACCGATTGTTTGTTCCCACATAAAAGGCCCTGTCTACATATCGGTATACATTTGTCAGATACACAAAACGTAGAAATTTTCTAATAAAACTGTGGCTGTTTTGATTAAGCAGTGTGGAATCGCCTCGAAAATAAATAGGTATGCGGCTCTTAAAGTGTTTCATTACCCTCAAATGACTGTCGAAATTCCATCCATATACCAGTACTGCGTCTGGCCCGAATTCTTCTATTTTATCAATTATGTGTGGATTAATAATTCCCTTATTATGATGTGACCCCGGCGTCTTTGAAACGTTTTTTAAAAACTCAAATTCATACCCTTCCAAAAGGGGTATATCCCAGTCTATATTCTTGCCAAAGCCGGGGTCAAATTTTCCCGCCATAGCTTTCTCACCCCATGTATATAATACTTTCACTTGCACAACATGTCGCTCCGCCAGCAACCTGAAGAGTGGCGCATTGTATTGAATAGGGTGAGTTGTAACAATTATTAGTTTCTTCATCTACCGATATCTTTTCTAACGATCAGAAATAGTAACGCGACAATTTCAATATTTAAAAGCATGTCCCAGCTTAATGAGCGGGCCTTCAAAAAACCTAAAGGAGCATTTCGCTAATATGTAGGTTACAAAAAGTGCCAGACACGAAACTGCTACAGCCCAGCTATCATCTAAAACTGGCTTATTGTGAGAAAGAAACACCAGGTGGAATATCCCATTAATTAATTGATGAAACAAATAAATAAAATATGAAAGCTTGCCAACTTCCAATAAAACCTTCGTCGTTAAAATTTTATAAATAACTCCGCTATTTGAATACAGCACTATTAGTAAGGTACAACCAAAACAAATTGCGATAATAGTGTGATTGAACATGCCCGGATCTGCAAAAATGTACAAAATTGCAGCCATTGAAAAGAGCGCAAAAGTGCCAAACTTTATTGCAGTTAGATTTTGTTGAATAAAATTTTTGAACCTAGCCTGGTAGTTGATACATGCTAGCAATACTCCGATGGCGGGCGAATCAATTCGTGATGATAAAAGTGTGTATTCTTGATACCAATTCGGAGATAAATGCCTACTCACCGGAGCAACAATAAGGCAGATACATAAGAAAAGTATTAACTGTTTGCGACTCAGAAAATGCACTGCAAAAGGAATAATTATATAAAACTGTTCCTCCACTGCTAGCGACCAGGTTGGAGTAAGTGCTTCCGGACCGAAATGTCCATTAAAAGACATGTAAAAGTTCTGAAGAAAAAGGAAATAGTATCCAATTGGTATTTCCTTTTCAAACATGGCAGCTTCTGGTGTAAACCATTTTAAATTTTTGCATAATAAAAACAACAGCAGTAACAGGTAGTATGCCGGAATTATCCTTATAAATCTTCGAATATAAAATACCTTAAAGAAATTGGCAGATCCTTTATTCTTTAAAAGAATAGATCCAATCAGAAAGCCCGATAACACGAAAAAGAGGTCAACGCCACACCATCCAAAATAGGTTGCTTTCATCAAAAAGGCCTGGAGAGGCTGTAAGCTGTTTGCATCCATGGCCATGTATTGGTTGTTGATAAAATGAAAGCCTAACACTAATAATAGTGCTACACCTCTAAGTCCGTCAAGTTGAGTAATTCTAGGCTGCGAAAATTCATTGTGGGTTGACCCTTTAATCATAAAGACTTAAATATAGATGCTAATTTACCGGTAAGGTATTTTCTTTGATACTGCAATAGGTAGCTATGATTAGGACGAATTGTTTGCACATTCTGTACTACATTTCTTATTTTAAGTGCAGACTCACTAGCGTTATCCGGGTCGCAGTATATTCCAACTTCTGATTTCAACAAAAAATCTTTCTGCACTCCGGATGTAACGAAGGCAAGGATCGGCTTACCTTTTTGTACATAGTCAAATATCTTAGATGGCAGGCAATAATGCTCCGCGCCGTCTACTTTTTCGGCCGTAGCTAGAAATGCGTCAAAAGAATCTTGTATTTTAAGCGTTTCGGAGTGTGTGCGAAAGCCATGGGAGTAAAATATATCTTTCAGATCAAATTCTTCCAACATTCCATTTAACCATATTGGCTCTTTTCCAATATACTCGAATCGAATCCGGCTTTTCAACTCTGGCGACAGCCTAAAAAGCTCGTAAAGAGCTCTAAAAAAGAAATATGGGCTTCTGTATAGCCAGTCTTCGCGAGTTGGAAAGTATTGTAGCTTTCTATGTCCTTTTCTTTTCCACCAGGGTAATAGTGCACTATTATTCGATTCAGGATCGTAGTAGAATGAGCCCACATATCCAATAGTAAATTTTGTCGTGCTTGCAGATGTTGAATTACCTACTGGCAGTTCCAAACTATTATCATACCCGTTAGAAATCCATGCAAACTTTGTTTGGCTGATTTTTGGATGTGTCCGCTTAAAAATTTCCAGAAGTTGTGGTGTAACTCCAATAATCTTAACGGCATGGTTGAATACCTGCCTTTCCAATACTTTTTTGGCAGCAAAATGAAAATAAGAGCCGTGAGGATTACTTCCCCAATAAGACCAAAGGTCTCTCATATCAACCACAAGCGGTATACCGAATTTCTTGGAAACCTCTACTGCTAACAGACCACAGCTAAATGGGGGAAGTGAGGTATATATTAACTCCGGTTTATGCTTATTAATTATAATCGGAAGCTCTTTAAATAGGGTTTGTTTCCAGGCTTCGCCGATTTTGTCCACCAAATTGAAATATATGTCTAAAAAAGCCTGTAATTTATTGCCCCGCTTTTTAATTATTGGATCGCAGCTAACACGATAAATAACTGTATCCGGTGGTAAGTCGTTTAAAAGGTCATAGTTTACCTTTGCATCGAATATGTCCGCAGCCTGTGCTTCGTTAAGAGTGACAACTATAGGATTGACTCCAAATTCTCTAAGGTATTTTACAAATTTGAGCGACCTGAAATTTCCAGTCGTGTTCACTGGAGCGAATTCCATTAAGAGAAAAAGAACATTCATAATCTCCGGCGAAAAAAAGATCAGCAATATGCGGCAAGCTTATCAACCACCTTATTTTCTGGCTAACTTAATAATTTTTGTGGCAGGCTTCAACAGCTTCATGATTTTGAAGTACAATTTCCGTTGTTGCAAATCGGTTCCAAAATCTTCATGCCGTTTATTGGGTTGAGTCAAAACGCTTTCAAACTCATCATCGGTGAATCCCAATTTTTTTGCGACATAAATTTTATCTTCTTTTTGCATTCTTATATCGTAGGGGGGAGTCGAAAGTTCCTTTAATGCTTCTGCCTTGCTTAGTTGCCCCGCAAAGATCAAATTCGATAGATGAGCTTTCCTTTTATCAATATTAAATTTTGTTGGAAGAATATATCCCTGATAAAACCTGGTGAAAACCGATTCGTGATGCTTTCCACCGTAGTCTCTCCAGTCTAACTCGGCGGCAATAACCTTTTTAATCTCATTCTTTTCATAAAAAACGTAGTTCAATAGCTGGACACTTTGAATATTTTTTACGAGTTGGTAATAAGCGTAGTGCCATAAGCCCAAAGCCGGAAGTTTTTTTAGTGGCACTTTACTGAAAGTTTTATGAATATTTTTTAGATTAACAAGGTCAAACTTGTTGTAATTCCATGTTGCAGGTAAGGTATGTTCTGTCCACACATTATTACCACTTAATAAAAATTTGATATTAAACTTGTTTGCTATTTTAAACAAGGCTCCAAATATCATGTGGTCAGCCGGTACATCAAGATCCAACACCGACGCCTGGAAATAAGACCGCTGCAATTCGCGAAACTCCTGCCAGTCCATGACATACGTATATAAATCTAGTCCCAGTTTCTTAACTGTGTTTTCAATATTTTGTACAGCCAGTTCGGAGTTCCATCCGTAGTCGAAATGTACAATTAAAGGTCTAAGTCCAAGTTGCTTTGCTAAGTAAGCCAAATAAGTGCTGTCTGCTCCGCCGCTAAGTCCAAGAACACAATCGTATTTATTTTTGTAACCCGCTGCTTTTATATAAGATACCACTGCAGCAAGCTTTTTTTCCGCTTCCTCGCCTTTGAAGCCTTGAAGTTTCTCTGCCTTTTGATAATCATAGTAATAGTTGCAAATTCCCTTCTCATCAAAAGTAATATCCGGATCTGCGATAGTATCCATCACACTCAGGCTGCATTGTTGGTACGTTCGCCCAAAGTTTGCAACGGAATCAAATCTTAGTTTCTCTTCATCGTATATAGGCATAACTGCTTAATTATAAGTCACAGTGCATTTTATAACTTTTCAAATTGAATTTCTTTATACCCCACTACTCCGTTTGGCAGATCCAAACTGTCTTGCGTATAATCGATTCTCAAAATTGTTCTACCAGATTCCTGCTCCAATGATTTGAAAAGAGTTTTGGTTTTTTTGCTCGTTTTTAATAAAAAAGGAAGTGTTAATATTCTTGTTCCGCTGCCACCATGCAGTCGTAGCAAAACAGAATTTCCTTTAACTTCCAACTCCATACATCCACCGGAAAGTTTATAACCATTCGTAGTCAAAACCGCCTCCCTCGTAAATAACGCTGCAGTAAAATTGTTTTTGCCTTCAGCGTAATAAAACGAAGGTGTTATTACCACGTTATATTGCTGTTGTCTAAGAGCAATCATATGGCTTGATAAAGACTGAAACTTGCTGTTGTGATACGACGTATCATTTTTTGAAAAAGGCAGAATGAGATTAAAAAAAGGTTTACTGCTTTGAAGTCGTATGATTTGCTGTTCTTCCGAATACTTTCTTTGATTTGTTTTAAAGAACTCTCCAACTTCAATAGAGTTTTGCCATGTAGTTGTCCAGCTTGAAAGTGTAAAATTAGTGGCAACACTTGAGGCAGTAATCATTTTCCAGTTAATACCGCCTGTGGCGTGCGCATTCCATGACTGTCCAGTAAAAGTAAATTCATTTAAACCTGTTGATAACCGGTACTCCTGAGTTGCTCCGGGCAATTGCATGAAGTCATTATTATTATGTAATCTTTCTTCAGGGGTGACTAATCCTTGAGGTGCTATAACAGTTCTTTCTGCCATCATGGGCATGCTCCAAATGTTTTTTTCGTTGCCAGTTACACTGTCATAAAAAATATAGATGGGTAACTTGTCGTATAAGTTTATAGTCGAGATTCGCCGATACCATACTTTGCCGCCAGTTTTAGATTGCATCTTTATCAGCGCTGTAGCGCTTTTACCCAAATTAGCAAACGATTCCACGTCCGAAAGTTGCCATAGCCTGTTCGTAAGGGACCGTCCGGTTATTGGCTGTTGTTTTTGATTCCACTCTGGAAAATCCTTCTCCGGCACAACAACGGACCTAATGCGCGAATCTGTAGCTGAGGGATAATAAAAAGAACTTCTGCTTAAAGACAAAGGAGCTTGCAACGCATATATCGCTACCTCTCCTGCATCGTCATTGCGATGGTCGTAAAGTCCGTTTCCGTTTAAGGCCCACAGTGCGCTTTCATTATCTGTGTTGACTGCCGAACGGAAATGAGATACATAGCCAGTATAGTTTGATGAAGTTATATCAATACTACCTGGATTCAGCGGATATTCCAGGTTAACAGCCAAGCCGACCGATCCAAATGTAGTACCCTTTTTGGGACCATAGTAATAAGCCGAAAGTAACGTTTTACTCAGTGAAGGATTAATATCTTTCAGGCCTGCACTTAATAAAGCGAAAGTAACGGCACTTTCTTCTGAGCCATCGCCAAATGAAATTAATTTTCTATTTTTCATAAACCTAACGGACTGTGGTGTCAAAAGCATAGTATAAAAACGAGCGAACGATGAAACTTTCTCTTGCGTTTTGAAAAGATCAGCCAGTCCGGTGTTTTTTAGTTGTAACATTGAAAATAGAATCGGATCGATAGTAGGCTGAATGTAATGTGGGGTTCCAAAACTAGATCCGTTCTTATAAATCGCATTGTCAATATCGAGTTCAACCGCTTTCACTACCTTACTCGCGCGCTCCCTAAACTCGGGATCATGGGCAAGCAACATTGCAAAGAAGAATCTGCCATTGTTTCTATACATAAAAGCCATGTTTGCTGGCCCCATGTTTACACCGGCGCTATCAAACAGTGGAACATTGTTATCGTCCCAAACAATACGCGCCATCATCGCAATAAATTGTTCCAGCTTTCTTTTTTCCGCGGTGCTAATCTGCAGCGATTGATCTGCGAATAATGATGAAGTTAGTAGCGCATAATATTTGAATAAATTACTACCCATCCAATACCTGTGTTCTATTGAATAGCTACCATTTCCATTGATATACTCAAGCTTTAGCTGATCTGCAACGTTAATTAAGAATTGCTTCAATGCTTTAGCAGAATCGGAAAATCGCCATGCATCCCAAATCTTTTTATAACCAGGATCTACACTGCACAACATGTTGTAAAGCTGCAAATTGCTCTTTATTCTTTGACATATATTTTTAATTTCCGCAGCCGGCATATAGATCGAGCCCTGGTAAAAAGAAGGAATTATTTTTGCTGGCCTGCTTGCATAACCAGTAATTACATTACCGAGCCCAGAAATTCGATTCATTTCAGTGGCAATGGGTTGTTGCATTTCCGGAGACAGCAGATCTGTTTTGCTGCTTATAAAAACTGCCCATTGAAACCGCTTTCGTGGATACCAGGAATTGTCTGCTCCTCTGCGCTCGATCGACATACTTAGCTCTGCATCTCCGCGCTGCGAATCTTTTTTCCTTTCCAATGTTTGTAATTGTACCCCTATACCTCTTGCTCCAATAAGCCGGTTGGGCGGACCCTGGAAAAAACCAAAAAGGTTTGCATCCGATGATGCATTACCATTAAAAAGCATCCAATATCGTCCCGAATTGCGTTCCCCTCCAGCTGGTTCCCACAAAACCAGCCGGGGGTGTTTAGTCAATTTTTCATAGTTAATGTCTAAGGTAGCGTCAGACGGTGCTCCCCTTTCTAACTCAGGTCTATAAATTTTTCCCGGTACTTCATAACCGAATTCTACTCCGGTAGATAACCAACCCCTGTATCGCGCTTTGTCAGGGTATAAACCTTTACTGATCTTGACACTATAGGAAACGTCATAGTTAGAATCTTCCTCGATCAGAATTGTTTTTTTATTCTTTTCTATTGTTATCGTACATACGTAAAACCCTGGTCCAGCCTCTCCACCGGCAAATCTTTGTTTTCCATACAAAAACTCTTTTTTAAGAAACTTATATTCAATTTTTACAACTAGCTTATCTGCACGCTTAACGACAAACTCTATTTTTAGCGATAGCGCAGGTGTTGGGCTCTGCAAGGCGTTTTTTGTATCGTCGGAATGCTCGCCATTTCTATAAATAAAGGATTGAATGGGCGCCGGTGCCGGCTCATGAACTCTAAACGCATTTTCAGTTGGAATAACTAACCCTAAAAGGCCATTTGTAATCTCAAATTTATCTTCATATTCTTTTACCCTTACGACGTTTATTGACTGGCAAAATAGTTCAAGACTGAAAAAAAGAGAGAGTAGAATAATAAATGGTGCGTGGCAGATAGAATTCACACAAAATATGCTTAGTATTTAATCAAAAGGAATAAACTTCCGCTTTTAGTTGCTGAGGTGAAGGGTAACTAATGAGTACTGCATTATGCGGCCGTTGAAAAACAAACATGCTACCCGCTGCAACCGCAGAAGCGCCATTGTCGATTGCAGATCGAAAATCGGCAAGGGATGACGCTCCGCCTAATGATATCACTGGAATTTGAACTGACCGTGAAATTTGCTTAATCAAAGCCAGATCATAACCGGCATATGTTCCGTCCAAATCAATACTGTTCAACAATAACTCGCCCGCCCCTGCATTCTCCATTCGCTTCGCAAAATTAACAGGTTCAAAGCCGGTATTAACTTTTCCGTTGCCTGTATATACCCTTTGCCCTTTTAAGAACCGTTTTTTTACGTCAATCGAAACCACAATGCTTTGGCTTCCAAATAGCTGTGCTGCGCTAGTTATCAAAGACGGGTTTTCAATCGCCGCTTTATTAAGAATCACCTTTTCGATACCGCTGTAAAAGATCTCTTTAATTTGGTCAAGGCTTCGAATGCCTCCTCCGTACGCCATTGGCATAAAAGCCTCGTTAGATATTTCAGCTATCCTTTTAATATCAGGGCTTCGGTTTTGCCTGCTTGCATCAATATCTATCAACGCAATTTCATCTACTTCTTTATCATTGAAAATTTTTACAGCGTTGATTGGATCGCCCACATATTTATAATCTTTAAATTTAATTGATTTAATCAATCCATTATTATGCAACAACAATGTAGGTATTACTCTTACTCTCACATCAATAATATTTTACGAAATTGTCTAGCAATTTCATTCCATACTTGTGGCTTTTTTCAGGATGAAATTGTACTCCAAGGATATTATTATGTTCAATTCCAACTGCAAAATCATAGCCATAATTTCCGGTAGCTATAACATCGCTATCACTTTCTAGCTGCAAATGGTATGAGTGTACGAAATAAAACCTCGGATCATCATACATTTCTGCAAAAAGCTTGGAATTTTCGTAACCTCTAATATCGGTCCATCCCATGTGTGGGATTTTGTGCTGTGCGGAAAGTCTGGATTTATCAAAACGAACAGTTCTTCCTTTTATCCAACCCAATCCTTTTTCGTTTCCTTCTTCGCTACTTTCAGTTAACAGCTGAACGCCTAAACAAAGACCTAAGATGGGAGTCTGTTTAACTAAAG
>JBQCGX010000037.1:0-36911 GCA_051955255.1 Agriterribacter sp. | reverse complement strand
CTGGTTATCGTTTAGTGTTGAAAAAAGTAACCAGCTACATTAAGAAGGAAAAATTTAAATTGATTGCTGTCAGGATTAAAGGACTTTTTAAATTTATTTGGTATCGAGGATTTTTTGTTTATTGCAGTTTATTAATTATGGAAAGCAAACGTCATACATTTTTTGAAGACCTCCGCAACGATGTTACCAGCGGAGTGGCATATAAAAACCTGTTGTTGAAAAAGCAGATACTCGGCTTTTTTGTTGGCAATGGCAATACTACTATTACCGATCTGAGCCGCGAGCTAAACAGCAGTGTTCCGAAAGTAACTGAGCTGATAGGCGAACTGATTGAAGACGGGCTGGTAAAGGAGTATGGAAAAACAGAAGTGGGCGTAGGCAGGCGTCCTAACCTGTATGGGCTGGAGCCAGACTCTGTTTTTTTAGTGGGAGTCGATATTAAACGATATCATGTAAACATCGGATTGTCTGATTTTAAAAACAACCTGCTGAAAGTAGAAGAAAAAATACCTTATAAGCTGGAGAATACGCTGGAAGCACTGAATGAGCTGTGCACACTGATAGAAAATTTTATTCAGAAATGTACGCAACCTAAAGACAGGATTCTTGGCATTGGCGTCAATCTTTCGGGGCGTATCAACTTCCGCACAGGATACAGCTACAGTTATTTCAATTTTCACGAAGACCCGTTAAGCCGCATTATCGAAAACAAGATCGGCATCAGCACTTTTATTGAGAACGATTCCAGGGCGGTGGCATATGGCGAATTCAACAGCGGCATTATTACTTCCGAAAAAAATGCACTTTATATTTACCTCGAACATGGTATAGGCATGGGCATCATGATCAACGGCCAGATCTATTACGGAAAATCCGGTTTTGCAGGCGATATAGGACACATCCCGATATTTAACAACGAAATCCTTTGCCACTGCGGTAAAAAAGGCTGCCTTGAGACAGAGGCATCGGGTTATGCGCTTACCCGCATGTTCATTCAGCGGCTGAAACAGGGAGCCAGCAGCATTATTGCAAGGAAGTTTAAAAATTTTGAAGACATCCAGTTGGAAGATATTCTTGATGCAGCCGCAAAAGAAGATACGCTGGCCATTGAGCTGATTGCTGAAATTGGAGAAAAACTCGGCAGGGGCTTAGCCATTCTGATCAATCTTTTTAACCCCGAGCTGGTAATACTGGGAGGAACATTGGCTTCCACACGCGATTATATAAAACTGCCCATTCGCAGTGCTATCAATAAATATTCTCTTACACTGGTAAACAATGATACACAATTAAAAATGTCGCTGCTGGGCGAACAGGCGGGCATTATTGGCGCCTGCCTTATGGTGAGAGACAGGCTGCTGGCCCTGATCTGATACACCGGAGAAAATTTACGTTGAACAAATTTTTTTCAAATGAAATACCAATTATTTTTTGTGCTCCTGTTTTGGACAGGAGGTCTGAGTTTAGCTGCATCTACTACCGTATATGCACAACCGAAAAACAAACCGTTATATTATTATGGTAGTGCAAGAAATGATTTGTATTTACTCCTGCAACGGGAAGGATTTGCAATAAAGCAATACAACACGCCGGCAGAAGCCATACAGGCTGCGCCTGCCGGATCGGGCGTGATCATTACTCCGGAAAACTATCCGCAAACAGATACGAACATTTACATTACAGACGGTCTGCAAAAAACAATCGCTTCCCGGAAATTGCGGATGTACATTGAATACCCGGCAAGATATAAGGGGCTGAACATGACATCAACCCCATTGGAAACACATTTGGAAAGAGGTGTTGTTACTACCGACAGCTTTGGCAGCCAATTACCGCGGCTTGCACTCTTGGGTATTCATAACTGTTATATATTGCCAACTGCGGCAGCAAATCCATTGATCGTTCTGGCAAAAGTAGTAGGCGTAGACAAAGCTGAATATGGACTTGCCAATACCAAAACCTATCCCCTGCTCTTTCACCATAACGGGGCATTGGTGAGTATGACCGGATTGAGCCATTTTGAAACGGGACGGTACGCCCCTGCTACTTCGATAAAGACAGTGCTGCTGTATATATTATCGCACATTACAGGAAATAAAGTGGCCGGATTCAAATCGTGGAAGGAAGATGTAAAGCCAATGTTCGGTAAAAACGACAAAATACCCGCCAATGCCGAATTAAACAGCATTCAAAAAGGAGTGGAATGGTTTAACAAAGGGCGGTTCTTCGTGCATCCGTCGTGGAAAGCGGAGTGGGAACAATATGGAAGCGATGGATTGAAGCCTGTTGGACCACCACTATCGCCCGACAAATTAAATGGCGATGGAAGCATGGGCATTATTGAAGGGCACACTTCCACCATTTTTTACAATGGCGATCAGCAATACCGTTACTGGATGAGAGCCGATGTGCAGGGGGAAGTAAGCATGGCTTTGGCGGCAGCCGGCAATATACTGCACAATGAAGCCTACAATGAAAAGGCAACAAACCTGCTCGATTACCTGTTCAGCACTTCGAACATGCGCACAGGAGCAAAAAACGACAGCACCAGCGCAGCCTATGGATTGATTGGCTGGGCAACCACCAACGCCGGCTCTTTTTACGGAGACGACAATGCAAGAGCAATACTGGGTGGCATCGCTGCTGCATCTTACATGAATACTGCACGGTGGGACAGGAAATTAATGGAAGCCATTATGGCAAATTTCAGAACCACCGGCAAGCATGGTTTCAGAACCGACCGCCTGGAGGAACCTGATATTATAAAGAATGGCTGGAAATATTATTATAACAAGGATGTGGTGTATCCTTCGCCTCACTTCGAGTCGTGGATGTGGGCGCTGTACCTCTGGCTGTACAACAAAACGGGTTATGAGCCATTGCTCACTAAAACAAAAGAAGCGATCAGGATCACAATGGAAGCCTATCCTAAAAAATGGTTATGGGGCAGCAGCCTTCAAACCCAAAGGGCCAGAATGATTTTACCACTCGCATGGCTGATACGCATTGAAAATACTGCCGAACACCGCCGCTGGCTGGACGTTGTGGCATCGGACATGCTGCAATTTCAATCGGAAACAGGCGCCATACGGGAAGAGATAGGCGAAGGCAAAGGCATGTTTAAAGAATTAAAAAGCAATGATGATTATGGTTCCGATGAAGGCTCATTGATTTTTAAAAACGGGGAAAAGATATCGTGCCAGATATATACCAACAACTTTGCCCTCTTCAGCCTGCACGAAGCAGCACTGGCTACCGGCGATGCGCGATACATGAATGCTACTCAAAAACTTTCGGACTACCTTACAAAAATACAGGTACAAAGCAGTAAACACAAAGACCTCGATGGCGCCTGGTTCAGAGGATTTGATTACGGAAAATGGGAATACTGGGCATCGAATTCAGATGCCGGATGGGGCGTATGGTGTACGCTTACCGGGTGGATACAAAGCTGGATCGTTGCTACAAAAGTGCAGATACAACAAAAACAAAGTTATTGGGACCTCACGCAAAAAACCGCTATCGGGTCAACCGCCAAACAGGTCATTCATCAAATGATGGAAACAAACGCACCTTAGCGGAAAAGAAGTTTAGAATAGTGCGTGCGATGGCAGGCGCTCTGAGGTAAACCGGTCATCAATAAAAATGTAACGTATTCCCATACGCGAAACTCAGTACGAAAGAAGTCACTGTAAAGAAACACCAGCGTTGCTGCTTTCTGTCTCTGTAAAATAAATTTCGGAAATAAATCGCTTTTTTATAAAAAGATAGCTAAATTTAGGACACTTAGTCCTTCTCCTACTGTCATACCTGACCGTTACTCATCTTTATTATTTATTCTCAACTAATCCTGGCATCAGGCTGTAAAGTCACCTGAAAAAGGATGTACTGTGTTAGCTGAACGGAAGCGGTTACCTGCTTGTGTAAAAGATCGACAGTTCATTCCTTATTGTCTGTACCATGTGCAAAATCGTTTCCTCACATCAACTTATTTGTAAACTGGTATGTATGAAACACAGGAACCGTTATGTACAGTATATGGCAGGATGCTGCCTTGTTGCATGTATGCTATGCCTTAGCGAAGCGAATGCACAAAAGCTTACGGGTGTTTATATCCGGGTTAAGGAAAAGAAAGCGTATAAGGAAATTGAGGTAAATGATTCTACAGGAGTTGTTCAGGTAAAAGATTCTTTAAACAGTCCCGTGATACTCCGCTTTCCCCAGGGAGATATAAATTATAACATCCAGTTCAACAAAGACAAAAAAATTTTCTCTTTAAGTTTTAAATGCAGCTCCGATTCCTGTATTCAGATACTTCCGGCCGATGTTGAGGACAACGAGGTGAAGCTCACTTTCATAAACAACAATTTAATAGCGATTGGGAAAAGGCTGCTGGAAACCAAAAGGACCATAACGGATAAGGAGCCGTACATCAAACTTATAGTTGTAAAAGACGAAAAGCCAAAGGATATGTATGACGAGCTGACTTCAGTAAAAACTGCGCAAAAAGCTATGGTGCTGGATGCCGAAAAAATTGAAGCCTTCAAATTCTATTGCGGTGATTTTAAATGTAAAAAATGCGATGATGTTACTGAACACATTGAAAAAGGTGAACCTAACAGGAAAGTTGATGCAGCCGCTGAGAAATTCGGTTCAGATCAATTGTTTAGAAAAGTTTTCGATACCGGAAAGATTACTTCTACATATTGGATTGTGTACGACAACAGAGATGGTCAGCATATGACAATGAACTGTTATCGCATTTCTAACAATGGTAAGGAGATCAGGGTTAAAAAGGTATTGCGCCCAAGGGTGGGAAGGCAGACAACCATTACCGTTATTGGGCCGGCAGACACGCTTTTTTATACCATTAACGGGGTGGCTGTTCAATATTTTCAGGAGCAGGAGCCAGCCATTGCAGGTATTATGACATCCGTTTCCTCCATTGGTGACGACGGAGAGAAAGAACCAGAAAACAAAGAAGAACCAGAAGCTAAAAAAGACCTGAAAAAAACACTGGAAGAACTCGCAGCTGATAAATCCTTTGTCTCCCAGAAGAGATACAAGTTAGCCACAGACTTACAGGACCTTGGTTTAACGTCCACTATAATTTCTTCGGTCATTAAAGATAACAAGTCGGTAAATGCCCTCAGCGAACTGATCAGGAAAAACGATAGTCTGAGGTTAAAAATAAAAGCACTCAATGAACAGCAAAAGAAATTAGAGCAAAGTTTTTCGGATTTACAAAGAACACAACAAAAAACGCAGCATGAATTAAACAGCGCTAAATCGCTCTTAAAAACAGCAGAGGCAACGTTGCAGGTATACAAGGACTCCGTGCAACGGTTAAATAAAACCATCGACTCATTAGTAAAGCTTATAGCTGTTTATCCATCCATCTTAAATCTTGCCGCCAAATACCAGGCACTGGAACGGGATCTGGAAGTTTTTTTAGCAGATCATGAAGACATCTCGTTTTCCGAGGAGCAATACAACATCGACAGAACCTGTCTTCAACTTAAAATTAAGCAACATCTGGGGGTGCCCGCACCTGCTGCAGCAAAGGATCTCGCCCAGCTGTTAATCAACCAGGTCATCGCACACGAAGCACCAAAGGAACACTACAAAGAATTTGCTTCATTAATAAAGCAAATAGAATTTAATTATAAAGCAGTATTGGCATTAAAGCCACGTTACCATTTATACTCTGTTTCCAAAACAATTGATAATGCAGATGAATATTCGGTAACTGTAAAGTCGCCAAAGGGAAATGATTTTGGACTTAATTCAACATTTTATACCAGCATGGGATGCAAGATTGACTTTAGCACCGGAATTTACGTAAGCGGTTTAGCAAATAACAGCTTTGTATTGGCTGCCCACCAGTATAGCTATAAAGAAGCGAGAGACAGTATTGGCACCGATGGCAGTGTGAACCGGATATACACGGGGCGCCTGATAGATACAACGGGAAACCTGATTCAAAGAAACAGTCCCAAGTACAGTTATTCTGCAGGACTTTTGGTACATGTATATCCACGAACCGGCACCTTTGTTAACTTCGGCGCTGTTACAGGAATAACGATCACCAATAGCAACAGTTCGCCTATTCAATTAATGCTGGGACTGTCTGCTATGTTCAGAGCAGGCAAATCCAGGATTTCCTTGTCAGGAGGATTGATCTTCGGGCAGGTTAAAACACTTTCTTCTGTTGCAACGCCTCATGAATGGGACGGCACACCGGACAAGACGGTTTACAACCTGAAACAAGACCTGCCATTATTTTATACCAGTTCTTCCGATTTGCCTACCTATGACCGATGGAGAAGAAGCATATTTGTTGGATTGTCGTATAATTTTGCATCCCTCAATGTTGGAAATAATGATTGAGTGCAGAATTAAAAACACACTGATATTAATTTGCAATCATTCTATTCGCTGTGGCGATTCTTCCTTGTACAAAACTTAGCGCGAAGAAGCTATACGGCGAAGGTTACTCAAAAAATTAATATTAAATTTACCTTACTATGAATAACGAGGACTATTATAGCAAACAGAGAAAAAGAGTTTATAAAAATTATCAATCAGAGCATTCGCATTTCGGAGATAGAAATAAGCTGGCGGATTGGTATGTCAAACAACTTATAAAACAAAATTGTAAATGCTATTATTGTGAGACCTCCATTCATCACATAGCCCAATTAATCGAAATGAAAGTTTTAAAGACTCGAAAAGTCAGGGGTGGTGGTAAACGGGGACCAGTGTTGGAAATTGCTAAACAAGAAAATGGCCACACTTCCGAAAATTGCGTTTTAAGCTGTTACTATTGCAATAATGATAAAAGCTATACGACTACACAAGACGACTATAAAAAACATTTTGAGGAAAATAGAAAAAAATACTTCGCAAGCCTCACTGAGACATACATCTAATAATAATAATAATCACTTTTACTTCTCCTCTGCGCCTAACTGAACTAACCGTGCACCAAAGCAGGCAAGTGTGCGGTAGGCAGGTAATCAATAGCACCGCAACATACTTTTTCCTACCGGGAGGAACATCTAAGAAGTAAAGAAAGCATGGAATTCGGCATAGCGTACCCGCTCCCCTGTAGTTTATTTTATACTCTCGCTAAAACCCCGGATTTTTGGTAAATGAAACACATCTGCAGCCGATGCCTAATGGCACTTTTACTCCTACTGTTATTGGTATCGTTCGCGCAATCGCAAACCATCCGTCGCCTGGATGCCAGCAGGATCGATTCATCCACGCTTACGGTTTATGTAAAGCAGTTGATGGATACAGCGCGGGTAGCCGGTTTAGGCATGATTGTGTTCAACAACAACCAACCCGTTTACACACGAACCTTCGGTTATGCCAATGTACCGAAGCATGAAATGTTTACCGATACATCGCATTTGTATGGTGCATCCTTCAGCAAAGCAGTGTTTGCCTACCTGGTGATGCAGTTGGTGGGCGAAGACATTATAGACCTCGATAAACCATTGGTGCAATACCTGCCAAAGCCTTTGTTGTCGTATACTTTTCCCGGGAAACTGAAAGATTACCGCGATCTGGAGGGCGATAATCGCTATGAGCAGATCACTGCGCGCATGTGCCTCGATCACACCACGGGGTTCCCTAATTTCCGTTGGTTTGAGCCCGATAAAAAACTGCGCATCAAATTTAAACCCGGCACCAGGGTAAGTTATTCCGGCGAAGGCATGTACCTGTTGCAACTGGTGATACAGGAAATAATGCACATCGACTTTGAAACACTTGCCCAGCAAAGGGTATTCCGCCCGTTGCAAATGTTCAATACCAGCTACAAGTGGCAGCCGAGGTTCGAAGAAAACCTGGTACTCGGTCATGATGCCGATGGCAACGAGCTGGGTTTCCCGCGACGAACGGAGGCAAGCGCAGCAGGGTCGATGATCACTACGCTGAGCGACTACAGCAAGTTCTACACTGCACTCCTGCGATCGAAAGGCTTAAAGCGCAAACAATGGAAAGAGATGACCAGTCCGCAGATCCGTATACATTCCATCAAACAATTCGGACCATTATCGTGGAAAGACAGTACACTGAACGACAATATTAAGCTGGCATATGGATTGGGCTTTGGCGTCATCCAAACACCCTACGGCCGTGGATACTTCAAAGAAGGCAACGACCGCGGGTGGGGGCATTATTCTATTGCATTCCCCGATCAGAAAATAGCGATTGTGATCATGACAAACTCAGACAATGGCGAAAGCATCTTCCGCGACCTGCTGGCTTATACTATCGGCGATGTATACACGCCCTGGTACTGGGAAAACTATACTCCCTGGCAGGAAAAACTGGCGGCGCGGCAAAACGTGCAAGGTAAATAGCCACTGCTAAATATTTCTTCATTGCTGAAGAGCAAAAAGGAATGCTTCTTATATGCTGACTTCGCTCACTCCTCCCCTAACAACCCACGATGCATAAAAATGCGGGAGGCGCAGCTTTTTGCGCAATTAACCTCTATTCTGTCGCTATCGTCCCCTGCGTATAAAAAAGCTTGTTCAGATATTTGTGGTATCACTTTTTAAAAACGATGTATATGCGAAAATTAAAATTACAGGTACAAATGACCGTTGATGGTTTTGTAGCCGGTCCGCAAGGCCAGTTAGACTGGATGTGGGTGAATGGCAGAGATGAATCGATTGGTAAAAAAGTAATTGAACTGGCAGATAGCTGCGACACCATTTTGCTTGGGCGCAAGATGACGCGTGAGTTCATCGACTATTGGGAAGGCGTGGTAGACAACCAGCCCGACAGCCCTGAACAATCGCTGGCGCAGCGAATGGTGAATATGCAAAAGATTGTTTTCAGCCGCACACAAACTGCTATAAAAGGCAGGAATTTAAAAGTGGAGAATGGCGACTTGCTTACTGCCATACAGGCGCTGAAAAAAGCACCGGGCAAAGACATTATGGTATACGGCGGCGCGGACTTTGCCAGTTCATTGATTGCACTGAACCTTGTTGATGAATATTATATTTTCAGGAGCCCGGTTGCCATAGGTAAAGGACTGTCTATTTTTAAAGAACAAAAAGTACTAAAGCTTGAAAGCTCTTTTGCTTACCCCAGTGGAAAAGTACTTGATAAATACCTGCCGGCATAAGCGGTACAGCTCAACGTCAGGTAGTTTCCAAAATATTTTTTGCGAAGTTATTCTGCCAAAACACAGGTTGAGAAAAATAATATTGAAGGTTTTGGATTGAAATTTAAGATACTCGCCCTTATCGGTCAGACCGCCGGCCGCGCTCAATACCCGTTCGGGCGGGCCGACCGGCTACCATCGGCTCGCCCAAGGGGCGGTCTGATGGATCGTGTTGCTCTTGAATAAGGATTAACAAAACAAATTGATTGAAATCGAATGTCGTTTAGTTAAAGATATTATAGTGCAAATTTCTTACTCCTGCAAAGTATTGCGCTTTGCTTAAATCTAAGACGTTCGCCTTTTGTCTGTCAGACCGCCGGCTGCGCTCAATACCCACTCGGGCGGGCCGACCGGCTACCATCGGCCCGCCCAAGGGGCGGCCTGATGGATGGTGTTGCTCTTGAATAAGGATTAACAAAACAAATGAATTGAAATCGAATGTCGTTAGTTAAAGATATTGTGGTGCAAATTTCTTACTCCTGCAAAGTATTGCGCTTTACTTAAATCTAAGATGTTTCGCCTTTTGTCGGTCAGACCGCCGGCCGCGCTCAATACCCGTTCGGGCGGGCCGACCGGCTTACCATCGGCCCGCCCAAGGGGCGGTCTGATGGATGGTATTGCTCTGAATAAGGATTAACAAAACGAATTGATGAAATCGAATGTCGTTAGTTAAAGATATTGTAGTGCAAACTTCTTACTCCTGCAAAGTATTGCGCTTTACTTAAATCTAAGATGTTTCGCCTTTTGTCGGTCAGACCGCCGGCCGCGCTCAATACCCGTTCGGGTGGGCCGACCGACTACCATCGGCTCCGTCCCCACTACCCTGTTGGTAAAGTTCCCACTCCTGATCGTCTTTAACCACCAGGCCAACACAAAACAAAATTTAATCATCATTCATAAAACGACTGCATGATGAAAAAAAGCATCCTTTCAACAGGTATGATATTGATATGCCTTGTTGCTTATAAGGCGCTTTCCGCGCAATCAAAAATTTTTCCGCTCACCATGCATACACGCAACCCCGAAACAAACCGGTTAATCACCAATGCAACATCCGTGGATGCATCGAACATAGCAATTGTGATAATCGATCCCTGGAATTATCACTGGTGCATGACATGGACAGAGCAGGTAGGCGGAATGGCAACCCGCTTCAACCGTGCGCTCGATGGCGCAAGGCGTTTAGGCATGCAGGTTATTTGGGCACCAACCGATGTAGCCAGCTTCTATTCCGGCTGGCCGCAACGGCAGCGCGCTATGGCCGTTCCCTATATTGATGTGCCTGGCAACCGCAACTACTCCTGCCACTTTACCGTTCCATTTGGAGATTGCCTGTGTGGACCGGGCATTGATTGCAAACTCAACTACGGTTTCGACGCGATCAATCCGGATATAACAATTGGAGCGGCAGACTTCATCGTTGCCGGTACAAAAGAATTGTATTCTGTATGCAAATCAAAGAACATCACGCACCTGATCTATTTTGGCGGCGCTACCAACATCTGCATTTCTGAGAAGCCGGAAGGCTTAAGCTATATGTACGGTGGTGGACTGGAAACTGTATTTGCCCGCGACATGGCTTTTGCATGGAGCAGTTACGATCCCGCCAAAGGCTATACGCCCAGTAAGGGAAATGAGCAGGCTGCCGACGACCTGGAACGCGCGGGAGTACCCACCACTCTTTTTGCGGATGCACTGCGTAAGTTAAGCATGTGGAAAGACGACTGGATTACAGAGCCCGTACGCATTACGCCGGCCGGCAATGTTGAACGTCCTTATTTTTTTGAACAAACGGTAACGGTTACACTGGAAATACCCTACCTGCAGAATGCAGCCATCAGATACACCCTCGATGGCACTGCACCAACAGCTTCATCGCCCTTATACGAAAAGCCTTTTGTATTGCAAAAAAACACTACCCTGCGAACAGCTGCATTCAGGGGAAATAAAAAAGTATCGTTGGATGGTAATGCTTATTTTGTGCATATGCCGCCTGCGCCAACGTTGCCGGATACTCTTGTTTCAACCATTGAACCTGTAGAAGATCTGTATGGCGCAGTAAAGCCTGTGTATGCAGCCTGTTTGTGGAAGCCGGCCATCAATACTTCCTACGATGGGAAGCCACTGCGGATCAGGGACAGCGTTTACCAGAATGGTCTGGGTATGCGCGCCACCGCCTATACGCGGATGGATCTGAAACCAGAATGGAAACGCTTTGTGGCGCTGGCAGGCGTTGACGACAACCTGCTTACGGTAGAGTATGGCCGAAATCTTGCCATGTATCCCAAAATGACGTTTAAGATATTTATTGATGGCAAGCTGGCGGCAGAAAGTCCGGTGATGCGCATATCGCAGGAGCCCTGGCGCTTTGATGTGCCCATTCCATCCGGCAGCAGGCAAATTGTGCTGGTGTGCGACGACGGGGGTAAAGCAAGCCCTTACAATCTTGGCAACTGGGTGAATGCAGGGTTTTGTAAAAATTAAAGTTTGATTATACGCTTCCTGTTTCCATACTGCCAAATGCTGCATAACAAATTATTTCCCGGCATACTCGTTTTGCTCCTTGCGTTGCATGTAAATGGCCGGCAGTTGCCCGGGCAAGCTGCTTTACAACCCCGGGATTCCATTCCGGTATCTATACAATTTTCCCATGCGGTTAAAAAGCCACTATCCGTTCCTGTTATGGTGCCGCTCAGCCGGTTAAAGCCCTATTTCGACGGCGGAATGATGGGCAGCGCTGCTAATGACACAGACTATCAGCCTTATGGTGAAGGAGGTTTTATAAAGAAAAACGGCAGTTCCGAAGGAAAATATGTAATCACAACAGGCGTGTGGAAATTACTGGCCGGCGACAAACCAATCGTCCGGCTGGCATTGCGCGATACCGGAAGCGCTTATGCCAAACCCGCCATACTGCCGCATCTGGGCGTAAATGGAAAGATCCGGTTGCAACTCAGTTCCGGGAAAATTAAAAAGTTCCTCGACGAATTCAGCAGCATCACTACAATATTATTGGCCGGCGCACCGCAATGGATATGCGAAGACAAGCGGATGAACATAAAAGTTACATTAACAGCCCATGCCTTCCTTGAAGCATATGGCTGTGCGCTAACAGCAACAATTGAATCGCCTGTTCCAAACAATATACAACTGAACTGGCACTACAGTGATGCAACTTTTGTGAAAGACAGCTCTGTATTCAGTGAATTTGCTTATGAAAAATACACCCGCATCTTTGCCGGTTCCACTAACAGCAATGCTGCTTACCGTAAAGGCGTTGTTCAAACAAATTTTACCGGGCAAAAGGTTGCTGACACATTGGTGTGCGTATGGGGATATACCGATTACGATCATGATGCTGTTGCCAATACCATCAAACGCCTACGATTCCGTCCTTTTCCTTCGGAACAGTGGACAATCGAAATGCAAAAAAAATGGTTTCATCACTGGATTGGAAGAGGGCTGGAACCGGAAAATAAATTTCTGTCAATCGTAAGAAATACAAATACGCTCCTCACACAATCAAAAGAATACTGGAGGTCAATGCGCAACAGGGTACGCGTTAAAACCGGAAATACCCGTTTCGACAATGCCGTTCAAAGCCTGGGTGCGCGTCTCATCTCCAATTATGAATACCCGGCTTACATGCATGGTAGCAACTACATGAAATATGGAAAAATAAATTGTGGGTTGTATGGACACGAGGCGGCAGGCTTTCACGAAGAAACGGCTTCAACGCTCCGGTTCATCAGCGGCACGCAGGATGTAAAAGGGCGGCAGCGGTATTTTCACCCGGCGTTTACCATCAGTACCTGGGCAGAGGAAATCAATCCATATTTTATTGACCAGGTATGGTATCATTACCGGTGGACAGGCGATAAAAATTTTTTAATAGAAATGTGGCCGGCAGTGCGCAGGGCGCTCGAACATTTTATTGCTACCAGCAACCTGCTGCACAATGGCTTTTTTACAGGCTACTACGAAAACTGGAATGGCGATGGCAAAAGCAAGGGCGGCTCGGGCGCGCTATGGACAGCCATGGCTGTTAAAGCACTGCGGGCTGGTTACGAAATGGCAACGTTGCTGGAAGATATTGACTGGCAGCGTAATACCTTCCAGGTAACAGACAACCCTTCTGCCGACGGCGATTTCAGGGAGCGATACAAACGACTTTTGCAGAAAGCCGAAGCTGCATACGAAACCCGTTACAATGCAATCATTGGTTCCTATTCATCGGGCGACTGGAATGCAGCACTGCGCAATATGCCGGGCAATGAAGAATCGAACTATGCTATATGGCGCGAAGTAGGCGACCCGCTGAAGAATTATACTTCCATGCGTTTTATCCGAGACCATTATCATCAACCCACTCCCAATGGTGTGATAGAATACAGCAACAAAGATTGGCCGGTTTTATGGAGCAATCATTACGACAGCTATGCGGAAGCCATGAGTTCTGTTGCTTCGGCTGCGATGGCAAATGATATGGATCATTATTGGCCCTTGCTGAAAACCGCAGCAGAAAAAATATACACCGTGCCCGAATGCACTGCCATTGCCGGCGGCAGATCGTTGCTGAGCCTAGAAAGTGACCAGATGTTTATGATGGCTGTATTGGATAATGTATTCGGAATAAAACCATACTTCGGCAATAACCTGCTTGTTATTCGTCCATCATTTCCTACAAACTGGAAAAATCCTTCTATTGAACTGCCCGACGTTTCTTACCAGTATTTTACCGGCAACAACGAAATAACACTGTTGGTTAAAACGCCTGTTAACAGGATACTCCGGGCAGAAATACCGGTAAGGCAGGAAGTAAAAGAAGTTACCGTTAACGGGCAAACGACGAATTTTGAAATCCGGAAGGAAGTGAATTATTGTCGTGTCATCGTACAATCGGATGCGGCTTCTGCTCACGAAATAAAAATTACAGTATCGCCGGATGATTTTTCTGTTACGGGGAATAACAATATTATCGTAAACCGTGCAAATTCATTCCACATCCGCAATGCAGACATCATTGGCATTACCTCTCCACAGGATAGCTTTGGCTCCATCAACACAAAAAACGGAAACATTATTATTACCCCGCATACCACCGGGAAGTTTACAATATTCGCAACCGTACAAAAAGGCAATGTGTCGTGGTTTCAACCCATAGAGCTAACCGTACGCGACCCCTGGACGATAGAAGCAACCTACCAGGCATGGGAAGAAGATGAGCATGGCAAATCAAAACCGGCAAAACTGTTATCGCCTGCTGTTGATGTAACAAAAAAACTATTGCAATTCCGTTTGCTTAACAATACCGCCATGCAACAGTCAGGCAACATGAAAGTAGAAGTGAGTGGACACTTCTTTGATCAACAGGTTAGCCTGGCTCCTCTCGGTTCCGGCAATTTCAGGATAGATCTAAACGCCATTTGGACCAGCCTGAGCAGAGGCACTGTTTCATTTAAAGTAACGTTTATGGATGCTGTAAAAACGGCACACGCCATTCACTGGCAATTGCCGGGTACTGAATCGCTTCGGCAAAAAGCAATTCCAATCGATATCAGCGGCGCTTATAACACCAGCCTTGCTGAATTGTATGGCAACAATGCTTTTAAATGGCGGATTGATTACACCGGGGCAGCGGTGGGTGTTGACTGGCGCGATACTTTGTATGCCGACGAGCTTGGATACAAACTCTTCTCCCCTCCCGCCAGCGTTATCAGTTATGGTGTGCTGCCCGAGCAAATGAGCCCCTCATGGTGGTCGGTTCCTTTTATTCCTGATACGCTTGCATATCCTGTTCCATTCAACTTTATTGAACATTCAGCCGGTAAAAAAAATGTGCTGGCGTTAGTAAGCGCAGAGAACAATCAACGCATTCCCGGCGAAGCTGCCATTCACTTACAAAACCCGGTTGCTGCACAAAAGATTTACATGCTCACCGCTCATCTCACCAAAACCTGCAAAAGCTATTATCCTGCCGCTGAAATTGAGATTGAATACGAGAAAGGTGAAAACCAGGTAGTGCAATTGATCCCTCCTTACAACATGCCTTCAGTGGTGCAGGCATTTTGTCCCGACGCCTATCCTATTCCGTTAGGAGAAATTAAAAAAAAGCAGACGATGGAGTTTGATGCGCCAGGACTTTCAGTAACTGACTTAGTAACAGACCCAAGCCGGAAGATCAGGAAAATTGTATTCAGGTGCGTGACCTCTGAAACAGCGGTGGGATTGATTGGCATAAGTCTTTTACCAGCAGATACGAACGTTGTGCCTGCCAATAAATGATGTGAATACCTGCCTTTACTAAGACACCCACCAGCAGAAAAAAAGATTGTTGTTTCGCGAAGATAGACTCATCCCTCGGGGTCGAAGTGAAAGCTGGTAGAATAAATATTGAGCAATTCTGCTGCTGCTCAGCTTTGTTCTCCTGCTTGTCATGTCGAAGCATGAGACATCTGGCTCGCTGATGAACCTAAGTTGACGCTACATGGGTATCCTAACTCACAATAAAAAGAAAGGTAGACTCCTCCTTTCGTGGGAGTGACAGGCGGTAGAATAAAGGTTGAGCAATCGTGCTGGTGTTCAGTTTTGCACTACTGCTTGTTATGTCGAAGCATGAGACATCTGGCTCGCTGATGAACCTAAGTTGACGCTACATGAGTATCCTAACTCACAATAAAAAGAAAGGTAGACTCCTCCTTTCGTCGGAGTGACAGGCAGTAGAATAAAGGTTGGGCAATCGTGCTAATGTTCAGCTTTGTACTACTGCTTGTCATGTCGAAGGATGAGACATCTGGCTCGCTGATGCGCTTAAGTTGACGCTACCGGTGAGTGAAGACATCCGCTAGTAAAAGAGAGATTGCCTTTGCCTTTAGCACTTCCATAAATCATTTACACGTACAAATCAAACCCAAAAACGCTGCCCGAACCAATTTCGCTTTTTACCCAGATCTTTCCGTTTTGCGCTTCTATAAATTCTTTCGAGATGGAAAGCCCAAGCCCCGTTCCCTTGGAGAGTGTTCCGGGTACTTTAAAAAAACGGTCGAATATTTTATCGAGGTATTCGGAGGGAATGCCTGGTCCCTGGTCGGCAACGGAAAAGCGGATGGTATTGTTGTGGCGGGTGATCGTTACCGAAAGGGTACTGTCAACGCCGGCATACCGGATGGCATTGGTAAGAAAATTGTTCAGCACCCATACTGTTTTTTCAGGGTCAGCTTTTACCTCCGGCAGGGCCGCTTCGTAATCGGTTACAATGCGGATATTTTTTTCTTTTGCCGCGTTCAGAACCGTACCAATAGCGTCTGCTGCAATCCGTTTCGGCGCCACGGATTGGAGGTTAAGCTGTATCTTCCCCGCTTCCACCTGCGACATGTTGAGCAATTCACTCAATATCTTCAGCATACGCTGATTGTCGAGTTTAAGATGATGCACATATTCTTTCTGCTCATCCGTGAGCTTACCCGTTCTTTCATCCTCCAGCAATTTGATGCTGAAATCAGACGATGCGAGCGGTGTTTTCAGTTCATGCGAAATAGTGGCAATGAAGTTCGTTTTGGCAACATCCAGCTCTTTAAAGGACGTGATATTTTTCAATACAATTACTTTTCCGCTGCTGCCATCCTCCGAAATATCCGAGATCTCCTTGGTGAAATAATTCTCACGATTGTCGAGTACCACCTTGAACGGAATTGTATTTTTTTCTTCGAGCAAAAAGCGGAACAAATCGTTCCTGGCGGCTATTTCACTAACTGGCTTGCCTACAATGTCTGCCGATTGCAATCCTAACAATTGCAACGCCTGATCGTTGGCAAAAAGGATTCGATCATTCCTGTCAAAGCCAATACTTGCATCCTTCAGCCGGTTGATCACAGCTTCGGCACGCGTCTTTTCAAATATGATATTGTTCAGGTTGCTGTTCTCAAAATATTCCAGGCGTTCCGTCATCTGGTTAAAGGCTGTGGCCATTTCACCGAACTCATCTTCCCGGTTGAGATGGATGCGGTGATGGTAATTGCGGGCCGTTACCTGCTTAATGCCTTCGCTGATCACATTGATAGGTTCTGTTATGATAAAGGGAAAGTTGAAAGCGAACGTGATGCCTATAATCAATATAACCACTGCAATAATAGACAGGTAGCTCAACGCTTTGTTGGCCGTTTTTTCGGCCTTGTCGTTTTTATTTTCGATGGCTGTCATGTTAAGGCTCAGCACCTGCTGCAGCGCTGCCTTTACCTGTATGATCACCTCGGGGGAATGATCGCCTGCACGGTACGCTTCAAAATGCTTCCTGATGACAGCGGTTGCTTCGCGTTCACCCGGCTCCGTTAGGTTGTTTTCCTGCAGTGCAAGGGTGCTGTCGAAACGGGTTGAAAAAGCAGGATCGACAGAAGCACTGTCGATAAAGCGAAGCATGGCGTGCGAATAATCAAGCGATTCATAATTGTTTTTAAGAATGCGCTGCGAGTCGTTCCTCAGCCGCACAATATGAAAAATGCTGACCGAGCTTAGCAGCAGCAGCAAAACAAAAAGGAAAATACTGCCTGATCTTATTTTGTGTTTAACCGAACTTGCCATTTACGATAAAATTACAAGGTCTACATCATTAGCAGACAATGCGCCGAGCAACTGGTTGAACACACTCGTGTTCCAGATGATCTGCCATAATTTTAAATGTGGTTTACCAATACACACTGTGGTAATTTTTTTCTCCGCTATCATTTCCAATATCGCCAGCGAAATATTATCTGCTTTTTTCTGGATCACTTCGCCGCCCAGCTCTGTTGCATTCTTAAAATTGTTGATGAGGTGGCGCTGTGCCGCCAGCGAAATGTTGCTGGACGATTCTTTTGGCGTTTGCACATACAGCACATACCACTGGCTATTGTAGTACGAAGCCAGCCTGGCTGCTTTGCGTATGATGCGTTGTGCTATTTCATGGTTAGACGAAATGCAGGCCAGCAACCGTTCGTGACGGAATGAGGTAGTCCGGGAAGTGATCTGGTAATCTACCTTCCGCTCCACCTGCCCTGCCACTTCCTTCAATGCCAGTTCCCGAAGTTGCAATATCTTTTCCGGTTGGAAAAAATTAATGAGCGCATGCTGAATTTTGCTGTGGTCATAGATCTTTCCTTCCCTTAACCGGCGGATCAATTCATCGGCGGGCAGATCGATATTCACCACTTCTTCTGCCACCTGCAAAATTTTATCGGGAACGCGTTCTTTTACCTCAATGCCTGTAATCTGTTTTACTTCTTCATTAATGCTTTCGATGTGTTGAATGTTTACAGCGGTAATTACATCTATCCCCGCTTCCAGCACATCCATCACATCCTGCCACCGTTTTTCATTTTTGCTTCCGGGAATGTTGGTGTGTGCCAACTCATCAATCAGCACTACCGAAGGGTGCATGAGCAGGATGGCCTGCACATCCAGTTCCTCCAGTTGTTTTCCTTTATAAAACACCTGTCGCCGTGGAATTTCGGGTAGTCCTTCCAGTAAGGCATGCGTTTCCTTTCTGCGATGAGTTTCTATGTAGGCGATCTTTATATTTTTTCCATCGGCAAGCAACTGATGCGCCTCCTGCAGCATGCGATAGGTTTTGCCAACGCCTGCGCTCATGCCAATATATATCTTCAGCTTTCCCTTTTGATAAGAGGACACCGGCGAATTACTGCTATAATGTTGTTCGTGAGACATGATGTTTATTTTGCCAGTTCATCCAGCGCAATATTAAGTTGTAGCACATTAACAATTTCCGGACCGGCAAAGGATTGTTGAATGTGTTGAGCCACCAGGTCTTTTACTTTTGTTTCTTCAAGATGCCTGATACCTGCAATCCTTTTCACCTGGATATAGGCCGAAGCCGGGGAAATATGCGGATCGAGCCCGCTGCCGGAAGCGGTTACCATTTCTGCCGGAATCGCCTCTCTTGTTACACCGGGATGATGCACCAGGAAACTGTCGGTTCTTTCCTGCACGATTGCCAGATAATCGGGGTTGGAAGAACCTTTGTTTGATCCCGACGAACCGGCCGCATTATAGTCTGCTGCAGACGGACGTCCCCAAAAATATTTATCGTCGGTAAATTTCTGGCCAATCCTTGCATACCCTACCACCCTGCCATTGGCAGTCAACTTTTCACCATCGCCTGCACCGGGTGTCATTTTCCCGATCATGCTTACTATACCAAAATAAAATACACAACAAATAACAATCATCGCAATGGTGAGCTTAACAGATGTCCATAAATAATTTTTCATGTGTTTATTTTTATTGAATGTTGCAAGCTCTTTTACAGGAATACTGCAAGCAGCAGGTCTATTAATTTAATACCAATAAAAGGAACAATAATGCCGCCGATGCCATATATCAGGAGGTTCCTGCGCAACAAGGCAGAAGCGCCGATCGGTTTATAAACAACGCCTCTCAATGCCAGCGGTATCAGCAGCGGAATAATGATGGCGTTGAAAATAACTGCCGATAATATTGCCGATTCCGGGCTTTTGAGGTGCATGATGTTCAGCCCCTGCAATGCAGGAATGGAAGCAATAAACAGCGCGGGAACAATGGCAAAATATTTTGCCACATCGTTGGCAATGGAAAAGGTGGTTAACGTACCCCTGGTGATCAGCAATTGTTTGCCTATCTCCACTACTTCAATCAGTTTGGTAGGGTCGTTATCGAGGTCTACCATATTGCCCGCTTCTTTTGCCGCCTGGGTACCGCTGTTCATGGCAACGCCCACATCGGCCTGCGCCAGTGCTGGCGCATCATTGGTGCCATCGCCCATCATCGCAACCAGTTTACCGTTGCTTTGTTCGGTTCGGATATAATTCATTTTATCCTCCGGTTTTGCTTCGGCAATAAAATCATCTACACCAGCCTTGCCTGCAATGTACTTTGCCGTAAGCGGGTTATCGCCGGTTACCATTACCGTTTTTACACCCATTTTGCGCAGCCGGTCAAAGCGTTCTTTAATTCCAGGTTTGATGATGTCCTGCAATTCGATCACACCTTTTACTTCGTTATTGGCAGATACCACCAGCGGAGTGCCGCCGTTTCCGGCAATTTCATTGATCTGCCGGGTTAAATTTTCCGGAAAAATATTTCCGGCTGCCGCCACCATTTTACGAATGGTATCCTGCGCTCCTTTACGGATCTTCAGGTTATACTGTATGTTTACACCACTGCTGCGCGTTTCCGCAGTAAAGGGAATGAACTCCATGCTTTCATCTCTTTTCATTAAGATGCCCTTTTGCGAGGCAAGTTCAACAATGGATTTTCCTTCGGGCGTATCGTCTGCAAGTGAGCTGAGCACTGCCATTTCTATAAATGCCTTTTCGGCCACACCGTTAGCGGGATAAAAATGGGTAGCCTTCCTGTTGCCAATGGTAATGGTGCCTGTTTTGTCTAACAGCAACGTATCAACGTCTCCGGCTGTTTCCACTGCCTTACCGCTTTTCGCTATAATGTTTGCCCTGAGCGCACGATCCATCCCCGCAATACCAATAGCAGATAAAAGTCCGCCGATAGTAGTGGGTATGAGGCAAACGAACAACGATATAAAAGCAGCGATGGTAATGGGTGTGTTGGCATAGTCGGCAAAGGGCTTCAGCGTTACACATACAATAATAAATACGATGGTAAAAGACGCCAAAAGGATGGTCAATGCAATTTCATTGGGCGTTTTCTGGCGATTGGCGCCTTCCACCAATGCAATCATCTTGTCGAGGAAAGTTTCACCAGGTGCAGTGGTTACTTTAACAATAATCCTGTCCGACAGTACTTTGGTGCCTCCCGTAACCGAAGATTTATCGCCCCCGGCTTCGCGAATTACAGGTGCCGACTCGCCGGTGATGGCGCTTTCGTCAACCGTTGCAATGCCTTCCACAATCTCGCCATCCATCGGTATTACATCACCGGCTTCACAAATGAACCTGTCGCCCAGCTTTAACTGTGCCGAAGAAATAACTTTCACCTCATCCACAAATGTTTCACCAACGGCAAATATTTTTTTTGCAGACGTATCCTGCCTGGTCTTGCGGAGCGTTTCTGCCTGCGCCTTTCCTCTTGCTTCAGCTATTGCTTCGGCAAAGTTTCCAAACAGTACGGTGAGGAACAGGATAACGAATACCGCTATATTATAACCCGGGGAGCCTTGCGTACGGTCGCCCGTGATCAAGGCATACAGCACCACCACAAACATTACCATTGTCCCGATTTCCACGGTAAACATTACCGGGTTTTTAATCATCAGGGCAGGCTTGAGCTTTATAAAAGATTGCTTCAAGGCTTCTTTTACGAGGTCGCCCTGGAACAGAGTTGCTTTTTTATTTTTACGAGTAGTCATAACGATCGATCAATTTTATTTCAACGAAAAAAATTCGGCAATAGGACCCAAGGCCAGTGCAGGAAAATAGGAAAGTGCATTGATGATGATGATCACTGCTAATGTCATCACACCAAAAGTGACAGAGTTTATTCTGAGCGTACCGGCCGATGCGGGAATGTATTTTTTCTTTGCCAGCAATCCGGCAATGGCTACCGGGCCAACAATGGGCAGAAAGCGACCGAGCAGCAGGATAAACCCTGTAACCACATTCCAGAAAATATTATTATCGCCCAATCCTTCAAAACCGCTTCCGTTATTGGCGTTGGCCGATGTGTTTTCGTAGAGCATTTCGCTGAAACCGTGGTAAGAAGGATTGTTCAACCAGTTGCCGGGTTGCACGGCCCAGTTGGCTTGCGCATGGTGCACGTTGAAGTAAGCAGCGAGCGCTGTTCCCGTCATAATTAAAAACGGAGAAAGCAATGTAACGAGCGCTGCAATTTTTATTTCGCGGGCTTCTACCTTGTGCCCCATCAACTCCGGTGTTCTTCCCACCATCAGTCCCGAAATAAATACTGCAACCACCAGGTAAATAAAATAGTTGAGCAGCCCTACGCCGCAACCGCCGTAAAAAGAATTGATCATCATTGCCAGCATCTGGTTCATTCCCGACAAAGGCATGGAACTGTCGTGCATGGAATTTACTGACCCGGTGGAGATGACCGTAGTAACAATGCTCCAGAAGCCAGACATTGCCGGGCCGAACCTTACCTCCTTCCCTTCGATAGCCCCATTGGGTTGCGACACGCCAAGTGCTGCTATGGCAGGATTGCCTTTGATTTCCTGTATTATGGTTGGCACTGCCAGGCATAAAAAGCCAACCGTCATTATACCAAAGATGACATAAGCCAGTTTTTTCTGACGGATAAAAAAACCAAAGGCAAATATCATGGCAAGCGGAATGATCAATTGTGCAACCAACTCCGTGGTATTGGTAATATAAGTGGGATTTTCTAAAGGATGGGCTGAGTTGACGCCGAACCAGCCGCCACCGTTAGTACCTAAATGTTTGATGGCGATCATGCCGGCTGCCGGTCCGCGGCTTACCTGCACGCTATCGCCCTGGAGCGTAACAATGCTGTCTTTGCCTTCAAACGATGTGGGCGTGCCATTAAAGGCAAGAATGGCCGCTGTCACAATACTGAGTGGCAGCAGCAGGCGTGTAACCGACCGGGTAAAGTATACATAGAAGTTGCCGAGCCGGTCTGTTGTTTTATCGCGCAGCGCACGGAAAAATATTACCGCGGAGGCAATGCCGGTTGCGGCAGAAACAAACATTAAAAAAGCCATCACTGCTATTTGCGTGAGATAGGTTGCCCCTGTTTCTCCGCTATAATGTTGCAGATCGCAATTCACTAAAAAAGAGATGGCGGTGTTGAATGCAAGATCGGGCGTTTGAGAAGGATTGCCATCGGGGTTTAAAAACAAACTGCCTTGCGTAACGAGCATCACAAACGCATATACAAACCAAACCAGGTTAATGGTAAGCATTGCTTTCATGTTTTGCTTCCAGTCCATTTCTTTTAACGGATCGATGCCGCAAATGCGATAAATGAATCTTTCAACGGGGTTCAAAAAATCAAGAAAAGTTTTTTTGCCACCGAACATATTAGAAATGTAGATGCCTAGCGGAAATGCAATGGCGAGTGCAATTGCGAAAGTGATAACAATGCCGGATATTTCTGTGTTCATTGTTCAGAATTTCAGGTTTAAAATTTTTCTGGTTTTATCAGCACATAACACAGATAGATAAATACCAGGAGCGAAAGAATAAAGAGTGCAGTCATCATAGCGTTTAAATTTTATCAAAAAAGTCAATGGATTTAAAGAACAGCCAGAAGCAGAGCAAACCGGCTAGCAGGAGCAATGGAATCATCATATATTGTATTATTTCTGGCTTGTATACCAAACGAAATGCCTTTTAAAAGAGAAAGAATTTCATGTTGCACAAAACGATTGCCTGCATTGGGTTGTAGCCGAAACGCATTTTCGTGTATGCTGTATCGGTAGAAAAATAGCCTTCTCATTTTGAGAAGGTGGTTTTTCATTTTGAGATAAATGTTATTCGTTTTTTTTCTACTGGTATGTGCAGGCTTGGGGTTATGGCCGAGACTAAGTCTCGGAAGAACATAGGGAGTACGAAGTCGGAGACTTCGTACAGCATGGGATACTATTAATTTATTGTCCGGGACTAAGTCCCAGGGGAACATAATAAGCACGAAGTCGGAGACTTCGTACAGCATAACTTCGTGCAGCATAACTGATAGCTGTTTAAAACAATCTATCTTCGCAACTTCAATGAAACATACTGCACAAACCATCCTGATAATAGACGATGAACCAACACTCCGCAAATTGTTAAGCCGGCTTATTGGTTTAGAAGGGTACAATGTATTAGCGGCGGGGTCGCTCGACGAAGCAAGAAAAATCATGAACAGGGAAATAACACCGGTTATTTTATGTGATGTGCGTTTGCCGGATGGCAACGGTGTTGATTTTACGAAAGAGGCCATTGCAAAATACCCCGATGCACAAATCATACTCATGACTGCCTATGGCGATATACAGGATGGCGTGCAGGCAATGAAGAATGGCGCATTCGATTATATTGTAAAGGCCAACGACAATGGAAAAATTATTCCGCTGCTGGCGCAGGCAACAGAAAAGGTGGCGATGAAAATGCGGCTGCGCGAAATGGACAGCGCTTTATCAAAACCCAAAGGCTTCGACAGCATCATTGGAGTATCGCAGGGCATCGCAAATGCAAAAAGCCTGGCGCGCAAGGTGGCCAACACCAATACTACCGTATTGCTGCTTGGCGAAACCGGATCGGGAAAGGAAGTATTTGCCGCAGGTATTCACCAGGAAAGCGACCGTTCGGCTAAGCCTTTTGTGGCATTGAATTGCGGCGCAGTGCCTCACGACCTGCTGGAAAGCGAACTCTTCGGTTATAAAGCCGGCGCATTTACCAACGCGGTAAAAGATAAAAAGGGATTGATGGAACAGGCAAACGGCGGTACGCTGTTCCTGGATGAAATTGGCGAAATGCCACCAGACCTGCAAACCAAACTGTTACGGGTACTCGAAACAGGCGATTTTTTGAAACTGGGTGATGTAACGCCTACCAAAGTAGATGTGCGGATTATTGCTGCTACCAATCGCGATATTGAAAACGAAGCCATGGAGGGCAAATTCAGACGGGATCTGCTTTACAGGCTGAATGTATTTACCATTGAGCTGCCGCCATTGAATGAACGCAGGAAAGACATTCCTTTATTGGCAAAACATTTTATTGAACTGTTTGCAGCGAAAAACAAGCGGGAGGCTAATACCATGAACGCCGGCTTTTTGGAGGCATTGGAAAATCACCACTGGAAGGGCAACATACGGGAACTCAAAAATATTCTTGAGCGCGCCATGATCCTCGCGGAAACGGCTGAGCTGACTGTTGAACACCTGCCACTGGATTTTGTAAGTGCTGACGCGGACAGCAACAATCCTGCGTCCCGCTTTGACCTGGCAAAAATGGAGAGCATTCAAATTCGCCGGGCATTGGAGTATACGCGCAACAATAAAGCGGAAGCGGCGCGGCTGCTCAATATCGGGCTTGCCACGCTCTATCGTAAAATAGAAGAATATAAGATTTCGTTGAAGTAAAATAAAGAGTGAAGATGTGCCAGGAACATAATTCCTGTCTACATTTAACGTAGAGCTATATTAATTTAGATCAAATAATCGTTAATTTGCAAGGTGGATAAAATCGGTTACATAGAAATACGGATTACCGGCGTAAAAGGCAACATGGAATTATCTCCTGACAATTACGACATCAGGGAGATTATTTCTATTCTTGAAAATGCTGAAAGCCTTCTTTATCCGGGTGATAAAAAAGATCGACCCCTCATAAGCTATAGCATTGAGCAAGGTTCTGTTAAACACATTTTAAAAACCTCCATTCAGCATATAATAGGGTTTAATGCAATTATTGGTCAAATCGGGTCTATACAAAATATCGACTTTCTTGACTTATCAACAGCAAAGGCATTTGAAAATATTCAGGACATTGCTTCAAAACGCAATTACGTTTTTAGTATCAAAACCTCTCTGAACAACTCGAATGAAATAAAAATTGACCGATCAACCCGGTTTAAAAGAACCGAGGCAATTTGGGCAGACGCTGAATTTTACTTTTATGGTAAAGTAACAAATGCGGGAGGGAAAGATAAGGCTAACATCCACATTTATACTGATGATTTAGGAACTGTTAGGGTACAAACGCCTATTAGCTTTTTAGAGGCATATGAAGATAACCTGTTGTATAAAACTTTAGGAATAAGAGCTACAGGCAAACAGCATTCTGAAACCGGCGAAATTGATACTTCTACATTAAGATTCATAGAGCTTGTTGACTATTATCCAAAATATGATGAGGCATATTTGAAAGCACTTCGTAACAAAGCAAAAAAGAATTGGTTAGGCAACATTGATGCCGACTCATGGTTGAGAAACATAAGAGGCGGCTATGATGCATAAATCAGTTTTGCTTGATACAAGCTTTTTTCTTCGCTTCCTGAATGAAGCAAGTCCTCTGTTTAAAAACGCCGACGGTTATTTTCGCTATTTTCTTGAAAAAGAAATTGCAATGTTTATTTCCACAATTTCCATTGCAGAATACTGCGTAGCCGGTGACGTTCACGAATTACCTCTTAGAAATCTGCAAATATTACCTTTCAACTTAGACCATTCCAAACGAACTGGGGAGTTTGCAAGAATAGTTTTCGAAAATAAAACAAAACTGAAGCTTAGCGAACGAAATATAATTCCCAATGACACTAAGCTTTTCGCTCAGGCTGACAGCGAAAAATCAATTGAGTTTTATCTATCTTCCGATACAGAAAGCCTGAAAATCTATAAGCTATTGAAACTGGAATCACAACTTAAGTTCCAATTTCTAGACCTGAATATTCCCCATGCGCAGGCATTTGGATTGCTCGACTTCGAGCAATAAGGTTCTTAAAAAAACATTGCTATTGCTGCTATTACAGAAAAATTGTTGGCTGACATGCCCTCACGCTTTTCAAAAATTTTCTCTTCCGAACGGAGTGCCCTGCCTTCCAGTCGAAATACAATATTGTCTTTTACAAGATGATCGTAATTGAGCGAGTATCCCCAGGTTTTAAAACCGGAGGGAGTATTGCTGCTAATGATCACGCCGTGGGCATCGCTGTAATATTCCAGTCTTGCATGGATGCTGTTTTTTGCATCGGGGCTCACACGAAACATCACCAATGGGGTATACCAGGCATTGTATTGTTTGCCTGATTTTTCTTTTTGTTCTGCGCCAATATCAAAACCTGCTGTTACCGAAAACTGCTCCGATATTTTGAATATACCATACAGGTTGTGAAAGTAACGCATCAGCCGGTTGCTGTCTGGTTTATCGTTGCCAATAAAGGAGCTGCTGTTTAAGGTAATGTTATCATTAGGTTTATAACTGAGTTGGTGACCAAAGGCAGGCGTGCTGTTTCCATCAATCCGTTGTATGCGCTGCCATCCGTTTAAAACGAGCGCGCTGATGAGCCATTTTTCGTTGGGAGAAGTGTAAGACAGTTTAGCACCGGTTTCGAAATAAGGTGAGTTGTCGGCAGCCATACTGCGGGTAAGCGCCCAGCAGTCTTTTCCTATAGCACTCTCAAAACCAATATGCGAAGGCATAACACCCACGTCTACCCACAGATTGTGTTTGCTGGAAATTCTAAGCCCTGCATTTGCTTCCAAAATATTTTTTAATACGCCGGACTCTGCTGCATAGTTGGCATTCATATAAGTGCCTGCCGCTATTGCAACATTGGCCCTGAACTTATCTGTACTATACCCGGCTTTAATAAAAGCAAGATTGACATTCACTTCGTTTGTGCGGTTGTGGCTATATACAAATGCAGGTCTGCTGTTGTTTACCGGCCTGTTGAAATCGTGCTGGTAATATGCTTCTGCATAACCGCTGATGGCTAAAGGTTTTGGCTCATCATCCTGGGCAATAAGCGTAGTGGCACTCCATAACAATACTGAAGAGAATAAGACTTTTTTCATGTGTGAATTTTTAGTTGCATTCACCTTGTTGTTAACAATGTTCTGCAACGCAGCAAATGCTCTTATCATTATTTTTTGCATGACGATCAAATACCATTCCTTGTTCGTAGCATCTATGTAACTGCATGATTGGCAAACAGATAAAACTACATGGTCAAACGGAACAGATTTTTTAGCCTATCATTTTGATAAGCTCATTGTCGGAATGATAGTGTTGGGGGAGTAAGGCGTAAGGTGTAAAGCCTGCGGTCAAAAGCAGATAGATTTTAAATATTTTTTGTAAAAAAATTCATACCAATATATATACAAATACTTCGTTTTCTTAAATAATAAATAATTAATCGCCAACTCATATACGTTATAATGCTTTTATCCGATGTATTTTTATCCCTCGGGTATGGAAAGAACACATAATATCAGTACCTTTATTAACGTTCTGATTTTTTTAAACGACGAATATTACGGTTAACGCAAAGTTTTTTTTGCCTTATTTATTATTGCGAACTTTCATAAAATTCTATCCGTAATTCGTTTTGCGTAACAACTGCTAGCTGTTAAGGAAAAATACCATTCCTTCTCACTAGATGTATGACGTTTTTGCACGCGCATTCATTCATCAAAAAATAGCTTCATGAAATCTGTTAAAAAAAACACCGCGCGCCTGTTATGGATTCCAGTTTTATTACTGGTTATATCGTCTTGCAAAAAAGACGATAATGGTGACAACACACAACCAACAAACCAGGCAACTGTAACCATTGAAAACGTACTGCAGGCAAAATCGCTGTCCCAGTCTGGTACTTTTAAGGGAGAAGGTGATCCCCCTGTTATTTTACCGGGCGGCAAGGTAAGTTTTAGCTTTTCGGCCGCGAAGGGACAAACGCTTACGTTTGCCACAATGTATGGCTGGTCGAACGACCTGTTTTTTGCACCCGAAAACCCAGGCATTGCTTTGTTTGACAGCAATGGTGAGCCGATCACCGGTGATGTGTCGGCCCAGATCAAACTATGGGACAATGGTACACGCGTCAATCAAAAACCTGGTGCGAATGTTACCCGCCCCGGCGAAGTTGAATCGCAAGTTGTTACCGAAGTAAAAGGTACCGACAGGAATGGCAACACCTATGTTGAAGCGAGCCAACTGATGAAGGTTACTATTAAACACGATGGAAACTCTGTATTTACCTGCACCATTGAAAATGTATCGGGCACCACTAATAATCCAACGCCGTTTAGCCCGGGTGTTTGGACGGTTTCTAATATACTCGGTGGCAACCCGCTTAACGCCATGCCTTTTTACGAGAGTGGTAAAGCAGCCAATGCCAATGGTATTACTCCACTTGCTGAAACGGGAGACAACAGTAAACTTGCCGCATATGCTACTGAAAATACCGGCATCTTTACACCGCTGTCGCCCGTACTGATTGTAGTGTACAGCGGCGAAAATCCTTTGTTTAAAACGGGCGAAGCGGACAGGGGTAAAGGGTTGGCTGATATAGCTCAAAAGGGCGACGCAAAGGCATTGGAAGCTGTGCTGAAAACGATGGCTGGCGTAAAGAATGTGTACGTGGCCGCCGCGGCGCAAACGCAGGTTTTGTTGCCAGCGTTGCAAGGTGGCGCAGCCGGAACCATCTCTCAAAAAATAGATTATGCGGCGGGCGATAAAATTACTTTTGCTACCATGTTTGGCTATTCGAACGACTGGTTCTTTTCGTTTGGCAATGACGGGCTGGATGCCAGTGCTACAGGAAACCAGACGGATAAAGTACAACTTTACGACAATGGTACTGCTATTGACCAGTTTCCGGGAGCCGGTATGAACCAGGCAGCACTGGGAGGCACACCGGAAGCGGAGCAAAGCAACAAGCCTGTTAAAGAAGTGGGCGATGATATGTATCCTGTACCAGACGAAGATGAGATTATTCGCGTAACCATAGAACGCGCGGGCTAGCAGGTTATAAATATAATAGTTGTGAACAGTGAAGAACAAACAGCCGGGGGAAACTCCGGTTGTTGTTTTTTTGCAGGAGATTTCAGCGATCAGAAAGGAGAAGGCGGAAGTGAGTTCCGGTTTTTCGTTTTTTGTTTTCCGTTTTTCGTTTGGATGTTTGATTTTGTACGTGTTTTACTTTTTGTTTTTTGGTTCTTGCTATTTGGTTCTTGTTTCTTAGGTTCTTGTTCCTTGTCTTTCCTTTATTTACTGGCTTTAAGATAGTGCCTCATAAATTCGTCGTAGTCGGCAAAATCGTCTTTTGTTTCATGCCTTGTGTTTTCAATGCCGTGTTCGGGTTTAAAACCTTCAAATTCCGCGTGAATATCGTTTTCAACGGATATTACATCCCTGAACTCTTTTATCTCTTCCAGCACATCGTAATCAATGTATGCGGTGTTGGAAGCATCGAGCACAACGGTATGCTTTGGCGGCAGGTTGGCAAGCATTTGCTTGATATGGGCTTTGTTGAGGAAGGAAAGCTCCTGCGCCAGCTCAATGCGAATAACGTTGCCCTCTTTTTCGTGAAATTCTGTGCGATTGAAAAAGTAGGGTATTTTAAGGTTTTGGCGCAAGATGTAGAAAATACTGATGATCAGCCCCAATGCCACGCCTTTCAGCAGGTCCATTGCAAACACAGCAACGGCAGTTGCCAGGAAGGGAATGAATTGTGTTCGTCCCGCCTTCCACATATGTTTGAAAACTTTGGGACTGGCGAGTTTGTAGCCTGTAAATATCAGGATGGCGGCAAGGGCGGCTTTGGGAATATGGTTTAAAATGGTGGGGATGGTGGCTACACAGCCCAGCAGCAAAATGCCATGCACAATGGCAGAGAGCTTGGTTTTGGCGCCAGCATTTACGTTGGCCGACGAGCGTACAATCACCGAAGTAATGGGCAAGCCTCCTGTCAATCCGCTCAACATATTGCCCGTACCCTGCGCCAGCAACTCCCGGTTGCCGGGAGTAATGCGCTTCAGCGGGTCCATTTTATCTACTGCCTCAACGCACAGCAAGGTTTCTATAGAAGCTACAGCGGCAATCACCAGGGCAGTTTCCCATACTTTAGAGTTTGAGAACGCCGAAAAATCGGGTAACTGAAATTGAGCAATAAATTCGCTGAAGTTATTCGGTATGGGCAGTGTTACCTTGTGGCTTTCGCCAAGGCTGAGGTGTGGCAAGCGGTCTCCCAGAATAATATTGATCAGCGTGCCCAGCACTACCACCAGCAACCCGGCAGGAATGATCTGGAACCTTTTCAACGCGGGAGTGGTCCACAAAAAAAGGATGAACAGTCCTATTACTGCAATAATAATGGCCATGGGTTCAATGTATTCCCACGACGACAGGGAGTGCAGTATTTCTTTTAAATTAAATCCATCATCTGCATCTTTTATTCCTATCGGTTCATTTATTTTACCCCAGCCCCCTGTGGCATCCGGTATTTGCTTTATGATGATGGTAAGACCAATACCGGCCAACATGCCCTGTATAACGTTATTAGGAAAATACGCCGCAAAGCTGCCGGCTTTTAAAAGCCCCAACGCAAACTGGATGGCCCCAGCCAGCAATACGGCGAGCAGGAATACCTTAAAACTTCCCAAGGTGGCAATAGCTGTAATTACAATGGCTACAAGCCCTGCGGCGGGGCCGCTTACACTTAAATGCGATTTGCTGAGTATGCCAATTACAATGCCGCCAATTACGCCTGACACGATACCGGAAAACAACGGAGCCTGCGATGCCTGTGCTATGGCCAAACACAGGGGCAGTGCAATTAAAAATACTACCACTCCCGCAAGCACATCATTTTTGAGATTGCTGAACATTCCTTTACGTGTTGACATAGCTGGCTTTTTACAGGTTTACAATAATGTTTATTCCAGGTTTACTGCAAAATAGTTATTTCGGGGCTTCTAATAACAAAGGGAACAACTTGTTTGCATTGTTCCCTTTGTGGTTAAGTAAGCTATCAGCTTTCAGCCGTCAGCTATCAGCATTGAGATTTCAGCCGTGAGCTTTTAGTCTTCTCCCCTATACCCTTCACCTTTCACCTTTCACCTTCTTCCTATATCACAAACCCATCGGGCAGTATGGCTCCTTTTTTCACCACTACAATACCGTCTTTTACCGTATACAACGGATGATCGGAATCTGGCAGGTGACTGCCGCCGTTGATGCGCACGTCGTTTCCGATACGACAGTTTTTGTCGATGATGGCATTGCGGATGTAACAACGTTCGCCTATACCCACTTTTGGCAGTCCGCGCTGAGTGGCGCTGTTCATGTCTTCCAGCGTTTCATAATAGTCGGAACCCATTATATAAGTGCTTACAATGGTAGATCCATAGCCTATTCGGGTACGGATGCCCGTTACACTTTTTTCGATGCGGGAAGCGTTAATGATGCAACCTTCGGCAATGATCGTTCTTTCCAATGTAGTTCCGCTGATCTTTGCAGGAGGCAGCATGCGCGCCCTGGTGTAAATAGCCTGCGAACTGTCGAAAAGATTAAACGGGGGAATATCGTCAGTTAATGCAAGATTGGCTTCAAAGAAAGAGTAGATATTACCAATGTCTGTCCAGTAGCCTTCGTATTGGTAGCTTACTACTTTGTGTTTACTGATAGAGCCGGGAATGATCTCTTTTCCAAAGTCGGTGGCATCTTTGTTTACATCCAGCAACATGTCAAACATCAGCTTGCGGTTGAAGATGTAAATACCCATCGATGCGAGATAAATGCGGCCATTGCGTTGCATTTCTTCACCGGTGTCGCTCGACCAATCTGGGAGCAACTCCTTTTTAGGCTTTTCAATAAAGGAAGTGATGTATTGTTCCTCGTTCACTTTGAGTATACCAAATTCAGGTGCTTCCCTTGCTCCTACCGGGATGGTAGCGATGGAAATATCTGCGCCTTTGTTGATATGATTGTCGAGCATTTCGCTGAAATCCATCTGGTACAACTGATCGCCCGAAAGGATGAGCACATAATCAAATTCCTGTTGCTGCAAATGCCTGAGCGACTGCCTTACAGCATCTGCCGTTCCCTGAAACCATCCCTGATTGTCGGGCGTTTGCTCGGCAGCAATAATGTCTACAAAAGCCTTGCTGAACGTACTGAAGTGATAGGTATTTTTTATGTGTTTGTTGAGCGATGCGGAATTGAACTGGGTCAACACATACATTCTTCCTATATCGGAATTCAGGCAGTTGGAAATGGGAATATCTACCAGCCTGTATTTACCGGCAATGGGCACGGCTGGCTTACTGCGGGTTGCGGTGAGCGGTGAAAGACGCGTTCCCGCGCCGCCTCCTAAAATAACGGCTATCACACTCTTTTTCATGGCTAAAACTTATTTGATTATTAATTATGATTCGATTGTTTGGTTTACAATTTCGGCAACAGGCTCTGCCTGCTGTACAGACGAATACAAGTTGATATACTGCTGCACGCTGCTTTGCCAGCTAAAATCAAGCCGCATCATCCGCTCGCGCACTTCGTCCATTTTTTCCTGGTCGCTGTATAGCTCCACCGCTCTCCAGATGCCTTGGGTTATATCGCCTACAGCAGCCCAGTTGTATACAATGCCATAGCCATTTTTTTCGCCATAGTCTATTACGGTATCTTTCAGCCCGCCTGTTCTTCTTACCATGGGTATGGTGCCGTAGCGCATCGAATACATCTGGTTTAAGCCACAAGGCTCCACCCTGCTGGGCATCAGTAAAAAATCGGCGCCGGCATACATCAGGTGACTCAGGGCTTCGTTGTATCCTACATACACATTATAGTCTTTCTGAGCCAGGCGTTGCAAAGAACTTAGCTGCGCTTCTACCTCGGGGAAACCACTGCCCAGTATGAGGAAATTCATTTTACGGCCAACATAATAAAAACTGTCGCTGATGGCAGCAGGTAATATGTCTGCTCCTTTTTCTCCAACCAGTCTTCCAATAAATACAATGAGCGGTTTGTTGATGTCGAGATCAAATGTTTCGCAGAGTTTTTGCTTGCTTTTTGCTTTTCCTTCCTTAGCGGTTTCTACCGAAAAATGATCTTCGAGATAGCTGTCCTTTTCCGGGTCCCACACATCCACATCAATGCCGTTTAAAATGCCGCTGCATTTGCCGCGTTCGTATTCAAAAAGGTCTTCCAGCCCGTTCGACGATTGACGCATCTCTTCCAGGTAGCTGTTGCTTACGGTAGTTACCTTCCACGCGCATTTGATGCCCGATGCCAGTGGGTTGATGCTGCCTTTCCAGTCCAGCAATCCCCATTTCCAGCTATCCCACGGGGGCAACAGGTAACTCCTGTCCCACCCCATTACACCCTGGTATTGCGCATTGTGAATGGTGAGTATGGTTGGTATGGTATGAAGATGCTGGTATTTATAACAATGTTTGATGATGAAGGGTATCAGCCCTGTATGATGATCATGTACATGTATTACATCTGGCTGGTGTGCCCATACCGAAATCCAGTCTACCACGCTTATCTGGAAGGCAGTGAATCTTTCCGTATCATCATCATACCCATATACTTTTTCACGATCCAGCAATCCGTTAATGTCTACAAGGTACAGATCGAAACCAAGTTTATTGGTTTGTTCTTTTATGATGGTGTAATCAAACCAGTAATCGCCAATATTTGTTCTGCCTTTATGCACCACATCCCATACGTTGTTCATGAGAAATTTGGTTTTGTACATCGGCATCACCACTTTAGCAATATGTCCTAATTCATTTTGGTATTTAGGCAAGGCACCAACCACATCGCCTAAGCCACCGGCTTTTGCCACCGGGTAACATTCGGCACTTACGTGAATAATCTCCATTCGTTATGTATTAGTGGGCGGTTAAGTAAGTTAAGCAGTTGAATAGGGTTAAATAGGGCAATTAACGCAATCAACTCAGTCAACCAATCAACCACAACCAGGTTAAGCAGTTCGTTGCTTGAATATAGGAAGGTTTTTGATTTATACCATCAGTACATAAAAAAAATATTGTACCGATTAAAAAAGGTCAGCATGAATTTATTCTCATGCTGACCTTTTGTAAATAAATTATTGCCGCGTTGCTATGCGTATTTACCCACTTTAAATCCTTTAACGCCGAAGTAAAGAATGTATAAGTAACCCGGTATCATAATCCAGTACGAGTGTTGGGCAGCGGCAGCGCGGGCTGCTACGTGTGTTGCACCTTCGGCAACTGCTGCATGTACGGAGCTGTCTACCATTGCACCATATACTAATGGTAATACCGCACCGCCTACAAACGCCATTACCATTATACCAGAACCCAGCTTGGTAAATTTGCCTAAGCCGTGAATGGCAAGGGGAAAGAGTGCGGGAAACAACAATGAATTTGCCAGACCAAGCAAAGCAATGAACAATACAGAAGTAAACCCGCTTGTAAGCAATGCCATTGAGGTGAACACCACGCCCATAATAGAAAATATTTTCAAACTGGTTTGCTGTGATATAAGTTTGGGAATAGCAAATATGCCGATAATGTAGCCCACCAACATACATACAAGGGTAGCCGAAGTAAAGAATTTAGCCTTGGTCATTTCAATTCCCAGCGCTTGTCCGTAGCTGATAATGGTATCGCCCGACATTACTTCCACGCCCACATACAGGAACATTGCCAATGCACCCAGGAACAAATGCGGGAAGCGGAATATGCTGCCACCACCCTGGGCATCTTTCTCCGCCTTGCCTGTATCGTCTTTAATATCCGGCAAAGATGAAAAATACACAGCCACCGCCAGTATTACCAGCACAATGGTAATGATGATATAAGGATTGATTACCCTGGCAGCCAGTTGATCGAGCTCGACGGCTTTGGTTGCTTCATCGAGCGTTTTTAATTTAGCTGTAAAAGCATCTGCATCTTTTAAAGCAATAAAACCAAACACCACGCTGGCAATAATACCTGCGAGTTTGTTGCAAATACCCATGATGCTTATCCTGGATGCCGCACTTTCAATGGGGCCTATAATAGATATATAAGGATTGGAGGCTGTTTGAAGAATGGCCAGGCCGGTGCCTATAATAAACAGTCCAAATAAAAACAGGTCGTAGTTACGGGTTTTAGCAGCGGGGATGAAGATAGCAGCACCAACGGCCATGATCAGCAGCCCCAGCGACATACCACGCTTATATCCTGTTTTATTCAGCACAAACGAAGAAGGAATGGACATTATAAAATAGGCGATAAAAAAGGCGGTTGCTACTAAAAACGATTGTGTGTCTGACTTAAGTTCGCAGGCTATTTTCAGGTAAGGGATCAAAATGCCGTTGATCCAGGTAACAAACCCGAAAATAAAGAACAGAGACCCGATAATGATAATCGAAGAAAGATAACTTTTTTGCTGTTGTTTTGGCTCAAGGTGTGTAAGGAGATCAGAATTAGGCATGTTTGTATAAAATTTCCCGAACTTAACAAAGAAATCTGGTAATCATTGTCAGTTTTTTATTTTTTTTGCTGCAAACGATTGTTATGATTTAATTTCACCGCCACTTTATATTTTTACCAATTAACCTAACTAAACTAACAATGTCGCAAACCAAGCAACCTACCAACACGGGTGCCCTTGGCACCCTGGTGATTGTGTTTTTCTTTTGGGGATTTATTGCTGCCGGCAACGGAATATTTATTCCTTTTTGCAAACACTTTTTTAAGTTAGACCAGTTTCAGAGCCAATTGATTGATTTTGCATTTTACGGAGCCTATTATGTAGGCGCTCTAGGTTTGTTTGTAGCTTCTGCTGTAAAAAATAAAGATATAATGAATCACTGGGGTATGAAAACCGGTATTATTTACGGGTTGCTCACCAGTGCAGTGGGTGCAGTGCTGATGCTGATCTCTTTCAACTTCGGTGGCTTTGCCGGCATACTCATCTCTCTTTTTATCATAGGACTTGGATTTTCATTGCAGCAAACTTCGGCTAATCCTTTTGCCATTGCGTTAGGCGATCCTTCTACCGGTTCGCACAGGTTGAATCTTACAGGTGGAGTTAACTCTTTTGGCACCATGATAGGACCTATTATTGTTGCCATCATTCTTTTTGGACATGCAGCTAAAAGCGATGCAGATATAGCCAATGCCAGCATTACTTCTATGAACTCGCTGTATATTGGCGTGGGTATTCTGTTTGTACTTTCGGCTATTTTGTTCAGAGTTAGTAAAAAATTACCAAACGTAAAGGAAGAAGACAGCTTTGAACCAGCGCCTAAAGCTATGTGGCTGCTCATCTTT
>JBQCGX010000036.1:0-15620 GCA_051955255.1 Agriterribacter sp. | reverse complement strand
TCATCTAAGCATTTCCTACTACTGTTAAAAAAATCCTTGTTATATTGCGCACATTTATAAGGAAATTGGCTTCCACTATGACTTCATTTACCAACTTTAAGGTGCCTTATGCTAATATTGATGAAAGGTACACAACCCGCGCTGCTTATTTTTCAATGGAATTTGCTATCCACCAACCGCTGAAGATATATAGTGGCGGATTGGGCTTTCTGGCTGGTTCGCACATGCGCAGTGCCTATGAACTGAAACAGAATCTTATAGGGATCGGCATTTTGTGGAAATATGGGTATTACGACCAGGCCCGCAACCAGGATCAAACCCTTCAGGTGCAATGGAATGAGAAAATTTACAATTTTCTTGAAGATCACAACATCAAATTCCAGATCAACATTCACGATCACCCGGTATGGGTAAAAGCGTATTACCTGAACCCCGAAACTTTTAAAAGCGCTCCGCTGTTTTTATTAAGTACCGATCTTCCCGAAAACGATTATATCTCCCAAACCATTACGCACCGCCTGTACGATGCAAATGTTGCTACTAAAGTAGCGCAGTTTATTTTGCTGGGAGTAGGCGGCGCAAAGCTGATTGACGAGATTGGATTTAATCCCGATGTATATCATTTGAATGAAGCGCACGGATTTTCTGCCGCATTCTACCTGTATAAAAAATTAGGCAGCAAGGAAGCGGTGAAAAAGAAACTGGTGTTTACAACGCATACACCCGAAGAAGCAGGCAATGAAAAGCACGACATTCACCTGTGCCAGAAAATGAGCTACTTCTGCGGCGTTCCTTTGGATGAAGTGAGAAAGCTTACGGGCATACAGGACGATCAGTTCAATCATTCGCTTGCTGCGTTGCGGTTTGCCCGTTTGTCGAACGGTGTAAGTGAATTACACGGGCATGTAAGTCGCGCCATGTGGAATAAATATGAAGGTGTTTGCCCCATTATACACATTACCAATTCGCAGAACTGGCGTTACTGGGCCGACAAGCAATTGTATTATGCTGCCGACGAAAACAATGAAGAGAACTTTATTGACCGTAAATGGTTTTTAAAGAAAAGATCTTTTGATACAGTAGCCGATCAAACCGGTAAGCTGTTTGACCCCAATGTATTTACTATTGTATGGGCAAGACGGTTTGCAGGTTATAAACGTGCAGAGTTGATTACAAGAGACAAACAAAGGTTTGAAGCGCTTTTGTCGAGCAAAAAATATCCTGTTCAGATTATATGGGCAGGCAAGCCTTACCCGGTTGATTATCCCGCCATCAGCGATTTTAACTACCTCGTTAACCTCAGCAAAAACTATCGCAATGTAGCAGTTTGCATTGGGTATGAGCTGGCGCTTAGCAAGCGGTTGAAGCAGGCTGCAGACCTGTGGCTGAATAACCCAAGGGTGCCACGTGAGGCATCGGGTACGAGCGGTATGACGGCTGCAATGAACGGAGCAGTGAACCTTTCAACCGACGATGGCTGGATACCTGAATTCATTCACCACGGGCACAATGGTTTTGTTGTACCCAAAGCCGATTATGCCAATATGAATGTGCACGACCAGGATGCTTACGATCTTCGCACCTTGTACGACATTCTTGAAAAAGAAATACTGCCGATATATTACGAACGCCCCGACCTGTGGCGACAGATCATGCGAAATGGAATGAGTGATGTACGTTTCCGTTTCGATTCGAACCGGATGGCAGACGAATATTACCGTTTACTGTATAACGCTAAATAAAAATAAAATCCGCCCCGGTATATATCGCGGCGGATTTTAAATTATAATGGAATCTTACAAAAAATATCCCGAAGTGCGTTGGGCCGATCTCGATCCCAACTTTCACATGCTGCACTCAAAATACTACGATCTGGGGGCTTATATAAGAATGTGTTTTTTAACAGAACATGGTGTTACGCCAGCAGTCATGCAGGCACTCAGTTTGGGTCCCATTCTTTTTAGAGAAGAATGCGTTTTTAAAAGGGAAATAAAGTTTGGCGATAAAGTAGAGATCGATTTTAAAATGCTGAAAGCGAAGAAAGACGGATCGCGCTGGACAATGCAGCATCATATTACCACCAATAACGAAACACTTGCAGCAGTAATAACGGTAGATGGCGCGTGGATCAACACCGAACGCCGCAAGCTGGCTACGCCACCCCCTGCCTTTGCAGAAGCTTTTGATAAAATACCCAAGGCGGAAAATTTTGAGTGGATGTAGGAGGGAAGCTATGAGCTGTCAGCAGGAAGAAGTTTGAAGTTTAGGGTTTATGGTTTGACGAACGATAAACCATAAACCCCAAACGATAAATCACACAATTTCCACCAACTCAATATCAAATATCAGATCCTTTCCTGCAAGCGCATGATTGGCATCGAGTATAACTGCTTTGTCTGTTACTTCAGTAACTACAACGGGTACAGGTCCCTGGGGGCCTTGTAAGGTTAACGACATGCCCGGCTCAAGATTCATACCTGCCGGTACATTTTCTAACGGGAATTCAATTACCGCTTCTTCATTCCTTGCACCATATCCTTCCTCAGGAGTTATATTAATCACTTTTTTTTCGCCTACAGCCATTCCTTCCACACCTGCATCAAAACCTTTGATCATTTGTCCGCCACCTACTGTAAATTCCAGAGGGCTGCGTCCTGTTGATGAATCAAACTGGCTTCCATCTGTTAACCGGCCGGTATAATGCACACGAACCAAATCCCCTTTTTTTGCCTGTTGCATAAAATATCTCTTTTAATAATAAATAATGTGCGGAAAGGTAGGCGATTTCTCCCGCTTTCTACAAAAAGTTTAAGGATATTTGAAATATAGGGTACATATTGTGCACCGTTTTTAATACCAGCGTATGACATTGTTAAAATATCTTGTCAATTCCATTATAGCAGCCTCTGTGGCACTGTTTTGTGTGTGCACTTCAGGCAACGGAAAAAGTTCAGGTAACCAGGTGGCTGCCATCGTTGATAATAATAAGCCGTCTGCAATATTGCCCGGCAGCTATTTGTTTGATAAATACCTGAAACTGCTGAAAGGTAAATCGGTTGCCGTTTTTGCCAACAATACAGCTATGGTAGGCAACACACACCTGGTAGATACGCTGAGGAAGCAGGGAGTGAACATCAAAAAAATATTTGCACCGGAACATGGCTTCAGGGGAACAGCCGATGCCGGCGAAAAAGTGGACAGCTATACAGACAAACAAACAGGCATAGCCGTTATTTCGTTGTACGGAAAAAAAAGAAAACCCTCGGCCGACGATGTAAAAGATGTGGATATAATTGTGTTTGATATACAGGATGTAGGTACACGATTTTATACCTATATCTCTTCGTTGCAGGATATGATGGAAGCCTGTGTGCAGTTAAACAAACCGCTTATAGTGCTGGACAGACCCAACCCGAATGGTTTTTACGTAGATGGTCCGGTGCTGGACCTGAAATACAAATCCTTTGTAGGAATGCAACCTGTGCCCGTAGTGTATGGTATGACGATAGGTGAGTATGCGAATATGTTGCTGAACGAAAAAATGCTTACCGTAAATGTGCCTTACCCCGTAACCAATATAGATGATACCAAAGATCCGAACGCCGCAGCGTATGGAAAGCAATCGGATTTTTCGCTGACTGTTATACGGTGTGGCAATTACACACACAAAAGCAAATATGTGCTGCCGGTAAAGCCCTCGCCCAATTTGTCCGACATACAGGCGATATACCTCTATCCTTCCACCTGTTTTTTTGAGGGCACGGTGCTGAGCGAGGGCAGGGGAACAGACAAACCTTTCAAGGTATTCGGACATCCTTCTTTGCCCAAAAATTTGTATTCTTTTACGCCTAACCCAACCGCAGGTGCCCAAAGCTCAAAGTTGTACGGGCAGGTATGTTATGGCTGGAACCTGGATGGCACGCCGGAAGAGGTGCTGAAAGAAACCAATGGCCGCATACAATTGAAATGGCTGATGGAAGCGTATAAACTTTTCCCGGTAAAGGACAGTTTTTTCATCATTCCCAAATCGGGTAAAATGGAAGATTCTTTTTTCAACAAACTGGCAGGTAATAATGAGTTGTGGAAGCAGATACGGGCAGGCTTATCCGAAGACGAGATCAGGAAAAGCTGGGAGCCCAAGCTGAGCGCATTTAAAAAAACAAGAAAGAAATATTTATTGTACGAGGACTTCTGAGAGGTGAAAGGAGGAGAGGTGAACGATAAGCCTCTGCTTTTTCACTTTTCACCTTTGACCTTTCACTTATCACATTATGACTGATTTTCCGAAAATTATTTTTATGGGTACGCCTGAATTTGCAGTAGCATCGCTAGATGCATTGGTGCAGGCAGGCTATAATATTATTGCAGTGATTACAGCGCCCGATAAACCGGCGGGAAGGGGAATGAAGATGAATGAAAGCGCCGTAAAAAAATATGCTGTTGAAAAAGGATTAAAATTATTGCAACCTGAAAAATTAAAGAATCCCGATTTTATCGAGGAACTGCGTTTGTTGAAAGCCGATATACAGGTGGTGGTGGCTTTCAGGATGCTGCCCGAAGTGGTATGGAATATGCCGCCAATGGGAACCATTAATGTGCATGGCTCCCTATTGCCGCAATACCGGGGTGCTGCACCTATTAACTGGGCTGTGATAAATGGCGAGAAAGAAACCGGCGTAACCACTTTTAAACTAAAGCATGAAATTGATACGGGCGATATTTTGCTGCAGGAAAGTTTTGCCATAGGTGAAAATGAAACAGCCGGTGAAGTACACGACCGGATGAAAGAAATTGGAGCGCAACTGCTGGTAAAAACCATAAAGGGTTTGGCAGACAACGAACTGATAGAAAAACCGCAGAAGCTGGTAGAAGCCGGCGAGCTATTGGCGACTGAGCTAAAACACGCTCCTAAAATATTTACCGAAACCTGTCGCATCGACTGGAATAAGCCTGTTGCAGAGGTACACAATCTTGTTCGCGGGTTATCTCCCTTTCCCGGTGCTTTTACTTTGCTAAACGGGAAGACATTCAAAATTTTTCGTGCCATAAAAATACCTGGCAATACCAATCGCCCGCCAAGTGAATATGATACCGACGGAAAAAGTTTTATGCGCTTTGCTGCCAGCGACGGTTGGCTGGAGTTGCAGGAAATTCAACTGGAAGGGAAAAAAAGAATGAACATAGCCGAATTTTTGAGAGGCTATAAATTATAAAACGAAACAACCAGTATTGCTGGCAATGGCCATTGCCCTGCCTGGCACCCTACAAAACGGGGATGCTTTTCCTCAAAGAAATGCGATTGTTTTTATTTCAACCGTAACGGTATCGTCTACCATTGTTGGGCAGGGCTACCCTTTCTTGTTATTATCCGGAAAATGACTGCCCATAAGACGATGGCATGAATTTTTTTACCACTATTATATCATGCTCGTCTTTACTTCTATATTAAAATTCAATAGTCGCATGGTATCGGAATGTGCCGATGTGCCGGTTTGCTTTGGAAACATAATTATTGGCAACTGCCGGGTACGGCTAAACGATCACCAGGTAACAGGCATGTTTAAGGTAGATGAAGAAATATTAGGAGGCATTGATTTTTACTACCAGATATATCCCCTGAAAGGCCGCAAGCTCGACAGTATACAGGTGAATTTTATTCCGGGTTGCAATTTTTTGATGGAAAACCCGGAAGCAGAAACGACGAACTAAGGAGTAGGGTAAAGGGTGAAAGGTGTAGGGTGTAAGGTGTAGGGTGTAGGGCTGTTCTTGGTATATGCCTTATGCCCTTTGCCCTATACCTTCCACCTTATCTCCGGCGCGTATATATTGCTGCCCGGCGTATGCTGAAAATGATGCTGCTATTTTTATTTTATTGATGAGCGATAAGATCAGCTTCTCTTTTTCCTTACAGCATATGCTATTACTACCAGTATAATAAGAAATCCGTTAAAGGCAAGTGCAACTGGCAACGAAAAACGAAAAGCGATAAAGCCCAGGAGGGCAGGACCTGCTAACTGTCCCGCATACCCCATTGTGGTAACAACTGGTATGGAAATGGTGGGCGGAATGTTTTTGAGTTTGCCCCCTTCGCTGAAAAATATGGGAACAAGATTGGCCGCGCCAATGCCCAGCAATACAAACCCGATAAGTGCTGTGGCTATCCATAGCGTAGCAACTGCCAAAAAAAAGCCCGCAGCCGCAATCAGTCCGCCCCATATTACTACCCACCTGCTGTCAAACTTTACAATAATCGAGTCGCCCATCAGGCGCACAGCAGCCATCGCTATCGAAAATGCCGCGTATCCGCTGCCTGCCCAGGCTTCATCAATGTGCCTGTTTTCGCGTAAAAATACAGCGCTCCAATCCAGCATGGCCCCTTCTGCCAGGAAGATGGCAAAGCACAATGCACCGATGAACAATACCTGTGGCTTCAACCATAAAAATTTACCGGAACTGCGCGTTGCCGTATCCGTTATGTCCGGGTGACCCGCTTCCATTTGCTTATCAAACAGGAACCGGTAATTCCAGCAAACAATGAATACCAGCAAAACCGCAACACACAAAGCTGCCGTTTGAGGGCTCAACCCCAGCTTTATTAAAAAGCCTAATCCCAGCGACCCCGCCAGTCCCCCTACACTGAACAAGCCGTGCAGCGAAGACATGATGGGCTTGCCGTAATGATTCTGCACCTGCACTCCGTGCGCATTCATGGCAACGTCTATGGTGCCTATGCCTGCTCCAAAAACAAACAATGCTGCCCCCGTGGCAGCCACTGTTGGCATTATTAACAACAACGGAAGTGAAAGCGCAATAACGAATCCCGAAAAAAACATTACGATGCGGCTTCCGTATTTATGACAAAGAACTCCGCCAGCCGGCATGGTAGTAATAGCGCCGGCGCCCAGCAACAGCAGCAGCACTCCCAGGCTGGCATCGTTTAGCTGAAATTTGTCCTTAACATACGGAACCATAGGCGCCCAGCTCGACATGCCAATGCCGCATACCAGAAAGATAGCGCTGGTTGCCTTGCGTGCATTGTATATATGTTTTAGCGGCGATGCGATTGTATTCATAAAGCGGTGGGGGGTAAGGAATAAGGTGTAGGGTGTAAGGTGTAGGGTATAAGGCAGGAGCAGTGTTTTGCTTCCCCCTACACCTTATACCCTATACCTTCCTCCTTTCTATAGGAAACTGTACATGAAAAACTGCGCCTTTACCGGGTTCACTTTCTGCCCATATAGTGCCCGAATGAGCCTGTATAATTTCGCGGGCAATAAACAAACCAAGCCCCATTCCCTTTGCGGCATTTGATCCTGCCGCAACGCGGTAAAACTGGCTGAATATCTCTTCAAGATGCTCCTTCGCAATACCAATGCCCTGGTCGGTAATGCTTATCCTCACATCATCACCAAAAACAACCACCGCAATAGTAATGGTGGTATGCGGTTGCGAATATTTAATTGCGTTGGTAAGCAGGTTCACAATCACCTGGATGAGCTTTTGCTTGTCTGCACACACCTGTAGCTCCTCCTGCAAATGCTGTACTTCAATATTGTGGTGAAGGGAATGAACCGATTCAATGCTCTCTTTGATGATCTCCCGCAGATCGTTCTTTTCAAAATTATAATCGAGCTTACCAGCCTGTATTTTTGAGATGTCCAGCAGATCTGCAATAATATCTTCCAGTCGTTTGACCTGCTTATTCACTTTTGGAAAAAAATCCTGCATAGGCAAGCCTGTAAGTTCCGCCAGTTGTATGTATCCTTTTATGGTGGTAAGCGGTGTTTTAAGTTCGTGGCTGGCAAAACTAATGAACTGATCTTTTTTACGATTCAGCACATGCACTTCCTGGTAGAGCTTGGCATTGTCAAGCGCAATCGCTGCCTGTGCCGCAATGGCGGTAACAATATCTTCGTGCTCCGCCGTAAATACTCCCGGTTCCGGATGACCGAAAAACAAACCACCTATTACAATGCCGCTGTTTGAAACAACCGGCACTGCCAGGTAGCTCACCACCGGCAAATGACCTTTGGGCATTCCATAGTGTGGCGCATTTTTACCATAGCGTGGATCTTTAGTAATATCATCAGATCGAACAATACCCGTTCCCTCAAAAGTGGGATTGAAAAGCGCGGTGTTGCGCGGCATCCCGAATTTATCGAATGCTTCCCTGGGTGCGCCCGACAAAGCATATAACATATAGGTCTGTCCCCGGGCATCTATTGTATTGTAAAAAAAAGCGCCAAACGCAGCGCCGGACAAGCGCGTTGTTGCATCTGTTACGATTTGGAGAATATTGTCTACATCCAACTGCGAGTTGATAGACTTACCCACTTCGATGATGATCTTCAGCCGCTCTTCGTTTTGCTTTTGCTGGGTTATGTTGCGGGCTATTTTGGAGGCGCCGATTATTTTGCCGGAGCCGTCTTTGATAGGTGAAATGGTGAGAGATATATCCAGTCTTTTGCCATATTTACTCACTCGTACTGTTTCAAAATGCTCCACCCGTTTGCCCTGTTTCAACCGGGCTATTATTTCATCTTCTTCTCCCCGGCGTTCGGGGGGAATAAGAATGTGGATGAGCTGACCTACCATTTCTGCTTCCGTATAACCAAACATTCTTTCGGCGGCCTTGTTCCAGCTGGTGATGCGGCTGTTGAGGTCTTTACTGATAATAGCATCTTCCGAACTGTCTACGATTGCTGCAAACATAGCCTGCCTCTCATCAAAACTGTTTAAATTCATATGCTAAAACCGGTAATTGATCGCGGTTTAAAAATGTAATTTACCAATTTACGTTTCACAAAATAAACAATTAGCTATCAATGGTAAAAGTTTTGCTGCCTCGCGGCTATGAGTATCTCCGGTACCCTGGGGGCAGCATTATCGGGTTAATTTAATCAAAAAGCATCCCAAACATTTTCCGGCACTCAAAATCCATATAAAATTTGTAAAAGCGGGCTTTACGATACATATTCGTGGTTAAGTTCTATATAATTTCGGGGTAAATACCTATTGTTTATGGCCCGCCTTTTCCCTAACTTTCTAACGTATTAATTGATTTAAAAAGGAAAGTCTTTAGTTGCACCCCGTTCCAATAACATTCGCTGCAATGCTCCTGCCAGGTGAAAACAATACTGTAAAACGATAGCCAGGACTTACCAACTGCTTGCCTCAGCACAACCTTTTCAAAAATCTTTTTAACCATGCCTAAAACACATATTAAAACAATACCAGTAAAACCTCCCCGCATCCGGCGGTTGCATCATAAAGTAACCCCGGCAAAACCTGCCGAACAAAAACAGCAGCCTGTTACGCCGCCTACACCTATGCCTCCTGCACAGGAACAATACCTGAAGGTCAACAAGAATGATTGTCTTTAAATAAACCCTGCCAACAAAATGCAGGAAACATTTGCATGAGTTGCCTGTTATTGTAATGTGGTAAAGAAAGTGACAGGTTAAAGCCCCGCCACCTTTTATTTACGGGAATTTTTTATTACATTAACAGAGCGTAAGAAAAATCACAACTCATGTCACCCAAAAAGATATTTATCAGTTACCGGGTACAGGATACGGCTGCCGATACGGGCCGGTTGGTTGACGCGTTGAAGCAGGTGTTTTATGAAGACCAGATTTTCATGGACATAGAAAAACTGGAACCAGGTGTGGATTTTACGCAGGCAATAGCGCACTCATTAGATTCATGCGACGTACTTTTTGCCATTATTGGTCCTGAATGGGCCGGTCCGGCGAACCAGAAAGGCGTTACCCGCATTAACCAGCCGAACGATTGGGTAAGAATTGAACTGGAAACTGCGCTGAAAAGAAACATCCGGCTGATTCCGGTGCTGGTGCGCGGAGCCTCATTACCGGGCGAAGAGGAACTGCCTGAGTCATTGCATCCTTTGCTGAACAGGCAAACCTATGAAGTAAGCAATAAGCGCTGGAAATATGATACAGACCAGTTGATCAACTTTTTAACCAGCCACGGCTTTCAATCAAAAAAGGCCGCTGCTCAAGCTCAGCAGCAGGTGGTTCAACGCCTGCCCGAAAAAGCCAAACCGGGTTTCAGCAGGTGGATCCTATACACGCTGGCGGTTTTGGGCGCACTGGCAATTATCGGCATGTTGATGGAACTGGGCGACAGCAGCAGTGGGGCCAGCAGGTATTCCGAATCGTCCGTAAATGGCGGAACCAGCCTGCCACCACAGCATGCAAAGGAAAATGAAGTCGCTGCCAATCCGCCGGCCGACGAAGTAAAACAACAGCAAACGACCACTACCTACAATGTTGCAGGATCGTGGTTTGATGCCACCAACCAGTACTACATGCACATTACCCAAACCGGCAACACGCTTGAGCTGAAAAGCGTAAGCGCTGCAGGATTGGCAACAGGAGAGGGGGTAGGCACCATTACCAATAACAACATTAATTTTAAAGTACAGTTGTACAATATCGGAGTGATTTCGGGCACCGCCCCTGTACCGGAAGATAACTATACCCTGAACGGAAAATTTATAATAGAAGAAAACGGCGCCTCTTACACTGAGCCGTTCCGCTGGACCCGCCAGGGCACTGCGGGAGAATAGTAAATGATTTTCACAACCTCCAGTCAGGTTTCGTGAGACACGAAACCGGGCATAGCACTCGCCGTGAGTCGTGTCTCATGACTCACAATTTTCACAACTTCCATTAGGTTTCATGAGACACGAAACCGGGCGTAGCACCTGCCGTGAGTCGTGTCTCACGACTTGTAATCATGCAGGATCATGAGCAGGAGTGGTTTCATTTTCCCGTTAATAAAAAACTTATGTTGACAGTGACGGGCATGGCAATAATACCAACCCATAGCAAAAACAACCAGAGCCATCGGCTCGGTCGCATGTTGTAAGGACGGATTTCAATCCGTCCGAAAAAGCGTTCATGCAGCTCATTATTTGAGCAGAAGTTTTATATTACGTTGCAAACTTTACCACAACCCTTTCTGCATCGTTGTAATGAAAAAGATATTGCTTCTTTTATTAATTGTATTCGCTTTATTGCTTGTGTTGTGGCTCGTTCCTGTTGAGGAAAGAAAAGAGGTTATTTTAAAAAACAGGATCGAGCATGTAGATCGCCTGGTCAGTTCTGCTCAGGATTGGAAAAAATGGTATAGCCCCATGCGCATCGCCTGCGAAAAAGATACCAGTGCCTGTTCGGTGCTGGAAAATGATAAGGGAAAAGAATTTCGGCTATATATGCCCGGTAGACAGGTGGAGGTGCAGTTGCATCAGGGATTGCAGTATAACATAGAAATAGCTGCTGCCTGCTTTGCTGTAGCAATATCTCCTGGTGAATCAGGCAATGAAACAAAGCTGCTGTATATATGCAACAATCGCCTGCTGTGGAAGGTGTTGCCTTTTCTTGCAAAACCTAACGAAGCGGACCTGCTGGTGCATGATTTAAAAACATTTGTTGAAAGTCCCCTTTCGTTTTATGGCTACAATATACAAATTGAGCAGCCGCAGGGAATTGGGTTGGTTACCCGGCAGTTGGTAGTAGCAAAAAGCGATTTGTTTGCTCAGGTAAAAACAGGATTGAAGCAACTTGAAAATTTTGCCACAGCAAATAATATTAAAGGTTTGCAGCATAATGTCTCTTTCATTCCGGCCCGCAGCGATTCCATAGAAATCATTGCAGGCATTGTTGTAAACAGGCAGGTAACCGGCAACGATAGTATCCGGTATATGACGGTGCCCGCAGGTCAGCAAATACTGGTGGCAGATTACCACGGAATGTATGCCGGAAAAAAGCAATTGTACAGCGCCATGTCGAGATACATGACAGATCACAACATACTAGGCAGAGCCGGGTTGTATGAACGTTTTGCTGCAGGCACATTTCCCGATTCGGATAGTTCGGTAGTAACAATGCAATTGTGTTTTCCATTTTGAGGGAAAAGAACCAAGAACCAAATAACAAGAAACAATAACAAGAAACAAAAAACGATAAACAATAAACCAATATCACACCCAAGCATTCAATACTCCAATAACTTCACCGGCTGATTGTTGATTGCCACCAGCAGGGCTTTTCTTCCACCCGCAAGGCGAATGGACTTTATATCGCGCACCTCTCCTTCAATAGCTGCCAGGCTGTTTTCCAACGGAAATGCCGGATGAAAAATACCCTTTCCGTTGCCGGTGCACAACTGCAATGCCATTGCATCGTACCGGCCTTCATAGGGCATGGTGCCATAAAAATTCCCTCCCGTTAAAAGATCAGGCTTGCCATCTTTATTAAAATCCGTTCCTGCAAATGCAAAAACCGGCGACCATTGCAAAGAAGTAGGCAGTTGACTCACCGTGTACTGTCCTTTACCGTTATTCAACAAACAAACAGAGGCAAAGCAATTGGCTTCGAACAATGTTGCATTTTGCAGCCGGTCGCCAAAAATTTCTTTCACCGTTTTGCCAGCCATTTTGCTATAGCTCAGGTATTCATTTTTTAAATAAGGAAGCTGGTTCTCCAGGTTTTCTTTCCCCAAAAAAGGATAATAGTTGCCCTGCTTGCCAACGGCAAGTATTTGCACATTTTTGTTGTTGCCGGCAACATCGGCTACATACATCCGCAGTGGGGCCGTTGTATCCCCCTTCAGCTTGCTGTTCAATCCATAGTTGCCGAGCAATATATCGTCCCATCCATCGCCGTTCACATCGGTAACCTGCAAAGCAGTCCACCAGCCGCGCAATGCTTTATCATTACCGGTAATGTTTTGCTGTCTTAATTTTCCTTTTTCGTTTTTAAATAACATGGGCGTCATCCATTCGCCGGTAATTGCAAGGTCTAACCATCCATCCTTGTCTGCATCTGTCCAGGCAGCACCCGTTACCATGCCTATATGAGCCAGTTCGGGGCAACGTTTTTCTGTAACAATGGTAAAGTTTCCCTTGCCATCGTTTTCCAGCAGGTACGATGTGGGTATGTTTCCATACGATCTGGCATCTGCCCGCCCGCCTGTAAATACATCCACATCGCCGTCGCTATCGTAATCGCCTGCACACACAACCGATTTGTTTTCGTACAGTGCAGGCAACGTCGTTGATTTTGTAAAATTTCCTTTACCATCGTTCAGGTATAACCGGTCTGCAATCAGCGGCGTGTTGCCGCTGTATTCATTGCCGCCGCTGGCAACATACAGGTCAGGGTACCCGTCGCCGTTGGCATCAAAAAAAGCAGCATCCACATCTTCACACTCCCTGTCGCGTATAAAAGCCAGTGTGTCTTTCGACTTTACAAAACCTGCATCGGGTTGTTGCAGGTAAATGGCACCTGCCTGCGATCTTGCCCCGCCAATATAAAAATCGTCCAACCCATCACCGTTTACGTCGTCAACGGCTGTTTTAGGTCCCAGTGTAGACAGTTCGTGAGGAAGGTACCATTGCTTGTTAAAGTCTGTGAAATTGGTGTTTTCCCGATGCCTGAAGTTGATGCCCGATTGACTGGTAATATCTGTAAACAATTGCTGAACGGGCACGCGCAGCAATGTATGGATGTAATCTGCCTGGTTGTGCAATGGCGTAGCATTCGATGAGTCGTATGTTAACACCATGCTTTGATCAACCGCTATGCTTTTTACTGTTTGCATGCGGTTGTTGGGCCATATAATTATGAGGCTGTCGATCTTGTTTGTTTGCCCAAGTCCGAAATGCAGCGCAGGTTCCACGCTGCTCATAAACCCGCGCGAAGGTTGCAATTGCCTGTATTGCATTTTACCGTTCGCAAACAAAAATGCCTTCACTCCAATACCAGCACTATTTTTTGCCGGTCCTTTGAAGGAAAGCGTGAGATGATGGGCATCGCGGTTCCATTGCCTGGTGTTATTGCTGTATATGCCAGCCGGTTCGTTGATGTTATTGGTCACCAGGTCCAGGTCTCCATCGCCATCCAGGTCGGCATAAGCAGCGCCCTGCGAAAGGTTCGCCTCTCCAAACCCCCAGGCTTTTGAACTATCCCCAAATATTAAATCAGGCCGCCCTTTGAATATGTAGTTGTGCCAGGCTCCCGGCGGCTGGTGTTCCAGTATTTCCCTGTCGTGCGCTCTTAAATTTTCTTTGGTATGATCCTGCGGCAGTGCAGAAATAAATTTTACAAAGTCAAGATCGTTGGGCCGGTTCTTTACACCGTTGGTTACAAAAATATCCTGTTGTCCGTCCAGGTCATAATCGGCTATAAGCATGCTCCAGCTCCAGTCCGTTGCAGCTACGCCGCTGTACAATGCAATGTCCGAAAACTTTTTTCCCTGCCCCGTATTCAACTGCAAACAGTTGCGGCTGTATTGATGATGATAGCCGAAGCTTCTTTGATAGAGATAGGTATCGAGCGGATCATCGCCAAGAGAAGATTTTAAAACGGTTTCGTCTTCGGGCAGCATGTCAAGCGTCATAATATCTGCCCATCCGTCGTTGTTAATATCGGCAGCATCGTTTCCCATCGAAAATCTTGACTCGTGTCCGAACACTTCTGTATTCATCTCCTTAAAGCTGCCATCTCCCTGGTTGATGTAATAGTAGTCGTTCTCGTGAAAGTCGTTGCCCACATAGATGTCATCGTATCCGTCGTGATTGAAATCTGTTACAGCCACTCCCAATCCATATCCCAATGCACTGCTGATGATGCCAGCTTCTTTGGTAAGATTGGTAAAATGATCGCCTTCGTTCCTGAACAGCTTGCCGCCGCTTGCCTCGCTGTATTTGTTGCGGATGGTAGAAGGTCCGTATGCATCGGGCTGATGTGTGGAATGTTGCAGTTGAAAGAGATCGAGATCGCCATCGCGGTCGTAATCAAAAAACACGGCATTGGTATTGTACCCTTCCAGTGCAATGCCCCATTGTGCGGCACTTTCTGTAAACGTGTTGTTGCGGTTGTTGATGAATAACTGGTTGCGGGAGTTGGGAAAGTAAATACGTGAAATGCCATTTTTAAGATGCGGACTGTGATGTGATACCGTAGATACATAAATATCCAGATAGCCGTCTCCGTTAACGTCTGCCATTGCAACACCCGTAGTCCAGTCTGCCTTTCCGGCAACACCGGCTGTTGCAGTAATGTCTTCAAATGTAAAACCGCCTTTGTTCAGGTATAATTTGTTTCCGTTTGTATTAGAAGTGAAATAAATGTCCGGCAGTCCATCATTGTTAATATCACCTGTTGCTACTCCTGCTCCGTTGTAATAATATAAATAATCAATGATGCTTAAGCTGTCGGTATCGATGTTTATATTTTTAAAATCAATGCCGGTTTTCGAAGCCTCCAGTTTGGTGAATAAAGTTGGTGGAGGTTTTGAGCACGAAAACAGCAGGCTTAACAAAGCAATGCTCAGATAGTGGTATACTTTAGTGAAGTTTGATGATATGAGAAAATTATTAAGCACACTCACAAATATGCAGTTAGATTTGGAAAGATAGTGCATTCGATGGGAATATATAAATAGTGTAAATTTTAGAATAGACGCTTTATACCTCAGCGTGACAGGTGCAAGTCTGAAGAAGATAATTTGAACAACATGACATCCGAAATCGTAAAACATTAGTTTGCGTCAGAGTTACAATCAATAGAACAAAGGTGATCATATGCACT
>JBQCGX010000035.1:0-73523 GCA_051955255.1 Agriterribacter sp. | reverse complement strand
GAACGTAGCAATAAGCGCTGCTACAATTAAAAAGGTGCGTATTTTTTTTACATTGCAAAAGGCAGTGTTGTTCTTTTGATAGACCATAAATAAGAGATTTTTAAAGATGAAATAACTCGTGATCGATCAGCGAGGGTAGCGTTGAGTTTAGTATATCCAACGTATAAAGAGCAGGAACGGTTGCGTGGCAAAATTTTTTTATTCGGGGGTTTAACATCTATTCTTGACGCTGTTTGGCCGTTCTGCTCTATTTTTATAAAATGAAATGCATATTTACCCTCGGCTTTACCATTCTTGCTTTGTTTTTGCAGGCGCAGGATACAAGTTCCTGCTATTTTGATGCACAACTGGCGGCCACGGAACGGCGGAATGCGGTATATACCGGTAAGATGGTAGAAACCCCAAACGGCTGGGAGGCATTGGCTTTTTATCCCGATGGCAAAACACTGATGAAGGCACTCTACAAGGATAAAAAGCTGAAGGTTAAGCAAGGCGGATATACCGTATTTTTCCCCAACGGCAAGCCCAAACTCATAGCCAGCTTCGACAATAACCTGGTTGATGGTAATTATACCAGTTGGCACGAAAACGGCCTGATGGAAGATTCGGGTTTGATAAAGGAGAATATTAAAACCGGACTGTGGAAGAAGTGGTACAATACAGGCGTGCAGGAATGCGAAGGCGCCTATGCAGAAGGAGTGCCCGATGGCATATGGAAATGGTATCATCCCAATGGAAAACCTGCTACTGTGGAGGTATATAGCAATCAAAAGCTGAAGGATCTTACCTGCTTCGATACACTGGGGGTGCAAACCGGCTTTAACTGCCGGCTCGACAAAAAACCATGTCCATTAAATGCCTATAGTTTTGAATCGTATGTGATCGAAAACCTCATTTACCCACAGGCAGCGTTGCGAAAAGGAATAGAAGGAAATGTAGCCTTTGAGTTTTTTATTACAAAAGAAGGAAAGCTTACACGCATCAATTTTTTAAACGAGAGCCATCCCACCTTGCGCGAGGAAATTGTAAAGTTCCTGAAAGCTGTTCCCAGTTGGGAACCCGCCATATCGCACAACCGGGCAGTAGATTGTTTGTATAGTTATGAAGTGCCGTTTTATTTACCGCAGGATAATTAGGCGTTTATCGTTTGGCGTTTATTGTTAGTGGCTCAATTTTTTAAAGTTGATTATCCGGAAACCTCAAACCCCAAACCTCAAACCCCAATCTCAAAATCTCAAATCAATGAAAGATTACAAAAAATATTTCCGGCTGCCGGCACATCCTGCTGAAGTATATGCAGCTTTAACCAATCCTGCCACCATACAATTATGGACGGGCGACCCGGCTGTGATGAGCACGGAACCCGGTTCTGAATTTTCGTTGTGGGAAGGCAGCATCAGTGGTAAAAATCTCGAGTTTGAAAAGGATCGGAAAATTGTACAGCAATGGTATTTCGACGGGCAGGACGAACCGTCTATCGTAACCATCAAGCTCCATCCCGATAAGTCGGGCACATCGTTAGAACTGCGGCACACCAATATTCCCGACGAAGTATATGATGAAATGGTAGAAGGCTGGAACGATATGTACTTTGGCTCCTTGCAGGAGTTTTATGCCGAATAAAAAAATCCCGCTCCGGTTATGGAACGGGATATTGAAAACTCTTTAAAAGAACGTTATAGTTTCTTGTAGCGGATGTTTTTATACTGTACTTTCATTGGTGGTCCCACGTGCACCTGGAAGCCCAACAGACCCGAAGCCTTTTGATTGGCATTGTCATTGTCGGTAACATCACTCATCAACACACCATTTACATAGTGCTTCAGGTTGTTGCCCTTAATCACCAGTTTTATTTCATTCCAGTCGCCGTTTTTAATAAGCGATTTCAAAGAATCTGAACTGCCCAGCGATCCCTCTACCTTCATGGCATTCCACGCATTGTTTACCGATTTGCCGGTATCTGTTGTAGCAATGCTTGTAATTTGTCCACGATACGCCAGGGTAGTGCGCTTGCGCTCCTCGTAGTTTTGCCCCGTGTAATTATTTTTTCCGTCAATATCCGCCTGGTATCCCTTTAATGCAAAAGGAATATCCGTCAGTTGTTCGCTGCGATAGTTAATACCACTGTTACCACTTTCTGTTATTTTAAAATCTGCAACCAGTTCAAAATCGGCTGGTTCGCCGCCACGCCATATCAAAAAGCTGTTCGTTTTTAAAGGCTTGTCGGTTATCTCACCTGTAATAGCGCCATCCTCCACACGCCAATACGTTGTATCTCCGTCCCATCCCGTAAGCGTTTTGCCATCAAAAATTTCTGTAAAATCAGCGCTTGCTGTGGGGGCATCAGTAGAATCTGTGGTAGTAGTGGTATCTTCTTTGCTTGTTTCCGAATTGCAGCCTGCAATCGTAGCAGCGGCAAATAAAAATCCGCAGGCAATAGAAAGATGTCCTTTTTTTCTGAGCATTTTTTTAGTTTTTAAAATGAAATTGGTTGATATTCTTTTCGCCGACGATTACTGGTTGTAAATGGCAGGCAACGAAAGGAACGAACAGTGCAAAGCAATGAAATTATTTTAAAACCAACTCAGTTTATTTTGCTGGAACCTGCACCCAACAAGCCTTTACGCAAAAAACATCAAACAACTATCCTGAAGTAACCTGCCTGTTACTTTCATAGTATTTTACTATTTTAGTCGCTTTCTTAAAGAAAATATTGGATATTAGACACCTGATTCCGGCGGCAAATAAAAATGCCTGTGCGGTAGGATAAACAAACGTTAAAAGAATACTATTTACGAACGGAAATTAAAACGATTTCGCTGTTGTTAACGATGCTTACTAGTAAGGAAACAAAAAATACAGATCACTCCTCCTGGAAAAATAAAATTTCCCATCACGCACAATTGGGCGGCATCGAAACCGCAATACTCGATAATGGAACAGGCAGGAGCACACGCATAGCATGGATCAATACGGGAACGGGATTGCGTTATAAAGTGGTGATTGATCGCGCCATGGATATTGCCGACGCCTTTTTTAACGAGCACAGCCTGGGTTGGATCAGTCCCTCCGGTATTACTTATCCGCAGCCATTTTCCAACCAGGGCATCAACTGGTTAAAAACCTTTGGTGGTGGATTGTTAACTACCTGCGGTTTGTCGCACACTGGCGGCCCGGAAAGTGATGAATACGGTGAACGCGGTTTGCATGGCGACATCAGCAATGTTCCCGCAATCATTGAATCGGTGATACAACCCGATCCCGTAGCCGGCAAAATGGAACTGAGCATTACCGGTATCATCAACGAAACCCGCATATTCGGGCCCAACCTGCAATTGCGCAGAACCATTTCGGGCAGATTAGGCGAACCTTTTTTGCAAATACGCGATGAGGTGACCAACAGGGGTAACACAACAGCGCCGCATATGCTGCTGTACCATATCAATCTCGGTTGGCCCATTGCCGACGAAGGCACTGATATTGTATGGAAGGGCAAATGGAAGGTCAGAGACAACAATCCAAAGATATTCGTTGAGGGTAACAACTTTAAAAAATGCCCCGCACCATTAGCCGACCACAATGCAGGCGGCGAAGAGGCAGCTTTTATTGATGCAGTAGCAGATGCGTCGGGCGTTTGTTCGTGCGGGTTATACAACAAACGGTTAGGAATAGCCGTAAAAATAGATTTTGTGAAAGCGCAGTTGCCCTGGCTCATCAACTGGCAGCACTGGGGCCATGGGGAATATGTTACGGGAATAGAACCTGCTACCTATCCGCCGGTAGGGCAGGCGAAGGCAAGAGAACTGAAGACATTGATTTTGCTGGAACCAGGTGAGAAAAGAGTGTACGATCTGAAGCTGGAGGTGCTGCAGCATGCAGACGACATCAACGCATTTGTATCGAACCAATCATAAAGCAGATTAACAACAATTTTTAATTACAGAAAATGGAAAAATTAAGTTTAGCGCAGAAAGCATTGGACCAGGGAAAAGGCATTGTACGTCTGGCACCCACCTGGGTTCCCCGTTCCTTTTGTGTTCCCGGAAGAAGAATAAAGTTGCACCCTGATGATTATTATGTGCTGGGCGGACAACGTGGTGGTATAGACGAAAGATGGCTGTCTTCTACAACCCCTGCAAAAAACGGTCCGCTTACCGGCGTAAACGAAGGGTTAAGCCAGATTGTATTTGAAGATGGAGGTAAAACCCAGCAGGTTTTATTGCTCGACGCAGTAAACGAATTGAAAGGCCAGTTGCTGGGCGACCGCATCTGGAACGAATACAAAAGCTGGCCCATGTATTCCAAGTTTTTCGACAATATGGGCCCGCTGCCACATCACATCCATCACAACGATGAAAAAGCAGCGCTTATCGGGCAGTTAGGCAAACCCGAAGCCTATTACTTTCCGCCGCAGCTCAATAACCACGGTGGCGATTTCCCCTATACATTCATGGGTATTGCTCCCGGCACCACCAAAGAGCAGATCAAAGAATGTTTGATGAACTTTACCAAAGGCGATAATAAAATTACCAACTACTCTCAAGCATTCCGTTTGCAACCCGGCACCGGCTGGGATGTTCCGCCCGGATTATTGCACGCACCCGGCAGCTTGTGTACATACGAGCCACAAAAAGCATCGGACGTATTTGCCATGTACCAGAGCCTGGTAAACGAAGCGGTTATTCCGGAAGAATTGTTGTGGAACGGCACGCCTAAAGATAGTATAGGAAACTATGACGCGCTGATAGACGTAATTGACTGGGAGTTGAACGTAGATCCCAATATTTTCCAGAACCGTTTTACACCTCCCGTGCCGGTGCAGCCGTTTGAGCAAACCAAACCACAGGGGTATTACGAAACATGGATCACCTATAAATCGCATGATTTCAGCGCGAAAGAGTTGACCGTATTACCCGGCGCCACCGTTACCATTAAAGACAGTGCCGCCTACGGTATTATTGTAATGCAGGGACGTGGTAAAATGGGCGTTTGGGATATTGAAACACCGGCGTTGATCCGTTACGGTCAGTTAACAAACGACGAGTTCTTCATCAGCGAGCAGGCTGCTAAAGAAGGGGTGAAGATCACCAACCAGTCGTCTACAGATCCGATTGTGATACTGAAACATTTCGGTCCTAAAAACCCCGATTTAAAATTGTAAGCACAACTGCATACATTCACTGAATAAATTATAACGATATGTCACAAAACAAATTTCCCAAGCTACACAATGCCACCTGGCCGGGTGTAGTAGGTAAGGGGCCCGATTCGGAGCCGCCTTTATTGATTGACACCATGCTTGAATACACTGCAAAGGCAGAAGTGAACGGAGTGAAGTTTGACGGAGTAGATGTAGGATTGTTTGATCCGTCCATCGATCTCAACGATCCTGACGGACCCAAAAAGCTGGCAGACAAAGTAGCCAAACATAACCTGGTAATAGGAAGCGTGGTGGCTCCTATTTGGGGCGGACCGGTTTTAGGAAGCGCCGATGACCGCAAAACATTTTTAGAAGAGGTACGTAAAAGCTGCGTGTTTGCACAAAAGCTCAACGATATCGGCATTCGTCAATATGGAATCGTTCGTATCGATTCTGCCAGCAGTCCTGAGCAATACGCCAAAGACCCCGCTGGTAGCCAGAAACTGATTGTAGATACTTTTAAGGAAGCTGCAAAAATTGCCGGCGATCATGGCGAAAAGCTGGCGGCTGAAGGCGAGATCTGCTGGGCCGGTATGCATAGCTGGAAAACCATGCTGGATACACTCGAAGCAGTAAACAGTCCTAACCTGGGTTTCCAGGCAGACATGTCGCACACCTTTTTGTACCTGCTTGGTTACAATGCGCCTGAACATCGCATACTGCCCGAAAAATTCGAGTGGAGCGACCGTGCAGCCATTGAAGAAGGATTGAAGAAGCTAACGGCAGCGCTCAGACCATGGACGATTGATTTCCATGTAGCCCAGAACGATGGAACAGTGCATGGTACCGGTTCGCACGATAAAACAGGTCGTCACTGTCTCGCAACAGATCCTAACGGCAGACTGGATATTGTAAAAGATGCCGGCTGGTGGCTGCGCGACGAAAAAGGAAATCTTACTAAAAAGTTCACCCACATTTGCTGGGATGGCTGTATGTTCCCCAACGAGGTAATGCACAAGCAACAAACCTGGAACGACATCCTCGCGGTGATGATAAAGGTGAGAGAAGCGCATGGATGGAATTAAGTGGTAAGTGGTAAGAAGGCAATAGTCGGTAACTGATTGCTGAAAGCTGATAGCTGACAGCTATTTTCAAATCTCAAATTTCAAATCAACCATGTCTAATAAAAAACAACTACGCATTGGTTTGGTAGGCACCGGCTTTATGGGTCGTACGCATTCCAATGGTTATAACAGGGTTCCTAATTTTTTTCCTGCGTTGCAGTATACGCCTGTTTTAAAGGCGGTATGTTCGCGCAATAAGGAAAAGGTGCAGGCATTTGCCGATCAGTGGGGATACGAATCCATTGAAACCGATTGGAAGAAACTGATATCACGCGACGATATTGACGCGATAGATATTTGTACTCCAAATGATACACACGCAGAAATAGCCATTGCTGCTGCTAAAGCCGGCAAAATGATATTGTGCGAAAAACCACTTGCCCGTACCCTGGCTGAGTCTAAAGGGATGGTGGAAGCGGTAGAAAAAGCTGGCGTAAAAAATACCGTATGGTATAACTATCGCAGGCTGCCCGCCGTATCGCTGGCAAAACAAATAATCGATTCCGGCAAACTTGGAAAGATATTTCATTACCGCGCCAACTTTTTGCAAGACTGGACCATCAGTGCCGACGTGCCACAAGGCGGCACCGCTGCCTGGAGGCTGGATGTGGAAGCTGCCGGCTCTGGTGTAACCGGCGATCTGCTGGCACACTGTATCGACACAGCAATGTGGCTGAACGGCGGTATTAAAGATGTATCTGCCGTTACAGAAACGTTTATCAAAGAACGCTTTCACCAGTTAACAGGCAAAGTTCAGAAAGTAGGCATCGACGACGCCTGTATTTTCCATTGCCATTTCGACAACGGATCGCTGGGCTTGTTTGAGTCTACTCGTTATGCCCGCGGTCACAAAGCGCTGTACACTTTCGAGATCAATGGTGAGCATGCATCTATCCGCTGGGATCTTCACGATCTGAACCGCCTTGAATATTTCGATCATCGCGATGAATCCATTGTTCGTGGCTGGCGTTCCATCCATGTAACCGATGGCGACCAACCCTACCTCGACAAATGGTGGGTGCCCGGCTTAGGTTTGGGATACGAGCACAGCTTTATTCACCAGGTGGCTGATTTCCTCAAAGCCCTGGAAGAAGGAACAGAGTGTCATCCCAATTTCCGCGATGCATACGAAACACAAAAAGTGTGCGAAGCTGTAATTGATTCGGCCAATTCAAGAAGCTGGAAAGATACTGGTGTAGAGTGGGTTGAGAAATAATCGAAGCATATCCTTAGCATAGCGCCCCGGTTAATGAACCGGGGTGTTTTTTTATGTGCAACTTCTGCAGCCCTGGTATATAGACGCTTCGTACCTCAGCGTGACAAACATAAATGCATAGTTGAGCATAGGTACCATGGTCTCACCTATATTCCCCCGCTTGTCATGCTGACGAAGGAAGCATCCGCTTTCGCATTAATCAACTCTTCCGCACCACTCAACGGTTACCCTTTCGCCGTGGATCGTGTGACAAGCATACATGCATAGTTGAGCATAGGTACCATGGTCTCATCTTTATTCCCCCGCTTGTCATGCTGACGAAGGAAGCATCCGCTTTCGCATCAATCAATTCTTCCGCACCACTCAACGGTTACCCCTCGCCGTGGATCGTGTCTCACGATCCACTCATTAGCTATCTTGCCGATAACCTGAATCTCCCCGAACTCAAAATCATTCCTGCTGCTGCAATGCCAATGGCTGAAAAGAGGATGACCACCCGAACGATCTCCGGCAATAAAAACAAATTGATCAGCAATACCAGTGCATATAAAAATACCGGGCTCATCATGAACAGGCGAAATTTAGCCCAGCCATTGCTGAATGTTGTACTGCCAATCTGCAATTGCAGGTTTCGTCCATCCGTAACCGTGTTTTTAATAAATCCCTGCGAGTAGACGAAGCGGCTCAATGCTTCCGGGTTGTATAATTTGAAGGAATCGTAACCGGGTAATAAAGCGATATAGGAGATGAGCAGTGCCGGTATGAACACCGAATAAAGCGTTTGCCCTAAAAATGCTGTTGACAAATGGAATACAAGCCCGGTATAAAGTGCGAAGCGACGGCTTTTTCTGAAAAAAAGCAACGGTACCATTGCAAACTCAAGCACGATCGTTCCCCATGAGATGATGAATGCAAAATTAACCGAAGGAAACAAGCCTTTCAGAAACCGCATATAAAATGATGTGCCATGAAACGAAGTATAAAAAGTACCGTCGCGCCAGCTTTCAAAAAAAAGTTTGTCAATAGCAGCGCCAAAATACATGATCATCAATTGAACGATGATAGGCCAGGTGCCATATTTGGGCAGCGACATGCCGCACAAAAAAAACAGGCATCCGCAAAAGAAAACATTGTTCGAGTATACGTTTTCTGATAATGCCAACCCAGTAAAGATCAGTAAACCCATGATCACCGAATTCAACCTTATCGCAATGTTGAATAAGATCATAACCGCTGCCGCATAAAAAATCAGTTTCCAGATAAAATGAACCGGCAAGCCTTTAAGACCAAATTCCACTATTTCGAAATACGACAAAAAAGGTTTCCCCATATTCAGGAAGGTGGGCGATGCCAGTACCGCAACCGATAACAGTTTTACAATCAGGCACAGATTGCTGTTCATGTTGGAGCCGTTGATGGTAAAAAGCCTTGCAGCAATATTGTTTAGCGGTTTGACCAATGCCATGACTTCGGTTTAAGGTTTTCTCGGTATTGAATAAGGATAACGCAGGTGTCGTTGGTGCCATACCAGCGCTCGTATTGGGTGATCTTGCGCTTTATATGCTCCATCGATCTGCCTTCGCTGCCCCGCCTTTTAAACCGGTAGCGAGCGAAAAAAGTTTCGTCGGTGAGGTCGGTGCCATTAATTGTAGCTGCAATAGAATAATGGGCATTGGTATGATACATGGCCCAATTGAAAAGCTTTGTTTCTTTCTGCAACTGCGTTACAATGCAATACAATTGCAGCAAGAAAAATAATCCTATGATAAATAAGCGCATAGTTTGGGGCAATAGGGTTATGCAATAAGGCGAAAATGCTGATCGCTCCATAGCGGGCGAACTATGTGGAAAAATAATAATTTCTTACATATAACGCCATTTATCGGTCGAAATTTTGTCTTGAGGTTTGTGGTTATGGTGAAGACACTATAAAAATGTGAAAAGCTGTTGTATCTTACTGCAACTGTTATACATAACCAAAAACAACGCATATGCTTACTGCAACTTTAGGGCTGAGCATGCCCGGAGCCAGTGAATGGCTCATGATCATTGTGGGCCTCCTGTTATTTTTTTATTGGGCTACAACGTTGGTGGATGTTATAAACAGGAATTTCCCCGAAACCTCCACCAAAGTAATCTGGTTGCTGATCGTGATCTTTCTGGGAGTAATCGGCGCTGCAGTATATAATTTCTGGAGCAAAAAAAGTGTAGTAAGTGATAGGTAGTAAGGGGTAAGGCGGCACAGGCTGATCAATTGCTGATAGCTGACTGCTGATAGCTGACTTCTGACTTCTGAAAGCTCACTGCTCACCGCTTCTTCGCATACCAATAGTTGATCATCAGCACTGCAATTAATATAGCCAGTCCAAAAAATTCACGGGTATCTTCTATCCACGGCTTTTCAGCCTTCATGGTCTCTGCAATGTTTTCTGCATTGTGTTGTGTCATCCAGTCCCAAACACCATCTTTTGTAATAAACAGGTAAGCAGCATACCCTAAAAATAAAATTGTTCCAACCAAATATACCCTGGGATAAAATTTATTCCTGAATGCGAGCCAGCAGGCTGCTGCACCAAAAAGGTAGATCGGCATCCATAGATATGGATCGGGATCATTGTATTGCAATGCAGCCGATACAATGAACAGGAAGCAGAAAATGAGATTAAAAATTTTCATGCAGCAATATTAATAAAAGCTGTTTGTAAAACAGCGAACCACGGGCGCATTTACCTTCGGAAGAAGGTCTGAATTTTCGCTTGAGGGTCGCTACCGGTCGGTGTCTCACGATAGCCGTCAACTGAAGCGCATCAGCGAATCAGATGTCTCATTCTTGCCAATGACAAGCAGTAGTGCAAAGCTGAACATCAGAACAATTGCTTAACCTTTATTTTATTGCCTGTCGCTCCGACGAAAGGAGGGGCCTACCTTCCCGGAACAATCTCCGTTGATTTAATTCCAAAGTTGACGGCTATGATATTTCGCCGACAGGAAAATTATAGAGTCAGCGAAAGTTAAAATGCACCCCGAACCATTGATGTCACCAACATGCAAATATTTGTAATTTACGTGCCGGTTCAGCGTTTATGTGGGTCCGTTATACTGGTATAGGGTAATTCATCAAAACAAATTCTTTTGAAGCAAAGTAGGAGCCATACAGCACAGGCAGAGGTTATTGCCTTTCTTTCAAACTATAATCAAGATGTGAGAGAAAACGCGCTTGCTATCCGCGCTTTGATTTTTGAAACACTTGACGACATTATGGAACAAATTGATTTGCCTGCAAAAATGATTGCTTACTGTTACGGACAGCGGTATGCCGATATGATCTGTACCCTCATTCCTTCTAAAAAAGGACTGAAGCTGGCTTTTTACCGAGGAGCTGATTTGCCAGACCCTAACGGGCTGTTGCAGGGAAATGGAAAATTATCGCGTTACATTCAGATTGCACCATGCAATAGCCTGATGCAGCAATCTGTAAAAGCTTTTTTGCAGCAGGCGTATAAAGCTTACCGGCAACGGATGAACGAAGATTGCGGCGGCGCTGAATGAGCACAAGGTTAAGGCTGAGTAAGTTATACAACAAGCCCACATAAAGTTGCTGTAACAGCGCTTCGTCTCGTCATACATGGATATATTTGCAGCATTGGAAATACAGCAGAGGTTCGCCTGCACTTAAACTACCTATAATATGATAACACCTGCAATTATTATTGTATTCGTTCTTGGCTACCTGGCAATTGCTATGGAGCATGTTACTAAAGTTAATAAGGCGGCTCCTGCCCTGATCACCGGCGTTCTTTGCTGGACGATTTATTTAATGCAGAGCAGCGATAGCGAAGCTGCTGTTGAAAGCCTGCTTCATCACCTCGGAGAAATATCGTCGATACTGTTTTTTTTGCTGGGGGCTATGACGATTGTAGAATTAATAGATGCCCACGATGGGTTTGACATTATCACCGAAAAAATCAACACAAAAAATAAAAGAAAGCTGCTGTATATTATCAGTTTCCTTTCTTTTTTTCTTTCTGCCTTGTTAGACAATCTTACTACGGCCATCGTAATGGTATCGTTATGTGCCAAGCTGATCAAAAACCAGGAAGACCGGTTTTGGTTTGCCAGTATGGTGATCATTGCTGCCAATGCAGGCGGTGCCTGGTCTCCGCTGGGCGACGTAACCACTACCATGCTTTGGATAGGCGGGCAGATAACAGCGCTGAACATTATTAAAACGTTGATCCTTCCCAGCATTTTTGTTTGTCTCATTCCCACCCTCATTGTTGGGCAAAGGTTTAAAAACAAGTATGTGGAAAAGGCGCTTGTTTGTGAAACGACCAACAAAGAAAGAAGAGATGGAAGGATCGTATTGACTGCCGGCATAGGCAGCCTTTTGTTTGTTCCTCTTTTTAAAACCGTTACACATTTGCCTCCGTTTATGGGTATGATGATGATGGTTGGTTTTATGTGGATTGTTACAGCGCTGATTCATAAAAAAAAGAAAAACGATTACGACCTGGCTAAAGCGCTCGAAAGAATTGATAGTCCAAGTATCTTGTTCTTTCTCGGCATTTTGCTGGCCGTTTCTGCTTTGCAGAGCTATGGCATACTTGGAGACCTTGCTGTTTTTTTGAACGACACACTGAAAAATGATTATCTGATTGGCTCTACCCTGGGATTATTGTCGGCAATCGTAGACAATGTACCGTTAGTAGCGGCAGGTCAGGGCATGTATGATTTGTCGGTATATCCAACCGACCATCCATTCTGGGAATTCCTGGCCTTAACCACCGGAACGGGTGGGAGCGCCATTATTATCGGTTCCGCAGCAGGCGTTGCCGTGATGGGCATTGAACATATAAAATTTGGCTGGTATTTAAAAAATATATGCTGGATAGCTTTGGTTGGGTTTTTTGCCGGCATCATAGTATTTTTATTGCAGCAATATTGGGTATCTTAAACTTACAAACGAATGACAGCAAAATTCCGTCCCCGCATTTACCGACTCAACAACATTTTCGGCATCAAATATTTCTTTGCCGGTTTTATATGTTTGCAGCTTTGCGTTTTCGGCTTTGCACAAAAAGCAGCCAAACCCAAATGGGAGCAACTATTTAACGGCAAGGACCTTTCCGGATGGACGCCTAAGATACGTGGCTATGCATTGGGAGACAATTACGGCAATACATTCAGGGTACAGGATGGAAAGATGGTAGTATCGTACGACCAATACCAGGCTTTCGACGAAAAGTTCGGCCATATTTTTTATAAAACACCTTATTCGCATTACATCATTGCTGTTGAATACCGTTTTGTGGGAGAACAGTGTAAAAACGGACCGGGCTGGGCATACAAGAACAGTGGCATCATGGTGCATTGCCAGCCGCCTGCCACCATGCATAAAAACCAGGACTTCCCAATATCTATTGAAGTACAGTTGCTGGGTGGCGATTCCACAGGCGAAAGAACAACCTGCAATTTATGTACGCCGGGAACCAATGTGGAAATGGATGGAAAACTGGTTACCCAACATTGTGTGAACTCAACTTCTAAAACTTTCAGGAACGAGGAGTGGGTGAGGGCTGAGGTGGTTGTGCTGGGTGATTCTGTAATTAAACACATTGCTAACGGCGATACGGTGCTGATGTACCAAAAACCACAAACCGGTGGCGGCAACGTGTCCGACTTTGATCCTGCGTTTATGGTAGACGGTAAGCTGTTGTCGTCCGGTTATATTTCGTTGCAAAGCGAAAGTCATCCCGTTGAGTTCAGGAAGGTGGAAATTATGAACCTCGAGAAGCAATACAAGAAGAGGAAGCGTTGAGTGGGGGGGCAGCCGTCAGCTATCAGCTTTCAGCGATCAGCTTTAGGCATTCAGCCACGAGCTATTTATAATAAAGGTATCCAACCTTTCAAAAGGTTGGATACCTTTTTACTTTTTATCTCCCTTACGCAGGTTTCGTAGCAATGCTTTGTGTCGAGCCATTTTCAAATTTTCAAATCATCCATTTTCAAATTTCCTCACTCTGTCCGCAGCGATTGCACCGGGTTGGCCAATGCGGCTTTTACTGCTTTGTATCCAACCGTTATCCAGGCAATGAGCAGCGATGCGACTATTGCCAACATAAAAACACCGATGCCAATATTTATTCTGTAAGCAAAATTCTGCAGCCATCCGTGCATCACATACCAACCAACAGGAACAGCTATTACAAATGCCAGCGCTATCAGGATCGTAAATTCGCGCGAAAACAAAACAACAATATTGCCGATGCTGGCACCCAGCACTTTTCTTATGCCCACCTCCTTGGTTTTTTGAACAGCCATGTACGATACCAGTCCATACAAGCCAAGGCATGAAATGAAAATAGCGATGCCCGCAAAAATTTTATACAGCAAGGCGAGTTGATTTTCCTGCCTGTAAAATCTTTCAATTGTTTCATCAGAAAAATGGCTGGTAAAAGCATATTCAGGAAATGCCTTTTCCCATACCTGTTGTATAGCTGCGGTTGTTTTTGATAATTGCTGTGTGCGCAGTTTGATGGCAACCGTGTAATAGAAATCTTTTTTTGCCGCAATCGTAATAGGTTTCGTCTCTTCCCTTAAAGAATTTACCCTAAAATCTTTTACTACGCCCACTACGGGGAACCATTGTCCGCCGCCCATTTGCAGGTCTTTACCCACTGCATCGGCTGGATTTTTTAATCCCAGCTTTTTAGCCAGTGTTTCATTGATTACATATTCAGTAGTGGTATCGCTCGCTTTATACCCCCGTCCCGCAACCAGTTGCAGCCCAAAGGTTTTAAAATAATCATTATCGGCATACTTCGAAAATACATGGAAGGGCGCATCTTCGTGGTGATCAAAAGCAAAGTTCGATCCCCAATTGTTTTCGGAAGAAGCCTCATCGCTGGCAAACGATACGCTGACTATATTGCTGTTTTGCAAAAGCTGTCGTTTTACCGGGTCTATCCGTCTCAGGTTAACGCTGTCTGCATTTAAAGGAATGATCATTATAGCCTCTTTGTTGAATCCCAGGTCTGCATCACGCACATAGTTCATCTGGCTTACCGCAATGATGGTACCGATGATCAGTATTTGTGAAATGGCAAACTGCACCACCACCAATATCCGTCTCAAAGAAATGCCACCTATACTGGCTGCATTGATCTTGCTTTTAAGCGCCAGTGCCGGTTTAAAACCCGATACGACGAGCGCAGGGTAAGAGCCGGACAGCAAGGTAACGGCTATCAATACACTTACCAGGAAAATAAAGGTTTGCGCAGTAAGCAATGAAAGATTGGTTGGCACACTGGCCACATTGCTAAGCCAGGGCATAGCCAGCATGGCAATTAATATTGCCAGAACAACGGATGTAAAAACAATGAGGAATGTTTCGCCCATTACCTGGCGAATCAACTGGCCTCTGCTGCCACCCAGCACTTTGCGTATGCCTACTTCCTTGCTGCGCCCAACAGCCTGTGCTGTAGCGAGGTTGATAAAATTGATAGAAGCCATTACTATGATGAGAATACCAATGAATGACAAGGTCCAGAGAATAGGTTTGCTGGAGCTGTGGTCGCCTAACGCTTCGTATTGTGTATTGAAATGAAGATCGCTCATAGGCTGCACAATGAGTGAGCGCTTGTTGGATCCTACATTGGTATAATGCTTTTTAACAAAGGGTGCCAGTTGTGCCTGTATATCTTTTACATTCACATGATCGGGCAATGTAAAATATAGCTGGTGATTGCTGCTGAGGCTTCCCCAGCCCGATGAATAACCAAAGATATCCGGAGCCGTTTTAAAGGTTTGATAAGAGGCAAAGCGTTTAATAGGAAAACTGGTGTTAGAAGGCATGTCGGCCACAACCCCGGTTACCCTTAACAGCAAGGCGTTGTCCATTTTTAAATATTGACCCGTAGCTTTTTTCCAGTCGCCAAAATATTTGGTAGCGGTAGATTGATCAAGTATAACATTGCCTGGCTCAGCAAGTGAGGCTCCGTTTCCATCGAGCCACTGCACGTTAAAAATATCAAAGTAGGCCGGGTCGGTAAATACGGTAATCCCTTCTTCAATAAATTTTCTACTAACGGCCACATCGCTGTTAGGGTTATTGCCCAGCACTGTAAACTGGTTGTCTGAAGTTGAGTTGAGCGCCACTATATTTTTAAACTGCGGAAAATCTGCTTTCAATGCATCATAAGCCGGGCAGGGAATGCCGGGGTTGTAATCCACGCTGCCATCGAGGTGGGTGGAAGAACTAACGATGCGATAGGTGTTGTGGTAATTTTTCTGAAAAGTGTCGTAGCTCAATTCGTATTTTACTACAATAAAAATAAGAAGCGCTGCTGCAATGCCCAACGCTAATCCGGCTACATTAATAGCTGCGTGCGCCTTGTGCCCTGCAATGTTCCGCCACGCAATTTTGAAATAATTCTTTATCATTTGAGATTTGAAATTTAAGATTTGAAATTGCTTAGATTTTCCAGGCTTATCATTGGGTGTCCGTTCGATTTTTCCAGTCTCTAATTCGGTTTTATTTAATTTTCCTTTCCGGCAAAAGCATTTTTTTGATTTGTTGTTAAGGTTAGCTTTCAGCCGCCTGCTTTCTTTTGTTTCTTGTTTCTTGTTTCTTGTATCTTGGAATTTAATTTCATTTTCAAATCGGTTTACTCCGTTCTCAACGCCTTTACCGGGTTGGCCAACGCTGCTTTAATGGCGGTATAGCCCACAGTTAGCCACGAAATGAGTAAAGCACCAATAATGGTAGCCACAAAAATGCCTGCTCCAACCGTTATGCGGTAAGTATATTGTTGCAACCAGTCATTCATAAAATACCATGCAATGGGAGCGGCAATAATAAACGCCAGCACTATGAGCATGGTGAACTCTTTAGACAGCATCACTACAATATTTTTAACGGGCGCTCCCAACACCTTGCGAATGCCGATTTCCTTTTTGCGTTGCACTGCAATAAAGGAGATCAAGCCATATAAGCCGAGGCAGGAAATAAAAATGGCGATCATGGAAAATATGTTGTAAAGCGTTGCCATGCGATTTTCCTGCGCGTAATACTCCGCCAGTGTCTGATCGAGAAAGGCATATTCAAATACAAAATCGGGGAAATGTTTTTGCCACACCTGTTGTATAGCCGGTATCACCTGCTTTGCCTTGCTCATATCTATCCGCATGTTGGCTACCTGGTAACTGCCTTTGAGGGTAGTCATTACCGTTGGACCAATGGCATCGCGCAGCGAAAAGGTATGATAATCTTTTACCACGCCTACTATTTCGCCATATTTGCCTGCCACCTTAATGTTTTTGCCAATGGCTTTTGCCGGGTCGGTTATCCCCAGGTTTCTTACCACCGTTTCATTCACTACAAATTCCCGCATGGTATCTGAAGGGAAATAGGCGCGCCCTGCTACAAGTTTTAAATCGTACAATCTGAAAAATGCAGTATCTGCCGGTTTCATTTGAACAACCATGTTCGGGCTTGCGTCGTTGTTTTCGCGTGTTCTCAAGTCTGTTGCCCAATCGCCTCCACCCGCCGGTGTGAACACGCTCAGGCTCACCTGCTTTATTCCATTCACTTTGCTGAGCTCGTGTTGCAACACATCCATTTTTGTACGGCTGAGGCTGTCTCTGGGAAAACTGGCGTTGATCACGGCTTCTTTATTAAAGCCCATATCGGCGTTCCGGAAGTATTCCATTTGAGAAGCCACTACCAGCGTTCCGATGATCAACGCCTGTGCAATTACGAACTGGAATACCACTAATGTACGCCTTAAAGAAATGCCTTTGATACTCGTGCTTACAGTGCTTTTCAAAACATTGATGGATTTGAAACCAGATAGTATCAATGCAGGATACAATCCCGACAAAAAGGAAACACCTGCAAAGGCAATGAATAAGTAGGCGAGAAATGTTTTGCCGTACAACGCTGCCGCGGAAAGGTGGATGCCAAGCAAAGTATTCAGGAAGGGAATGCAAAGCAATACAATTACCAGCGATCCTAACAATGCAAACAGGGTTGTAATAGCGGTTTCTCCCAAAAACTGGAATACCAGTTGCTTACGGCTGCTACCTAACACTTTGCGCACGCCTACTTCCCTGGCACGGTTCATAGCCTGTGCAGTAGTGATGTTTATAAAGTTGATGCAGGCAATTACCAGCAAAAAAATTCCAATAATGGTTAATGCCAGTATAACGTCTTTGCTAAACACTCGGCCGGTAAAATTTCCATAGCGTTTATCGTAGTGTATATCGGCCAATGGTTGAAGCGAAAGAAAATAACCCGGGTTTACCGGCTTGATATACTTGTTGGTAAAGTCATCAATCAGCGCCGTAAAATTACCAGGCGCTGCATTTTTTTGCAATTGCACAAAGCAATAGTTCTGATCGGAAATGCTGCCCCAGTCGTTGGGATTGCTAAAATGCATGAGCGTTGCGTATGATACTACCACGTTCAGCGGAAAGTCTGTATTAGGCGGCGGGTTTTTGAGTACGCCCGTCACTTTCATGGTTTCTCCGTATAACCGGATTGTTTTTCCCGGTGCCAAACGCCAGTCGCCAAAGTATTTCGATGCAGTTGCTTTGGTGAGCAACACCGTATTTATTTCGCTCAAGGCTGTTTTAATGTTACCGGTTGCCAAAGGAAAATAAAACATTTCAAAAAACTGCGGCTCGGCAATCAACACATTTTTTTCCTTAAACTTTTTAACAATGGAACCATCCTCTGTATTGGTGCTTACCTGCACGTCGTTGTCGCTATAAACGGCTGCTACTTTTTTAAACCCGGCTATATCTGTTCTAAGCGTTTGGGTAACGGGCGTGGGTACCCCGGTTCTGTATTCCCTGTTCTCTGCGCTCCTGCCCATGCGCACAACCCGGTAAATATCCTCTTTCGCCGGATGAAAATTATCAAAGCTCAGTTCATATTGAACCACCAGCATGATCAGCAGAAAGGCTGCGAGCCCTACGGTCAATCCTGCAATGTTGATGAACGCGCTGCTTTTATGTTTTTGAAGATTCCTGATGGCCGTTTTTATATAAGTTCTGAACATGTTGTATTTGAAATTTGATATTTAAAATTTGAAATGATTCAGGCGCGTCGGGGTTAGCACTGGAAAACGCTTTTTTGTTCAGTCAGGCTCTTTGCCTGGTATTTTCATCAGGTTGCCTGTTACAATCGGTCAGACCGGCTGTCGCCGGGCCGACCGATTGTAAGGTTAAAAATGTAGAGGTGCCAGTATGGTTGCAAAAGAGTGTCTTCCATTATTCCTCTCATACACATTTGCATTTACTCTGCTTTCAAAGCTCTCACGGGATTGGCTCTTGCAGCGTTGAAACATTGCGCTGTAATGAACAATGCCACTATTGTAAACATGCCCATGGTGGCTGCTCCATATATAGTAAAGTCCTGCTCAATTCTGTAGGCGTAGTTTGCCAGCCAATAGCTGGTAGCAGTATATGCCACCGGCCAGCCAATACAATTTGCAATAACAAAAGGCAAAAAGTAATCTTTAATAAACAGCAGCACAACGTTGGTGGTATTGGCTCCCAAAACCTTTCTCACCGCAATTTCTTTTGCCCTTCGGGTTAGGGTAAAGCTCACCACTCCAAATATGCCCATAAAGATGATGATGATGTTCAAAACAGCGGCCATGCCCGCGGCAGCCTGCATTTGCAATTCTGATTTGTAAAGCGATTTGAACTTGTCTTCCATAAACACATATTCAAACGGGCTGTTGGGCGACAGCGATTTCCATTTTTGTTCAACCTGCTGAATGGCCTGCTGCATATTGGCACTGTTGAGCTTTAAGGTAATATATCTGTATGCTTGCAGGTCGCGGAAGTTCATAAAAATGAGCGGCTCAATCTTGTCGTGCAGGCTGGAATGGTTGTAATCATTTACCACTCCTTTAATCGTAAATGCATTTGGAAACCCGGTAGCCCTGATCTGTTTTCCAACGATGTTGTTTGCTGAATAGCCCAACAATGTTGCTGCCTCTGAGGTTACCACTACTTCGTTGGGAGGCGTTGCTCCGGATTGCGTGAAAAACTCGCCGCTGATGATTTTTAAACCAAAGGTTGCAGCATAGTCTTTATCTACTCCCATGCCACCAATAAATACATTCTGAGATTTATCTCCCTCTTTCCGTATGATCTCTATTTTATTCGGTGGTTTCCTTTCGGGAATTTCAAAAGAGATGCTTGCATTTTTTACTACCGGCATTTGCAGCAGTCCGTCTTTAATAAACTGCATTTTTTGAATGCCCGCCGAATCCCACTGCTTGGGAAAAGCAGTAACCACCAGCAGTCCCTCGCGGGTATACCCCAGGTCTTTATGAAACGTAAAGCGGATTTGATTGGAGATGTTGAGCGCTGCAATAAAAACAATAGTGGCCAAGGTAAACTGTATCACCAGCAGGCTCTTTCTTAACAGCAGCGAGCCTGCAGCGTTTTTGGTTTTGCCCTTTACCGCATTCACAATATTGTAAGTGCTTACTATGAATGCGGGATATATGCCGGCTGCTACGCCTACGAGTATAATAAGACTAACAGCATACAAAATGCTTGTGAGATCGAATTGCCAGAAATGGGGGAAGGAGGTATTGAGCACGGTGGAGAAAAAGGAAAGCAGCAGCTCATAAATAAGCAAGGATATGCATGCGGCAATGCAGGTAACAGCCAGCGATTCTATCATAAACTGCAGCACCAGTTGCCTTTTTTCTACGCCAAACACTTTTCTCAATCCTATTTCCTTAATTCTGTAGGTAGCTGCGCCAATATTGATGTTGATGTAATTGATGATGGCCAACAGCAGGATAAAAAGCGCTGCCAGGCTCAGCGCGAGCATCATATTTTTTACCCCGGTATCGTTGGTGTAATAGCTTCTTACCGGCGCCAGTTCCACCTGCAAAAGATCCTGCGTGTTTTTGTCGGTGTATTTTTTCAGAATGTTTTTTATCGGTATTTCAAGGTGGCGCGGCGTGATGTTTGGCTGCAGCTCCACCAACCCAATTTCGAATATCTGGTTCCACGATTGGGCAGGATCGCCGGTGCCATAATAGTTGCTGGACGTTGTAGGTACAAACACTTCGTATTTGTCGGAGAACAATCCGAATACGGAATTGTACGGTATATCTTTCAGCACTGCCGATATGGTATACTGCTGCTTTTGATCGGCAATGGTAGTGCCTACATCAATCCGCTCGTTCAACACATCTGTTCGCCCGAAAAGCCTTTTTGCCATGGAAGCCGTAATGACTGCTGAACTGGGAGTAGCAAAAGCTTTTTGTGGATTGCCATGCAATAACGGGAAGCCGTACATGCTTACCAACGTGGTGTCGCCGATGGCAATGTCTTCTTTCAGGTGTTTATCGCCGGCAGATACAACATTGGTTACAGGATTGTACCGGTAATAATTCTTAACCAGGTTGGGATATTCCTCATGCAGGGTTTTAGCGAGCGGTCCAAGCGTTGTAGCGTCGAGCCCGATTGCGTCTGTTTTCCAGTTGCTTTTTAAAAGGTATTGGTGATCGGCATTTTTGAGGCTGGCGTTTACCTGTTGTTGTTTTACAATATACACGCCAATTACAAGTGCAAAGGTTAAGCCCACTGCCAGGCACAAAACATTAATAGCAGCAAACAGCTTCCTGCTTTGAATGTTGCGCCAGGCGATTTTTATATAGTTTCTTAGCATTTGAGATCTAAAATTTGAGATTTTAGATTTGAAATTTGAGATGGCTCAGATCGATCAGGCTGGCAACCGGATGATTGGTTTTATTCCAAAACTTACATCTTAACCCTACTGAACAAACGCATCCCGGCAGGCAGTCAGGCAATACCAAAACATACCTTCTTAACATCAGACATGCCACATGAACTTCATACAAATCCAGCCTCTGGATAATTCGATCTGCCGCTGTTTCATTTTCTTATTCTCTCTGACCTTGGGCACCCTTCTCCCAAGATAGGAGAGGGGCTGAGGCGTCACTCCGTCCTTAGCGACCTCACCGGGTTTGCCAGCGCTGCTTTAATGGCCTGGAAGCTCACCGTTAGTAATGCAATAAGCAGTGCCGTTGTACCCGCAGCAACGAACGTCCACCAACTGATGTTGATGCGGTACGCAAAGTTTTGCAGCCAGCTATGCATGGCCCACCAGGCTAAGGGAAATGCGATGACAGCCGCAATGGCTACCAGCTTCAAAAAATCTTTTGAAAGCATGGCTACCAGGTTCGATACATCGGCACCCAATACTTTGCGTATGCCAATTTCTTTGGTACGTTGTTCGGCTATATAGGCAGCCAGTCCAAACAGTCCCAGGCAGGCAATGAGTATAGCCAGTATAGAAAAGGAGATGGCTATCTTTCCAACCTTTTGTTCTGCGCTGTAAACATTTTTGAAATCGGCGTCGAGAAATTTATAGCTGAACGGAATTTCCGGTATCAGCGCTTTCCATTTGGCTTCTGCCTGTTTGATAATGCCGGGAGTATTGGCTGTATTGATTTTGAGCGATAGCATGCCGGTGCTTTTTCCCAGGAATAAGCCCAGCATGTCAATGTCTTTTTTCAGCGATTCATAGTGAAAGTCTTTCACCACACCAATAATAGTGTAAGCAGCAGGTGAGCCATCCTCTGTAAAACGGTATATTTGTTTGCCAACAGGATCTGTAAATCCTAAAATTTTTACAGCCTTTTCATTCAATATTACGGCAGAAGAATCGGTGCCAAATTCTTTCGAAAAATTTCTTCCCTTCACCAGCGTCATTCCCAGCGTGCTCAGGTAATCATAATCCACCCTCCATTGCTGCATGTCAAATCCGTTTTTAACATCAAACACTTTGTCTTTCGAAAACAAATTATCGCTGCGGTTAGAAGGGGTTGGCAAAAAACTGCTGTAGCTAGCATTCAGCACGCCAGGTTGCTGCAACATGAATTGCCGGAAGGCATTGTCGTTGTTGCCCAGCGAATAGGTATTCTCTATTGTCAATACCTGGTCCTTGTTATAGCCCAGCGCTTTGTTTTGTATGTAATGTAGCTGGTTATAAATTACAATAGTGGCAACAATGAGTATAATGGACGTTGCAAACTGGAACACAACGAGTGTGCTGCGCAGGCTGCCGCTTTTTGTGCCCGATTTTAATTTGCCTTTTAAAACTTCTATTGGGCGAAAGGCAGAGAGAAAAAATGCAGGATAGCTGCCTGCCATCAATCCCACAACAAAAGGCAGCAGCACCAAAAGCGGAAGCGTAACCGGCGTAAACAGGCTGGAGAACTTCATTGTTTTACCGGCGAGCCCGTTAAAGAAAGGCATTGCCAATGCCGCAATCACTATTGCCAGTATGCATGATATAAAAGCTACTACAGTGGATTCGCTCAGGAATTGTGCAATCAGATTTTTACGTTCCGTTCCCAGCACTTTTCTAACACCTACTTCTTTTGCACGGCTGGCAGAGCGCGCCGTGGTGAGGTTCATAAAATTGATGCAGGCAATCAGCAATATGAAAAGCGCTACGGCAGAAAATATATATACATATTGAATATTACCGCCCGCGCTCAACTCGTAAGGGCGGCTGGAATGCAGGTGAATATCTGTAACAGGAATGAGGGTATAAGCCAGTTTGTTGCCCGACTGCTCAAATTCTTTCATGCTCGATATCTGCAAAGACTGTTTTGCTTCAGGCAACACATATTTGTCTATATACTCAGGGATGCGCTTTTTTTCGAAGGCAACTGCATCGGTGCCTGGTGCTAGTAAAAGATAGGTATGGAAGTTATGGCTGAGATACTGTCCCCATTCGTAGTTGACGTTTTTAATGGAGAAGATGAAATCGAAATTGAAATGCGTGTTTGTAGGAATGTCTTTAATAACTGCTGTTACTTTATACAACGTTTTATTGTTGTCGTCGGTTTCAACAATTTTTCCAATGGCGTCGGTAGTGCCGAAATATTTTCGGGCGGTGCTTTCGGTAACGGCTACCGTGTTGGGTTCATTCAGCGCCGTATGCGTATTGCCTGCAATGGCAGGAAGCGTGAAGACGTTGAAAAAAGTAGAATCGGCGTGGGCTACATTGAATTCATTGATGAACTGGTTGCCTTTTTTTACCAGTTTGCTGCCGTTGGAGTTGTATATTCTTGTGTAATTTTCAACTTCCGGGAAGTCTTTTTTGAACGTTTGCCCCCATCATGTCGGAACTGAACGGGTAGTTCATTTCGGCGCCGCCAAATTTGATATCGGCATTTACGCGGTAAATGCGGTCTGCATTTTCATAATACCGGTCGTAGTTCAGTTCATCGAGCACATACAGTGCAATCAATAAAAAACAGCAAATGCCCGTTGCCAGGCCTGTAATGTTGATAATGGAAAAGCTTTTGTTTCTCCACAAATTCCGGATGGCAACTTTTAAATAATTTCTGATCATAACAATAGCTTATTGTAACGAGCCGTCAGCTATTAGCTATCAGCCATCGGCGATCAAATTCGGATGGGCGGTCTGTTTATTTTTGGCTCCTGGCTTTTCAGGCATATAGAACTCCGTCTTGCATATACTTATAACCTTCTGAAAGCTGATCACTGAAAGCTCATTGCTGACAGCTTACTGCACCAAAGATAAAAGCGGTCGCCAGGGCATATCTTCTATTTCTGATACTACTTTTTTGATAGCCGTACCCGGAGTGTTTTCTCCAGTCTCTGCAACATTTATTTTTTGCGGTCCTGCAAATGCTGTACCCGCTGCTACGCTTTTAGCAATTACCAATATCAATAACACTAATGCAACAAACATCGTTACGCGTTGTGCTTTAGTATTTGAGATTTGTGATTTGAGATTTGGCATTTGAGATTTGGTATTTAAAATTTGAAATTGGGCTCAGCAAGAGTCCTAAATATTACTTTCATTTCTGGTGCTCGAACGGATTTATTTTACTGTATGGTGATTATCAATTTCAAATTTTTAATCTCAAACCTGCCTGCCGGCAGGCAGGTTTCAAATCACACCAGAATATTTTCCGTTACCGTTTGTCCATCGAGCATGCGGATGATGCGATGGCTGTAACGCGAATCGTGTTCCGAGTGCGTCACCATAATAATGGTGGTGCCCTGTTCATTCAAATCGGTAAGCATCTGCATCACTTCATTGCCATTGCTGGAGTCGAGGTTACCCGTAGGCTCATCCGCCAGTATCAGCTTTGGATTGTTCACCACCGCTCTTGCTACTGCCACGCGCTGTTGCTGACCGCCCGATAACTGTTGAGGGTAGTGGTTGCGCCTGTGCATGATCTGCACTTTGTCTAACACTTCTTCCACTCTTTTTTTACGGTCGGCGCTTTTTACGCCGGTATATATCAACGGAAGCTCTACATTTTCAAAAACTGTCAGTTCATCAATCAGGTTAAAACTTTGAAACACGAAACCAATATTGTGCTTGCGCAAATCGGCGCGTTTGCGCTCGTTGAAATGCGCTACTTCGATGCCATTAAACAAAAAGCTGCCTGCATCGGGATCGTCCAGCAAACCAAGAATGTTCAGCAAGGTAGACTTGCCGCAGCCCGATGGCCCCATCACGGCTACGAACTCTCCTTCTTTCACTTCGAAAGAAAGTTTATTTAACGCTACCGTTTCCACTTCTTCGGTACGGTATATCTTTTCAAGGTCTCTGATCTTTATCATTGGAGATGTATTTTTGTTTTTGCTATCAGCTATCAGCAGTCAGCTATCAGCTATTAGTGGTGAGCTAAAGCTTTCAGCGATTTACTTTCAGCTTTCAGTTATTAAATTTAATTTTATTAAAGCCATTTAATTTTTTGTTGTTAACCTGAGGTGTTTATGCGAAACTTTCGAAATCTATCCGTCTGGTCTAAAGGTCATCAGCTTACATTAAAGATATATGCACTAACAAAATCATATCCCAAAGACGAAACTTTTGGGCTTATTTCTCAACTTCGACGTTGCGCTTACTCCATTCCCTCGAATATAGCAGAAGGCTGCGGCCGCAATAGCACTCCTGATTTTAAACGCTTTTTGGTCATCGCCGCAGGTTCATCTTCAGAACTGGAATATCAACTCTTTCTGTCAAAAGAGCTTAACTATATTTCCGAAATGGTATTTAAAGAACTTGAAAAAGAAATCGTCGAAATCCGCAAGATGATCTATTCATTTATCAACAAATTAGATCACTGACTGCTGATAGCTGACCGCTGATAGCTGACTGCTATTTCAAAATCAGTTCCTGCATCGTTCCGTAATTTTCATAGCTGCTGGTTACTACCTTATCGCCCGGTTTCAGCCCTTGCACCACTTCGTAATAATCCTGGTTCTGATTGCCTAACTGAACATCTACCCTGTATGCTTTCGATCCATCTTCCGAAACTTTAAACACCCAGTTGCCGCCCGTTTGCTGGTAAAAACCGCCTCTTGCCAGCAACAACGATTTGCGTTCATCGCTCAATGCCAGCAAGGTTTGCAACGTTTGTCCGCGGCGGATGCCTTTCGGCACTTTGCCAACAAACTCCATATCTACCTGGAACCTGCCCTGCGTAACCTGCGTATATACTTTTTTAATTTCAAGCAGGTAGCTGCTGTCGGCAAATGTAAAACGGCCTCTCTGTCCCGGGTATATTCTCGAAATATAGTGTTCGTCTACATCCACCCTCACTTTAAAGCCACTCAGCACATCTATCTGCCCCAGTCTTTCGCCTTTGTTTTTATTTTGTCCTATTTCTGCGTCCAGCGATGTTAACTGACCATCTACTGGCGCACGCACAATCAGGTCGCCCACTTTTTTCTGCATAATGTTCAATGCCTGCTGCGATCCCGAATAAGATTGCTTATCCTGTTTTGCCTGCTGCAAACGCGAAATAGAATCCTGCGTTAAAATCTGCTCTGTCAGTTTCTTTTTGTCAACCAGGTACATGTAATTGATCTCCGATTGGCGGAACTCCTGCGATCCGATTACTTTCTGCTCATACAGTTCTTTGTTCAGCTTGTACAAACGTTCAGCTTCTTTCAACTGGCTTTCCACATCTGCCATCTGGTTAAGTTTGGTTACCGTGTTCTGCTGCGCATTGTTGCTGTTGATCTGCATTTGCGTAAGCGTATTGTACACCGTATTCTGCTGGCTCATCAGGTTCATTAAAAGATCGGTATTCGACAAGCGCAAAATGGGTTCACCTTTTTTCATAATAGCACCATCTTCCACATATTTCTCTTCCACTCTTCCGCCTTCCTGGGCGTCAAGATAAATACTTGTTATAGGAAGCACAACACCATTTACAGGAATGGTTTCCTGGAAAACCCCTTCCTTTACTTCGCTGATGGTAACTCTTTCAAGGTCAACGTTCAGCTTCGATTTGCCCGATGTAAAATAAAAACTGGCGGCAATCAAGGCAACAATTCCCACTATACCCGTAATGGTCAGAATCTTTTTAGTGGTCCATTTCTTTTTTGCTATAACTCTATCCATGATAAACTTTTCAATTTTCTTGCTCTTCAAATGTTTCCCGTTTCATTAAAACCTCCCGGCACAGCGTCCGGGAGGCAAAAAATCAACATGTGGGAAACGTACATACTAAGTGAATGATGTGCCAGAATGTAATTTTATTGATTTTCAGTTCTTTACACCAGTATATTGCCATTCCTCGTACGCTCGTGATACACCATGTGTACGGTTTTGATACAGAGCAGCCAGCTGTCAGCCATCAGCTATTAGCTATCAGCTTTCAGGAATCAGTTTAGCCCGGGTTTGGGGCTTAAATTATCAACCCAACCGCAACTATTAGTTGCTGATCCTGCTTCCAGCTCAAAGCTGACTGCTGATCGCTGACTGCTGATAGCTCCCCTCCCCCCTTTAACCTTAATTAACCTACCATAAACCTCTGTAGGCTAAGAGGCTTTCAAAATTGTGTTAGCTTCGTGGCAATGAGAAAGTTAGTAGTATCCATGCTTGTCCTGGCGCTGTTTTTTTCGTGTAAATCCGGAAAAAAAGACGAAGCTCCCAAGTCTCCCGTATCCCGCAATAAACCCATTACTGCCGATGCCTTTGTTGCCAAAACCCTGGCGCTGAGCGAAAATATACAGGTGCCCGGTTCATTGCTTCCGGCAGAGGGTACTGATATCCGTCCCGAAATTTCCGGCAGACTGGTTTCTATCAATTTTAAGGAAGGCGCTTTTGTAAAAAAAGGAACATTGCTGGCCAAACTGTTTGACGAGGACCTGAAAGCCCAGTTACGAAAATTAGAAGTGCAGCTTGAGATCAATCAGAAAACAGTAGAAAGATACCGCGAACTGCTGAAGATACAGGGCATCAGCCAGCAGGATGTAGACCTGAGTGAACTGCAGGTAAACAACAACAAGGCAGATATTGAACTGATTAAAGTGGCCATCAATAAAACGGAAATACGTGCTCCTTTTGACGGTCGTATCGGTTTAAGAAATGTGAGTTTGGGCGCTTATATATCACCGGCAGATATCATCGCCACCATCAGGCAGGTTGATCAGCTAAAGCTTGAGTTTACCGTTCCAGAAAAATACAGCACTGTTTTTAAACCCGGCAAAACGGTAAGTTTTGCTATTGACGGCGTGAGCAAGGAATTTAACGCCACGGTAATGGCTACAGAGTATTTTATTGATGCCAATACCCGCAGCCTGAACGTGAAGGGACTGGTAAAAAGCAACAACCCCGCATTGGTTCCGGGCGCTTATGCCAAAGTAGACCTTGACCTTGACCGAGATAACAACGCGATTATTGTGCCCACACAGGCCATTATACCTTTATCGAGAGGAAAGCAGGTAATTTTGTATCGCAATGGAAAGCCGGATTTTAAGGAAGTAACTACAGGTATCCGAGATTCTACCTATATACAGGTATTGAGTGGCGTTAGTATAGGCGATACGGTGCTCGTATCGGGTTTGATGGCCGTGAAACCCAATTCTCAAATTCAACTGAGCAAAGTAAAGTAATGAACATTTCAGAACTTAGTTTAAGGCGACCGGTGCTGGCAACAGTAGGCAGTATACTGATCGTGATTTTTGGGGTGATCGGTTTCTCTTTTTTAGGAGTAAGAGATTATCCTGCCATCGATCCGCCTATCATCAATGTGCGCACCAGCTATGCCGGCGCCAATGCAGATATCATTGAGTCGCAAATAACGGAGCCCATCGAAAAATCGATCAATGGCATTGCCGGTATTAAAAATATTACATCGAGCAGCAGCCAGGGAACCAGCAATATTACAGTTGAATTTGACCTGGGAACCGACCTGGAAGCTGCCGCCAACGATGTAAGAGATAAAGTATCGCAATCGCTCAGGAACCTGCCGCAGGATCTCGACGCTCCCCCCGTAGTATCCAAAGCCGATGCAAGTGCTGATGCGATCATATCGATGACGGTGCAAAGCAATACCCGCAACCAGTTGCAGGTAACGGAATATGCTACAAATGTGCTGCAGGAAAGACTGCAAACCATACCGGGAGTAAGTGCGCTCCAGATATGGGGCGAAAAAAAATATGCCATGCGCATCTGGTTCGAGCCATCAAAGCTCAACGCTTATGGTTTAACGTTTGAGGATGTGCAGGCTGCTTTGCTGCGAGAAAATGTGGAACTTCCTTCTGGAAAAATAGCTGGCTCCAATACCGAGCTTGCCGTGCGGACTTTTGGACGGTTAACCACCGAAGAAGAGTTTGGCAATGTTATTATCAGGAACACCGGCACAGGCACCATTCGTATTAAAGATATAGGAGAAGTTGTTTTAGGACCCGAAAACGAAGAAACGGTTTTAAAGTTCAACGGTGTTTCAATGATCGCGCTGGCAATTGTTCCTATGCCCGGATCGAACTATGTAGCCATTGCAGATGAATTTTACAAACGATACGAACAGCTAAAAAAAGAAATACCGGAAGACATTGTGCTGGGTATAGCAAGAGATAATACTGTATTTATCAAACGTTCGATACTGGAGGTAGAAGAGACCCTGATCGTTGCCGTGGTACTGGTGGTGTTGATCATTTACCTGTTTTTCCGTTCGTGGCTTATTGCCGTCCGCCCCTTAATAGACATTCCTGTTTCGCTTATTGCGGCCTTCTTTATTATGTATTTGGCCGGCTTTACCATCAATGTGCTTACCCTGCTGGGCATTGTGCTGGCAACGGGTTTGGTGGTGGATGATGGCATTGTGGTAACGGAAAATATTTATAAAAAAATGGAGCAGGGTATGAACAAGTGGCAGGCAGCGCTGCTGGGTTCAAAAGAAATTTACTTTGCGGTGATTGCCACTTCGCTTACCATAGCCGTTATATTCATTCCCATTGTTTTTCTGCAAGGTTTTGTAGGCAGCCTTTTCCGCGAATTTGGCGTGGTGGTGGCCGGTGCGGTGCTGGTATCGGCTTTTGTGTCGCTTACGTTAACGCCGGTGCTCAACATTAAACTCACCAAAAATGTGCACAAGCACGGATGGTTTTACCGGGTTACAGAACCCTTTTTTAAAGGAATGGAAAACGGGTATCATAAGCTGCTGTCCGGCTTTATGAAAATCCGGTGGATGGCAATTGTAATCGTCCTCGCCTGTTTCGGAATTATCTATTTTATAGGCATCCAGCTTCAATCTGAATTGGCGCCTATGGAAGACCGTAACCAGTTCAGGCTGCAGGTAACCATGCCCGAAGGTTCGTCTTTTGATTATACTGACAAATACATCGACAGGCTTACCGAATTTGTAATGGATTCGGTTCCCGGTATCGAATCTGTGCTCACGGTAACCGCTCCGGGATTTTCGGGTTCCGGTTCGGTAAACACCGGTTTTGTAAGAACAACGCTGGTAGATCCGCAATACAGGGAGCACTCGCAGCAGGAACTGGTTGACATCGTTAACAGGAATTTGTTCAGGTTCCCCGAAGGAAAAGCGTTTGCCACCCAGGAGCAAACCATTTCTGTAGGAAGAAGGGGCGGTGGACTGCCGGTGCAGTTTGTAGTGCAGAACAATAATTTTGATAAGCTCACAGAAATTCTCCCTGAATTTTTAGATGAGGTACAAAAAGATCCCACCTTCCAGGGAGTAGATATTGATCTTAAATTCAACAAACCCGAACTGTCGGTGAAAGTAGATAGGTTAAAGGCCAGCTCCCTGGGCGTTAGCATCGACGTGGTATCTGAAGCACTGCAACTGGCGTTCAGCAACCGGCGACTTGGTTATTTTACCAAAGACGGAAAACAATACCAGGTAATAGGACAGGTGCCCCGGGACGACAGGAACAAACCTACCGATCTCAAAAATATTTACGTTCGCAACCTGCGCGGCGAAAGCATTTCGCTCGACAATCTCGTGTCTGTTGAAGAGAGCACAACGCCGCCCACCATTTATCACTTTAACCGGTATAAGTCTGCCACCATATCTGCGGGGTTGGCCCCCGGTAAGGCGCTGGGCGATGGCATCAAAGCCATGCAGGTGATAGCCGACCGGTTGCTGGATGATACTTTCGCCACCTCTTTGGCAGGAACGTCGCGCGATTTTGCCGAAAGTTCAGGCAATACACTGTTTGCATTTGTAATGGCGCTGGTGCTCATTTTCCTGTTGCTGGCCGGGCAGTTCGAAAGTTTTATCGATCCCATTATCATCATCATTACCGTTCCGCTGGCTATTGCAGGCGCCTGCTTATGCTTGTGGATGTTCAACCAGACATTGAATATTTTTTCGCAGATTGGTATGATCATGCTGGTGGGCCTGGTAACAAAGAACGGGATATTGATTGTTGAATTTGCCAATCAAAAGCAAGTGGCAGGATTAAGCAAAACCAATGCTGCCATAGAGTCTGCCGTGGCGCGTTTACGCCCCATATTAATGACGAGCCTGGCAATGGCATTAGGCGCTCTGCCCATTGCATTATCGCTGGGAGCCGCGGCTACCAGCCGTATACCATTAGGCATTGTGATAGTAGGTGGAATTGTATTTTCATTGATACTTACGCTGTTTGTAATACCTGCTATGTATAGCTATATGTCGTCTCGCAAAAAACAGCAGGATATCGATCAGTATTTTACAGAGGAAACGAAGCATGATGTCCCAACTGAAATTGAGAATAAAAAAACAAGTGTGCATGCGTAGTTATGCCGCTCAAACAACATCGGCATCTGGCCAAACTAAAGAATAAAAGATAGATGGATAAAAATGAGCATTGCCCCATGCAAAGGAAAAGAGTGGTTACCCTGGTTGTATTGTTTTGTGTTGTTTGCTGCAGACTGGCTGCACAGCAAATGGTAACCTTACAGGATGCCATAGGCGCAGCATTGAATTACAACTACGATATATTGCTGGTGCGCAACGATTCTGTGGCAGCAGGGGTAGATCAGCACTATATTTTCGGAGGATTTTTGCCGGCGGTGAATGCATCAGTGGGCAGAACAAAAACTGTTTCAACACAAAGACAGGTGTTGGTTGATAATTCTGAAAGAAAAGGCTCCAACGTGGGCAATATAGGGTTTAACCCAGCCATCAGCCTTAACTGGATTTTGTTTGATGGATTGAGAATGTTTGCTGCAAGAGACAGGATCAACCAACAGTACGACCTTGCGAATGTCAATCTTAAAAACCAGGTCATCAATTCCACTGCCGAGGTCATCAACTCTTATTTTATTATTGTACGGCAAAAGCAGCAACTCAAGGCTATTGAAGAACAGATGTCGATTAACGAAGAAAGAGTAAAGCTGGCAGACAGGAAACTGTCGGTTGGATTGGGCACCAAGCCCGAACTGTTGCAGGCGAGGGTAGACCTGAATGCTCAAAAGGCCATTCACCTGCAGCAGCAAACCATTATGGTGCAGGCAAAAGAACAATTGAATCAACTAACGGGAATGCAGTTGCCAGGCGACTACGAAGTTGCAGACAGTATACCCATTAACGAAGCGCTGAATATAGCGGAGATACAAAACAACATTGAATTGACCAACCCCGGCATATTGCAGGCTTTAAAAACGCTGGACATATCAAAGAGCTTACTGCGGGAAGCTCGGGGGGCGCGTTGGCCCACCGTATCCTTTGTTGCCGGATACAATTTCACCATCACCAATACCAGCAATGTGGTGAACCCTTTTGCCACTATTTATAACCGTAATTACGGGCCCAATTTCGGATTTACCGCCAGTATACCATTGCTTAATTACATGAACGTAAACCGCTCCATAAAACAGGCAAAGGTCGATATTGAATACAACGAAATAGCATTGGCAAAACAGAAAACAACAGTAAACGTTAGCGTGCGCATTGGTTACAACAACTATCGCTTCCTGCTAAGCGCATTGCAACTGGAAGAAGAAAATATACAACTGGCAAAAGAAAATGTATTCATCGCCATGGAGCGTTTTAAGCAGGGCGTATCAACCTTCCTGGAACTGCGTGAAGCACAAAAAAGCCTCGAAGATGCGTACGACCGCCTCATCGCCGCACGCTACAATACAAAAATTGCCGAAACGGAATTGCTTCGGTTGAAGGGAGAGCTGGTGAGGTAGGGGAATTTGTGGTTTATCGTTTGGGGTTTATTGTTTAAAGTGGCTCCTAACGGCAAACCCCAAACGACAGACCCTAAACTTTAAATGCTATTTCTTTTTCAGCTTCTCCTTCACCACCTTCAACCTGAACTTCACAATTTTGGTAATGAGTGATAAGGGCATGGGCTCATCTATCGGAAACTGCACAGAGCCTTTGCCTTGCTTGTACTTCGATAGTTCTTTTGCAAAGGCTTCGTGACCGGTGGGCGTGGCATAAAAACCAATGTGGTTCTTGAAAGCTGCAAAGTGCACCAGGTGTTTGCCATTGAGCGAAAAGGTTGGAATGGCATAGCTGATGGTTTCTGTTGCTTCGGGCGCAACTTTTTGAATGGTAGTGCGGATGGTTTGCAATATCTTTTGCGTATCGGCAGGAAAGCCGGCTATATAATCATCGATGCTGCTGGTTTTTACGTTGTCCATGATTTTTAACAGTTAAGTTATGATGTTCCTCTAAATTAAGGTATGCTTATTTAGTGTGAGCGGTATAACTACGACAAATAAAGGGACAGATGCGACATTTCTGAAATTCTTTGGCGCAGCTCTTGTAGCATAGGTCATGCAGCGATGCCAGACTTTTGACATAACGTTACTTGTTTTATAATTAGCATAGCTTTTCTTGCAAAAACAATGTGAACAATTGCAAGACAAGTAACACTGAATCACCGGTCGGCCCGTGCTTCTAGCCGTAGCTACAGACCGGCGCTAGTTTATGTTATAAATTGTTTTTAAACAAACCCGCACTTGCGCAGGTCTTGTAGCTTGGATTTGCAGCGAAGCCAGACCTGTGACACGGATATTACTTGTGGCTTATTCATATAGCTTTTACAGAGGGATGAAATGCAGGCAATCATAATACAAGTAACACCCAATCACCGGTCGCCTGCACTTCTAACCATAGCTACAGACCGGCGCTAAAAAAACTGAAAACAATAAACGCCAAACGTCAATCCGCACTTGCGCAGGTCTTGTAGCTTGGATTTGCAGCGAAGCCAGGCCTGTGACACGGATATTACTTGTGGCTTATTCATATAGCTTTTACAGAGGGATGAAATGCAGGCAATCATAATACAAGTAATACCCAATCACCGGTCGCCTGCACTTCTAACCATAGCTACAGACCGGCGCTAAAAAAAACTGAAAACAATAAACGCCAAACGTCAAACCCCCAACCTCCCCATAACCCTCCCGGCTAGCCGACGGCTCATGATAGTTGTATCAATCATTTGTTTATATTGCGATTTAACCACTAATTGCCATAAAACAATTGATGAGCCTTATGCAAAAGATCTTATTGCTACTATTTGTTTCAACCATTGCCCATTACTCCTTCGCCAAAGATTTTAATGTCACCGATTTTGGCGCTAAAGCAGATGGGGTAACCCTCAACACAACCATCATCCAGGGAGCGATTGATTACATTACCACACATGGCGGCGGACGATTGGTATTTCAACCCGGTCAATATGTAACCGGTAGCATTTATCTGAAATCAAATGTGGTGCTGCACCTCGAAAGCGGAGCTGTAATACTGGGGTCTGTGAATGCTTTCGATTATGTAAAAGACCCCTATATAGGATGGATGTCGTTGATATTTGCGCTGAAGCAGGAAAACATTGGCATTACAGGAAAAGGAATGATTGATGGCAGGGGCTTTTTAACCGCCAACAACCAGGTTTCTAATATCCATAAAGGAATATTTAAAGACCCGCTGAAACTGGATCGCCCCAACGAAACCAACCGCCCTCAAAACGTGTACTTCAGGGAATGCAAAAATATTACGATCACCGGTATTACCTTAAAAGATCCAGCAAGCTGGAACCAGACTTACGACCAGTGCAAAAACTTATACGTTGACAGCATTAAGGTAGACAGCAAAAATTACTGGAACAACGATGGCATCGACGTGGTGGATTGCGATGGCGTGGTGATCAAAAATTCTTTTTTCGATGCTGCAGACGACGTGATCTGTTTTAAATCGCACGACCCTTCAAAAATTTGTGAGAACGTAGTAGTAGATAACTGTATAGGGCGGTCCAGCGCCAATGGCTTGAAGTTCGGCACTGTCTCACGCGGCGGCTTCCGCAATTTTAAAGTTACCAATCTCACTATTTACGATACTTACCGTTCTGCCATCACCTTTGCGGCGGTAGATGGCGGCATTGTAGAGAACATATTGGTAGATGGCGTGAAATCAACCAATACCGGCAACGTTATTTATTTGCGCATAGGCGACCGGTGGAGTAACGGCAAACAACCTGCCATGAAGAATGTTGTTATTAAAAACGTGTATGCCGAAGTGCCTGTTGGCAAGCCAGACTCCGGCTATTTGTATGAAGGTCCGGTAGAAGATCTTCCACGCAACATCTCTCCATCCAGCATTGTGGGCTTGCCCGAATACAAGATATACGACGTTACGTTGGAAAACATCAAAATCGTTTATCCCGGCAACTCCAATCCCAATTATGCGAAAAGGGGATTAACCAAGGCTGAGCTCGACAGCATTCCCGAAATGCCCAAAGCCTACCCTGAATTTTCGCAATTTAAGGAGTTGCCCGCCTGGGGTTTTTACCTGCGCCATGCAGATGGTATCCATTTTAAAAATGTAACACTGGTGGCTAACGGAAAAGAATACCGTCCGGCCATAGTGGCAGACGATGTTAAGAATCTTTCTTTCGAAAAGCTGGATGTGCAGGAGCCCGACAGCAAAAAAAAGAAACAGATCTTCCTGCAAAATTCCACACAGGTAAAAAAGAAAAAGTAAATCACCCCCAAAACAGCAGCAAAATGAACTACATAAAAATATTACTGATTGTTTGTTTATTTCCGTTTACAGCTTTTGCAAAAGAATACAACGCTTCGTTATTTGGAGCCAAATCAGACGGGCTTACCATGAACACCCGTTCTATTCAAAAAGGCATCGACTTTATCAGCGAAAATGGCGGAGGCACCCTGGTGTTTTATGTTGGGCGTTATCTTACCGGGAGTGTTCAACTCAAATCGAATGTAAAGATCAAGCTCGAAGAAGGCGCCGTGCTGGTGGGCTCAGGCTCTATTTACGATTACAATTCTTCGGGCAGCATCAAAGCCATTATCAGCGCCGATGGACAACAGAATATCGGCATATCGGGCAAAGGCGTAATTGAAGGCAGGGGGGCGTTCTTGTTGAGCAATATGAATGCATTGCAGCAAAAAGGATTTTTACTCGACTCCCTTACTGAAAAGCCTGCGCTGTTGGGTTTTGTAAATTGCACAGGGGTAAGCGTTGATTCCGTAAACCTGCTGGATGCTGCGGGTGCGGTGCAGGTATACAACAAATGCAACAATGTATCTATTGCCACCGTTACAGTTAAAAGTCCTACCACTGCAGCAGATGCCGGAAATATTTTTAGCGAAAACACACGCGTAAGTCTCGTTAATTCTTATGTTGAAGTTCCCGGCAAACCATTGCAGTGGACAGGATCGCGTGATGAAATCAAAATAGAAAAATCCGTTGACAGCAAAGGTGTTTTGTTGGGGATTGGGGAGGAGTGATGAGGCTAAGTAAGTTGATTAAGTCGTACAGGTTGTAACCTGCGCGAAACGCCTGCTTTACAACTCAACTTATTCAACTTATTTAACTGCTCAACCATTATCTTTGGCAGCAACTGATGTATAAATACCTTCTCCTTTATATAACCATAACAGCAGCTTCATTTACGCAGGGCTTTGCCCAGGTGGTTATTACCGATACGGTAAAAGAACTCAGTGAAATTATTATCACCAAAGAAAAGCAAACACTTAACTCAAAATCCGGCGCGGTAAAATTAACCCGTGCAGATATTCTCGTGATACCCAGCCTGCTTGGTTCAAACGATCCTTTAAAGGCATTGCAAACCCTGCCCGGCATTATAAATGGTGGCGATGGCAATGCAGGCTTATATGTGAGGGGCGGCGACCCGGGCCAAACGCAAATGTTATACAACGGCATTACTGTATACAATCCCAATCATTTATTTGGCCTGTATTCTGTTTTTAATCCCAATAATATATCAAGCATCAGCCTCTATAAGTCGGCTCCACCGGCGTGGTATGGCGGACGCTTGTCTTCTTTTGTAAGCATTGAAAGCAACCAGTCGCACACCGATTCGCTCAAGCTGAATATTGATGCGGGATTACTGCTTGCCAGTGTTGGCATAAAAACGCCGGTAGGCAAAAAAACGACGGTTGATGTGCATTTCCGGAAATCGTATATGAATTATACCGTTTGGCCAGTAGTGAGTGCCGTTATGAAAAACGGAGGTTCCTATAATAAGATCCGGTACGATTTTTACGACGCTAACATTGGTGTAAAACACCGGTTAAGCGCAAACGACGACCTGGTTTTTTCACTGTATGGCGGGCAGGATAAGCTCTCGCTCAACCTTTCCGACAGCAACAACCAGCACTATATGCAATGGGGAAACCTGCTGGCCGGCTTAAAATGGGAACATCGCTTCAAAAAAAAATATGTACTCAGCAGCAATGCCTATTATACCGGCTACCGGTTTAAGTTCGGCATCGACCTGGGCGATATTGCAGCGCAAATACTCAACCGCATTCAAACGGTTGGCTTCGAAAACCAGTTGTCTAAACGCTTTAACCGGCATCTTGTACACGCCGGCATTCACCTCAAACAGCATAAAATACTTCCGTACAATGCCCTCTCCGATTTTGACGGCGAAAGCAAAACAGAACAGGATGTGCTTACGCAACATGTGCAGGAAGCCGGTTTTTTTGCAAATGATGCCATTACGCTTTCGCCAAAATGGTTTGTGAACATTGGATTGCGGTATACCTTTTTTGCCTACAAGGGCAGGTATGGTACTGATGTGTACAACAAGCAGTATAGCTGGGTCGAACCTTCGCTGAGTGTGCGCTACAGCCTTGCCAACGACCTGTTTGTAAGGGTAGGCGCCAACATAAATTACCAGGCCCTGCAACTGATACCCGTAAGCACCAACGCGTTGCCTATTGATTTCTGGATTTCCAGCAACGATCTTGCAAAACCCTCCGTAGCAAAGCAGGTTTCGGTAGGCCTGTACAAAACACATGAGAAAGGCTACGAAGCCTATGTAGATCTTTTTTACAAACGCATGGACCGGCTGATGGAATACAATGGTTATTTTTCGCAAGACCAGGGTGGCACTAATATAACGGAGCAGTTTTATGATGGCAGCGGGAAAAGTTATGGCGCAGAGTTGTTGTTTAAAAAAACAAAAGGCAGGCTGGGCGGGAGTGTGTCTTACACTTTTTCAAGGAGCCTGAGAACCTTTAATGAAATCAACGATGGCAAGGAGTTTCCTTTCAAATACGACCGCCCTAACCAGTTGGTAATAATGGGGCATTACCTGCTATCTGCAAAATGGAGCATAAGCGCCTTGTTTACTTATTCTGATGGCAGTACTTACACGCCCGAAATTGCAAGGTATATGATACGAGAAAATATCATTACAGAATACGGCGACTATAACAGCAGCAGGATAGCGCCTTACCACCGGCTCGACCTTTCGGCAATCTATACACTAAAACCCCTGGGAAAACTAAAGCAGGAACTCAACTTCTCGGTCTTCAACGTGTATAACCGTAAAAATGTTTTATACAACTATTATAAATACACCGGCAACTTATCGGGCAGTAGCCCCTTTGTAAAAAGCGAATTGAAGAATATGGCAGTGCTGCCTGTGCTTCCAAGCGTTGTTTATAAGTTAAGCTTATGAGGATTGTTTTATTATACCTGTTAGTGGCGGTTATGCTTTGGGGTTGTAAAAAATCAACCAATACCAAACCGTTTGAGCCAAAATTTGTGGTGGAAGGCTGGATTGAAAACGGTGACTATCCTGTAGTGATACTTACCCATAACCTCCCCATAGATGCCGTAATAGATTCGGCGCAAATAGAGGAAGTGGTAATACGTTGGGCCAAAGTAGAAGTGCAGACAGACGATGAATCGGAAATATTAACCCTGGTGCGCGACGACGAAATTTTTCCGCACTATATTTATAAAGGTGCTCAACTGAAAGGAAAAACCGGTAAACGGTATAAGCTCATTATTACGTATGCAGGCAATACCATTACCGCAGAAACCAGCGTGCCCAATACGCCGCTGATCGATTCAATAGGATTTATGAGCGTGGAGAACAACAAGTACCAGTTAACGCTTTCCTTTACCGACGATGCCGCCACTGCCGACTTTTACCGGTTTTATGCAAAGCTCGATACCGAAACTTTATTCAACAGTACCAATCCCGGTGGCTTTAGCGACCGTTCATTTAATGGAAGGTCTGTATCGTTCCAGTTGTACAGAAACAGGTACTCCAATGTTTCGCCCTACCAGAATGCTTATTATAATAAAGACAACAGGGTAAATGTTAAGCTGTCGAAAATGGATAGCACCAGCTTTGCCTACTGGGAAAGTGTTGATCGCGAAATCAGCCGCATTCCCTTTTTAAGTAAAACGGGTATTGCCGGCTCTAATATCATGGGGCCCGCTACCGGCATATGGTATGGCGTAGCAAGCCATGTTGCAACAGGTATTGCAAAATAAAAGCAGCCCGGAGGCTGCCTTTATTAATAAAATATGTGCCTGTTATTAAAACTGGTCAACAAAATTTTCGTAATCGGTTTTCAAATTTTCAAAACCGGTATCGCCAAATGTATTAAAGTCAACTTTAGATCCGTCGCCAAAAACCAGTATTGATTCCAGGTAAGAATCTGTGCGACATATTTGTGTTGTATTGCCTTGCCAGCAATCCTCTTCTTCTTTTACCACATAGTCCACAGAGCAAATAGCCTCGTTGGTGGTGGTGTTAACCAATACAGCCTTGCTGTATTTCTGGTACAATTCCTTTTCATTTTCAGCTTCCTCTTTCCCTGCTGCATCTTCGGCTGCGTAATATTGCTTATAAGCATTGTCAACTTCCTGCTCATTGTTCGGGTTTACATTTTCGAAATAAGTATTCCAATCAGGGTAGTCCACTTCTTTTTCGTTGGCCACAAACTGATCAATGTCGGCCCAGGTAGCAAACTTAACATTGCCTACAGTAATGATGGAGTTTGCCGAACTTAAAATCTCGTTGATCTCATCGGCATTGTTCAACTGGTCCATATCAAAATTCTTGTTTTTGGTGCTGGTAAGCCACTCAAACAATTTTGTATCAGCTTTCGAAATACTCAGCGAAGCCTCCATAAAATCGGTCTCCTTTTTGAAGTTATTGGTAAAGCTATACTCGCCCAAAGTGATCCTGGTTTCTGTGGTTTTAGGCAACCCGTCGCTATAATACGCATGCGTTGACAAAATGCTGAATACCGTTTCTGCGCCCACTTTAAGTGAACCCGCTATCTCCGAAGGAAGTTCAAAACTGTCTTCGTTGTCGTCGGGCGTAGTTTCAATGCCACTGTTTTTATAAGTAAAGGTCAGGTTGGCATCGTTGGTAGTTCCGCCCGGTGTAGAAGGGAAGATAAAGCTCAGCTTGTCGGTTGATTCACTTTCGATCCAGGTGTCATTAGTCCGGTCGTATGTAAAAATACCATACAGCTCGTTCAGGCTTCTTTTCCTGCTCGACGGCTTGTTTATTTCGGTCATTGCTTTTAATATCGCCCCGGCTTTTTGCGACCTGCGGCCAATATTGAGCATCTGTCTTTGTTCAAAATTTACTTCCGGTGCATTCAGATCGGCGAAAGCTTCCAAAACATCAATGCCCTTTTGATCAGGCAGGCTTTCAATTTTTTGTATAAAGCTTCGACCTTCTGTTTCAAGAAAAGACTTATTTTTCTCTACAGATTCCTTATTATACGGAAGCTGGAAAGGGTCTGTGATGATCTCCGGATCGCTGCCGTCTTTTTTACAGCTAAAGAATGATAAACTTAAACCTAGGATAAGTACCTGCCGGTTGATTTTCATACATGTTTTTTTATGAATGATTAATAAAAGCTAATTCTTAAGGGGGCGGATATAGGATACAGACCTGCAAGTAACGTCATAATGTCAAATAAATTTTATATGAACCTAAAGAAAGTTGGAAAATTGAACAATGTTATCGTGTAGGAAAAACATAATACAACCCGTAAATGATCATCGTAAAATAGCAGGATACAGGGTAGTAGCGGGCTGCAAGAGCACAGGCAGGGCGTTGGATTGCTGATTGATGAATACGCGACCCCAATAATTTTAAAAGAGTTGATGCAAAAAATTAACTTTAGTTGATTGATGTATGCTGTACAATGGTTATAAACAAAAGGCAGTGGTAATAGGAGCAGGATTTGCAGGCCTTAGTGCTGCAACCTCGCTGGCGCAGCATGGATACAATGTTACCATACTCGAAAAAAATGACCAGCCTGGCGGGCGTGCGCGGATGTTCAGTGCCGAAGGCTTTGCCTTTGACATGGGCCCTAGTTGGTACTGGATGCCCGATGTAATAGAACGATATTTTAACCGCTTTGGCAAATCAGCCACTGACTATTTCAACCTCGTGCGGCTCAATCCTTCTTACCAGGTAATTTTTTCAAAGCACGATGTAATTGAACTGCCCGCCGATTATGAAGCGCTTAGAATGCTGTTTGAAAGCACGGAAAAAGGCAGCGCTGCCCAACTGGATAAGTTTTTAAAGGAGGCGAAATACAAATACGAAACCGGTATGGCTGAGTTTGTATACAAACCATCGGTTAGTTTTACAGAGTTTGCAGACTGGCGGGTGATAAAATCGCTTTTTAAACTCGACATGCTGCGGTCGTTTTCGGCGCATAGCAGACAATATTTTAAAGACCCTCGTTTGCTGCAAATACTTGAATTTCCGGTGCTATTCCTTGGCGCCATGCCTTCCAGCACACCAGCGTTGTATAGCATGATGAACTATGCCGACATGAAGCTCGGTACCTGGTACCCTATGGGTGGCATGTACGAACTGGTGAAAGCCATGCATGCGCTGGCATTGGAGCATGGGGTAGAAATGAGGCTGGAAGCTCCCGTTAAAAAGATAGAGGTAAAAGATCAGCATGCAACGCATGTTGTAACGGGCAGTACCGAAGTAAGGACTGATATACTGGTGGGCGCAGCAGATTATCACCACATAGAAAATGATCTGCTCAACAGCGGGCAAAGAAATTACTCGCAAAGGTATTGGCAGAAAAAAACAATGGCGCCTTCTGCCCTGATTTATTACGTAGGAATAAATAAAAAACTGGATCGCTTAAAGCACCACAATCTTTTTTTTGAAGATGATTTTGAACAGCATGCAAAGGCAATTTACGAACATGCCCAATGGCCCAGGCAGCCATTGTTTTATGTTTGCTGTCCTTCAAAAACAGATGTGTCTGTTGCACCGCCAGGCATGGAAAACCTGTTTATATTGATACCGGTAGCCGCAGGGTTGGAGGATACTGAAACCATTCGAGCCAGCTATTTTGATCATGTTATTGCAAAACTGGAGTTATTTTGTGGAGAAACGTTGAAGCCCCACATCGTTTACAGTAAAAGCTACGCAGGTACCGATTTTGTGAAAGATTATCACGCGTACAGGGGAAATGCATATGGACTTGCCAACACCCTTATGCAAACAGCTTTTATGAAGCCATCTATAAAGAGTAAGAAAATTAAAAATCTTTTCTTTGCGGGGCAGCTCACGGTTCCGGGACCGGGCGTGCCGCCGGCAATCATATCAGGGCAGGTAGTTGCCGATTATATAAACCGAAGCAAGGAGAAAAACGTACATTAACACATGAAAAAGCATTTTGACATTGTATCGGCTAAGTGCAGTAAAATTACAACTCAGCAATACAGCACCTCATTCAGCTTAGGTATCAGATTTCTTTCGGTGCGTTTTCGTGCATCCATTTACGGTATATATGGTTTTGTTCGCTTTGCCGACGAAATTGTAGATTCTTTCCACGAGTATGATAAGGCCGTTTTATTGGAAAGATTCCGGAACGAAACCTATGAAGCCATTGCTTCCGGCATCAGCCTCAATCCTATTCTTAATAGTTTTCAGCATGTCGTCAACAGGTATCATATAGACAAAGACCTGATCAATGTTTTTCTTGACAGTATGGAGATGGACCTCCACAAACATTTTTACAGCAGGAAATTATACGAGCAATATATTTTAGGCTCCGCAGAAGTAGTGGGGCTGATGTGTTTGAAAGTGTTTTGCGAAGGCAACCAGGCGCTTTATGACTCGCTGAAATATCCTGCCATGAAATTGGGTTCCGCATTTCAGAAGATCAATTTTTTGCGCGATATGAAAGCCGATAACGAAGAATTGGGCAGAACCTATTTCCCCGGAATTGATCTGCAGAATTTTAGCCTGGAAGACAAAGCAAAAATTGAACAGGAAATCAGCAACGAACTGCAGGAAGCCCTGGCAGGCATCAGGCAACTGCCAATGAGTTCAAGAAGGGGAGTATACCTTGCCTACAGGTATTACCTGGCATTGTTCAAAAAAATAAGGAATGTGCCCCCTCAGAAAATATTGTCGCAGCGGGTACGCGTTAGGGATAGCCATAAAATAGGACTGATGTTTGATACGCTGGTAAGATACCGGCTGAATCTTATTTAAGGCGATTGCCTGAAAAAATGAATTGGAAAAATGAAGAAATATGTGCTTGAACGGCGTACGGTATTGAAAACCTCCATCAGCAAAGCGTGGGATTTTTTTTCAAATCCCGTAAACCTTTCGGCAATTACACCACCCGGCGTGAAATTTACCATTGTTACGAAACCGTTGCCGGATAAGGTCTATACCGGGTTGAAGATACAATATAAGGTAAGCCCGCTGTTCGGTATTGGTATGAACTGGACCAGCATTATTAAAGAAGTAAAAGAACCTTATTTTTTTGCCGACGACCAGGAGAAAGGCCCCTACGCCCTGTGGTACCACGAGCATAGCTTTGAAGAAACGGGCGATGGAGTGGTGATGAAAGATAGAGTAACTTATGCAATGCCTTATGGCTTTATGGGGCGGATGGCGCATATATTGGTGGTGCGAAAAAAGGTAAACGACATTTTTGATTTCCGCGAAAAGGCGATCCGTAAACTGTTCCCGGGATAAATATGTAAATATGAATGTTCTGCTTTTGATAATGGCTTTTGTGAGCATGGAATGTGTGGCATGGCTTACGCATAAGTACATCATGCATGGCATTTTGTGGAATCTTCACAAAGATCATCACCAGAAAGAGGAGGAAGGCTTTTTTGAAAAGAACGATTTTTTCTTCCTCATATTTGCCCTTCCCGGTATGGTATTGTTTATAACGGGCGGATTGATTAAAGCACCCTCACTGTCGTGGATAGCCGCCGGAATTACATTGTACGGGTTGGCCTATTTTATAGTACACGATGTATTTATTCACCAACGTTTTAAAATATTCCGCAATACCAGTAATGCCTATTTAAAAGGTATACGTCGCGCGCACAAAATGCATCACAAACATTTGGGCAAGGAAGAGGGTGAATGTTTTGGTATGTTGCTGGTTCCGTTCCGGTACTTTAGGAAAACTCAAGAACCAAATAACAAGAGACAAAATAACAAGAAACAAATTGCAAGAACCAAATAACAAATAACAAGGAACAAATTGCAAGAACCCAAATAACAAGAACCAATTCCAAAACAACAAACCACAAACGAAAAACCACAAACAATAAACGATAAAATCACAAATCTTAAATTTCAAATCCCACATCCCCCATGCCTCGTATCCTGTTTTCTCTTTTCCTGCTCTCGCTTTGTTTATCATCGTTTGCCCAGCAAACCTTTACACTTACCAACGATGGTGCATGGTGCTGGTTCAGCGATCCGCGGGCCATTTATATGCAATCAGAAAAAGGTAAGATCATTACAGGCTGGATCAATAAAAACGGCGATGTATATGCGGCATCGCTGGAACCTGCAACAGGCAGGATACAGGAGCAAAAGCTCTACTCGCAACTGGAGGTGGATGATCACGACAATCCGGCTTTCCTGGAATTGGCAAATGGAAATATACTCGCCCAATATACCTGGCACGGCGGAAGTAAAAATGGAATGGGTGTTGTTCAGAATATTACCACGCAACCACGCAACGTAAAAAGTTTTGGAGACGCTGCAGTATTCAAACCCTTTTCAGAACAACTGCTGCAGCAATTCAAACGCGAAACGTATACCTATGCCAACCCGTTGCGTTTAAAATCGGAGCACAACAAGATATACAGTTTTGGAAGATGGATTGGCTTCAAACCCAATTTTATTACATCGGTAGATGAGGGTAGAACATGGTCGGAGCCCAGAGTGATCGTTACTTCCAAAAAACTTGATGTCAACAACCGTCCCTATGTTAAATACCATTCCGATGGCAAATCAAAAATTCACTTGGTTTTTACAGACGGGCATCCTAACAACGAGCCATTGAACTCAGTGTATTATTGTTATTACGAAAAGAATGCATTCTGGAGAATTGATGGCACACTGATCTGCACGGTAGAAAATCTTCCTTTCCATCCCGAAAATGCATCTGTTGTATACAAGGCAACAACCGAAACCGGTAAAGCCTGGATATTTGATATTGCGGTTGATAAAAAAGGACGCCCCGTAATAGCCTATGCAAGGTATCCCACCAACCAGCAGCATTTATACCACTATGCTGTATATAATAACAATAAGTGGACAGATCATTTGCTTATTCATTCGGGAAGCTGGTTCCCCGAGGATGTAGAAGGGAAAAAACAAAGAGAAGAAAATTATTCGGGCGGCATGACGCTCGATCCGCAAAATCCTGCAACCGTTTATTTTTCTCACGATATTAACGGCGTATTTGAGCTGTCGAAAGCTACTACAAACGACATAGGTAAAACGTGGAAGATCACACCCATTACCCGCAATTCAAAGCTCAACAATGTACGTCCCGTAATACCGGGATACAAAAGCCGGAACGATACAACTGTATTGCTTTGGATGCGATTCCGTAAGTATGTTCATTTTACCGATTACGATTCGGATATAGTGTACCAGGTTTTGAAGGATTGAACTTTTGAACTTTTGAACCACGAAGACACGGAGGTGCACGGAGAAAGTTGATGTTTGGAGTTTACGGTTTATGCAAACATGCACAATTTTATGTGTCAGCATATATATAGGAACAGCATCAAACAAGCAGGGATTTGTGCGTGGTTCCTCTCCCTTGGAGAGGTTAGGTGAGGCTTGGGATTTGAACCACGGAGCCACGAAGACACGGAGGTGCACGGGACTATTTTAATCAACCGTCATTTCGAGCAAACAAAATGGAGGAGGAACGACGAGATTTTGTGCAGCGAGAAATCTCCTAAAGAAAAAAGTAACTGTTGCCATCTGCAACCTCACTACCGGCGGGAGATGCCCCACTCGCTTCGCTGCGTTCGGCATGACCGGAGGAGGAACCACGGAGACACGAAGACACAGGTAATGCTGTTATTTCGAAAGTGTAAACCGATGCCGGAAATCTCCCGCAACGCCTGATAGCTGATAGCTGACCGCCGATAGCCGAAAGCTCACTACTTCTTCCTCGCCGACAATGCATACATCATTGGTATTTTATTGCCGAACTTTTTTATCCTGAATTTTCCCGGCTCATCTTCAACAGTATGGCTAAAGCAATTATAAGGTGAGTAGTCAAATTCTTCAAAACTATTGAGCTCAAGTCCGTTTGTAAGAAGCGCAGTCAATACTTCCCCAATACCATGATTCCAGGTAATCGACTCCGTTATGAGGTCGGCATTTTTATCGGCGTAAGTGCCGGATTCTGTTTCAATGATCGGGTCTGTTTTAAAATACCTGTAGGCAATGGTTTCAAAATCATTGTCGAATGCCCACACCACCGGGTGGAATTCTGCAAATACAAACCTGCCCCCGGGCTTCAGGTATTTTGCTACCAGCGCAGCCCAGCCGTTGAGATCGGGCAGCCATCCAATGGTTCCGTACGAGGTAAAAACAATGTCGAATGTTTGATCGAGGTATTGCGGCAGATCGTACAGGTTGCAGCAAATGAACTGCGCGTTAGCGTTAGTCTGGGCGGCAAAAGCCCGGGCGTGCTCAATGGCTTTGTCAGAGAGATCAACGCCGGTTACCCGCGCTCCCATCCGCGCCAGCGATATACTGTCTTGCCCGAAATGACATTGCAGGTGCAATACCGATTTTCCTGCTACATCGCCTAACAACTCCAGTTCAACATCCTTCAGCGTAGACTTGCCGTTAAGGAAAGAGTCGTTGTCGTAAAATTCAGAGCTTATATGAAAGCCTGTTTTCCCGTTCCATGCCAGCCTGTTCTTTTCTATGTAGTCTAAAGGGTTCATTTTAAGGATGAATGTACTCAATTTTTTTGCAGTGCCTCACAATCGCGAACTTAAATCGTTTTGCACTTTCGAAATGATTGAAAAAAGACGATAGACGGCAAGCAGTGTGTTTTTGATAACCTTTTGAGGGAACAAGTCAATCTAAACCGGGTCGCAAAAGCGTCAGCCTCTTACCGTCCTGGCGAGCCACCGCTTTAGCGGGGCGAAGCCATCTTCCGCACTGAGGAATGGCGAATCGCTGCTATGGTGTCTCATGAACCACCACATTTTGTTGGGTTTCGTGAGACACGAAACCTCGCAATAGGGTTCTGACCGGTCAAAAGAAATTTTTAAAAATTAGTTCGCCTACACAAGAAGGTTGCTTCTCCCGTTGTGAACAATCATCAAGGGTTAAGATACTGCCGCGAGGATAGCAACGACGGTACAAATGGTGTGTGATCATCTTTAAAGGGAACAGGTTGACCTGATTCAATCTTTTATACACCGGACAGATAAACCGTCTGTTTTTTTCAATTTTTGTAGTTCGATAAAATTGCCCGAAGATTTTATGTTGAACGACGTTGCAGTAGCATCATTAGCTGAGAGGGGAGACTTTATCCAATAATAAGCCTCTTTGCCTGATAATTCGTACAAACCCTGATCGGAATTTATTTTGCCCGCAGGCAGTGCCCGAAAGCCACTTTCGTTATTAGTTGCCTGGTTGTCTGTCCAGACCGCCCCATCTTTTAATGCGCCGCCTGCAACAGAGGCGCCTCCCAGGGTTTTGATTAAAGTATTCCATTCCGCATCTGTAGCTACATGCCAGCCAGCCGGAGCAATATTCCTCGGATCATTGATGGCATGCCAGTTGTACAAATAGCCTTGCGCGTTGTTTTTATTATACGCTGATTTTAGAATGTATTTCCACAATGCAGGCTCTGCTACCTCCGGTATAGAGTCGCCGTTGCGGAAATGGGTAACCCGCAAATCTTCCGTCATCCATACCTGGTTCCCGATTTTTATTGCCTGATAAACGTTGCCGTCAATATCCTTCACGCCCGTCAGTACAGGGTTGGTACCATCTTCTTCGGATGCATCCCCCGTGCTGCAGTTTTTGTAAGTATAATTTTTGAAGACCTGGTTGCTTGCCAGCTTTGACTCATTTTCCTGTACATACCTCACGATGTTCTTATTTGCATCAAAGGATACGTTACTTACGATGGTAGTATCAGTACCACCATCGGCATTGCGTTGGATTGCTTTTTTAAGACAGTTTACAGAAATATTCGGATAGCGGCTTGAGTTATCGATTGTAAAAGCATGAACCATGTGTTTGTTCAATGCATAATATTCAGGGTTTTTAATGTTTTCGTAATAAGAATAAACGGTTTCGTTTACGAGTTGCACAGCCCCGCTGCCCGTTACCTTTTTCCTCGTTGCCTTAACCAGGTTGCCCTTGCTGTTAAAATTGAAATCCGTAATTGATTTTTCAGGTGCTGTGCCTCGTCCATAGGTTGAAACAGCAGTACACCTGATAGCAGTTTCCGACGGGTAATCTACACTCACGGTCGTATACCTATGCTCTTTTTTACTGGTAAGTCCTGCTTCGGTACTCATTGTTGCATGCTGATCCATGTGGATAATTCTACCGAGGCTATCATATTTTACCCTGATCGTATCTGTGTCATCTGTAATTTTCATATCGGGTGTACCAACAGCGGGAAACTTAGGCATGATCATTTGTATCAATTGCCCCGCATCGTTATAAGCAAATTCAAAATATATTTCTTTGCGCAACGTAATAGTATTGCTCACATCTTCAGAATTATCCAGTACGTCCTCTTTAACACCTGCGGGAAATCCTGAAAATAGGCTTGCAGTCATTTCATTAACTATTTCCTTTAAATTGACTATCGTTATTGCTGTCTTAACAAGCTGCCCGGCTTCATTGTAATGGAGTGTGCTGTTAAAAAATCCTGAAGACTTTATATCATTTAACTGCGAGGAATCATTGGGTGCTGCAAATGGAATACCTGTACCCATTTGCGTTAGTTTTATTCGCAGTTGAAGCGTATCGGTTATGCTTTGAGGCTTGCAACCTGTTACGGCTGCGGGAAACACGAAAAGCTTTTTTTGCTGCGCGCAGGCATACTCACAAAGAAAAAGCATGGCAGAAAGCATGAGGCATGAGAGCAGCTTGTGTCGAAAATGCAAATGAGAAAGCGATAATACCATGCTGTTATTTTCCTTTGGGAGCCATATTGATCTTACCCACACTAAAGCCAACAAGTTTGTACTGCTTACCAAATTTATCTTCAAGCCAGTCTGCGAGGTCATCGGTACTGCCGGAGTGAGTGATTGTAATAGTGGATAACGTTTCATTATAACTCCTGGTTGCCGTTTGCACTCCGGGTCTTGTTTCCATAGCGTCCGTTAATGATCTCAGCGCGCCGGAAGTAATGCCCGGGATGCTTATGATAGTAGTAATTGACTCAGCACTATTGTTACTGTTCTGACCGGTCTTTTGCTGCTGCTGTGATGTATTCTGCTGCGCTCCCTGCTGCGGAACTTCATGCCTGCCAATCGCTATATCTTTGTAGGGAACTTTTTTGCAGGGACCGTTTCCGCCGCCTAATTGCTTCCATATTTTTTTACCTTCATTGTACAATTTTTTGCCTTCGGATAGAGACCCTGTAATAGTGTTTGCCGTACCGGCAATGGTATACACGGTATTTGAAGCGCCAAATATGTTTACTTTTCCCCTGCTTAACACATAACTGTTGTAAGCGGCATTGCCTAGGGAAGAATTGACACTGCCAAAGGTGTTGCTGAGGCTTTGCAAAGCGTCTCCGGCCTTTGCTTTTGCCGCATCGTTGGGAAGTAATACCTGTTGTGCTGCTGCTTTTTTTGCATCTAATGCATAGGCTCCTGCCGCCAGTATTTCCAGTATGTCGCAAGCCGTTTCACTGGCATCTGCCTTTTCTTTTATTCCAGACAGGAATGCATATTGCTTGGCAACGCTGGTTGTTGCCTGCGCTCCTTCAAGATCCTGGAGGGTGGTAAGGATCATTACGTTTAAATCATCTTTGTTTTTTCGCGAAAAATAAATGCGTTCGATATAGTCTATTTTTTCTTCAGCAGAAGTGTCTTGTGAAATGTGGACGGATGGATATGGAGCTGTACCTCGTGCATACAAACTACCGGAGCCGCATACAAGCAGCACAACAAAAAAAAGAGCGAAAGGAAGACTTCCATTTATACGGCGGGATGTGGGATGTATAGTCATTGTGATGGGATTAAATGATTAAACGTTTATTGTATGAAAGAAAAGTCCGGTGCTTCTATTTACTTTCGCTCTTTGGTTGCTTAAAAATTAAAGCCAAGCCTTAACAACATTGCGTTCAGGCTGCTTCCCTTAAAACCCGTAAGCTCGTAGCGTAGCCCTATTTCAAATGCACCTGTCTGGTAGCCGATGGTGGGCGCAAAAGTGGCCCCGGTTTCTTTGGTGCTTGCAACCTTACCATCGAAATCGGTATAGTAATAGTTGAAGCGAGAAAAGCCTATTTCTCCCATCGCAAAAAGATGCTCTTTGTATATGAATTTATAACCGGCTTTAACAGGTATCTGTACTCCGGCTTTTAAGTCCTCGCCGTCAAGACTTTTAGGTAAAAATGCCAGTGCCCCTGAAGTGAGTGTGGCAAAACCCGGTCCCAGTTTATAAGATGCACGCAATGTAAGTCCCGGCGCAAAACTGTATAGTTGTTTGTAGTCGCCAAGAGGCAGCCCGGTCTCCAGGCCAAAACCGAAAGAAAATGTTTTGTCGGTTTTTTGTGCATAGGTGTTAATGGCAAAGGCTGTGAATGCAAGCATCATTGCCCCGGCAATAATGAGGGTGTTTTTAGCAGTTAGTTTCATGTAGTTTGTTTAAGTAAATGATTGAAAATAAAGTTGTGTTTATTGGCGCGTAAGGATAACGGTGACTGTATCCATCTCTCCGTTATTCCCATACAGGTACTGATACTTAAAAATGCCTTCATCCAGTTGCAGTATTGTATTCTCGTACTCTCCCTTAATATTCTCTTCTGGATCATCATCGTCTGAATAGGAATTGCCACTATCCGATATTGCCCAGTACCCCGTAAAATCATCATCAGCGTCATCCTGGTAATCACACACCAATCCTATGTTACCTTTCCAGGTACCATCAGGCAGGTACGTTATAAAGTCATCTTGTTCGCAAGGCAATGAACCATACTCGTCGTCGATTGTGGCTATGCCATCCTCATTCGCGTCAAAAGCCGGCGTAAATGTTAGCGCGGTCACTCTCCATGTTCCAGACAGCAATTTTTTCCGGGCGGCGTTCGTTTGTTCGGGCTCCGGCTCTTCCTTTTCTTTGTCACAACCTGCAATCATACAAAAAGGAATCAGCAACATTGCAATCCACTTTTTCATAAGTTAGTTTTATAGTGCAACCGGGTGCAGAACTTTTAAAAGGTTCCATGCACTCAGCAATGCACGGTGAATAATATGGCTATTCGCACGCGCGTTTTAAAGAAGCTGCAAGCATTTCCAATGCTTTTGTCTCTTCTTCAGATAAACACTTTGCTTTAGCATAAGCATTGAGAGCGTCAACATAGGCTTTGCAATTCACCTTATCAGCCCCGTCATATGCATCACCTGCCTGCTCTACTCTTTTCATCAATTCATCGCAACTTAAGCCGCAGATTCGTTGTTGTCTTTTTTACAGGCAGCCCCCACCATTAAAAATAAAATCAGGAAGAAAAAAATGTTTCTCATATAGTTTGCTTTAAAAGAATGGAATATGAATTTTCAGCATTCACTAGGAGGTTAACGGCAGGTTCTTCTATTTCAATTGGATGATGGATGTGGCGCTTGTTGCCTGAAGGAAACAGGCAATGCATGGGTTTCACCATTTATGGAAACATGATAAGGTATCTGAAGTTTTGCAGCAGTGTTGCTACAGCATTAATAGCTGTTATTGTATACTAATCATCACTTTTGCAGAAAAAAATTATTGTACCAGTGTAAAACCTGCCCAGTAGTAGGGCGCGTATTTTTTACGCATGATCTGTTGTGTAGTAAAGAATGCCTCGCGAATGGTTTTACCACTCAGCCAGCGGGCATAAAAAGTTTCCATAAATTCGGCAGTTTCTTTATCGGGCACCTGCCAGAGGCTGGCCATTATGTAGTTTACGCCTGCCAGCTTAAAGGCTCTTTGCAAACCAAACACCCCTTCGTTGCCTTCTATTTTTCCAAGGCCTGTTTCGCAGGCCGACAAAACGGCCAGTTGTGTGCGGGGCAATTGCACGGTGCTTATTTCCAGCCCGGTCAATATGCCGTCATCTTCGCCCGGAGCGGTTTTGCCTTTCCAGCCTTTATTGCCGCCTGCCATTACCAGCCCGCAACGCAGGAGCGGATTGTCTGAGGTTTTAAAAGCTGCGTCGGTATTGCTCCCCTGTATCGTATCGGGCAGCGTAAAACCATGTGTGGCAAAATGAATCACCTCCGGCGAATGGTCGCCGCCCAGGTTTCTGAAAGCTGTTTCGGTGGCATCATCGCCGGTAAATACAACAGACCGGTTTCGCAAAGCTTCTGCATCCGTTTTTATGGTGTTGATCTCTTTTAAGGTATTGGGCAGGAAAGGAAAAGAATCTATGTCGGCGCCACGGTTGTGCGGGTATGCATGGGCGTAAATACCCGGGGTTTCATTTGCAGCCTGGTGATTGTAATTGATGCCGCCAAACATGGCGATTGAAACCTGCGCCGGCGGAAGGGTTTCCTGTAGAGCTACCTGCCGGGTAGAAGTAAGTTGTACGAGATCAAATCTCTCGCAAAGCAGTTGATCTTTTTTGTCGGGAATGGCGGCAAAGGCTACCCGTTGCAGTATACCGGCAGGCGAAAAATAGATTGTTCGGGCATGGGTAAGGTAAGACTCCAATGGCTGCCACACCAATTGATACAAAGCATTTGTACTGACAATGTTGTTCGCTGTTGTCTTTTTCCCCCGGCTGTTTACAACTGCTTTGTAAGGAAATTTTTTCATTGCGGCAACCAGTTGTTTTTCTTCGCACAGTACTACAAACCGCGGCACCGAATCTTGTTGGCGAAGCAGCAATGCTGCATAATAAACTTTATCCTCGTTGGCGTTGGCATATGCGTTTTGCTTGCCAGAGAACTTTACAAACTCAATGGCTGCCTCATCGGGTTGCAAATGTTTTTGCACATCCTGCCAGGTAATAGTAAGCTTTTCCTTCATGTTTCTGTAGTCTGCCGATCGGCGTAATATATGCTTCTCCTGCCGGTTCAGCGCTTCGGCTACAGAATCTGTATTGATAGTTCGCCGCGTCGCAGGCGTTAATAGCAGGTTTATAAAGAAAGATTTCTGCTGCAGGTAATTTTTCCAAAGTATGGCAAGTGTGCTATCGTTTGACTGGGCCATGTTTTGATACAAGGCCCTGGTATTTTGCAAGCCGATGCTGCTTGCAAGCAACCTGCTGTTGTAAGCCGCTCCTGCAATAGCAGCGCTTTTGTGTTGCAGTAAAAACCGGTAAGGGCTGTCGGCAATATCTCTGGTAGCTTTTAAATAGGTAAGCAATTCTGCTTCAGACAAAAAATCTAGTTTTTCCAGCAGCAGTTTGTTTTCTGCGATCATTACTTCCTGTAAATACATCGCGGCTTTGGCGGGATCATCGGCATAGAGCAATCCTGCCATATCGCGAAGCAGGCTCAGGCGGTCGGAATGCAATGTTAACCCCAAACCATCGTAAATAGCAAGGCATTTTTGAAACAAGGGTTCCGCCAGCTTTTTCCTGCCGGTTAAGGCGTACAACCTGGCCAGGTTTTTCATGCAATAGGGGAACAAGCCAAATTTTTCGCCACCATTTTCATCAATAATTCCCGCGGCTTCTTCCAGGTATTTTTCCGCTATGCTATATTTCCTCATTTCCATATTCACTATGCCTAAGCGGTTTAATATCGGAATATTATCGGCGGCGTTTTTGCCCAGCAACTGCTGGTTAAGCCCCAATGTTTTCCTGAACATCGAATCGGCTTTCTCAAAGTTTTGTTTACGCTGGTGTATATCTGCAAGTCCGCCAATAGCATTGGTATATTTATGCTGCTGTTCTCCATAGATCTCCTTGCTAATTTCAAACAGCCGCATCAATATAGTATCCTGCTTTGCATACAATCCCATTTTTCCGTATAACATGGCCAGCACGTTCATGGCAAACGCATAAGCGTTCATGTCAACCGGTTCCTTAAGCGCGGTTTCATATGCAAGAAGGCATAATTCCTCAGCCTTATTTAAGCTGCCGGTTTTTAGGTAAAATGCGGCGTAGTGGATGAGGTAAGTGGTATAAAAATTTTTATGGTCGGGGCCTGCTCCTTTGTAATAGGAACTATCTATCCTGCCCAAAATAGCGGTTGCTTCCTGAAACCGTTGTTCAGCTTGCTGGTATTGCGTTAAGTTCCTGTACATCGCAGCAACGGTTACAAGATGATATCCATATTGCGCACTTGTGTCACCATGTAACTTTTTAGCTTCCTCAGCAGCCTTTTCATAATACACCAGGGCGCTGTCTAATTTTGCAAGTCTTACATAAATATCGCCTAACCGGGATGCAGCAGCTATATAATTATTGTCTCTGCTGCGGGCATGCTTTACTGTTTCGAAGTTTCTTTTTGCGAAAGGCAATGCCCTGGCGCTTTGTCCCTTTTCGAAATAGTATTTTACAGAATCGGCATCGCTTTTTTCCTGGGCAAGTACATCCAGGAAAAGCAGAAGTCCTGCAAAAGCTAAAAAAACTCTCATACAATACTTTTGAGATGAAAGATCATTTCCCTAAAGCATCCAATATTTTTTCGGCATTTTTTACCAGTAAATTATTTTCTTTACTCCGCACAATATTGCGGCACAGCTCAGCCGCTTTTTCGCTGTTGTTTTCTTTTAAATAGGTTAAAGCCAAATACCATTGGGCTTTGGCTTTCAATGCAGTGCCTGGCTCATTGTTCAGCACCTGGTTCAAATTTGTTGCTGCTTCCTTTGTGTTGCCGGTTTGTAAAAAGGCCAGTCCTTTATAATAATATCCCCACTTCAAAATATTTTCCTGGTTGTTTGCTTCATCAACGCTTCGCGTTTGGGGCAGATCATTCAAATTCAATTGTTGCAGGGTTGCATAGTTACCAGCCTCATAATCCGTCAACGCTTCTGCTAAAAAAAGGGGGTAGTGGTCGGGCAGCACATCTTTTTTAAAATATTGTTTGAACAAACGAGGCAAATCAATAGCCTCGCTGCTATTTTTTGCAGGTTCAGTTATTACAACGGGGGGCTGATTGCTTTTTCCCTGTGTTGTGTCAGCCTCCGTATTGTTGACAACAACCTCCACGCTCCCGGGTTTTTGCCGCAGCAATGCAAGGAGTGTAAATGTTATGATAACAACCGCCGCTGCGCTAATGGCTAACCATTTGCGCATGCCCTTTACTTTGCCGGGTGGTGCCGGGGCAACCTTGTTTGCCGGTGCAGTACCGGGCAGGCTGGTGATGTTTTGTAAGGCAAAGCTGTCTCTTAGGGATTGCTCAAAGTTGAGCTGCCGCCGCAGTTCAGGCGTTGTGTTCAATTCTTTTTCAAACACTTCCATTTCAGCCGGGTCCATTTCGGCATCCAGGAAGCGCATGATCTTTTCGTATTGTTCGGTTGTAAGACCCATATGATGTTGATATATACTGCGTTAAGGATTGAAACAGTTTCAGGGTACAGGGTACATGTTGCAGGGTACACGGTATGACTTGTAACCTGAAACATGCAACCTTCTTTCACTTTCCGTCCTTTTTTTCCAGCTCATCCACCAGTTCCCGCAACCTTTGCATGCACCGGTAGATGCGATTGGTGGCCGAGGCTATAGTAATAGCCAAAAGTGTGGCAATCTCATCATTTGATTTTTCGTCGATATGCCTCCACTGGATGATCTGCCTGTCTGCGGCAGTCATTTTTGCTAAAGCCAGCATCATATTTCTCTGTTGCCTTTCTGCTGTTTCGTTCTCTGCTTCGCTGTTATTGTAGCGGTTTTCGTCTGCCCAGAATTGCTCCAGCTTTTTGTTTTTTTTAGTCAGGCGTTTTTCGTTTGTCAAATGACCTAACAATATGTTCCTGCAATAGTGAAACAATACCGTTTTTACGCTGGCACTGCCCTGGTAAAGTTCATCGCGGCTGGCAGATTCTTTAAATTTGAGCACGCCATCGGTAAAGGCACTGGTGGATAAAAATTCAATTAAGTCGGCGGGATAGTGCTGGTAAGTAATTTTTGCCCATTGTACAAACTGGAGATGGTAGCAGGAATAAAAACAGGCAATAATCTGCTCACATACTTCGCTTTGATTGTTTTTAAAGGCGAAGGAAATGGTTTCCATGTTTAGCAATTGTTGGCAGGTAGTACGCTTCATCTGTTTTTAGTCTGTTGTGATCGTCCTGTTACCCGGTTCCTTCATCATTGTCTTATGCAGTACAAATGTGTGAACTCAACTTATGCTGATTTTAAACTTCGGTTACCCTTCCTTGTTGCTTGCAAGCCTTATGCTGTAAGGATTGCAACGAACGCAGCGTCTATTTTGCAGACAATAATGTTTCCAAATATAAAATCTCCGTCTGAAACTGCCAAGTAACGGGCGCATTTACCTTTGGTGAGGAGGTTCAATCTTTCGCAGGCGGGTGAAGACACTCGCCCCTGGACGCTTCTTACCTCTGCGTGACAAGCAGGGGTGCATAGTTGAGCGTATGTACTATGCCCCATCTTTATTCCACTGCTTGTCATTATAACGCAGGAGGAATCTGCCTTCGCATCAATCAACTGTTAACTGCATGGCGCATGTAGCCCTTGTAGTTAGACGCTTCGTGCCTCTGCGTGACAAGCAGAAGAACATAGATGAACATTTACACTACAGCTCAACTTTTATTCCACTGTCTGTCATTCCGACGCAGGAGGAATCTGCCTTCGCTCCAATCAACTGTTGACAGCATGGCGCACGCAGCCCTTGTAGTTAGACGCTTCTTACCTCTGCGTGACAAGCAGGGGGTGCATAGTTGAGCATATGTACTATGCCTCATCTTTATTCTGTAGCCTGTCATTCCGACGCAGGAGGAATCTATCTTCGCTCCAATCAACTGTTTACAGCATAGCGCAGAAGCCCTTGTAGTTAGACGCTTCGTGCCTCTGCGTGACAAGCAGGGGTGCATAGTTGAGCATATGTACTATGCCTAATCTTTATTCTGTAGCCTGTCATTCCGACGCATGATGAATCTGCCTTCGCATCAATCAACTGTTAACTGCATGGCGCATGTAGCCCTTGTAGTTAGACGCTTCGTGCCTCAGCGTGACAAGCAGAAGAACATAGATGAACATTTGCACTACAGCTCAACTTTTATTCCACTGCTTGTCATTCCGACGCAGGAGGAATCTACCTTCGGCGTCCATAACTATTCCTCGTCTGCGGTATTTTTCATTTTTGCCAATACAGGGTATGCATTGTTTACAATAATTTTTTTATTGGCCAGGTCTTCCGAAGTACTGGTCAGTTCTACCATGCCCTTGTCTGTAACACCCGTTTCAACAGGCACCAGCCTGAAGGTATTGCCTTCTGTATTTTCAAATATAAAGGTGTCTCTACCATATCGTACAACGGCTTCCTCCGGCACCGCCAGCACTTCTGTGTTGTTTATCTTGATCCTTGCGTTGAGGAACATGCCCGGTAATAGCTGCTTGGGCTGTTTTTCAAAATGGCAATGCACCAAAGCACTCCGGTTGTCGTCTACGTTTTTGGTAACGAGCAAAACTTCGCATTCATATTCCGATGCAGGATCATCCACAAAGGTTACCATTACTTTTTGTTTGGGTTTTACTTTGCCCAGGTCTTTCTCAAAAACCGTTAACGCTGCATGTATATCCTCGGGGTTGATCAGCTCAAACAACACATCCGATGGATTGACATATTTGCCAATGTTCACGTTTACCTTCGATACAAATCCGTTAATGGGAGAGTATACCGGCACGCTGCGCGAAATGTTCAGATCGTTCAGCTTGTCGGGGTTGATTCCTATCAATCGTAACTTTTCATCGTAGCCTTTTACCAGCACTTTTTGCGAGGCATATTCTGCCTTTGCCTGTTGAAAAATTTTGTCGGCGCTCACATTGTTCTGGTTCAATACCTGCTGCCGTTCAAAATCTTTTTCAGCATACTCAAGCCTTGCTTTGGCTACCAGGTAATCCTGCTGCAACTGTATCAATGCCGGGTCTTCTATGGTGGCTATTACTTCACCCTTGCTTACGTGCATGCCGGGAAGCAAACCGGTGCGTTTCAAATAGCCGCCCAACGGAAAGCTTATGGAAACAATGTTTTGCGGCGGAACGTCTACCAGCCCGTTTACTTTAAGCTCACTGTTCAGCAATTTTTTTTCGATCACCCCGGTTTCAATGCCGGCGTTTTTTATTTGTTCGGGCGTTAGTGTAATAATATCAGTACTTTCTTTTGCTATATGCTTTTCTTCCTTTGGCTTTTGCGAGCAGGCTGTAAAAACAAATAAGCAGGTATATATAATGAGTTGTCGCATGGTTTACTGTTTAGTAGTTAAATATTCAAAAGCAATGATCACCTGGTTGTAGGTATGCACTGCATTGAGGTAATTCATTTGTATGGAAATGGCATTGTTCATCAGCACCGTCCATTCCAGGTAATTGATCTCGCCTTTTTCGAAGCTGAGCCTGGCAGATTGTGTAATAAGGTTTGCCTGCTGTAAACCGGTTTGTTCATAATAACGGATGCTTGTTTGCTGCTTTTTATATTCATCCATCAACTGCTGGAGTTCCGTTTTTAATTGCTGTGTGGCAGCCTGTGTGTTGATCTTTGCTATTTCTTCGTTCACTCTCCCCGCTTTTATCCTGGCTTTGGCAGCAGCATTGAATATAGGAATGCCTACAGACAAAGTGGCTATGTGAAACCGTCTTCCGGGACCATAATATTCCTGCGACACGCCGTCGAGGCTTTGATAACCTACAAGAGACTGGTTGCTGTAGCCTGCTGTTATATCCGGCGAAAGTTTTGATCTTTCTATGGCGGTTTGTGCCGCAGCCGATCTTTCCTGCTGCTCATTGTACTTTACCTGCGGATGCAAGTTTATATCTGCTGTATCGGGTAAAGTAATACCGGGCATTTTTACAGACTCATAGTCGGGCAATACCAGCGCGTTGGTATTGAGCAGCCATTGCAACCTTTTTTGCTCAATGGCAATGTCTGCGTCTGTTTGTTGCTGTTGTACCTGCAGTTGTTGCAGTTGCGCATCGGCAGTTGTTTTTTCAAGAATATTGCTTTCGCCTGTTTGTAACCGTAATGCTGCTGCCTGCTGAAACCTGCTGTAGATAGAGTCGATGCGTTGCATTAGTTTTTTTCGCTCCAACAGGTCGGTAAGCCGGTAAAAAGCAAATTTTACTTCGCGGTTCAGTTCAGCCTGTTTCCAGTAGCTCATCTGTTGCTGCGCTTCTTCTGCCGACTTAAAATAGGCCTGGTGCCGGCGGTATACATGCGGCAGGTTGAAAGACTGGTTGATGTAGAACCGGGTGTCTGTTCTTGCGCTGTTAACATTGCCGTACTCTCCGCCTACAACGGTTTTGGCAGGATCAAAAACGCCTGACTGCAATGCCTGCCAATACAATGTTTCTTTTTTTATGGATTGCAGGTTGAGGTTGTTCACGTCTGCCTGCTTCAGCATTTCGTTTAAGGACACCCGTTGTTGCCCCTGCGAAACGGCAGACAGCGTGAGCAACGCCGACACGAGCATCACTGTTTTCATTGGAATGTTTTTTTTGTTTTTCTTTTCAAACCACTTGTACAACACCGGTAGTACTACCAGGGTGAGCAGGGTGGCTGTAACCAAACCACCTATTACCACGGTTGCAAGCGGGCGCTGTACTTCCGAACCTGGCCCGTTGCTCAATGCCATTGGTAAAAAGCCGAGCGATGCAACAGAAGCCGTCATCAAAACGGGGCGTAGCCGCGCCTGTGTGCCTTTAAAAATAATTTCGTGAATGTCATTCATCCCTTCGCTCTTTAACCGGTTAAACTCTGCTATCAGCACAATGCCATTTAAAACGGCTACTCCAAAAAGTGCTATAAATCCAACGCCTGCCGATATGCTGAAGGGCATGTCCCTAAGCCATAGGGCAGATACTCCGCCGATGGCAGACAGGGGAATGGCTGAGAAAATGAGCAGCCCGTATTTGATGGATGCAAATGAAAAATACAGCAATACAAGGATCAGCGCCAACGATACCGGTACGGCAACGGATAAGCGCTGTTTGGCTTCTGTAAGGTTTTCAAATTGCCCGCCGTATTTTATGTGATACCCGGAAGGGAAGGCAACATCGTTTTCCACTTTTGTACTCAGCTCATTTACTACCGATTCCACATCGCGCCCGCGAACGTTAAATCCAACAATTACCCGCCTCTGTGCATCTTCCCTTTGAATCTGGTTCGGTCCTTCTTTTATTTCCACGCTGGCTACCTGGTACAACGGTATCTGGTTGCCGGTGGCTGTAGGAATTAAGAGCTGCTGTACATCGGTAATGTCTTTTCTCGAATCGGACTGCAGCCGTACCGCCAGGTCGTACCGCCGTTCGTTTTCATATATTTTCCCTGCTACTTCTCCTGCAAATGCAGCGCGTATCATGCGGTTAACATCGGCTATATTCAACTGATAGTGTGCCATTGCATCGCGTTTGTATTGCACCACAATCTGGGGCAACCCCGTTACGGTTTCTATATAAAGGTCTTTAGCACCTGCTACAGAGCCTGCAATGCTGCCAATGCGATGAGCAAGCGCTGCGAGGCTGTCGAGGTTTTCACCAAATATTTTACAAACCACATCCTGGCGCGCACCGGAAATCAACTCGTTAAAACGCATCTGCACCGGGAACTGGAAACCGTAGGTTATACCAGGCACTTCTTCCATTGCCTTGCTCATTTTATTGGCCAGTTCGTCAAACGAAGTGGCAGAGGTCCATTCCGATTTTGGTTTCAGGGTGATCATTACATCGGTCATTTCTACCGGCATTGGGTCAGTGGGAATTTCGGCAGCACCAATACGGGTTACAATTTTTTCTACCTCGGGAAAGCGGTCCTGCAAAATGGCAACTGCTTTCTGTGTAGTGCGGATTGTTTCGCTGAGCGAGCTTCCCGTCATCAATCGCACATCCACCGCAAAATCACCCTCGTCCAGTTCAGGTATAAATTCACCGCCCAGCCGCGAAGCCAGCAGCAATGCAACCGCAAGCAATATAACGGCAATGCCTATCACTGTTTTAGGAAATGCCATTGCCCGCGACAGCAGGGGGCGATACAGGCGTTGCAGTTTTTTCATCATCTTATCTGCCCAGGTATCGTTGTGCGAGAGCTTTTTGCTCATGAACAGCGACGACATCATAGGTACGTAGGTAAGCGAAAGCAGGAAGGCGCCGACGAGTGCAAAGGATACCGTTTGCGCCATGGGGCGGAACATTTTGCCTTCAATGCCGGTAAGGGTTAAAATGGGAAGGTAAACGATGAGGATGATGATTTGCCCGAATACGGCTGAGTTCATCATTTTTCCTGTAGCCTGCTCCACTTCATCGTTTAACTGTGCCTGTGAGATGGTGGTGGTGCGCAGAAATTTTTTGCCGTGCGAGAGCCGGTGCAATACGGCTTCTACAATAATCACTGCTCCGTCAACGATCAATCCAAAATCGAGTGCACCCAGGCTCATGAGATTTCCAGAAATACCAAAAACGTTCATGAGAATGATGGCGAACAACATGGATAACGGTATAACCGATGCTACTATGAGCCCTGCCCGTATATTGCCGAGAAAGATCACCAATATGAAAATTACGATCAGCGCTCCTTCAATAAGGTTGGTTTTTACAGTGCTCATAGCATTGTTAACCATTTTAGTGCGATCGTAAAAGGCTTCCAGTACCACCCCTTCGGGCAGCGTCTTCTTTATCTGTTCAATCCGGTTTTTTACACTTTGCACTACTTCCGATGCGTTGGCGCCTTTCAGCATCAGCACCACTGCTCCGGCTACTTCACCTTTGTCTTTGTAAGTAAGGGCGCCGTATCTAACTGCGTTGCCTATGCGCACGTCTGCTACATCTTTTACATACACAGGTATACCCCTGTCTGTAAGCTTTATAAAGATGCTGCCAATTTCGTCGGTAGTGGTTGCCAGTCCTTCGGTTCGTATAAACAGCGCTGCGGCTCCTTTTTCAATATAGGCACCACCGGAGTTTTCGTTGTTTTTTTCCAGTGCGCCAAATATATCTGCCACGCTAACATTCATGCTCTTCAACCTGTCTGGCTGAACGGCTATTTCATATTGTTTCAGGTAGCCTCCAAAGCTGCTCACATCTGCCACGCCGGGAGTGCCCAGCAGTTGGCGTCTTACTATCCAATCCTGCATGGAGCGTAATTCTGTCAAATCATATTTGCTTTCGTAGCCTTTGGCTGGGCGTAATATATATTGATAGATTTCTCCTAATCCCGTAGTAGCGGGCGCCAGCTCGGGGTTCCCGGCGGTGGGCGGAATTTGTTCCCTGGCAAGATTCAGGCGTTCGCTTACCAGTTGCCGGGCGAGGTTCACATCTGTTTCATCGTTAAAAACAACGGTTACTACCGATAATCCAAACCTTGATATGGATCTGATTTCTTTTATTCCCGGAATGTTGGCGGTTGCCTGCTCTAACGGAAAAGTGATCAGCCTTTCTACTTCGGGCGCTGCCAACGAGGGCGAAGTGGTGATGACCTGCACCTGGTTGCTCGTAATGTCGGGCAGGGCATCGATGGACAGATGCCTAAGGTCTATAACGCCCCAAACAATTAATGCCAGGGTGAATAAACCTACGATCAGCTTGTTCCTTACGGAAAAGCGAATAATAGCGTTTAACATGCCTATTTTTTTGTGCCTGTAGTAATGAAATCAAGTCAATAGTGAAGTAAGCTAATAGGTTAAATAGTTAAGTAAGGTGAGTAAGGATTTGTGTTCACTCAACTTAATTGACTGCATTAACCTACTAACTCACTCAACTAATACGCGGGGGCTGAAAAATATCGAAGGAAGAAAACTGGGGTTTATTAATTTCATCGTAGCAATGAAACTCATGTGGAGAGGGCGAAGGCGGTGTAATTTGAACGGTTATAAAATTACATGCGCAAACGCTGGTATTCATCATGTGCGAATCCATGTCCCGAAAGGGTAATTGCTGATCTTGCTGAAAATCGTCGGTAATAATAATTGGCCCCAGGTAATGCATTTTAATAAAGGACCCAAAGGTCATATTAGGGTCGGCAAGCTGGTGCTTTTTAAAATGTTCCATCATGAAAGGGATCTTCAGGAGTTGATGAAACTCCGTGAAAGCCAGCATGTAAATGGAAACGAATAATATGCCGATTGCCTTTTTCAACTGGACGAAGGTACAAAAGATGGTTTTAGCAACATAATATGCTATATAAACTTTTTTAAGCCATATAATGGCAAAGAGAGCTTTTTCGTGTATACGTGGTTGAGTAGAAAGCAAAATGGCGGGTCGTGAGACACAGCCCACGGCGAAGAGCGTTACGCTGTCAATCCAGGTTGAACTTGCAGGGATGTAATAAATTGACTGTTTAGCGGGGACGGATCATTCATTCTATGCATATTTGTTAACAGGCGTCAATAAACGGTCGGCGTTAGAATAAAGCGTTGGCAGGATTGAGAAATATGGCATATGTAAAATATCTTTGATTTTTTAAACCCTAAATTTTGATGATGAAAAAAATCGCTAACTGCATTTTCCTGTTCCTGTGCTCCCTGGTAGCATTTTCGCAGCAGGAAGACACTACAAACATCCAGGCACAATTAGACTCTATTGAGCATTCATTTACGTACCAGCACGGGTCCATTACGCTGAAAAATGGTGTAGGAGTAATTAATGTTCCCAACGGTTTTAAATACCTGGATGCTGCCCAGGCAGAAAAGGTTCTGGTGGACTTGTGGGGAAATGCCCCCGGAGAAAATATTTCTCTTGGAATGATTTTGCCTGAAGATCAACGGCTGTTGTCGGATACAGGTTATGTATTTAACATTCAGTATGATGAAATAGGCTATGTAAAAGATGATGATGCGGATAAAATAGACTACCAGGAATTGCTGGACCAAATGAAAAAAGACGCGGTGGAAGAAAATAAGGAGCGGGTAAAGGGGGGATATGAGCCGGTGCAAATTGTTGGCTGGGCATCTACCCCTTTTTACGATAAGGAGAAGAAGATACTGCACTGGGCTAAAGAGGTAAAATTTGGAGACAGCGAGATCAATACTTTGAACTATAACGTACGGATATTGGGGAGGAAGGGGGTAATTGTGCTGAATGCTATTGCTACGATGCCGAATGTAGCGATTGTAAAAAAAGACGTTGCCAAGGTGCTTGACATTGTGCAGTTTTCAGACGGGCAAGCGTACAAAGACTTCAACCCGGATGTGGATGAGGTGGCTGCCTGGACAATTGGAGGATTGGTAGCCGGCAAGCTGCTTGCGAAGGCTGGTGTATTGGCCTTTTTACTGAAATTCTGGAAACTGATTGCAGTAGCAGTGGCAGGTGCCGGCGGTGCATTGTGGAAAAAATTCAGGAAAAAGAAAGAGGAAGAAATCATTCCCGAGCCGGTGGCAGCGGAGCAAACTCCTCCTGAAACGATCGCTTAAGTTCAACAATATTTGAATAAAAAGTGAGCAGCCAATGTTGCTCACTTTTTTATTTGTTATGATGAATAGATCATGGTATAATAGCCAAACGATATATACTTCGGGCTGTTTATTTGAATTTAAATTCTCTTTCCATCAATTCACACCTAAGTTCGTGACATCAAACTAACTAGAGGTATATGATGGATCGTTAGACATGAGCCAGATCGAAAGTTTTTTCAGGCTTTAGCAAACTCATTTGGAAATCTTTGTATCATATTTGCATAGAGGTTTATAAATCAAATATGTAACCTATAGGTTGATGCTTATGAAAATTCATGCGATAAGGCAACGAAAGGGTAAACCTGATTTCTCCATTCCAATGTTGAGGTTATATGCTCTTAAGCTCGATGACGGGTCAATTGTTGTAACCGGGGGCGCGATAAAGCTTACGAAAATAATGGAAGGAACAATGTTTGAGGTAGAGAAACGCAATCTAAAACTTGTTCAGCAATTCCTTCAAAGCGAAGGCATTTTTACGTCGGAGGGATTGAATGAACTGGACTAATTTAAATGATTATGAAAAAGAAAATAAGGGATATTGCCGATCCTAAAGTAAGTAATTGGGAAGCCGAAGCAACCATTCGAAGAGCAAACCCATGGATGAGACACTATTCTTCGCAAATTGCAAGGCGAGTACTGACTATCCTTGATTCGAATCCTGAGCTTACCAAAAGCAAGTTGGCTGCTGAACTGGGGGTAAGTTCTCAATACGTCAGTAAAGTATTGAAGGGTAAAGAAAACCTGACGCTTGAAACGATATATAAATTGTCTAAGGCACTTAAGTTCGATTTGATATCGTTTCCGGAGTATGCGTATAACAAGAAGCCTGAAAATTCTTTTGTTAGCAAGCGTGCTCATCCGGCAAAGTCTGTTTCATTGGGCGAACATACTTCAAGAGTAAGAAAGGTAAAATGATTCCACAAAGGCATTTACCTCGCCTTACTCCTTTTGATCGCTTCGTTACTCAATCGTATACCATGTATAACTTTCAGGCTCTAGTGTGAACGTTAAGGTCATTTCACGGTCTCTGTTCAATGTAAGTGTTTGTTTGGCTTTTTCTTTTTCCGCAATTTTTGCAGATTGGTTCAAACCTGCATAGTACAATGGTATTTTAACAGAGCGTGTTATTTTTTCTTTGGTAGGATTGTACAGCATGAGCAATCCTTTGGTTTTTAGTGAAGGGTTTACATGCATAATACCATCCCAGTCTCTACCATCTGCCCTGCGCAGGTGAATGATGTCCGAGTTCAGAATGTCGCGGTATTTCTTGTACCAGTTTACTACATTTACTACCGTTTGCTTTGTTATATCGGTGTCGTATAAGCGAGGTCCGCGATAGCAGGCCTGCACGCCGGCGCCATAGTATTGCATCATCAGTTGCTCGTAGTCTTTCAGGTGCTCGCTTAAAGGCTCCAGCACGGCTTCGGGCCCGCCGCCATGATAGCGGGTGAGGGGCACAAACCCCCAGCTCATGGAAGGCGTTTTTTCCCACAAACCATCGTATATGTTCTGGCGGTTGAGAATTTTCTGATTCTCCCTGGGCAGCGAAAAATTCACCTCTCGGTAGCCGATGGCTATTTTGTGCGTACCGTCTAAAAAATACCAGTCGGGCGCATTAATGTACACACCTTTTTCATTCAGCCACCTGTACAACTCTTTTTGAATTTCCATTTGTCGCCACTGGCTATCATCAAGCCCCGCATGCCCCGGATGGGTGGTAGAGGCACACACATCGCCGGGATAAGGCCCGTCATTTTCCCAGATATCAAACCCCGTTTTTGTAAAAAACAGTTTGATCTTGTCGCGGTAAGCCAATCCCCATTTGCTGCCAAAGCACGGAGCATTCCCAAAAAAGGCTCCGCCGGGTTTCCCTGTTTTGGGATCTACTACATCTGTTTCATCGTCTATGCGCCTGCTGCTAAAGAGTGAGTAACCGCCGATCTTTATATTTTTAGAATGTGCGTAGTCGGTGAGCTTTTTCCATTTTTCAATGTTGGCTGCAGACGAATCTTCCATGTTCAAGTGACTGCCAAAACTCAGTATCAATGCTTCGTAGCCGGTAGCTGCACACTGGTCGATAGCGGTATACACCTGCTGGTCGTTTTTGCTAACCAGGTGCATAAAAATGGGGTTGCTGGTGGTCCACGGCGCAATGGCACGATACATTTTGCGAATAGCCAGGCCGCGCCTTTCCCTGTCGTAACTGTCCATCAACAGCTCGTTGGTGCGAACCGAGTTGAATGTTTCGCCCGGCTTCAGTTCAATGCCGGGTGCTTTTTCGGGATACACTTCCAGCAAACAAGGCGTTTGATAGTTGTAGTTTACCTGCGATGTATAGGTGCTGTCTATTTTCCAGTGCGTAGTCTGGTCGCTGATGTCGTATCGCATGGCGTTGTTGAATGCATAATTGGTTTCAACATAAATGCCATGCTGCTTTTTCATTTCCTCCGGCGAGCCTACCACCGCACTTTCTTCTTCCACCAGCGCCAGTATTTCATTTACAACACGGTTAACCTTAACCGAAGTTTGTCCTTTGTTTTCAATGGTAATCCATTTTACCAGCAATGGCAATCCATCATACAATCCATAATTAACCTTTACTTCCAAGCCGGCAAGCTGCGGGTTACTGTGCCTGTAAACAAAACTTACTTCTTTGCCGGTTGCAGCCTGTTTAGCCGAAGCCCACCAGGTGCCGGGTTTCCATTTTACAAAGGGTTTCAGTTCACCTGTGGTAATGCTGGTTAAATGAAAATCGTTGCTGCTGTCGCTGAACTGTTCCAGCCAGGCGGGCAATACATATGCCTTTTCTTTTTGACCATATAGCCCCCCTACATTGTAGTCTTTGCCATCAATCGTCAACCGTGCTTCTGCTTTCACTGCCCGCATGAGCTGCTGCCCGTTGCTGAGGTTTGTAAAATCATAACAGGCAACATTAGGCGCAATACGGAATACGCGTTTTAGAAGCCCGTTGTATAAAATAATATCCCTGCCATCCTGGCTTTTCCACGCACCTGCTTTTTGCGCCGTGGGATGTATAAGCCAATCCTGTTCTGTCTTTTTTTCAATAGCGTTGTTCCATGAGGAGAGGTTGGATAAACCTGTTTGGGTATAGCCGGAGACAGTTGACAGCAAAAATGTGACAGCTAATAAAATGCGCATCAGGGTTTGTTTTTTTTGAGTGAAGTGGTGAGCTTTCAGGGGCGGCAATGAGCGATCAGCGGTCAGCCGGATTCACGCGGCGATACAGCGAAGCGGCGAACATAAATGCTCTGTGTAGCTCCGTGTCCTGGTGCCTCCGTGGTTAAAATCTCAGAATTTCAAATCAAAAATTTATCAGGTCCTTAGCCTGCACCAACATCTCTTCTGCTGGAACAGTGCTCAATTTTTTTATATCGAACAATGCCAGTGCAGCTTCTAATTTGTTGAGCGACTGGGTATCGTTGTTTTGTTTGTACAACTTTTTAAGGATGTTGATCTTTTCGAAATCCTGTATGCCTTCAATCAGCTTTTCAAACCGGATGGAAGTGCGCGGTCCGGGATATACCTGGTAAGTATCGCCGGCGGGCCAGGAGCGGAACCTTGAGTCTCTTAGAGGATCGGCAACCCAGCTATTATAGGCCCACCGCAGGTATCCGGTAAATCCTTTGGAGGCAGCATACCAGCCTATCCATACGTGCTCGGCAGGAGGCGAAAAGGTGAATCCGTTCGGATAGTTTTCCGAGCAGCAGGTATAGTAGGTGCTGGGCTTACCAGCTTCCAGTCTTTGCTTTAATATGTTTGCGTCAAATTCCAGGTTAGATGCAAGGCAGTAGTCAAAGACATCTTTTTCAATTTCGGGATGATAATTTCCTGCAAGCGCAATCTTCCATTGCGGGTCGATCTGTTTCAGCATTTTTATTACTACCTGCATGTCTTTCATAGGACGTTCGTCCATTGCTATGGTGGTAATACCAAACCAGCCTTTTTGCTTGAGGTGTTTGGTAAAATCTTTCAGCATGGTTGTCCAGTGTGTATTGTATTCGGGTGATCCAACCTTTGCCTTTAACGCTGTATCTTTTTTGGCGGCTTCATCGTAATAGCGGAAAGACAATGCCCAGGGCACCATCGAATAACAATTGATGCGTTTGGTGATGCCGCAATCCATCACAAACGATATGTATTTATCAAACAGGCTGTAGTCGTATGTCCAGGTGCCGTTTTTCTTTTTTGTCCATTTTATTAACGAAGGAAAATCATCGTAGGTCTGGTGTCCCCAGGGCTCTTCCATAATGCTGGCAGTAATGTTTTTTTGTCCGGCATTTGCAAGCATGGTATAGTAAGGCTTCATCAGTTTGAAGTGCTCATCGCTCCACAAAGGCACGCCGTGGATGCGCGCAATAGCGGCAGGATGTTGCCACAGATCAAGATCGAAAGTCCATGACGATGGGGGAGGCAGCACGCGGTTAACCACCCGTATGCTGAAGGGCAGCTTGTATTGCTTGTCGGCATTGATGGTAATGCTGCCGTTGTAAACGCCTGCCGATGCGGTAGCAGGAATGTGCAGGCTTAGCCAGATGGGTTGCACAGAATTTTTTTCAACAGGTATAGATGAAATGATGTCAATTGCATCGGGCGAAAGCGAGGAGTCAAAATCTGCCGGTTTGCGATAGCCGCAACCGCCCGCAAATTCATCCGTTATTACATAGCGCACAAAACCAGCCTTAATAGCGGTTGCCGGAATCATTTCACCTTTGGCATTAGCCGGTTCGGTGATGCTATATTGCAGGTTGGCGATGTTTTGATTCGTCCATACCAGCAACTGGGTATGCAGCTTTTCTCCTTTCCAGCCACTGGCATTCCACTGCTGCTCCACTTTAATTTGCGGCACATCGTTTTTAGCATACCGGGCATTGCTGCTGGCAAAACTTACTGTTACAGGTGCGGGTAATTTCGTCCAGTCGTTATTGTTAGCTGGTTTTATGGGCTGCGCTTCCGTAAAATAGCTTTTGCCGGAAGTGCTGTAACTCAAATCCTGCGCCTGTGCGGCGAATGCAGATGCAATCAAAACAGATAGTAACGTATACTTCATTAGTCGGAATTTCGCTTTAAAACTACAGATATAAATGCTTGGGAAAACAATCAAACGATTGCATGAAATCTCCATGCTTAGTTTTTTACCTTTATATAAAACAACCTATGTCATTTTTAAAATCACCATTGCTATTTATTGGTTCGCAAGGAGAAAAAGTATTGCAAGTACTTTTTTCCAGCGGCGCCAGCCTTTCCTGTGTTCGTGCAAAAAGCCTGGAAAATCTTGGACAGTCCGTTAAGCTTGGAGTAGAGCGGAGGATAGATATTATTTTCGAAGCCCATTTTATTAAAGTTACGCATGCCGTGAGACTGGATTTTTATATAAACGATGTGTTATTATCCGACGAATTCCTGGTTGTTCCTAACCTTAGCGAAGATGCCATCATCGGTGCCGCCACGCTTCAAAAATGGCGCATCAAGCTCGATTTTGAGCACGACCAGGTCATTGTAGATCCCAAAGTGGCGAAACTCCAGTTGATATAAACTTTCTTGTCTGGTTGCTGGTTTTGGTCTATTTTGGTCAACTAAAATAACCAAACACACGCCCATGGGACACCCGCTTTTCAGGAAAAAATCAATCAATAAAATTGTAGAGGATGCTGCTTCGTCGGGCGGCGACGGGCATTCAGCGGGGTTAAATAAAGTATTGGGTGTACGCGATCTTACTTTCCTGGGCATAGCCGCAGTAGTAGGCGCCGGTATTTTTTCTACCATTGGCAAAGCTGCTTACGATGGCGGACCGGGCATTTCGCTGCTTTTCATAATAACGGCGGTTACCTGCGGTTTTTCAGCGCTATGTTATGCCGAGTTTGCCAGCAGGGTACCCGTAGCCGGTAGTGCCTATACTTACTCTTACGTAACATTTGGCGAGCTGGTAGCCTGGATCATTGGGTGGGCGTTGATACTGGAATATGCTATCGGTAACGTAGTAGTGGCCATATCCTGGAGCGGTTATTTCAATAATTTACTTGTACATCTTTTTCATATTCATTTGCCGGATTGGTTGCTGGTAGATCCTGTTACTGCCAAAGCTGCGTACAGCGAAGCAACTGCTGCGCTGGCAACGGGTGGATTAAGTGTAGAGGATGCAGACAAATACCAGTTTGCAGTAAATGCATGGAACAATGCACCTTCGATGGGAGGAACAAAGTTTTTTTTAAATCTGCCTGCCTTTATTATCGTAGCATTGGTAACCTGGCTGGCCTTTATCGGCATGAAGGAAAGCAAGCGCACGGCTAATTTTATGGTGATCTTTAAAATTGCGGTGATACTGTTTGTAATTGTTGCGGGTGTTTTTTTTGTAGATGTGAACAACTGGACGCCCTTTTTACCCAACCGTTTCGAAGGCGTGTTGAAAGGAGTATCCGCAGTGTTTTACGCTTATATTGGTTTCGATGCTATTTCTACCACCGCCGAAGAGTGCAGAAATCCACAGCGGGATATGCCGAGAGGGATGATCTATTCGCTGCTTATATGTACGGTGCTATATATTTTAATAGCGTTGGTGCTTACCGGTATTGAAAACTATGCTGCTTTTAAAGGAGTTAATGATCCGTTGGCCTTTGTGTTTGAAACAAGGGCGCCGTGGATCGAAAAAATAATTTCCATCAGCGCGGTAGTGGCTACCACCAGTGTGTTGCTTGTTTTCCAGTTGGGGCAACCCCGCATCTGGATGAGCATGAGCCGCGATGGATTGCTGCCTAGAAAATTCCAGACCATTCATCCTAAATATCAAACACCTTCGTTCGCTACTATTGTTACGGGTATCATTGTTGGTATTCCTTCTTTATTTATCGACTCCGATTTTGTTACCGACTTAACCAGCATCGGCACTTTGTTTGCCTTTGTGCTGGTATCGGGAGGGGTATTGCTGTTGCCACCTCGTCCTAAAACCGACAGCGGATTCCGGCTGCCATATATTAATGGTCGATACATTGTACCGCTGCTGCTGATACTTTTTATATATACTTTTCGCGAACGCATTGTTGCGGCCGTCAATAACCTGGGCAACGAAAACTACCAGGAAATTCTGTTCCTGGTGTTTGTGGCAATAGCCACCGTCATTTCTTTTCTTACTGTTATGAGGCGCTATTCTCTTATTCCAATTCTCGGGGTATTGTTCTGCCTCTACCTTATGATAGAAATTCCTGCCAATAGCTGGTTCTGGTTTTATATGTGGATGATCCTGGGGTTGATCATTTATTTTTTATATGGCTATCGCAACAGTAAACTGGCAAATAGTTAGCCATCAGCGATCAGCGAAAAATGCAAGAACCAAGATTCAAGAAACAAGAACCAAAAAGAAAACGCAAACAAAAAACACCAAACAATAAACAATAAACGGCTCTCGGCTGATAGCTGCCCCACAAACAATATCTTTGCAGCTCATTTAAAAAAAGCGATTCTGAAGTAATGAAGCGAAGATTATATTTTATAGTAACGGTTATTGTTTTAGCTAACTTTTCTGCAACTGCCCAAAAGAAAAACCTCGGATCGTGGAATGTGATCAATACCCGGTTGAGCCTTTCCAGGAACTGGAGCATTTTTAATGAGCTGCAGCTTCGCTCGCAATCTTTTTACAGCGATCATTTTTATTACGAGATAAAGGGCGGCATATCCTATAGCATCAATAAAAACTTTTCGGTGCTGATAGGCACGGGGAAATATATTACCTACGATGTTGAACAGGATGGAAATTTTCCCAAACCCATTACGGGTAATGAAACCAGGCTGTGGCAGCAGCTTACCATGAACCATTACCTGGAACAGATAAAATTTGAACATCGTTACCGGGTAGAACAACGCTGGTTTAAAACAGGTTACCGCAACCGGTTCCGCTACAGGCTGAGCACGGCATTGCCGCTTAACGGCAAAAGCATTAAACCGGGCACATTCTTTTTTACCACTTTCGATGAGATCTTTCTTACCAACAAGGCACCGTATTTTGAACGAAACAGGTTTTTTGCCGGATTGGGTTACCAGATAAGCAAACCGCTTATTATTCAGCCGGGATACGTGTATCAGTACGATTACAAAAACGATAATACCGGTCAGGGCAAACATTTCTTCCAGCTTACTTTAATGATCGACCTCGACGATATTGAGGATGCTATTCCAAGGCTGCCTTCTACGGTGGATTAGGAGCACCTTCTCAAACCCTGTAAGGTCAGCACTACTGCTCTTTGCTGGTTTGGCAGCTTGTAAGTTTGCTTTGTACGCAACAGACCCCTCCTTGGGGGGGGGGGGGGACAACCAGAGAACAATTCGGCCGCGGGAGGACGAGTTGAAAAAAAATAAAAAGAATTTTTCTACCCCCCCCCCCGCGGGG
>JBQCGX010000034.1:0-3238 GCA_051955255.1 Agriterribacter sp. | reverse complement strand
ATATATACCCGAATCAGGTTTAGCTGGAAATTACCAACAATGGCAAGGCTTTTGAAAAGCATGGGGTGAATAACTGTATGAGAATGCACGTTGAGCATTCCGTGCTACTATTAAACATAAAAACACACAAAATGAAAAAGACTATTCTCGTGTTCGGTTCGCTGCTGGTGTGCACCGTTGCAACAGTGAAAGCACAACAATCTTCGGTATTTGTAAAAGGTGGCGTTAACATCGCCAATGTTACAACAGACAAAGACGGAAATGTGGATGATGCAAAAGGTATTGCATCCTTTCATGTAGGGCTTCAGGCTGATCTGCCCATTACAAAATTCTTTGCCTTGCAGCCGGGCGTATTTTTTACGGGGAAAGGAACAAAGCTGGAAGGAGGTAATACTTCGGGCGACAACTGGTTCCGCTCAACTACCCGTCCTTATTATATTGAAGTTCCTGTAAACGCTGTTTTTAAAGTTCCGCTGGGAGATGAATCCAGCTTTTTTGTGGGCGCCGGTCCGTATGTAGGAATAGGTGTTGCCGGTAAAAACAAAGTGGAAGGAGAAATACTGGGTGTAGGTTTCAGCAGTACAGACAATATCAAGTTCTCTGACGATGATCCGTTTACCGGCGATGAAGAAGGTGCCGGTTACGGTGTAATGAGAAGATTTGATTATGGTTTGAATGGTACGGTTGGATTGCAGGGAAAACGAGCCATGATTTCTGTTAACTACGGATTGGGATTGGCGAAGCTGCAGTCGGGCACCAGCAGTTCAGATGATGAATTAGGTAAGCACAGGGTGCTGAGTCTTACATTAGGGTTCAAGCTTTAAGAAAAAATTATTTCAAAAAAATCCGGAAGATTATTTTTCCGGATTTTTTTTGGGGGAAGTGGTGGCTATCGACAGGCAGCTATCAGCGGTCGGCTCATTGACCTTTTGTCGGTCAGACCGCCGGCCGCGCTCAATGCCTACTCCGGCGGGCCGACCGGCATCCCATCGGCCCGCCCAAAGGGCGGTCTGATGGGAGCGCGTGAGACTTGAATAAGTATCATCTAAACGACATGGTTTAATTCAATGTTGATTTAATAACCCGGGTTCTGCTTCAACAGCTCTTTGCCACCTCTGTTCATCAGGTCTATCTGTGCCTGCGGAATGGGGTAGTATTCATTTTTACCACTGGTAAATTTGGGGTTGGGCAGATCGGCTGTGATCTTACTTTCAAAAGCGTAATAAGCATTCAATGTTGCTTCGCCAATATCCCACCGTGCCAGGTCGAAGAAGCGGTGCCCTTCGCAAGCCAGTTCCAGCTTCCTTTCAAAGTAAATGGCTTTTAAAGCAAACGCTTTCGATGCAAATGGTACAGCATACTGACCTATTACATAGTTTGCGGCCGGCGTTTGTGTAAAACCTCCCAACGGGTTAGAAGGGTCGGCGTAGGTATATACTTTGCTTTCTGGTTGAGCTGCTCTTTCGCGCACCATATTTACATAGTCCGTCGCTTTTTTCAAATCGGGACTGGGTAGCTGCGCTTCACACTCTGCTGCTAACAACAACACATCTGCAAAGCGGATTACATTGATGTTGATAGAAGACGAGCGGCTGCTCATGATAAAGGAAGATGGATTGTTTTGCCAGAAAATATTTTTTTTGTTGGCAAACGGTCCGCCGGAAGGTTGATTTCTTATCCATTTTATACCCGGAAAAATTCCCCAGTCGTTAAAGGGAATGCCTCTGCGGCCAATTGTCCAGTCAATGCGTGGATCAAGCCGGCCCTGGTAAGGTGTAAACGGATCGGTGTCTTTAACGCCCATATCCAATGTAATGGTTTCGTCGTTGTAATTGTCGAGATAGGGAAGCCCCAATGCGTCGGTGCGGTACGAGTTGGCAAGATCAACGCTTGGCTGAAAGAAACCGCAACAGGGAAAGGGACCACCATAAGGAAAATTCAACACATCGCCATTGTTGCCATTGGCAGCCGAATTGGATCCATCATTAGCCGCCATCTGGATGGCAAAAACAGACTCTTTGCTGTTGTTGCGTGCTGCATCAAAATTGTCTTCAAAACGGTCGTTCAAGCCATATGGTTGGCCATTCGAAGTTTTGCCATTGGCAATTACATCGTCGAACACAACTTTGGCTTCGCTAAATTTTTTCTGGTATAAATAGGTTTTTGCCAGATAGGCTTTTGCTGCCCAGTTGTTAGCTCTGCCGGCCACATTCGATTCTTTTAAATTATCTGCGGCAAATTTAAAATCGTTTTCTATAAACGGCCAGATGTCTTTATCGTTCGGCTGATTCAGCTCTGTTGTAGAATCGCTGATCCAGGGAACCATATTGAAGAACTTTTTCAGTTCAAAATAATAATGCCCTCTCAAAAAACGCGCTTCTGCTGCAAACTGGATCTTATCGGCGTTGGTGAGCGTGGGCGAGGTTGTGGTTGCAATGGCTGATAATACCGCATTGGCTCTTGTTACGCCCTCGTAAAAAGTGATCCACCTGTTGTTGAAAAACCCGTTCGCTGCATCAGAATTGCCTGTAGCAATGGGCACTATGGCAGGCTGGTCGCCCAGGTCGCTGCCTTTATGTGCATCGCCGCCGGCCACACTTCCATAAATCCAGTGCGAGGGCGAAGAAGGCCAGGAGGCACCACCATTGATGTTCTGTCCGTCTAAAGCACCGTATGCGCCAATGAGCAAACCGTTAATGCCCGCTTTATTGGTGAGCTGATCGGCTTGCAGGCTGCCGAGTGCATCCTGGTCTAAAAATTTTTTGCAGCCTGTAAAAAGAATAAGGAACGCGAATAATAGAATGAGTTGATGCCTGCAATATTTTATTGTTAAGTGCTTGTTCATAAAGTATGTTGTTTTTAGTGGAGAAAAAAATCAGAAGGATACCTGCAGCCCAAACAGATATTGTTTTGGATTGGGATACGAGCCTTCATCAATACCAAAATCTGTGGCGCCATTTTGATTGCCCCTGGCATTTACCGAAATTTCGGGATCAACGCCGGAGTAGGGAGTAATGGTAAACAGGTTGGCTGCCTGCACATACACTCTCAATCGCGATATATGCAAGGTGCTCAACAGGTCTTCCGGAAGGGAGTACCCTATCGAAATGTTTTTAGAGCGCAGGTAAGAGCCATTCTCTACAAAATAAGAATTGGGAACACGCACGGTGCTGAAGAAAGTTCCTATTTCCTGTATAGGCGCCGCTGCATTTTGTTTTTCGGGTGTCCACGAGTCGTA
>JBQCGX010000033.1:0-50979 GCA_051955255.1 Agriterribacter sp. | reverse complement strand
AGTCGTATAAAGCTGTCTTGCTTTTTGCAGTGCCGGGAAATGTTCCCGCAAAATCTCTCCACCATTTTACATTGTTCCATATTTTATTGCCGGCAACGCCGAAAATAAAAGTTGAAAAGTCGAAGTTCTTATACTTCAATCCAATATTAAGTCCGTAGCTGAATTTAGGATTGGGATTGCCTAAAAAAGTCCGGTCGTTTGCGTTAATGTACCCGTTGCCATCAATGTCGGCATATTTGAATCTGCCCGGTGCCATGTCTCTCATATATTGCGTAGCTTTTCCTGTATTGACTGCTGCCTTGTTGGCAGCGTCAATTTCTTCCCAACTGCTCCAGAACCCCTCTACCTGGTAGCCATAAAACGAACTTACGGGTTGGCCTACCGCGTTGCGGATAATGGTAGCGCCGTTGAACCTGCGTCCATCCAAATCAAAATAAGGCGTTCCGTTGGCATCAATTTGTGTGATCTTGTTCCTGTAAGTGGTAAAAGTACCTTCAAGGTCAATTTTCAGTTTACCACCTGCATTTAAATGCGCTGCTGCATATAGATCTATGCCTGAGTTCGTCATAGCCGCCACATTGTAAGCCGGCACATTGGCTGCTCCAAATGTTCCGGGCAGGGTGATGGTAAACAACAGGTCTTCGATGTTTTTCCGGTAGTAATCTGCAGACAGGTCAATTTTCCCTCCCAATATCGAGGCGTCAAATCCTATATTGAAATTGATGTTCTTTTCCCATCTTCCGTCCTGGTTTCCCCTCTGGTAAAGCCACAAACCTTCTGCTACGTTGCCGGAGCCGGTAATATCGTAGTAAGAAGTGTTTCTTGTGCCCCTGTACAACGTATAGGAATTGGCGTCTAATGCGTTCAACTGGTTTCCCATAATTCCCCACGATCCCCTTATTTTCAGATCGGACAGCCAGTGAACCGAGCTCATGAATTTTTCCTGCGAGGTGCGCCAGCCCACACTTACAGCAGGAAAAGTACCCCAGCGGTTGTTGCCGATAAATTTGGAGGAACCGTCTCTCCTGATGGTGGCAGACAATAAATATTTAGACTTGAATGTATAATCTACTCTTCCAAAATAGGAGAATAACGCATTGGCAAACCGTTCGCTGCCGTTGGTTTTGGTTCCCGCCCCGTTAGTGAGATTTACGTACGAAGGATCGAAGCTGATATAGCTGAAAGACGTGCTGGTTAAACCCCTGTTCACGTTTTTATAGGCTTCTGTTCCGGCCAGTAATTTTATATTGTGGGCATCGCCAAGTTCCGGTTCGTAGGTAACTGTGTTGCTCCATGTCCAGTTGGCACCTGCATAAGAGCTTTCTGTAAAAGAATTGGTAGACCCGTTTTCGGAGTTTTCATATTGGGGATAGGCGAAGCTATGGTTGTAGCCAGAATACCATTCGCCGCCAAACACCGTTCTGAATTGCAGGTTGGGCAAAATGTCTGCTTCGCCAAATACATTGCCGAACAGGCGTCCTGCCACATTCCTGTTGTTTGCTGTTCGTTGCTGAATGGCCACCGGGTTGCGGGCATTGCCCAGGTCTCTTCCCCTGCTGCCGGCATAGTTGCCCATAATATCATACACGGGAACCATTGGGTGCAGTCGCATGGCCATGCCAATGCCCTGCCCTTCTACCAATATGTCCGTCAATGGATTTTCCGATACAGAGTAGGAGAGGTTCTCGCCTATTCTAACACGGTCGCTCAGTTTAAACTGCGTATTGGCCCTGATGGTATACCGTTTCAGGTAAGTGTTGATGAGTATGCCCTGCTGGTTGAAATAGTTTACCGAAAACAAATAGCTGCCGTTTTCGTTGCCATTAGCTACCTGCAGGTTGTGGCTTTGCATGGGCGCGTTCTTGAAAATTTCGTGAAACCAGTCGGTGCCGGTTTTATTGGCTTTTACAATCTGGTTGAAAGTGCTTAACGCCGAGGGGTCTGTGTAGTTGGGGTCAAGATAGTAATCTGCCGGGCTGGTTCCCGGGTCGCCTTCTTTAGCGCCGCTGGGCAAAATATAATCCGGAATTACAGGCGTGGCGCCGTTGCCATATTGTGCATGTACCGGAGGCGTAAAGGGGTCGTTAGGTCTTGTAATTTTCGCATTGTTAAAAGCGAGCCATGTAAGATCGCCCATTTCCTGGGTAGACAGTGTGTTCCATACATTTCCCTGCGGAGGCACCTGTGTGCCGTAATAGCCATCGTAGCTCACTTTTACTCTTCCCGATCCTTTTTTGGTGGTAATGATGATGATGCCGTTAGAAGCTCTTGAACCATAAATAGAAGCGGCTCCGGCATCTTTTAACACCTGCGCACTGGAGATGTCGTTGGGATTGATATCGTCGATATTCTGCGTAGGCACTCCGTCTACAACATACAATGGCACATTGTTGCCGAAGGAGTTTACGCCGCGTATGCGTATCACGGGCGATTGCCCTGGTTGGCCGCTGCCAATAACCGATACGCCCGAAACCTGCCCCTGCAGCATATTGGTTAAGCTGGAGGTGGGCTGCTTTTTGGCATCGTTTAAATTTACCACCGCTACGGAGCCTGTGAGATCTTTTTTGCGCGATGTGCCGTAGCCGATCACCACCACATCGCTGAGGCTGGAAACATCGCTTTCGAGCGTGATGCTGATTTGCGCGCTTTTGCCTACAGTAATCGACTGGTTTTTGAAACCCACGCTGGAAATGTCCAGCACATCTCCCTGCTTCGCCGTAATGGAAAAATTGCCGTGGCTGTCGGTAGTAGTACCAACAGAAGTGGCGCGTACAACGATTGAAACATTGGGAACCGGGTTGTCTTTTTCGTCTTTGACGACACCCTGGAGCGTTTTTGTTTGTGCAAACAAAAGGGAGCGGCACAGCAGGAAGAGGCATAACATTCCTGCCCTGGATACAAGTGTTCTTTGCATATAGGTTGATGTTTGGTTACTAAAAAATGCCGCAGCAACTGTACTTGCATACTGCAAACACATAACTGCACACAGTCGTCAATACTTCGTGGTAATCGGTCAACTAATGAAACGGGAACGAATAATCGCCTGCACATTGCCTGCCTGTTGTTTCCGAAGGAACACAGACACGCTTGCGAAAGAGCGAAAATCTCTTGTCGGGGTAGGTTCTATATCTTTTAAAAATTAACCGGACAACAGAGATGCTTATGTCCGTTTGTTACAGAAGAAGAAATACGCGGTACTTTTTAATACACTAACAGGGCTCATCATAAAGTTAGCAAACACGGGCCAAGGCCTCAAACATTGCTTTATGCATCCGGTAAAGGAAGCACTGTTAAAATATTCAGCAGTCAGTTCAATCTACTCGTTTCTCTTATGTAATTGGTTACTTTCTCTGGAAGGGAGGGTTATGGCGCTAAGATAGGATTTCTTCAACAAAAAAAAATTAAACATTGGGAAGGGGGAAAGGTGGAAGGGAAAAGGTGAAGGGTGGAAGGTGAAAGGTGAAGGGTAGAAGGTGGAAGGTAGAAGGTGAAAGGGAAAAGTCGCTTCTCTTTCACCTTTCATTTTTGACCTCTATCTTGCCATTCTTCGCTATCGGTCGGTGTCTCACTATAGCTGTCAATTTGAGGAAGACACATGGGTTATATTGCCTGCCGGCAGGCAAGCCTCAGAGAGGCAATCCGTTTGAAAAAAGCCAGCCTCTTAATGCTTTGCACCTGCGGTGCAGTAAAAAGCGCTGTTGACGATGGTTGCAAACAGATAGCACCTGCGGTGCATAAACCAATCGCATAATCATTACTATTTTCTTAAGTTGACGGCTATGGTGTCTCGCCCACCGGAAAATTTAGATCAAAGAATGTACACCTTCCACCTTCTGCCTTCCACCCTTCACCTTCCACCTTTCCCCTCTATCTCACCCTTACATCATCTACATAAAAAACAGCTTTCGCCACTTTTTCGTCAGCGCCTGGCAGGGGTGCTTCGGGTGTTTCGTTAGGCGTGGTGCGTGTTGGTAAATTCCGGTAGGGTCCTGTGCGGAAAGAAATGCGTTCAACAGATTTTACGGCTTCGGCAAGCGGAGCTTTTGTTAAAAGCTTTTCGCCATTGATCTGCAAATCGAATGTTCCCTTTAAGGTTGCATGCACGGTGAGTTGAAACTCATACCAGGTATTGGGTTCGTATTTTTTTAGCAGGTGGCTTTGCGATCCGTTTGCTGCTGTTATTTCGCCTTTATTGTTGAAGCTGATGCGAACGGGGCGGTTGCCATACCGGTCGGTAACATCCACCGATAACTCACCTGTATTGTTTTGCGATGCCAGTATTTTGAATTGTATGTTTCCGCTGGAGGTTTCTTTAAATACCCTGATGGCTCTTGCATAATCGTAGGGATCTTCATCGCTCAGGCAAAGGCTTTTGTTGGTGGTTGATGGAAAATTGGCCACGCTTACCGGTGCCCATTGGGGTGAATAAATGTTCCAGTCGGGGACAGCCTTGCCTGTTGCAAGCTGGTTGAAATGATCGCTAACCGGTGTGTTTACCGAATACCTAACGGGAACGGGCACCCTGCTTATCCACATGTCTTCTTTGTTCATGCTGTAGGTAACCCACATATCGTTACCGGGCGGGTTGCCATTACCTTCTGAAATGCCGCGTGTATAGCATGGACCAAAATCTTTCCATCTGCCATAGAACCGCCGGGGCGGCACTTCGCCCTGCACCAGCAGCATATCGTCGAATAACACGCCATCGTCGCTCGTAATGGTAATGAGCGGATAGCGGTATTCCGATGATTCAATAGGGTTGTATACCATTGCGTATCTGCCATCGTCGGTTCGTTGCCCCCAGTTTTTACCTCCGCTCATAATAAGCGTAGGTACTTTTACGGGTGAAAAATGAAGACCTTCATCTTCTGATAAAGCCGCTTTCGATTTTTTCCACAGCATTACCAGCTTGCCATCTTTGCGGTGAAAGTAGGAGAGGGCAGATAAGTGATCGTCGTTCCTGTTTTCTGCATACAAAGGATCGTTGCCATCATCTTCATCTTTCCATTGCAGTGTTTTCAACCTATCGTTCAGCAAAGCTTTGCAGGCATTTACAAAGCCGCTATCCTTCGAAGTGGTGTAAAATGGAAAAGAAGTATTGCTTTCATTCCAGTTGGCGTGGCTCTCGTATTTAATAAAGTACACCGGGCTCATGCTGCCATCTTTATAAATTTCTCTCACTACCCGTCCTATACCTCCTTCCTGGAAAGGGTCTTCCGTATGTCCGTAAAAAGCCAGTGTGAGTAAACGATTGTTGGGCGCCACATAAAATCCCATGCGCTGGTGCATCATATAGCCACCATATCCTTCAGGAATTTGAACACCGGGCGGCGCTTTGTAAGGAGCAAATAGTATTTGCGGCGTGTTCCAGTTTCTTCCATCGACAGAAGTAACAAGCAATGTTTGCCCGGGTGCAATGTGTTCGTCTACCGGGTTACTGAGGTATTGCAGGTAGAATTTTCCATTCCAGTAAGCAAGGTCGGGAGCATGGTTGTAGGTCCAGCCAGCGTCGGTGGCAATAGCCGTATGTGCGCGGTTTGCCCGCATTACCTGTATGCTTTCGGTGCCAATGGCCCAGCGCAACCTTCCTTCATGCACCTGCGGATCGATGGTAACGCCGCCTACATAACGTACAGGCTCAGCCGCCGAACCGGTTTGTGCTATAACGCCTGATGTTAAACTTAACGCTGAAATTAAAAGCCAACTGTATTTTGAAAGAGACATGCACGAAGATTTTAGCAGTGTTGTTTACAGAGAGTATTTACATGCAACATATACTCGGTTGAAAGTAAAGTTGGCAACCTTGCCCCGGTCGGCTTGCCGGGTAGGCGATTTTACCGTAAGCAGGTAACGGTTATTGATGGGTTAGTATCAACAGATAAAAATGATCTCTCAACAGGTGTTTACCGAATAAATAAATATATGATGAAAGCGATGCGGTGTTTTTTGTTAATGGTTGCGTTGATTGCAACCGGCTTTTGTACTGAGGCACAATCGAGGCTCGACAGTATTTTGAACGATTTTTATAACCGGCCCGACAGGGTGCTGGTAGCTGCCCACAGGGCACCACATGCCAACCACCCTGAAAATTCCTTATCGGCGATAAAGGAAGCTATTGCAATGGGAATAGATATTGTGGAGCTGGATGTGAGAGAAACAAAAGATGGTGTGCTGGTGATGATTCACGATAAAACAGTTGACCGTACCACAACGGGCAGGGGGCTGGTATCGGAAATGACCTGGAAACAGCTAAGCGCCCTTCGTTTGTTGCACAACGGTAAGCCTACCAACGAACGCATTCCAACTTTTAAAGAAGTGTTGAAGCTGATAAAAGGACATATTATGCTGGACATAGATTATAAAGCGGATGGAGAAAGGGCGGCGCGTTCAACTGTGAAACTGTTGCGTAAGAAAAAAATGGAAAAACAGTGCTTATTCTTTTTGTACGATTACAAAGATGCGGATGCATTATACAAAATGAACAATAAGCTGCAGTTTATGACGAGGGTATATAATAAAGAAGATATAGAAGGGGTTTTTGGACTGCCCATGCCCGTTCCCGTTATTCATGGCGATGATGAATTTTACAACGATTCCCTCATGAGTGTAATACGCAGCAAAGGAAAAAGGCTTTGGATGAATGCATTGAACGAGTACGATAAAATGGAACTGGAGAAAAAAGATTCGGGCTTTGACGCATTGCTGCGGCTAAGGCATACCAATATAATACAAACAGACCTGCCAAAAGAATTGCTGGAATATTTGAGGAGGAAGGGATTGCATAGGTAGGACTGAGTGACAGGTGATGAGATAACTGTAGGTGGCGGTCGTAAAAGTGATCATTTTTTTTCCGCAGATGAGCGCAGGTTTTGTTCGCTGATCAAATCACCGCTTATCTGCGTATACATTTGCGAAAACCAGCGGAACAAATGGTTTACGCAAACAATTCCCCAACCCTAATGCGTTAAAGAAAAAGGACGCTTTAGGAATAAAGCGTCCGTGTACAACAAGTATAAAACTAACAGCGAAAAAGTTATTCGTAGTTGTAGTCGTCCCAGTACAGGTCTGTATTCCTGCTGGCGGGTACCCAGAATATTTTAGAGGTCATATTGTTTTCTCCTGAAACCTTCGATAAATTGGCTCCGTTGGTTCTTGCTTCGTCCGAAGGGTAACGTACTCTTTCCGGGAATGGTGTCCACACATTTCCCTGCCAGGTAAAAGGTTCCAGTTTAGGATGTCCTGTTCTTCTCAGCTCTGCCCAACATTCATACGGGTGCAGGATATTCAGGTGAATGAACTTCTGCTGCATGAGTATTTCCATCTTGTCTTCGGTTGAAGCAGCGGCAGTAAATTTAGCTTTCACTTTGTCGCCCCACGCTGCTATGGCGCCGGCATCGGGTTTTGCAGGATATAATGGAGCTGCTGCGCCGTAGGCGTTCTCGTCATCCTTAAAATTGCTTGCCTGGTTGAGCGCATAATAAAAATCGGTGGAATGGATCACCGCATCTTTAATATGCTCTTCGGCTGCTTTGCCTGTGTTGCCTAAATCTTTCAATGCAATTTCTGCCAGTAAAAGATCCAGCTCTGCAAGCGAAAACATGTATGCAGGCATCTTATCGTTGCGGTGGTAGGTTGCAAAGTTGTACATCGAGAATGCATTTTGCTGCAAACTGCTGGGCAAATTGTCGGCGTAAGGATAATATCTGTCGCCTCCCTGGTAAATGGGTTTTAACGCGTCTGTATTGTACGAAATGCCCTTATAGTCTGCATATTTGGTAGGCATTGCGATAACGGGCAGGCGAGGATCATCAATGCCCGCTTCATAGGCGCTATCGCCGTAATTGAGGCGCTTCATAATAATGTTGGGGATAAACGAAGCATAGGTATTTTCGTATAAGCCCCTCATCCAAAAACCGCCACCGTTCTTCTGATCGGTATCGTACCAGATGGGGAAGGTGAGATCGGTGATAGGCAATTGTCTTCCCAATGTTTCCTGGATCAATGGCTTTGCATAGGCTTCGTCTACGCCTGCAATGCGCACCAATAACTTGAGGCGGGTAGCATTGGCAAACTCCACCCATTTGTCAATGTCTCCTTTAAAAACCACATCTTGTTTCACGAAAATCTGCTGTGCGGTAGCAGACATCTGATCGAACTGTATCTGGAATGAATCTGCCAGGTTACCCAGTTCGGCAATAATGGATTTGTATATTTCTTTAGGATCGTCGTATGCCGGATACCAGTTTTCGGCTGTATTATTTCCTGCCTGGAACGCATTAAAATATGGAATGGAATTAAACAGGTCCACCAGCTTTCCTGTCTGGTATACTTTTACTAACGATACCAATTTGTAGTACAGTTCAGCATCCAGCTTAGCCTGACCTTCCCTGTTATTCCACTCACTTCTCAATGTTTCCCAGCTTTTCAACCTCCTGTAGCTTCCTTCAAAATATCCCTGTCCTGTAATGGGGAAATCGTCGAAGCCATTGCCTGTGGTGAGGTCGTTATAAGTAGCAAACCATGCATAGCGGTCTGTTACATAACGCTGGGCCAACTGCGCATAGCCGGTTATACTGGTTCCCCCGCTCATCAGGTAATACCATTCGCCATAATCCTGGATAAAAATTTTATTCTCACTAATGGTTCTCGAAAACAGGCCGGGAACAATATCGGTTACACCTTCGCTTAACTGGTCGGGGTTGTAAAATCGATCCTCCAGGTCTTTTTTGCAGGAACTCAAACCTGCTATCATCAATAATCCGAAATATAATATCGTACGTTTCATTTTTCTAGAATTTAAATTCATTAAAAGCTAACATTTACACCAAACGAAAATGTCTGCTGTCCGGGAAATACTGTATTCTCTACAAAGCTGTCTGACCCGATGGCACCTTCTACATCAATATTAGGAATCGACTTGTACAGGTAAAACAGGTTCCTTCCTGCAACGGTCAACGAAAGTCCCTGGAGCTTCATCATCTGTGCCACACTTCTCGGAAGCGTATAGGACAGCGCTATCTCTCTTAGTTTGATGTAATCGTTTTTAAGGATATTATCCGGAGGGAATGATGTTGAAAGGTCATTGATATAGGTTTGATAATGATCGGACGCAGCAATGATAATATCGTTGGGAACATATTTGTTGTCTGCATCCAGTTTTACGCCCGGTAAAATCCTTCCATCGTGGTATACTTTTCCATCTATAGATGCGGCGGGCGCTGCTTCGTTGTGCTGCCATGCTATTTTCTGGTTGCCGGGGCCTATATAGTAAGCCATGCCACCACTTGCTTCATCCCTGTAAGGCAGTGTGCTTTCTAATTGTCCTAAACCATACAAACGCTGATTGGTATAGGAGAATATGGTGCCGCCATATTTATAATCAAGCGCAATGCGGAAAGCAAAATTTTTATACCGGAGGTCTGATAAAATCCCACCATAAAGGTTGGGTATAATGTTGCCCTTCGATACCATTTTAGCAGGGTCTGTATCAAGCGTATACAAGCCGCTTGAGCTTACTATCTTATTTCCGCTTTCATCGCGCAGGTAGTCATACGCTTTAATCTCACCTACAGGTTCTCCCTTGTTGGCGCTAATGTAGGCGGAGCTGCCATTGATAAGATTACCCCTGTTGTAATTGGTAAGATCTCTGTAAAGGTCTATTACTTTAGAAGCCTGTTTTGCTCCATTCAAGGTAATATCCCACCTAAGGTTGGGCGTTAGTACCGGTGTGCCTGTTACAGAAAACTCAAAGCCATAGTTCCTGGTATTGGCTGCATTGATCAATAAACCGCTTGAGCTGGAAGATGAGGAGATCGGTAAACTTATGATCTGATCGTAGCGGTTGTTGGTGTAATACGAGAAGTCGAGCGTTATCCTGTTGCCTTTCAAAAAGCTGTTGTTGATCCCGATCTCAAACTCTCTCTTTCTTTCTGGTTTCAATGCGCCGGGCAGAATGTTGCCGGGGGGAGATACAATTACTGCCTGTGCACCTGTGCCGGATATATAGCCAAGGTCGTATTGGTTGTTTGCAAAATATCTCGGTGCACCGTTTCCTACATCTGCCCATGCAAACCTTACCTGTCCTCTGTTCATCCAGGGGATGTTGTAACGTTCGGTATAGTTCCAGGTTAAAGAAGCTCCGGGATAAAAATACTTGTTATCGCTGGGGGGAAGGGTAGAGTTCCAGTCCTGCCTGGCTTGCAGATCCAGGTACAATTCATTTTTCCAGGACAAGGTAGCCGAAGCAACCGCACTGTATAATACATCGCTGCCGCGTCCATAGCTTCTCAGCAGGTATGCATTACCGGCATCGGGTGTGCCTGCCTGGTTGTTGAACGAGTACCAACCCGGAAAGTTCAACCCGCCGATAGTATTGGTGCCTAATGTTTCAGTTGTTCTCAGCCTGTATATAAAACCTCCAAAGCCTGTTACCCTGAAATCGCCATTGAAAAACTCACTATCATAATTTAATAATCCCTGGTAAGTTTGAACGGTGTTGTTTTCTTTTCTGATGCTGAATCCACCGCCTAATACTTCGGGCAACACACGGTCTATACTCACTTCGGAAGTATAATTGGTGTTGTCATAATCCAGTCCGAACTGCCCGGTGAAAAATACGTGTTTGCTGAAGTTCAACGTGGCCTTTGCAGAAGTTACCATGTGAAACTTATCATCTTTCTGCCTGTTCTTATCCAACGCCCATTTATAATTGGCTATAAGATTAGAGGCTTCTGTAACGCCATACGGATCAAGAATGCGTTTGTAGCCGTCTTCGTCGAGGAACAGGTTGTTATAATAATCGTTATAATCATAATCAACAGGAAAGCCCCATGCGATGTTGCCGCTGTTGGCTTCTCTTCTGTTTTGAGATACAATGTTGTAAATGTTAGAGATTAGTTCAAAGCTGGCAAATTTGGAGGCTTTGATGTTGCCATTAAAGCTGAAGGTGTTTCTTTTTTGCCATGCATTGGGGCTGATAATATCGTTGTACTTATAGTTAGTATACGAAGCTCTCAAGCTCCCTTTTTCGCTTGAGCCTGCAATGGCTACGTTTGATGTGAACGAACTGCCTGCTCTGAATAAATCGGAGTAGCTGTTTTTAGGACTGTTCTTTACCATCGAGCTGTCGTAAAACATGGCGTCCTGTCCATCGAATGCAGGTCCAAAGCTCAATCTTTTGTTGGCGATCTTTCTTACCCGCTGGCCATTGCGTATTACATAAGTACTGTCATAAATGTCATCGCCCAAGCCGTACTTATCCTGCAGCTCCAAAAATGTTCTTGGCTTTTCAACGGTATATTGAAAAGATCCGGTCATGCCAAATCCTTTTGCATTTTTCCCGCTTTTGGTTGTAATCAACACCACACCATTGGCGGCGTCAGTACCATATAACACTGTTGCTTTTGCTCCTTTTAATATATCAATCGATTCTATGTCCAGGGAATTGATGTCATTGATATTGGCTCCATAGTCATAGCCGGCTCCAACGGAACCGCCGATCGATGTAGCCCTGTCTGAAATGATTACGCCGTCCACTACAAACAGAGGACGTGTATTTTGATTGGGATTCAAACTGAGCGCTCCGCGGATGTTGATCTTCAAACCACCCATTGGTCCTGCCACACCGGTGTTTACACCAACGCCTGCGGCTTTGCCATACAGCGCCAGAAAGGGGTTCATGGTAGCGCCGGCTTTGGTAAGCTCTTCTGCTTTAACGGTGCTTACCGCATAGCCAATGGAACGGCGTTCGCGTTTAACACCTAAGGCAGTTACCACCACATCGTCGAGGCTGGTAGAACTGGCGGCAAGCTTAACCGATACAGGTGTGCCTGCAGTTGCCTTTACTTCGCGGGTTTCAAAACCCACACTGCTTATGATAAGTGTGGGGGTGGCAGATGAAGTAGTTAAGGTAAACTCGCCCGCATCGTTGGTGGCTGTGGAATTGGTAGTACCTTTTTCGGTAACGGTTGCACCTGCAATGGGCAGGTTGTCTTCGTCGGTTATTTTACCTCTTATGTCAGCCTTTACTTCACCAGCAGTTGCCTGGGTATCCAAAGAGATCGTTTCTTCTTCTTTTTCCTTGATGATAATGGTTTTGTCTACAATGTTGTAGGAGAGGGGCTGATCGCGGAAGCAGGTTTGCAACACTTCTTCTAAAGGACTTTGGTTGAAATCAACGTCAAGTCTTTTTCCTTTACGCAGGGTTTTGTCGTTGTAAAAAAAGCTGTACCCGGTTTGTTGCTTGATCGCTTTAAACACTTCGGGTAGTGTAGCATTCTTTTTTGACAACGTTACCAGTTGCGAATATCCTTTTGCACTTACCTGTAAACAGCCAACAATAAGCAGAATGACAGTCAGCTTCATAGTCAGGAACAGTTTTGATGTGAAAAAGCGCCCCGCCCTGCTGGGTGGCACTTTGACAAATGCAGTCAATTGCATAGATTTGAAATTGGTTTGGTTTAACAATAAATAATCGTATCGGGTTATAAAACTTGTTTTGCTCAAACTGTCGCCGGAAGTGCTCGCAACACTTCCGGTTTTGTTTTAAGCTCGTTTTATTATTTTTTATATGGTTTAATAGTTACTATTTTATTTTCAATGGAAAAGGCTACTGTTTTGGTTAACTCCAGCATTTTAAATACCTCGCCTGCATATTCCTTTCTCGGTATATCGCCGCTAAAAGTTTCTTCTTTTACCGAACCTTCGTAAACAATGTCTACATCGTACCAGCGCGATACCTGGCGCATAATGGCTGCCAGGTCGGTGCTGTTGAATTTAAACAAGCCGTTCTTCCATGCCACTGCCTGTTCTATATCGGCTTCCTTTACCAGCTTCATCATGCCGGAGGCGTTGCTCCATTGCGATTGCTGACCGGGTAAAAGCCTTACCGTTTGGGTTTGTTTTTGTTTGGCAATAACATCCACACTGCCTTCGAGTAAAGTAGTTTTCACGTCGGCTTCGTCGTGGTAAGCATTGATGTTAAAATGAGTACCCAATACTTTTATGTCTATATCTCCTGTTTCAACAGTAAAAGGCAGGTGGGTGTTGGAGCCTTGCTGGGTTGTGCGGGCAACTTCAAAATAGGCTTCGCCGGTAAGTGTTACTTTGCGCTCGTTGCCATTAAAAATGGTTGGATAGCGCAAAGATGAAGCAGCGTTTAGCCACACTTTGGAACCATCGGGCAAGGTGAGCTGGTATTGTCCGCCCCTGGGCGTGCTTATTGTATTGTACAAAACCTCAACAACATTATTATTGCCATCGTCTACATTATATTCCAGGTGCCCGTCCTGTGTTTTTACTATATCTGTATTGCCTTGTTGCGTAAGGCTTCCGTTGGCAGCGCTGTCCAGCACAATGGTTGATCCATCGTTGAGTGTTAGTATTGCCTTGTTACCTCCGGGAGCTATATCTGGCTTGCCGGTTTTTTGAACAATGGCGGCTGGCATGGCAGCCTGCCTTGTATAAATGAAATAACCGGCGCCTGCTATCAGCATTAATAACACACAGGCTGCTGCAATACGGTATAATGTTTTTTTGATGGATTTTACGGGTGCCGGAGCAGTGGTTGTATGCAGCGATTTTTGGAGATGGGCTAAAATTTTTTCACGGATGGCGTCTTCCGATTGTGCGTCGTTTACCTGCACTGTTTCTTCGTCGTCCTGCCAGCCATCGTACCATTGGTGGAGCAATGCTTTTTCCTCTTCGGTGGCAATACCCTTTATAAATCGCTCTGCAAGTGCAATAATTTGTTCTTTCTCCATGAATTAGTTAGAATTGGTAGGTTTCTATCTATACATAGAGTATAAAAAACAAAAGCTTCCCTTAGTTGGGTTAAAAAAATATTATTAAAATGTAAAAAAGAGAATCAGTGTTTTCTTCACATTTTCGCGGATGGATTTAAGCGCTTTGGTAAGATGGGCTTCGGCTGTTTTATCGGAAATGGAGAGCTTCCTGGCTACTTCTGGTAAAGGTTGATCGAGCAATTTGTTTTGAACGAACACCAGGCGGCATTTTTCGGGCAGTTTGTTCGATAACTTTTCTACGATCTCTAATAACAGCTTGTTATCAATGGTATCTTCTTCATTTACAGGGTTTGCCTGTTCGCCGGCAACGGGCTCCCTGATGACTTCCAGTTTTTTTTCGTTGCTTACATAGCGGTATACTGCATACCTGGTCATTGCTGCGAGATACTGGGCGAGGGATTGTATTTGAATGGAGCTGCGTTTACGCCAGAGGGTTAGAAAGACTTCCTGTACAATTTCTTCGGCGGCGGCAGATGATTTCAGATGCTTATGGGCAAGAAAGTATAGTTTGTTCCAGTATTGGTTGTAAATATGCGTAAAAGCTTTTTCATCACCTGAATACAGCAACGGTAATAAATCTTCCTCAGTATAGCCTGTGTACATGTTCACCTGCGCTTCGCTGTTAAAGGGTATGAAATTACTGAATAATATCCCTCAAACCTCAACAACAGGATAGACCGGCATGGAAAACAGTTGTGAGCATGTCCCGGTCAAACCCCCGTTTCCCATCGGCCCGCCGTAAAGGTGGTCTGATGGCAGGAAGTAGAAAAGCCGGGGTTTTGAGCATAGCAACTTAAGGGAGACATATGCAGGCGGTGCCTCAGAGAGGCGCCCTCGCCAATACTGTTGGCGCCGGAGGCGACTACAGTATATAATGTATCATGGTCGCCACAGGCGACAAGAAATACGTACGAAGCGAAGACGCTTCGTACAGCCGGTGCAGGGGAGTAGAAAAGCCGGTGTTTTGGCTCATGGATTGAAATCCGTCCTTACAATATGTGACCGAGCCGATGGCTCTTGCTGTTCTATGATAATGCAGTGCCATCGGCACGGCTCGATATTATTACCTGAGATTTTAATCCCAGGTTAAAGGCATACAATAAAAAACCCGGCATGTAGCCGGGTTTCAAATAATCTTGCTTCTATCTTTCACCTCTCACTTTTCTCCTTTCACCCCCATCAGTTCGCAAACTGCTTCCTGATCAGGTTCAACGCTCCGCCTTCTTTAAACCACTGTATCTGCTGATCGTTGTAGGTATGGTTTACCACGATGGTGTCTGAAGTACCATCTTTGTGATGCAATACCAGGTTAAGCGGCTTGCCCGGAGCAAAGGTTGTTAAGCCTACTATATCAATGCTGTCGTCTTCCTGAATTTTGTCGTAATCTTCCTTATTGGCAAAAGTAAGCGCCAGCATACCCTGCTTTTTCAGGTTGGTTTCGTGTATACGGGCAAAGCTTCGTACAACAATGGCGCGCACACCCAGGTGGCGGGGCTCCATAGCGGCATGTTCGCGGCTCGAACCTTCACCATAGTTTTCATCGCCCACTACAATGCTGCCAACGCCAGCGGCTTTATATGCTCTTGCGGTTGCAGGCACGGGACCGTATTCGCCGCTAAGCTGGTTTTTTACAGTGTCTGTTTTTTCGTTGTAAAAGTTGATGGCACCAATGAGCATATTGTTGCTGATGTTGTCAAGATGCCCGCGGAATTTCAACCAGGGACCTGCCATTGATATATGGTCGGTGGTACATTTTCCTTTTGCCTTGATCAGCAATTTCAATCCTTTCAGATCTGTTCCTTCCCAGGGAGTGAAAGGTGATAACAACTGCAAACGCTGAGAGTCTGGTTTTACAATCACCTCTACTTTGCTGCCATCTTTTGCAGGCGCCTGGTAACCGGGATCTTCTACCGAAAATCCTTTGGGGGGTAATTCAACTCCTGTAGGTTCATCCAGCATTACTTCTTCCCCTTTTTCATTTTTGAGTTTATCGGTTAAGGGATTGAAGGTAAGATCGCCCGCTATGGCAAATGCAGTTACAATTTCGGGCGAAGCCACAAATGCATGGGTGCTTGCCAAGCCATCGTTACGCTTTGCAAAGTTGCGGTTAAAAGAAGTGATGATGGAGTTTTTGCGGTTGGGATCATCAATATGCCTTGCCCATTGCCCAATGCAGGGGCCGCAGGCGTTGGCCAATACTACTCCGCCAATTTTATCGAATGTTTTCAGGAAGCCATCTTTTTCGATGGTATATCTTACCAGCTCACTACCGGGGGTAATGGTAAACTCAGCTCTTGTTTTTAAGTTTTTATCTACCGCCTGTTTTGCCAGTGAAGCAGAGCGGCTGATGTCTTCGTAAGACGAGTTGGTGCAGGAACCTATCAATGCCACTTCCAGTCTTTCGGGCCATTGGTTGGCTTTTACTGCATCAGCAAATTTGCTGATGGGCCATGCCAGGTCGGGCGTAAAGGGACCATTTACATAAGGCTCCAGTTCGCTGAGGTTGATCTCTATTAACTGGTCATAGTATTTTTCGGGATTGGCGTATACTTCCGCATCGGGACGAAGATGTTCTTTAATGCCATCTGCCAGTGTAGCTACTTCTTCTCTTTCGGTAGCTTTAAGATAGGCAGCCATTTTTTCGTCGTAGGCAAATACCGAACAGGTAGCGCCAATTTCGGCACCCATGTTGCAGATAGTGCCTTTGCCGGTAGCGCTCAGGCTGTCGGCACCTTCGCCAAAATATTCAACAATAGCACCAGTACCACCTTTTACAGTTAAAATACCTGCTACTTTTAATATTACATCTTTCGCGCTTGCCCAGCCGCTCAGTTTGCCGGTAAGTTTAACACCTATCAGCTTTGGCATTTTCAGTTCCCAGGCAAGTCCTGCCATCACATCCACAGCGTCGGCACCGCCTACACCAATAGCCACCATTCCCAAGCCACCTGCGTTAGGAGTGTGGGAGTCTGTACCAATCATCATACCACCGGGAAAAGCATAGTTTTCGAGCACTACCTGGTGAATGATGCCTGCACCGGCTTTCCAGAAACCAATGCCATATTTATTAGAAATGGAAGCAAGGAAATCGTATACTTCTTTATTTACATCAACCGCTGTAGCAAGATCCTGCACAGCGCCTACTTTTGCCTGTATAAGGTGATCGCAATGAACCGTAGAGGGAACTGCTACTTTATTTCTGCCGCAGGTCATAAACTGCAGCAATGCCATTTGTGCGGTAGCATCCTGCATTGCTACACGGTCTGGCGCAAAATCCACATAGTCTTTTCCTCTTTCATAAGCGCGTGTTGCAGGTTCAAAAAGGTGGGAGTATAATATTTTTTCTGCGAGTGTAAGAGGGGTGCCGGTTAGCTTACGTGCTGCCGCAATTTTTCCGGGCATTTCAGCGTAGGTTTTTTTAATTAGGTCGAGATCGAACACCATAGATATATCGTTTTATTTATTGTTTGACTAGTTAACCCGTCAATGACCAGTGTAGTGGACAGGAGGAACATCCTGACTTGTAAAAAGTTGTGCGAATTTATCGAAAAAATGCTGTTTTCATAACAAGCAAATGACAAACCCGTTATTTATTTTTTATAATTTAGCAGTATGAACAGGTTCAAGCACTTTATTGAGTGGCAGGTGTTTGGGGTTTGCTCTTATATTGGCGAAAAGATAGGCATAGCCAGTACAATTATCCGTAAACACTTCATCTATATTTCTCTCATTACTATGGGGTCGCCCATTATCATTTACATGTTCCTTGCATTTTGGGTGAATATCCGCAACTATATCTGGAGCCGCAGGCGAAATCCATTGAATAATAACTGAGTGAGTTTTCAGCGGTCAGCAATCAGCTATCAGCAGTCAGTTTTCAGGCATTGTGCTGCCGACCGGCACACGCAGTGCGGTCTGATCGATGAAAATTAAGGCGCTCAGAAATCGGCATCAGCTTTTAGCGCGACCAGCATTTTGCAGTCGTTTTATACAGCTTATTCGAATTTTAATATAAGATAACCTTTACTACGCGGGTCGTTCAACTTCGATAAACGCTATTGGCTAATTTGCATCACGCAATATAAATGGTTGAAAATAAAGGATTTTACCTCAAAGCCTCTTCCCGGATAAGAAAATGAATTCAGGATCGCTACATAGAAATGTATAGGCTTTTTAATAGAAAAGCGGACATTTTATAAAAAAACATAAAGTTGTAAACAATTTTTTACCCTTTATGCGTTTATATCAGTGCAACCCAATCATTTAAGAGAACGTTGCGCAAAAAAATTGTAAAACCTTATCATTGAAATATCAACGCTTTTCCAAGAAAAACCCGTTCCAATATCTTAATGAAAAATAAGTAAATCCAAAATCTGGTAGAAAAACCACACATCCAATTATCCCTTGAACGACATCCTATGAAAGCTCCTGATCCTTTATCCTAATGATCGATTCGGGAGCTTTTCTTTTTTCCAACATTTCTTCGTTAATAAAATCCCTGCAAGAAGTCTAGTTTTTCTTTGCTTTGAAAGTTTACCGGTTTGGTTACAAAAAAACCAGATCTGCCCACTTTTACTTTTCCCTCCAGCCGGACCAATACCGAATCTTTCAGCGAAAGCGAAAGGGCATTGCTGATGATATTTTTCATATCCACTTTTACCTGCACCGGAATTACGAAAGTATCCAGCCTGGGAATTTTAATCAGCGAGTCCAACTCGGTATGCCCCAATAAACGGTTATCCACATATATGTCAAGACTGCCCGATTTGAAATTGATGTTATAGCCATTGGGGTTATAAAACCTTACGTCGGCAGATAGGGAAGTGTTCGACAGCCCTTTTCCATTGACTGCAATATTGTCAACATCAATGTACTCAGGCTCCCGGATTTGCCTGCACGAAGTCATTAGTAAAATCGCAAGGGTAGGGACGCTAAAACACAATTTTATATTTTTTCTCATATATAAGAATGAAACTGCAATATAAACGGTGTTCAAAAATTGAGGAAAAAAAACTCGTTAAATCCGTCAAAATCCTTCGCTAAAAATGTTAGGTTTATTGGCTGCAATTTTGGCAAAACGGCAAAAAAGATCGTACTCAAAAATTTAGTTTATGTAAACAGATATAAGTACTTAAATAACATATTTTTAGGTAGCTTCAAATTAAATTTAATATGCAAATATGAAGCGACTTTTTCAACAGAAAATGGCAATTTTTAGGTTTCATATCTGATCACATTTAATATTTTAAATAAAATGTCATTATTAATTGATAATCAATATTTAGGATCTTTTATTTACTATAAAATTTCAATTAATGCTTCGTATATAGAGTTGGAACAATATGAACGATGGCAAAAAATGAGTTTTCGCAACCGTTGTTTGATTGCCGGAGCCAATGGAACATTGCCTTTGAGCGTTCCGGTGGTTGGCGGAAGGAATGTGGGAGATTTAATAAAAGATGTGAAAATTGATAATACGAAAAATTGGCAGTCGGTTCATTGGCGGTCCATTTTTTCGGCTTACAACCGCTCTCCCTGGTTTGAGTTTTACCACGATGAGATGGAAATTTTTTATAATAGGAAATTTGAGTTTTTGTGGGATTGGAACCTTGAATTGCTTCAGTGGATATTAAAAAAATTAGATATTCATGTGCCGGTTCGTTTTTCTAATGAGTACAAAAAGAACCCCGATCTTCCACCTGGAACGCTAGACATGCGGGGTAAAATCTTACCCAAAACCCTAAGCTTTTTTAATAGTGACTGTCCATCTTATGGACAGGTTTTCGACCAAAGGCATGGATTTATTCCTAACCTCAGCATCATCGACCTGCTGTTTTGCGAAGGTAAAAATGCCATCAATGTGCTGAAATCCTCCCCACTTTCAACGAAGGTTTCGGAGCTTTAGAGCAACTCTTTTTTGTGGAACTGAGGGAGGCGGTGCCCGTACCGCTGTAAATTTTTATAGGTTTGTATAAAGAAATGAACGATGATACACAGCATTGAAAACGAATTTTTAAAAACAGAGATTAAAACCAAAGGAGCAGAATTGTGCGGCTTAACAGATAAAGAAACCCAGTTGAATTATATATGGAAGGGCGACCCGGCTTTCTGGGGCAAACATTCGCCGGTGCTTTTCCCGATAGTGGGGGCATTAAAAAACAATACATACTATTACGGTGATAAGGCTTTTGAACTGGGGCGGCATGGATTTGCAAGAGACTGGGAGTTTGACGTGTTTGAGCAGTCGGCAGATATGATTGTTTTTTTGTTGGAAAGCAACGATGAAACCTTGCAGCAATTTCCTTTTGCATTCCGGTTTAAGATCAGGTATACTTTAAACAAAAAGGAGCTCAGTGTAAGCTATCATATCGAGAACCCGGCTAACGAGCCCCTGCTTTTTTCAGTAGGAGGGCACCCGGCATTTGCACTGCCGCTGGTTGCCGGCACCGCTTATGAGGATTACTACCTGGAGTTTGAGCAGGAAGAAACGGCGGGCAGGTGGCCTATTTCGCCGGATGGTTTGATTGAGGAAGCACCTGTTCCTGTACTTAACAACAGCAAAAAACTGCCTTTGTCTAAGCCACTGTTTTATAAAGATGCGCTGGTGTTTAAGCAGCTCCGTTCGCAAAAACTCGCCCTTAAAACCGACAAAGCAGCCGGAGGATTTGAATTCAGTTATCCCGGTTTTCCTTACCTGGGTATATGGGCCGCTAAAAATGCCGACTTCGTATGCATTGAACCCTGGTGTGGTATTGCAGACAGCGTTACCAGCAACCAGCAGCTTACCGACAAAGAAGGAATAAATGTGCTGGCACCGGGAGGAGTGTTTGAAAGGACGTGGAGCGTAAAAATCATTTCTGATTTTTGATTGGTGGATTTCTGATTTGAAGCACATTTCGCCTCTAAGGAGAACAACACTTGATCAGCTTTGCAAGGCAGCTAACTAAAAACCGACGCCTGGTGGTCTTATTTGTTTCTTGTTATTTGCTATTTGGATTTTTCACCTTTTACCTTTCACCTGCCTACCGCTCTTTGCCGTTTCTTTTCCGCCGGCGTAAGCGACTGTACCCAGCTATGATCATAAGGTTTAAAGCAGGAGTTGCTCAATAATGCTTCAAGGGTTGACTTGCCATCTATATACCCGCACAAAGCGGTGAATGCAGCAGGATTTTCTTTTTTGAGAATTAACAATGCAGCGTTGGTGCCGGCTTTGGTAGCAATGGGTACGCCTCCGCCCAGTTCGGCCCAATGTCCGCCCAGTAAAAGATTATTGACAGGGGTTTGGTAGTGCGCTATCTTGTTCTGAATGTTTTGCCTGCCCGGTTTGGCGCCCATCATTGTTCCGTTTTTATTACCGGTATAGCGCCAGTGGGTCACAGGCGTGGCCACATCGTAAAACAATATATGCGACCGCAGCCCGGGAGCAACATATTTGTCAACACGCTCTATAATAATATCCGCTATTTGCTGTTTTAATTTTTTGTATGCTTCATTCCTTATGAAATTGCCCTCCTCATCCTTATCCGTCAGCCATTCGTTATTGTAATGCATAAAGGCTGGCATAAACAACGTAAGTGTTCCACATCCTTCGGGCGCAACCGATTTATCTCTGACCGAAGGAGCGAGGATACTGATTTCGGAAGTAGCGGGGTCGCCGTTATGGTGGGCGTCGAAAGAACAGGTTTCATCTACCAGGTGCACCAGTTCTTCCCCGAAACCCAGTGCTTCCGCTTCACAATCCAATGCAACGGATATGGTAACCGAAGAACTGTACAGTTCGGCCTCCTTCAGTTTGTTTTTCAAAGACTGAGGTACGATATGGGCAGGCAACATTTTTTCATAGAGTGTTTCAATATCACAGGCTGCAATTACATATTTGCTATTGATTTGCAGCTGCCTGCCTTTGTGTACAAATGAAACGCCTTTGCAGGTATTGTCGCCGTCGAGCAATATTTCTTTTACAGTGCTTTGAGGTAAAATGGTATTGCCATAAAACTGTACCACATGTTCCAGCCATTCCGGTATAACCTGTCCGCCTCCTTTGGGTGGACTTTGAAAATCGCGGGCGTACGACCAGCCAATGGGAACCATGCAGCCGATCACCTCCGTTTCTGAGGCAAACAGGGTATGCAAGCGTTCATCTTTGAAAAAACTCTGTAGTCCTTTTTTCAATCCCGGCTCGCCGTTGTAACGCACATAGGGTATAAATGGAAGAATGACTTTGAGGAGATGCATTTTGCCCTGGAACTTTTGCCAGAAGGTCATGGTAGCCTCCGACCGGAAAATACTGTTGAGCCGGTTGAGTGAGTGCCCGATTTTTTTTGCTTCTCTGAAAAAGCGCTCTAATCCTTTTTTTTCGTGAGGAAACTCACTGATCAATTGGTCTCGCAGCTCGTCCGGGTTCGACGTCAGCAAATAATTAAAACCTCTGCCTTTGTATCTTCGGGTGTACTTTTGGGTTACTGCCCGGGGATGATCGGTGCCAATGGCATCGAACAAACGGGTAACAATACCCTCCGGACCATATTGATTGAGCCAGTGAATGGCTGTGTCGAAAATGAAATCCTTTCTTCTGAACCCTGCAAGATAGCCGCCCACATGGGGTTCTTTTTCCAGCACACATACGGTAAGACCAGCTTTGCTTAGCAAAGCCGCAGCCGTTAATCCACCTACGCCTGCGCCAATGATAACCACATCGTACGATGCCTGAATTTCCTTCATAAAGCGAGGAAATTACGACATTTTGAGATTGGTTGATTAAGCTAATTTTGAATAAATGATAAGCCGCAGGTGCGCAGATAAAAATAATCTATGCACCTGCGGCTAAATTTTTCAGGGAGTAATCTTATTCTAATAATGAGCAGGGGGCTGCCTCGCGTTCATTTATTTAATTCACTTAACCGGCTCAACCTACTTAACTTCTCTGTCTCCCTTCAATATTTCATGCCCTAACTTATCTCTTTTTGTCTGGAGGTATTTTTCGTTGTGTGGATTGGGGTGAATGTGCAACGGAACATTTTCCACCACATCGAGACCGTAACCTTGCAGGCCCACCCGTTTGCGGGGGTTGTTGCTGATGAGCTTCATTTTATGTACACCAAGGTAGCGCAGTATTTGAGCACCTACGCCATAATCTCTTTCATCCATTTTAAAACCCAGGTGCAGGTTTGCTTCCACCGTATCCATGCCTTCTTCCTGCAGTTTGTATGCGCGGAGTTTGTTTACCAGTCCAATGCCACGACCTTCCTGGTTCATATATAATACAATACCTTTTCCTTCCTTCTCCACCATTTGCATGGCTTCGTGCAGTTGTTCGCCGCAATCGCATCTGAAAGATCCCAGGATGTCGCCCGTAAAGCAGGAGGAGTGTACCCTCACCAATACGGGTTCATCTTTCGCCCATTCGCCTTTCACCAGGGCCATATGCTCCCCGCTGGAAGGATTGTTCCTTTCTTTAAAAATAACCAATTTAAAATGTCCGTATTTGGTAGGCATATCCACTTTCACAATTTCCTCGATCAGTGAATCGGCCTTCAACCTGTATTCAATTAAATCGCGGATGGTAATCAGCTTAAGGTCAAATTTTTTGGCTATTTCCTGCAATTCAGGCAAACGGGCCATGGTACCATCGTCGTTCATGATCTCTACCAGCACACCACCATAAGGCGGATCAAAACCTGCGAGTCTTGCCAGGTCAATGGTTGCTTCCGTATGCCCCGTTCTGCGAAGTACACCACCGGCTTTTGCTTTTAGTGGAAATATATGTCCTGGTCTGCCCAATTCTTCAGGCTTTGTTTGCGGATTTACCAGAGCCATAATGGTTTTAGAGCGGTCGTGGGCCGAAATACCAGTGGTGCAGCCATGACCCAGTAAATCTACCGATACAGTAAAAGGAGTTTCGTGCAAAGAGGTATTGCTGCTTACCATCATGTCCAGGTTCAGCTCGGCGCAACGTTCTTCTGTTAAAGGCGCACAAATCAGTCCCCTCCCATATTTTGTCATGAAATTAATAACCTCGGGTGTAGCGTTTTGTGCGGCGGTAATAAAGTCGCCCTCGTTTTCGCGGTCTTCATCGTCCACCACTATCACCAATTTTCCCTGCTTTATATCTTCAATAGCACTTTCAATGGTGTTAAACATCAAAAAAATTTTCGCAAAGTTACGAATTGCAATCATTGAAACCCCAATTGGCAAAATAGCTGCATGAACACATATTTAATCAGATGAAATGTGTTGAATTTCGTAATAATATGTTAATAATGGACGAAGCTATTTAAAGAACTTTGGTATTTCTTTGCACTTGAGAAAATACATCTGCTATGCAACTAATGAGAAAACTGTTCATTACCGCCTTTATTTCAATGGCGGCTTTTGTGGCTTTTAGCCAGGTTACTACCAGTAGCTTTTCGGGTACGGTGCTCGACCGTACGGAACCATTGATCGGTGCATCTATTACTTTAATTCACGAAGCAACAGGCTCTAAATTTACAGCCACTTCCAGGGCTGGCGGTCGCTTCGACATTCCAAACATTCCCCCCGGTGGTCCTTATACCATTAAAGTATCGCATGTTGGGTTTGCAGAATACCAGAAGCAAGACATCCATGTTCCATTGGGAGAGAAATTTGAGTTAGCTGTTGAACTTACTTCTTCTGTGCAGGAATTACAGAACGTAGTGATCAGTGGCAGAAAAGCCGCTACCGAGAAAACAGGTGCATCCAATAGTTTTTCAAGGCGCGTGCTGGCTTCGTTGCCTAACGTAGGTCGCAGCATTACGGCAGTTACAAGGCTGGTTCCTCAAAGCAATGGCAATAGCATTGCGGGTATGAATAACCGTTACAACAATCTTACCATCGACGGCTCTTTATTCAACAATAACTTTGGCCGCTCTGGCGACGGGCAAATTCCTGGCGGTGCCACTTCGGCCATTTCGTTTGATGCTATAGACCAGATTCAGGTAAACATTGCGCCTTACGATGTAAGGCAGGCTGGTTTTATTGGTGGTGGTATAAATGCTGTTACCAGAAGAGGTACCAATAAATGGTATGGAACGGTGTACGGTTTTTTCAGGAACCAGGGTTTAAATGGTTCCAAAGTAGACGGGCAGGATGTAGACAATTCCAAACGCTCTGCTAAAATATGGGGTGCAAGTGTTGGTGGTCCTATCGTAAAAAACAAGCTTTTCTTTTTTGTAAATGTGGAAGGAGAGAACAGAGAATCTCCGGGGCAAATATGGCTGGCTAAACGCCCTGGTGAAAATGATGACAATCCTTTGGTAACGCCGGTATTGGCAAGCGACCTGGATAATCTTAAAAGCCATCTCATCAGCCAATACAATTATGATCCGGGTGCATACGAAGGATACAATTTTAAAACCGACAACCTGAAGATACTGGCGCGTGTTGACTGGAACATCAGCAGCAAACATCGTCTTACATTGCGTTACACGCAGTCTGAAACAAACGACGACGACCAGATCAATGCTACCAGCATTACCGGCATTTCTGCCAACCGTATCAACAACGGCAGGAGGGCGGGAGCATCCGGTGGAATGTCGTACTACGGCAGTAATTTTAAAAACAACACCAAAGTGTACTCTGGCGTAGTGGAGTTGAATTCTAATTTCAACAGCACGGTATCCAATCAACTGCTCGCTTCCTATACCGATAATTCGCCTGTGCGCGTTCCCAACAGCAATATGCCGTTTGTGGACATTATGAGGGATGCCAACAACGTTTATATTTCTTTTGGCACAGACCTGTTCTCATACAAAAACAGTATTAAGGACAAAGCATATAATATTGCAGATAATGTGACGCTGAATCTTGGTAAACATACTTTAACTGCCGGCGCCAGCTTTGATTATATGAAGTTTGCCAACTCTTTTGCGAGTGCAGGGGGACCAAGCTATTACCGTTATAATTCTTTACAGGATTTCCTGAACAATACTGCACCTGCTGTATTTGCTGTTACTTACGACCCGGCAGATCGCACCAACATCCGTCCTTCGGAGGCAGAGTTTGCGCAACTGGGCTTGTATGTGCAGGATGTATGGAGCACTTCTTCTAAATTTAAACTTACCTATGGTCTCCGGTTCGACAAACCGTTCTATCCCTATAAAGCTCCGCGCAACCCGGCATTGGAGCAGGTGGCGTTCAGGGATGAAGACGGAAATCCAGAATCGTTTGACGTAAGCAAATGGCCGAAGTCCCGAGTGCTGGTATCGCCCCGTGTTGGATTTACATATGATCCCGAAGGCGATAAATCTACCATCATTCGCGGAGGTTCCGGTGTGTTTACCGGGCGCATACCATTTATATGGCTTGTAAACCAGGTGGGCGACAATGGTGTGATTCGTGCGTTGTACCAGGCCACCGGCGATGCACTGGCTGAAATTCGCTATAACACCGACAGAACAGCCTATATTCCTCAAAACCCTCCACCAGTGGGCGAAAGCATCCCGAACGGTTCTTCGTTCAGCGCTGCGGCAAGAGATTTCAAGATGCCTCAGGTATGGAGAACCAATATTGCTGTTGATAAAAGAATTGGTCAGAACCTGGTGTTAACGCTCGAAGCCATTCATACCAAAATGATCAACAATGTTTATTTCCGCAACGCGAACCTCGGAGACGAAAATGGAACAGTAGGAGGTAAGCTCACAGATAAACCTTACTTCAACTCGAGGCTGAACAGCAATATCAATCAAATGATCGTGATGGACAATATCAACAAGGGCAGCAGCTTTTCTATCACACCCATGATACAGAAAACATACGCGAATGGATGGGACGCCAGCCTGGCCTATACCTATACTTATGCGGAGGATGTTGCCATTGGCAGTTCTGACCAATCGGGAAGCGGGTGGACTACGAATAATATTGCATTCAATCCTAACAGGCCGGAACTTGGCTACTCCAACTACTCAGTACCTCACCGCATTGTAGGAAATATTTCTTACCGTATTGAATACCTGAACAGGAAAATGGCAACCACATTTGGTTTGGTGTATGCTGCTGCATCGCAAGACAGGTATACTTTCCGTTATGGGGCGGATGTTAACGGAGACGGTCAATCGAACGATATTATATACATTCCCGCTAATCCTTCGGAAATCCAGTTTGTGGAAGGGTTTAAAGTTGGAAGCAATGTATATACGGCCCAGCAGCAAAGCGACGCTTTCTTCAGATTTATTGATAATGATAAATACCTCAGCAAAAACAAAGGCAGGTACATGGATCGTTATGGAGCAGTATTGCCCTGGGTGCATACCGTTGACCTGAGGATATTACAGGATTTCATTATCAGGACAGGAGAAAAAAAACATACCATACAGATCAGTGCCGATGTACTGAACCTGTTAAACCTGCTGAACAATTCCTGGGGCTACCGGTACTCTTACACGTTTGGCACTTTCCAGGATATGGGCTTGCTGGGTACGCCAACTTCGGGCAGCAGCAGCAATAATACCGGCAATGAAGCTTTCGACAGGAACAATCCGAAGTTTACCTTTAACCCGGACGGGCCTACCAAAGCCTACCAACCCAACTATTCTACCACCAGCACGTGGGGAATCCAGTTAGGATTGCGGTATATATTCGATTAATATTTTAAAGCAAAACAATTTTTATAAAGCTGTTGCGTATGCGGCAGCTTTTTGCATTTTGGAAAATAATGCAATGTTTGTTTAATAACCAAAAGGTTATTAATTTATATTGCTATGAGTACCTCTAACTGCTAACCGATGGACATTTTTGAAATTGAAAAACTGATTGAAACAGAAAAGCTGTAACTGACTTCTTTTTTAAGAATGGCAGAGAAGTTTCAGCTTCCGCAACAGGATATTGAAAAACAGATAAATTTTCACCTCGATAAAATAGCAGAACTGAAACTGTTATTAAAAAAAGAATAGTAAAAGCATCCCATGGAGGCTGACAAAAAAATATGAGTATGAAAAAGGAATTGGAAGCACTGATAAAATTTTCCGGCACTCCACAGTTCGATGTAAAGCTGGAGGCTTTATATAAAAAATATAAGGACAAACCTTCTGCAAAAAGTGAAATTGCCGGCTTCATTAAATCCGGTCTTAGAAACACCGGGCAGCGGCTTGAGCAAATAGAAACTGCTATAAAGGTTAGAGAACTGATCGGAGACTCTGCCGATACAATTCCGCTATCGTTTATTGCTGAAAAATATTTTAGTAAAACCAGGCAATGGCTGTACCAGCGTGTAAATGGCAATATTGTAAATGGCAAGGTCAGTACATTCACGGCTGCCGAACTTAAAACATTTGCGCAGGCATTAACCGACATCTCCGAAAACCTGAAAACAACATCTAAAAAGATTGCCTCTTTGTCTGTGAATGGATGACTGAGGGTGCAAGTTTTGCAATATGTAATGCTTTTAAACATCCATACAACAAAAAAGGTTTTGATTGCAATAATCAAAACCTTTTTATCTGTGGGAGCACACGGGCTCGAACCGCGGACTCTTCCGGCTTTATGAGCCGGAATGCTCTGAATCAGTGGCGATAAGACGCTTTATTCTCTCTCTGCTTTTCCATGATTTCACTTCACGTTCTCTTTTGAATGCATTCTTTTTATCTTGAAATTCTTCGATATGTGCAACCCTCCAGTCGTTTGCAGAACCGGTAAAGCCTTTGTGATTTGAATTATGGCGCCTCAGCCGTTGTTCCATCTGGTCGCCGGTATGTCCAACGTAGTACTTATCAAGGGAGGGGGAATAAAGAATGTAAAACATCCACATAACAAAAAAGGTTTTGATTGCAATAATCAAAACCTTTTTTGTTATGTGGGAGCACACGGGCTCGAACCGCGGACCCTCTGCTTGTAAGGCGTTTCGCTTATTTTACAATGCCCGTCAGTAGCGGGTTTCAATGATTTTTAAGAGCTTGCTTTTTTAGCATTTGACACTACTTTGGCCCCGTTTTGGGCCCACGGCATCTGGTGTCATCGTTTAGTACATTTCATTTCAGTTTTTGCCCATGTACCATCGCTATTATTAACCGTGGCGGCTGCCTTCTTTTCTAAGTCTTTAGCCTGCTCTACAGTTAAATCGCATGGATGTGTAAAACTGTTGATCATTGAATACATTTGATCGCCAAATCCTCCACTTTTTACAGTTTCACACTCCCAGCAATATTTCTCTGCTTCAGTCTTTTTACAGCTAAAGGCTATTATTGCTATAGCTCCGATTAAAATCTTTCTCATTTGATAAGGTTAATTTTCTATTGTACAAAAAATATGAACCAGGTGTTGGTCCTCCTTTTCATAAGCGGTGCCTATTATCAGTTATTCAGAAAAATTTAGCGCTTAGGTTTCATGGATCGCATAGCTGCAGCCAGCTTGTTATAATCCTTCACGAAAACATTTTTATCGTCTGAAAAAATAAAGTCCAGGTTTATCATAGGGAATGCTTCTTTAGCCAGGCGGATATGCTCCGCAGAGAAATGCTTACCTCTATTTTTAATGCCGTCGATATGCTGTTTTGGCATTTTAATTTCATCCAGGAACGTCTGCCGGAACCGGATGATGCCGGCGGCTTTCAATGCGTCAATCACTTCCAGCACACGATCATCCGTTATGTAGCGTTTCGGTTTGGGCATTCCAGCTATTTATTATCACTCGTTGCCTTCGCTGACCTTAGTTCGTCTCTTATTTCTTCAAGTAACTGGGTTTGCTTCCTGCTTTCCAAAATCAGGTCGATAATACCATAATACCACATAAGCGGCTTCCTGATGGCCATCAGGATTAAAATGACAAGTATCGGTACCAGTATCAACAGGAAGATCTCGGAGCCTCCAGGCATTGATAGTAAAAGTGAATTGAGCATGTTTTTTATTGTTTTGGTTAGAAATCGGTTGTGAATCATGGTTCTTGCACATCTGTGTAGTGCATATCGGTGTACACTAAATGAAATCCAGCCTTTACCTGTTTTACGACGATCCGTTGATTATTATGAAACCAAAAATCGTTAGTTGAATTATTTCCATTTTCTATACTGACATCCGGATCTCCATAAAGGGCAATAAGTTTCTTTTTCGCAAGATTTTTAATATCACTGTTATTGTTTTGAACAAAATCAGAATACAATGCAAATTCATTTAATCTATCGTTCAAGAAATTTACGTCAATGCGGCATGGTATTACCTTGAGGTTTTCGTCATTAGTTTGAAATAGAAACTTGTATTTCCCGTCACTTGAATCCGTGTATAATACGTTTGTTTGAAGCAACATTTCAATATGCGACTTAAAAGACAATGGAGTTTGGCCGAGCGTAAATCCTAATAGAGTCGAATCTGACCTATACTTCGACTGCCGTGCATTATCTTCAAGCTCCTGTAATTTTGCAAATGGGTCTTCTTCTTTCTCATTACAACAAACAATCGTTACCAGTAATAAAAAAGTAAATCCTATCTTTTTCATGTTCTTATGATTGTTTCGCCCAATCAATAATTGGTCAACGGTATGTAGCATAATTACTACAGCAAATACATAGTTTCTTTTCTAGGGCATTTGGTTTTAATAGCTAGTTTACAAAATGACACAATGTTTTTTTTCATTAAAACCACTCTATGTTATCATGGCTTTAGTTTCCCTTTTTCCTTGGGCTTGTGTTCTTTGCCCTTTTTACCCTCGATGTCGGAAAGTATCCGATGCACAGCTCTTAAGGACTCTTTCGATTTGTCCGATTCTGAAAGATCATCAGCGGATATTGCTTGCAAAATCGCTTCAATCTCAACCGCCGCCGCCCGATGTCTCGCGGCAAGGGTTGATAAATAAGATTTCAGGATTAGACCCGTCAGATCTGAACTAACCGCACCGATTAATCCAGTTCCGGTCCCAACCTCTTTATTTCCCCGTTCGTTGTTTTTGTTGTCTTTGAAATAGCTAGGAAAAGCTGCTTTGAATTTTCGGATCAACTTAGCGCCTACCACTTGAGGCTCATCCGCATTAATAATCTTGCTTACATAGGTTCTATCAACCCCAGCGTCAGTAGTGATTTGAGTAAGAGTGATGCTCTTCTCTGATTCGATTTTGTTTAAAATATCTCTTAACTGATGACTGTCCATTGAATTTAATCTAACGTTGTTTGCGTTGTTTTAAAAGATTTCGAAATCTTTTAAACTAGTTGTTTTTGTTGTTTACGTTGTTTACTTTTGTCTACGTAATCATTCTACGTAATTGGTTTACGCATGAAAAATACGAAACTAAAAGAAAACATAGTCGAAAAGTTGCAGGAGCAACCTATGACCCTGCAGTTGGCATTGATGCTAAAGTGTAGCCAGCGCTCTATCCAAAATCATCTCGATGAAAATAAGGCGTACGGTAGACTTACACATCTGGATGCATTGGAAGCTGTGTCGGAATTACTCGGCATTGGAATTCTGGAACTCCTGGAATCGGAAGCGGCTGCTACGGCAGCCTAAGAGGTGTGATTTACAAAAGTAATACATGGTATTACTTTTCTACAAATCGTTCGTCGAAAACCTAAAAGAAGCACCGCCCTTCAAATGACGGAAAAGCAAATTATAAAAGATTACAAGCAGATGATGGCGCACTTAAAAATTGCAAGTGAGCATCAGAAGCTGGCAAACGCTATCGCCACCAAGCTCGAAACATTACTGGATCCTGTCCAGGGTCTGGCTCCCTCCAGGGGTAAGAAAAAATTAAGTGATGAACAGGTAGCGAAGATTGTTGCAGGACGCATGAGAACCATCGCCAACTATAAAATTGTTCACCGATAAAAAGATAGCCATGACCAACTCAGCAACGCCTGCTTTCAATCTTTTCAACAACCTGATGTCGATTGTTCGTCCTGCCGACAACATGGAGGTGGCGAACAGGATCGCAGCTAACCTGCCGGCAGAGCCGTCACCCTACTTCAATCAGGAAATACATGATTACCTGATGAGCAGAGGCGCGCAGTTCGAAGATTGCAACAGGGGCAATGGTAAAGGTTTCGGTAAGCTGAAATACATATTCGAAGTTGGTAACGAGCGGGTGCGGTTGACATTCAGACCAGACAATGATGGTGAGCTAATCTTCATTCAATACTGGTGGCAGGAAGATGATCCGGATTGCGGCCCGAGGCACTACTGGTTGACCGATCACCGGTTTACCAACCCCAGTACGTTGGAGAAATTCAAAACAATCTTAAACGCCTACCTGCACAATGAACACACCCCTATCAGCTAAGGAAACCGAACTCAAAAAGCTATTGCTGTCGGCAGATGTAAAGAGCACCTGGTTCCTTCCTGTTAAACAGATTCTTGATGAGGGCATCAACTGGAAGATTCGGCGGCTGTTTGCAGAGCTGAAGTCACAACGTGACGATAATCCTGCTGCCATGCGTATTGCCATCGGGCATGATGCAGCTGAAAAATTGCAACGCTTATGATAACACTATTCACGAAGATAGATCCAGTGACCTGTGCTGTTTGTGGAGTCGTTTTCATCATAGCATATCTACTCCTTGACATCGAAAGTCAGGACGAACTATAAAGATCTTTTTAACCAAAAAACAAATACGATGGAACAACATGCACTTACGATAGAGGACATTCAGCTGCTGAATGAAGCTCTCGAATTTTTACCCAAAAAAAATGTGTCAACAAATTTCGACAGTTTATTTCTCCGGGGAATGCGGGCTTTTACACGCGGTGGTGAAGAAACCGTAAAAAAAGAATTTGATGAAGTAGGGAAACAGGTGGAAGCCACTGAATCGGAAAGAAATGACAAAATCACTTTGTTACGTGCAAAATTGATCAGGATGAAACAAGATATGTCTCGCCCTTCGCCTGTGGCAGATTGCCGTGTAAAAGGTCAGGCATACTAATCAATATTCTTCGCCCACCCTGAGGCTTTAAAGTAGGGAAGCTCTTCATTATATCAATGGAATGTATCCTGCCGGTATCAGCAATGTGCCGGCAAATGGGAAGATGGCGGAATTGGTAGACGCAACCGATGAACGTGGAATTGCATGGGCTCACAATCAGACTTTCTAGGGTGTCTGAAGAAACGGAAACAAAATGCTTAGCGTTCCCTACAGGTGAATTAAATCTCGTGCAGGTTCGGACCCTGCTCTTCCCACGGTTTTTCATAGAAAAGGGTTTATAAGTCCCGCTGTTTCTACAGTGGGTAACATGAAGCGGTGGCGGAACTGGTAGACGCACGGAGAACGCAGCGATGCGCATAAAGTATTCCTGACAAAAGTCTGTGCAGGTTCGAATCCTGCCCGCTTCACTTCTCCAGGGTTTAGGATTAGGGATCGTTCCCCGGCGTGGTTGCTGGGGAACACATTGCGAGGTAGAGCAGATGGTAGCTCGTTGGGCTCATAACCCAAAGGTCGCTGGTTCGACTCCAGTCCTCGCAACAACCATTTGTGAGAAGGCCGGTCATCCTGATTTATCAGCGTGTGGCCGGCCATGTTTTAAAAGTTCTTTCAAATACTTGATGATAGGTGTGGCGGAATAAGACGCAGCGCAAAAGGTAACATAATGCGTGGATCCAATATGAGCATAATAGCAAGAGTATTGGTGTTACAACACAGCCCGTGTAGAGTGAAATTCTCTACCGCCATTTCATCTTGAATCCCGTGCAGGCAATAAACGATTGGGGGGTCACCCGGTGGCCTGCACTTTTTTTCGAAACCAACATAATGCCGGTGAGGTTAGCCCGGATTGTTAAACACTTAAAACCGGAGTCGCTGACTCCGTTCTTTAAAAACCAACAGCATGAAAGCGGAAGACATAAAAGTAGGAATGCGGGTTACCCTTTTAAGCAAGGGGGCTGCGTTCGCCAACACAACAGTAAAGCGTAAATACGAGCGATATGGATCGACCTATGTGAATCTTGATGGTGTGCTGGATGATTTTGGTGATTTGTCCGAAGTGCATGCAAATGAAATAAAGCCACTCACTCAGGGGTGGTATTCAACCAATCCAAACAAGACAGCTGTATGAAGCAGACAATCATCCGTGTATGTGTGCTCGGTATGATCAGTACGATGTGCTTTGTTGTACTTGCTTACGGCGCTGTTAAAGCTGTTCAATATTTAAACTCTTTTTTTCAATCACAACCATAAAAACATGCCAGCAGAAATCAAATCAAAAGGAGTAAAAGTGGAAACAACTGTTTCAAGAACACTTCGTGACCGTTTTAAAAGACACTGCAAGAAAATGAATGTTAGTGTTTCTCAGCACCTACGCGATCTCATGCAGGTTGCGTTGAAAGCAAAATAATTATTAACCGGAGCCAGGCACATACATCGTGCCCGCTTTTTAATCCAACTCGCCTGGCTCCACAAATTTCTCTCGAATGTCCCGGCCCGTAACTGTAAAAAATATTAAAGAACACTTCGAATGTGCATGCGGCCTGAACAGCGTAGAGGATTACCAGGAGAAATTAAGAGTGAAGGATTTAAAAGGATTTAAAAAACGCAGATACAGGGATACGGGTGAGCGGTTTTATTTCATCCATATCAAAGCTGAAGAGTGTCACTGCTACGATGAGTAAACCTGCCAGGATGGTTACCTGGTTCTATCATATATGAAACGCAAACGTGTATTATTTCCCGATGAACTGAAACGCTTCGACCCGAAAGAAGGAGCTGATGCAGAAACAAGTGAATCTGGTGCTGAAGTAGCAGAAGAAAATGGTGGTGGTGATGAAGCAGGAGAAGGCGATGATGAAAATGGCGATGAATATTAATCACATCGGGAGCAAAGAAAACGCCCTCCAGTGAAAACTGGAGGGCTTCATTGAAAAACAAAATTTTCCAACTACATAATCAAAGTAAAGTTATGCCAATAATTAAAGCAAATGAACCCCTACCTGAAAGTTCGGTCGTTATAGGGGTCTATGGCGAACCAGGTGTTGCCAAAACGACCATAGCTAATACAGCAGAAAACCCATTGCTGTGCGATTTCGATAGGGGTTCCAGGCGTTCATTATTCAGAAAGGATACTCTTGTTCTTACCAGTTGGAATGATGTTGTGAAGGAGGAAAAAGCAGGATCCTTTAAAGGATATAAAACCATCATCATTGACACTGCTAAAGCTGCATTGGATGATTTTCTTATGTCCTATGTTGTAGAGAAAGACTTTAAACTCCGCTCAAACAAACTCGGTGCTTACGGTGCGATCGGTGATGAGTTTAAGCTCTTTCTTAACCAGCGGCGCAATGAAGGTGCAGATGTAATTATAATCGCTCACGCTAAAAAGGATGAGGACACTAAAAAGCATATACCTGACATCACCGGGCAGTCATACAACCTTATGCTTCGTGTCTGTGATCAGTTGGGTTATGTTTCTACTATCAATAACAAAAGAACGATTCAGTTCACTCCTACTGATATAACTGTAGGTAAGAATACTGCCGGTCTTCCGATGATGGAAATTCCCGATAAATCAGATCCGGCAATTACTCACTTCATGGCTGACATTATCACCAAAACAAAAGAGAGTCTTAGTCGACAGTCAGAAGCCCAGGCTGAAGCCACCGCTAAAAGTGAAAAGTATCAAAAACAAATTTCTGAGGTCGTAAGTGTAGATGATATTAACGAAGTGTTGACCGTTGTACAGTTGTTGCCAAAATTTTTAAAAGATCAGCTTAACAAACTGATCGGTGAAAAGGCTAAGGAAAAGGGTTACAAGTTCAATAAGGAAAAGGTGCTGTTTGAGGATCCCGCGCCTGCGGCAGTAACAAAGCCAAAGTCAGCCACAGCTGAACAGGAAGAGTTGAATTTCCAGTAAACCGTTTTATTCATTTCCCAATAACTACACATGTCTAAAGTCATAAAAATAAATCCCGAAGAATTGGCAGCGAGCGCCGTTGTCGATAAATATAAACCTAATCTAAAACGGTTTGACAAGGCAAAAAAAATGGTTGGCCTTGTAGTTACCCAGCTTAAAGTTTACGAAACTGTTATTTCTGATGAATCGCAGGATGCTGCAATGGAAATTTTAAAAGTTGCAAGCAATGTAGAAAAGGCGATTGAGAAAAAAAGGAAAGAGCAGGTCGCGCCATGGAATGATGGTGCCAGCCAAATCAATGCCTACGTAAAAGATCTCGTAAAAGATATCAAGCCAAGCATTGATAGTGTGAAGAAGGCAGTTCTTTCTTATCAGGACCAAAAACAAAAAAAGGCACTCGCAGAGCGTTCTGAAAGGAGAATTAGCAGCCTTTTGACACTTGGCTTCTCTGTTGACAACAACTTATATCGTCATCCGGATGCTGGAGTAATTACCAATAATGAGATCAACAATTACGAGGATCCTGCCTGGCTTTCTGTACTGGAACGTACGACCACAAAAATTAAAGAAGCCGCCGAAAAGGTGGAACAGAAAAATGAAGAAGTAAATGAGCTGTCAGCCTTATTTGGCGGCGATGATGAGCCGGTAACAAAACCTGTTGTATCTCAATCAGCAGTTGCAACTTCTGTTTTTCAGGCTGCATCAGCTCCGACAACTTCGATATCCATGCCCTCCAATGTAAAGGGCACTACAAAAAAATGGACGTTTGAAATCCTTGATGCATCCAAAGTGCCAAGGGAATATTTGAAGGTGGATGAAACTGCCATCAGGGAAGCTATCGGTAAAGGCATACGATCAATAGATGGTGTGCGTATCTATCAGGACACATCACTTACAATCAGGTAGTTCTATGAAAAGAATTGCAGTTACCACACTCGAAAAATTTCGTCGGTGTCTTCAAGCTGTTTCTACATTCGATACAGAATCTGCTCTCATTGAGTCGATAAAGGGATTATTTATCGGCAACAGTAAGACCCGTTTCGGAGGTGCCTATCACAAAATCATTGAGGAAGGCGATAAAAATTTGACGAAGCACAATGGACAGCTGGGGTTCCTTATAGAAGATCATTTCTTCTCCTGGGAGCAAGCAAAACCCGCGGTTGATTACCGCAATGACCATTCGCTGATGGTTCATGAAATGGATCTAAGAAAAACTTATTCAACCCAATATGGTGATATCCAGTTGACAGGCCGCATTGATGGTATTGAAGGTCGTATCGTGAGGGATGCTAAAACAAAATTTCAATCAGTATCAGTTTCGGAATATATGGATAGCCTGCAGTGGAGAGTATATCTCGACATCCTGGAGCTGGATACTTTTTATTATGATGTTTTTGAAGTGCGCAGATTCAAAGAGACCGTTGGATCGCCTTTGGTGTATGATGTCGATGTTATCCCATATGGTGCCATCAAATGCGAGCGATACGAAAACATGGAAGAGCAGATTGTTACCACCTTGAACCAGTTCATGCAATACATCGACGAAAAAAATCTTTCACAATATTTAAAACCAGCTCACCAGACTGAGCACAACTTCTTTTTATGAGGATAATGTTTTACGATACCGAGACAACCGGACTACCCAAAAGATATGATGCTCCAATGAAAGACGTAGACAACTGGCCAAGGGTGATACAACTTGCCTGGATGGTGTGTGATGAGACCGGCGCAGTCTACCGTCAGCAGAATTATTTGATTAAACCGGATGGTTGGATAGTACCAACAGAAAAATTCTGGATTGACAATGGCTTTTCGCAAAGAAGAAATCTTACTGAAGGTACTCCGCTGAAATATGTATTAGATGTCTTCCTGGAAGATTATGATTCATGCGACATATCAGCAGCCCATAATCTTGATTTCGATAGAAATATTGTTGGCGCTGAACTAATCAGGTACAATAAAGTTGCGACCGGCAGACCTACGGGTATTTGTACAAAGAAATTAGGCACCAACGTGTGTAAGATCCCTGGTGCATCCGGAGGTTATAAATGGCCAACTCTGGAGGAACTGCATAAGCACTTCTTTGGGAGTGCTGTTAAAGATGCACATGATGCGCTTGCAGATGTTAAATCCGGAATGAATTGCCTTATAGAAATGATCAAACGAAAGGTGATTGTCATCGAATCTTAATCAGCCGTTCTAACCGAAACCAACCATTGAGAAACACCAATTGCGATTGATTAATTCACAACCATACAACATGTCTAAAAAAGGAAAAAACACGGAAGACGTTAAGGAGAAAAAGCCATTTATCATCATTAACGCAAAAGTAAAAGAGGGGATTTGTAATTATGGCTACGAAATTAATTCCGGTCCTACCGAGGGTGACCGGGTTAAAGACCGAAAGGGTGTAAACATGGTTCACGACGACCTCACAGAAGCCTTCAGCAACTTAGATGTTCACCTGGCAATATTGGACGATGCTTTTTTAGGGCAAAACCTCACACTGAAAGATATGGAGAAGCAAACAAAATCTTTCAGGGTCTACGGTTTTAAAGTGAGTGGTAAAGATGAGAACGAGGGCTTTGTATTGCATGGTGAAAAATGGGTGAAGTACGGCAGTGAAGATTTTGATTCTCCTAAAATCACTAAAGCCAGTGCGTACCCATTTTGGAAAGAACTGTGTGATGCCATGGAAACTGCGAGAAGTGAAGTCCAGGGATACATGAACGGCAAGTCCGCTCCTAAAATGGAGCAAACTTCAATGGACTTTTCAGCTAAGGATAATGGTGACTTCAACAATCCAATCTAATGCTTTTTACCCCGGAACAAATAGCGACTACCACTTTAACTCCTCGTCGATACCAAACTGAAGCCATCGATGCTGCGGTTAATTTCTTTAATTCCAACAGAAAGCAACATGGGCTTATTATCCTTCCTACAGGAGCCGGGAAGAGTATTGTGATCGCAAATATTGCTAAAGAACTCGATGGCAATACGATTGTGTTTCAGCCATCAAAGGAGATATTGGAGCAGAACTATGCCAAGTTTGTCAGCTATGGTTACAGGGCATCCATATATAGTGCAAGTGCTGGACAAAAGAGAATTGACAAAGTAACGTTTGCGACTATTGGAAGCGTTGCTAAAAAAATGCACCTGTTTAAAGACTATAAAAACATCATCGTTGATGAGTGTCACCTGGTGAATGCTAAAACCAAAACGATTAAACAGGAAGATGGCAGCGAAATTCATAAGGGTGGCATGTACAATGATTTCTTTTCGGCAATCGACGATTGTAAAATTGTGGGGCTTACAGCTACGCCCTACCGTTTAAGTTCAGATATGGAGGGCGCCATGCTAAAGTTCCTTACCCGGACACGTCCTAAAATATTCAGCGATGTATTATATGTGGTGCAAACGAAGACTTTGTTTGATGCTGGTTACTTAGCTAAGCTCGACTATTTCTCTTTTGACACCATTGACAGAAAAATGCTGACCGTTAATGGCAAAGGCAGCGATTTTACCGAGGCATCGGTTAAAGCATACTATCGGAAAATAAACTTTCCCAAGGTAACCGCATATTGGGCCAACAGGATTATTGCCAGGCGAAAGAACCTTCTCATTTTTTCGACACTCATTTCTGAAGCGCACGAAACAGCCAGGTTGATACCAGATGCAGTTGTGCTTACCGGGCAAACCGAGCCTCGGCAGAGAGAGCGTATACTCAGTGATTTTAAGAACGGTAGAATCAAAGTGCTCGTGAATGTGGGCGTGCTCACTACAGGATTTGATTTTCCCGCACTAGAGGCAGTTTTAATTGCTCGGAGCACAATGAGCCTGGCACTATACTATCAAATTGTGGGAAGAGCAATGCGACCTCATCCAGAAAAGGAAAGTGCATGGATCGTGGATCTTGGTGGAAACATCAATTTTTTCGGAAAGATTGAAACACTCCAGGTAACCAAAGATAACAGAGGGCTATGGGTAGTGAATAATAATGGAAGGCAACTCACCAACGTAAACTTTACAAAATTCTAAAATGAAAAAAGTTACAGTAAAATCTGAGCTGATTAAAAAAGCTTTATCAAAATTAGGCGCCGCTGTTAACAATAAGGTGCTGCCAGCTCTGGAAAATATTAATTGCAAAGTCGAGGGCAGCGTGATCGCGCTTACCACTTGCGATACAGAAATGATGATCCGTTATAACCTGATGGCGGAAGCTGATGGCGAAGGTGAGTTCTTTCTACCATTCCATATGTTCAATAGTATAGTGAAGCTTTGCAAGGAAGACGTTATTGAATTTGAACCGTTGAAAACGTCCGTAAAAGTCAAGATCGGCAAGGATGTCTATACGTTGAAGTTCAACGCAAAGTTGGAAGAGTTTCCAAAGTTGAGCAAAGCGCCATCACAGCATGAGATCGACTTTGATAGCAGGCTGATAAATATGATGGTAGCAGCCACTGAATCTGCCAGCAAATCTGAAATGCGTCCAAGCCTCACTCGCGTTTGCCTGAATATAAATTATACCGGTACTGACATTGTTGGTACTGACAGTTATATCCTTTATAAATACAATTCGCCGGCAGAATTAAAAGTTACTACTTCTCTTTTGCTGTCTCCCAGAATGGTAAAAGCAATTGAGGGACTGGAACAAACCGTCATAAAATGGAACGATTCCAAGTTTAGTTTTTCTACTCCGGAAGTTCTTATCGTAATCAATCGGCCTGAATTTAAGTATCCAAACTACCTGGAGATCATTCCCCAGTATGAGTCAAACCTAAAGATCAGCAAAGGGGCTTTAGTTGAAACCTTTAAAAAGCTCAACATTTCAGAAACAAAAGCAGCTGTACTCAATTTACAGCCGGATGCGATAAAAGCCGAACTGGAGGATAAGTCCACAGGTATCAGGATAAATGCGGAAGTGGATTGTACCTACACCGGTCCTGTTACTTCGATCTCTTTAAACGCTTCCGATGTACTAAGGCTCCTGCATCAAACAACCTGCGAACATTTGGAGTTAGCGATTTGGAGTTCCTCCAAAGCTGTTGTGGTACGTGGGGAAGATCCTAATTATCTCGCATTAATTATTCCAATTTCAAAATAATGACAACACAGGAAATTCTTCAGCAGTGTACGGTTGACGGTTTGATAGTAAGACTGCCAGATATCAACCTGGAACGCAAGGAGTATCTGGACGTAAAAAAAGCATTGGAATTGATTGGTGGCAAATGGAAGGGCGGCAAAACGAAAGGGTTTGTATTTGAACAGGATCCCACTGTGCTATTGAAAGCCCAGGCAAATGGAGAGCAACGCAATCTGAAAAAGGAGTACCAGTTTTTTGCAACACCGCAGGCGTTAGCCGTTAAGATGGCAAGAAAATTAACCCATCGAATTACGCCAGGTGAAAAGATTCTTGAACCCAGCGCAGGCGACGGAGCGCTCATGCTGGCAGTGTGGCAAGAGCACGGCAATAATATCGAAATAGATTGTTATGAGGCGATGGAGCTTAACCATATTAAGCTGAATATTCTGCGCGATCAGGGAGCATTTATGAATATGCTCGGTACTAATTTTCTACGCTGCGATCGCAAAGAATATTACGATTACATCATTGCCAATCCTCCGTTTACAAACAGCCAGGATATTTTACACATCTGTAAAATGTATCAATGCCTTAAACCTGGAGGTACGATTGTTACCCTGGCTTCACCATCCTGGACATTCGGGTCAAAAAAGATTCAGATTGATTTTCGTAGCTGGCTTATTGCCATAAGCGCCGAACAGTCCATGATTGACGAGGGCACCTTCAAAGAAAGCGGGACTAACATACAAACTGTAATGCTGGAGATCCGAAAGCCATTGAAAAAAATAATTGATGTGCCTGCATCTATTATTAAAAAGCTGACTGAGCATACCATTTCGTCAATAGAGGAGAAAGCCTTAGACGAAAGCTGGGACGATAAAGACCGAACAGAAGAAATATTGAGTGAAGCCGAATCTGCAATTAATCAGGTAAAGGAAAATAATACAATCCGAAAATGCCGCGTGTGTGGTTGCACTGATGATGATTGCCGCCAGTGCATCAAAAAGACCGGCAAACCCTGCCACTGGGTCGAAGCTGATCTGTGCAGCGCCTGCGATCTTCCCGCTCCCGAGGTCTTACTGGAGGACATGATTCAGAATGAAAAGAAAATCCAAGGGCACCTCAATGAACTGAAATCAATGTTATCACCTAAAAATAGCGATATGAACTTTTTTGAGCAGCTGGCTGCCGCTGGCAATGTAGATATGACTATCCGGATCATGCAGAAAAACGAGCGGCTGACGCTTAACGTAATGCCTGGTTCCGGTCAATCGGTCACTCAACCTATTATCATTACCGGTACGGGTAAGGAGCTGGATGCTGAATTCTTCAGTACCCTTTACCCCCAGGTTGATGAAGTGAAAGGTATCGTGCACAACCTTGAGGCTGTAAAAAAGGAAGCGCAGCAAAAACGGGACAGGGCATCGAAGAGTGCAACACCTGCAAAGGAAGAGAAGCCCGCTGCTGCTAAACCTGCCAATAAAAAAGCCAAGCCTGAAAAAAAGGTGAAGGTGAAGAAGGTGGAAGAGGAAACGCGCAAAGATCTCTTTGCCGCATCATCGGAAGAACAATCAACAGAAAACAAAACCAACGCTGATGACACCAGTTCAGAAGAAAGTGATGACAACGCTTCTTAATGGCGGCTGTATCACATTCGGATACCGTGTTCTTGATCATAACAAAAACCCGGTGGCACGAATACGGGAAAAAACTTTCAAAGGCTTTAAAAAACTGCTAAGGAAGTCTGGCAATGTTTACCTGCTGAATAAAAAGAAGGTAAGAAGCGAACACGGGAACTCATTTATTAACAAACAATATAAAAAGCTTTTAAATGGCACTAGAAGTAACAAATCTGAAAAGGGAGTTCAGGTTTAAAAAAGATGGTACTGAGGTTACCCTCCCCGATCCTAATCCTGAATTCACCACCAACGAGGTTTTACAGTTCTATTCCGGGCAATACCCTGAGCTGACGACTGCCACACTGGACAGCCCAAAGATTGATGGCGGCAAGGCGGTGTATGCTGTCAAAACAACGGTCGGCACCAAAGGATAATTTCTCATGAAAAAGAAACCAGACTTTAAAAAAACATGCCTCAAACAACTATCAAAAAAAAGACTGCACGAGGAGCTCGGAGAAATCTTCGAAAAAGAAATCTCAAGAAGGGGAATAGACGCCAGGCAGGCAACAGATCGACAAAGGCAATTAATAAAATCATCGGAAGTTCCCTTTATGCTTTAAAGTTTGACACAATCCCGGGGGTTGTTGTTGAAAAAAAGTTTGATGGGAAGTGGAAGGGCGATGGAGATGATGACTATGATGCGATGTACAATGATTTGTTTGCCGCATATAAAAGGTATTGTGTCCTCACAGGGAATGAAATCAGCAAATTTGATCCATTGGCAGCCGGTGTTGACTTGGGTAAATCGCTCTTTCTCATTACTCAGCGTATGAAAGAAGCGGTGCCGCATGGTTACCACATTTCTATTGATAAAAATATAGATTCATCAGGGTATTGTTTCACGATTTATAAGGAGGTTGATTTCCAGCAGTACTGGCATTATTTCAATATCGAACCTGTGATAAAATACCTGGAGAAAAAAGATCCAGAGTTATTATGGCTGTTTGTTTCTGCGATCAATGCGCTGGTATCTTATTGTGATTTTCAAACATGGCGGTGGTTGTATGGTTTTGATATCGTAGTCGATGACTGGAGCCGGGAGGATTACATAAGGGGCTGGTCTGAAAATGGAGAACATGAACAAAGTCTCGAAAAAGAGTTTACGGAGGAGGTGCAAAAATATACCACTGGACCAGCAGCAAAGTATTACGATTTCATCAAAGGGAAAAAGTGCCAAAAGGATCCTAAAAAGCTGCTTTCCGAAATTAAATCCTTGAGACGACGGAACCCCATAAAAAATTGGATAACTGCTGCAGCACAACTAGTAAACGATAAATGGCGCATACGGGATTTCTGTTTCGATGGAGATGCTTCCGAATACGAGGATGCGCCGGTCAGGTTGCATGATCAAATTACAATTATCTGGAGCGATGATGATAACGTGTATAAAATCACTTGTGAATATATGGACAATGAGGCTGCAAATTTCGGTACTGAGGCAGCTATCATAAATTTTCCGGTAAGTAAAAAAACAAAGGCAATAGATCTGCAAAATTATAAGGAAGGTGAAAAATGGATGAGCAAAATAGACGACCTCTTTCAGCAGTACCAGGATGTTATTAAATACGTAGAGCAATGAACAGAACTGAATTAATAATGAGCGAGTATAAGCCGATAGTGGCGCTTATGGTTTATAAGTCAAACGATAACAGTTATTACTTGGAAAGCCATGACGTGACTACCGGAGGACAGATACTCGCTGGCAAACCTCTTCTGCAGGAAACCATACAAGGAATGGTTGATACTTTTTTCGATGAAAACAAAAATCGACAAAACATTGGAGGACTAATGCCGGAAAACCTTTTGTTCTTTAAGCACCTCCCTGGCGGCAATTACAAAATGGTTTGGTATCAACCCGCAGGTGAACAAGTACTCCATTTCGCGCCCGCATTGAAACTAAAAACTGGTAAAGCTTGGGTACCGGCCATGATTTATGTAGCTGATTCGGGAGACCTGGATGTCTATGCATTAAAATCGAACAGTAGACCAAAAAGCGATACTAAACTTTTTATAGCTCCTTTCCATAATACCGGGGATGATGGGGCGGTTTGCCTTGGAAGTGCAAAGGTTGAAAAGCCAAAGCAACTGACCTATCTAAACCTTATGAAATATTGGGAAAGTCTTTTTTGGCTATCAGAATTCACCCACCTCAACGGAACTAATAAAACCAAGTCTGATATGGGTAAAGTGTGGGCCAATCTACTGAAAAATAATTCGGTGAAATGGTCAGACATCAATGAACTGAGGGCATATGAAAAACTTACTCTAAAAAATTTACTACAATGACCCTGCATTATACAGATCCCTATTTAAGAGGTCCTCAGCACAAGATTTCAATTGATTTAATTGGGTGCGGTGGTACCGGCAGCCACCTGCTTGTTGGGTTGGCGCGAATTAATATGGCGCTAGTGGGACTATCCCATCCTGGACTTTTTGTTAGAGCATGGGATCCTGACGTTGTTACAGAGACCAATATCGGTAGGCAATTGTTTAGCCCTGCTGATATTTATCAGAATAAGGCAACAGTTCTTATCAATCGCATAAATAGGTATTACGGTCTTGAATGGATGGCAGTACCTAATCTGTTTCAGCCAGATAAAGATCCCAGGTGGAGGAGCAATATATTAATTACATGCACTGACACAGCAGCAAGTAGGATTTTAATCCAAGAACTTATTTCCGATAAGGAGTATATATCCTCTCAAATAAGAGAACCTTTTGATCTTCCGTACTACTGGCTTGACATCGGAAATAATAAAAACACCGGGCAGATTGTCTTGGGAACGATCAGGAGTGTGAAGCAGCCAAAATCCGATGTGAAGACAAGTTCCACGCTCAAGAATGTTGTTCAAAAATTCCCAGCGATAAAAAAGGTAAAGGATGATCAGTCCGAGCCCAGCTGCAGCATGGCTGAAGCATTAAATAAACAGGACCTGTTTGTAAATAGCCTGCTTGCACAGTTTGCCTGCAACCTGCTGTGGAAATTGATAAAGGAAGGGAGTATATCCTACCATGGATGTTACGTGAACCTGGAAACATTATCTGTAAACCCAATCAGGATATAATGCCAAAGCTTAAAGAAACAATACACAGCTCAACGAGGAGCCTTTGTTACGGCTTAGCCGGTGATATTGTCACCATCATCGCGGATCATGGCAATGTAATGATCGTGGAAAGCAAAGTGGGAAACAGATTTCCTGTGCGGCGCGAGCAACTGGTGGATGACGAAGTAAAGGTTGAACCGCCGGCAGCTCCGAAACCGGTACCACCGCCAGTGCCCGCTAAAAAAGCGAGGTCTGGTAAAAGGGCTGCTAAACCAGTCGAAAACAAAAACCAGAAAACACTTTTTGGATAGCAAACTTTTTAATTCACCATAATTCACAACCAACATGAAATTAAAGTACTTCTCTGAACAAACGGTAAGCCGTGCTCCTGCTGGCGGACCCAATGGAACTGCCAAGATCACTTTCTCAAAAAATGGCGGCATTAGCATTAATAAAACCGCGCAGTCGTTACTTGGAATCGGTAACAAAGATAAAATCACCTTATCCCAGGATGAGGATGAGCCTGAGAACTGGTATATCCATAAAGATCCCCATCACGGCTTTGAAATGCGCATTGCTTCATCAGGACAGCTTCTTTTCACGCACGTTAACCTGGTGAAGACCTTTAAAGAGATTGCCGAACTGGATATAAAAAAGACCTATTCATTTTTAATTGGCGGTCAGCCAACGATGATAAAAGGTGACAAAGCACAAACACAGTACTGGGGCATTTTGATCAGGCGCTGAGTTTTTAATCCGTATCCCGTATCGAATTATGATAACCTAACGGCAGGAGTTGTAAATGAAAAATAACATTTCCTACTATCCACATAAAACCGGCAGCCATAACCATTGGAAGTTTAAAGTCCTCCGGAAAAGATATGGCTGGGCTGGCGAGGGAAAGTTTTGGGCGCTCAACAATATGATTGCGGACGCGGAATGGTGTATGCTTGATCTTTCAGATGAAGGCCGGAAAATGGCTGTTGCTACGGATCTTGATTTTGATCCAAAAGGCCTCGATGAGTTCATCCAGTACCTCATTCATGTAAGCAAACTTGTTATTGATAAAGATGGTTCCATTTCAACCACAATAGTGCAGGAAACTTTAGCAGAGGTGGATAGTAAAAGAGAATATCAACGGAATTGGAAAAGAAGTATTTCGAATTCGAATAATCAAATTTCTAATTCGAAACCATCAGATTCGAATATCGACTTTGAACAAAGTAAAGTAAACAAAAGTAAAGTAAACAAAAACAAAGAAGATATTGGGGCACCTTCGGCGCCCACCGCGCCAACAGATATTCCTAAAAAAACAAGAAAAAAGTTTGTACCGCCAACATTGCCTGAGGTAGAAAAATATTTTCTATCTACCGTTGGAGATCCAAAACAGCCAAATGCCTGGCGTGAGGATAAATGCATCAACCAGGCTGCGCAGTGCTTCGACCATTATGTCGCCAATGGGTGGGTACAAAACAAGGGAAAGCCAATAGTTAACTGGCAGGCTGCTATCAGGAACTGGATCCGCAATGAGCTCAACGGTACATACGCACCGAAGCAGAGAGCAGAGCCGCCCCCGAAAAAAAATGAACCGCCGCCGGCACCAGCAGCAACGCCAGAGCTTCAACAAGTAACACCGCAGATACCGAAAATCGCCGCGGAAATCAATTACCTGTTTGAGCGCTTCCTGGAGGTGGAGGATCATGTTACGATCATCAGTGTTGAAGCCGGGCATTACGATTATTTGAAAAAAGCCGGCAGGATTAACTGGACAACCGAACAAACTACCGTTATCCGAAAAAAAGCAACCGATCACATTGCAGAAAAGAACCTGGAAACAGATGAGAAAAACGTTGTTCGGTTTATGAAACTGTTTGGCGTGGTTGAATTTTTCCAACAACAAAAAAACAAAGGAGATGAGAAAATCTTCGATGAAAAAGATTTCGCAAATACCGCAGCCTTCCGGGCACAGGTTCCGGTTTTATATCGGTATTGATTGCGGCGTAAATACCGGCATAGCCAAGTGGGATAAGGAAATGAAACGGTTCACTATTGTGAAAAGCACAACCATCCTGCAGGCGATTGCTGAAGTAAAGGATGCTTGGGAGCGCGAGCCAGGGAGCGTGTTCATCCGCGTGGAAGATGCCCGGCTGCGTAAATGGATCCCGCAACAAAAAACTGAAACTGCCGAACGTGGACGCCGGGAAGGCGCCGGCAGTGTAAAGCGTGACGCGCAGATTTGGGAGGAGTTTCTTAATGCCAACGATATCCCCCACGAGTTTGTGGCACCGAAAAATAACAAAACAAAAATGTCAGCTGACTACTTCCGGAAAATATCCGGATGGATTGGACAAACGAACAGTCACGCCAGGGATGCAGCTGCTTTAGTGATTGGATCATGACCTGCAGACTGGAAATATGGCTCAGAGGAAACTACTTCACAGAAGAACTGGTGCAACTGCCGCATGATCCACTGGTATCCTTTGAAGAGAATTTTAACCTCAGAAAAATGATCCTGGATCTGGCAATAAGAAGGATGGAGGTTGTTTACCAGAGACAAATCGAACGTTGCCAGGGTAAGTACCATTTCGTGATGGCCTTTGAGTCACGAATTTTTGAACTTGAAATTATCGATGATGGAGAATAAACGAATAAAAAAGAAGTACGGCGTAAAGGTGCTGAATGAATTTCAGCAGGAATTCATCCGCAAAAATCACAAGGTGATGACGGTTGCTGAATTCTGCGACCTGTTCAACAAAAAGTATGATGTCGTTTCCCAGTTCATGTCGCGCGAAGGTATTGAACGAAAGCCGATGGCGAGAAACACCATGACAAAAAAAGCTGCGCCGGAAGAAAAGCCTAAGCTTGATCGATCAGCCTGGACAACCTATTCAAACAAGCAGTACGTATGAGCACCAAGTTGAATGATAACGGCCAGAAGCATTTCCGAAATACTGTATTGCAGCGAATCTTTCGAACCTATTCCAAAGATGAAGCGCTGGCAGTACTGATCTCTGAATTGAAGGATGCAAAGTTCAAACTGGGTGAATTGATTTCTGAAAATGCAGAGCTGCAGCATACCATCCAGCAACTACGGGCTGATGCCAGGCTTCCTAAGATTCAATTATCGAAGGAGGATCAGCTCGATGCGCGCATTGTTGAATTGAACCAACGACTAGGTAAAAGGGGGGAAGCTTTAGGGAAAGTTAAAAAAGAAGTAACCCTTTGGAGAGATAGGTACATAGCATTGAAAATGAAAATTGATAACAAATAAAATTTCCGGTATGTACACAGACGAGCAAATACAAGAATGGAAAACCAAGGCTGAAAAATGGGATGCCTTGAGAAATGAAATAGCAGCATGTTATGTAAAACCTGATGAGTCAAACCCCGACGAATTTGTTGAAAACGACGACCCCAATGTAGACCTGGGCACCATCGGTGAGATTGCTGCATCAGCTTTCGGTTGGCTATGATAAATAGAATTGTGGGAATTAAGTATGAAGCAGCGGTCAACCAAGGAAAGAAGACGTGAGCGGCAAGAGTTCGTTTATCAATACCGTCTGGAAATGGAAGCGTTGGATACGGCTACCCGAAAGGAAATTGAACAATTCATTAATAGAGTGGCGCGACCGCAGCTCAACTATAGCGTTCGTACCTACTGGTTTGATATATACCTGGCTTTAAAAATTGAATACACCAAAGTTGTTAATAACCATAAAATCGCACAACAGGCATGAGAATTAATTTTTTAACACTGTTATTGCTGCTGTTTATAGCACTTAAACTGACCGGTGACATTGATTGGCCATGGGCCTGGGTTTTAATACCGCTATGGGCAAAGATTATTCTCCTGGTCGCCTCCATCATTTTTACCTCGGTGGTAAAAACAATAGCAAAAGAGAATCCAGATGGCTTTTGGGCAAAAAAGTTGGCTGAACACAAAAAGAGCAAAGAAAAATGATCACCGCAAAAGGATATTCTAAGGATCCGTCTATTGTTCCAGAAGGCATTGCCTGGACATTACCTGTTAAATGGTTCGATGATCGCGGATGGAAGATGGATGAGTTCAAGAAACATTTTGAGCGTTATATGCGACGGGACAACGCTCTCTGGAACATAAAGCTCACCAACCTTCCAACGAATGACTTCTACCTGGTGTACATGATTTTCGGAGGGTTTATTCAGTATGAGTGTCGCTTGGTACAAATAGAACGCAATGTTGCCAAAACATTTCACGATGCGCCAGACGGAAGGCCAAGAGTATTTGCACCGTGCAACTGGATTGTGATCACCGAGCCAGCGATCGCACCGCCTTATGAAATTCCGCAAAAGGGTTTTCAAGGATTCCGTTACACGACAAAACTGTTTTGAGATGAGACAACTGTATGATTTTATAATGAATGCTGATTTGGTCAATCTAGTAATTGGGCTTGTCGTTGGCGCATGCGTTATCAGATGGGTCTATGAAATTTTAACCGGTAAAGAATAGAGGTATATGAGGATGACCAGACATATGCATATCAATATTGAAGGCTTTTTAAGAAACCACAAAGGCCAGTCAATCGGCAGTTACTTCCAAGATGAAAAGGGACAGGACTTAGATGATGCTGAAGCTCGCAACTTCCTTTCCAAGTGCTTGGCTAAAGGGTGGAAGAAAATTCCATTCGGCAATTGTGTTGGGTTCGACCACTTTGAGCACGGCTGCCCAGGGCATCCAGCTCAAGAGGAACTATGGTTTGATTTCGTGATAAAAAATAAAAAGCACTGGGCTCATGGTTTCACAGTGAAACGCTTACAGAAGGTTCGCGAAGCGGTCATGGATGATAACAATATAATGTTCGACCTGCTGCAGCGCCATGGTGGTGATAAATTGATTCCAGAGCAGATGCGAGAAAAGGATGTTTTCACTTTCGATCACTGCATTGGGAATTTCACTTGTAATATCCTTTACAAAATGATGGACACTGGAGTTTATAATCCTAAAAAATAGATTTAATGAAATACGTAAGTCAAAGCGATATCCCTTTCACCGAAGCCTTCTACATGGTTGATCGATTTGTGATACTGAATATGTGGACCCAGGGTGTATGGTATGTTGATATGCAGCATCCGGAATGGGAAAAAATAAAAGAGACTGCTCTGGCAATCGCAAGGACTTTCGGCGACCACGACCAAATCAAAAAACTACAAGAACTCCCAAAAATTGAAGCATGAATAAAAAGATCACCATCACAGAAAAGCAGCGCCAGCAGTTCAATATGATGCTGCACACCCTCCGGAAGATCAGCAAAGACTATATGAGTTCTGAAAAAATTCAGAAGAACAGCGATAAAATGTACGGGCTGGATTATGCTGAGGCCCTGGAGATGTCGTACGACAACATCCAAAACGAAGCGGCGGTTTCATGCAAAGGAGTAAAGCCGATCATATTGCCCGAACCTGCTCAAGCCAAACCCAAAAACTACCCAGTCGGTTTAAAATGATAAAAGAATCGTACACGCATAAGCAGGAGGCATTCATTAATGCCGTGTTGGAAGGAAAAAACATTTTCCTGACTGGAAAGGCTGGTACCGGTAAGTCATTCATTGTAAAAGCTGCCAT
>JBQCGX010000032.1:0-41206 GCA_051955255.1 Agriterribacter sp. | reverse complement strand
CTGACGGATGATGCAGCTAAGCATAATTATATCCCCAACAGCATTTACTTTCCCTCATCGGTCAGACCCGGCTAACGCCGGTGCCGACCGGGTTGTCTCCGTCGGCACGCCGAAGGCGGTCTGACGGCGGCCAGACGCCGCAGTCCAATTCACGCATATCTGTCCATCCTTCAAAACGGCTTTCTTCAATTACCCCACAACTATCCTGATAAAAGCTTTCCTTATTATAATCGGATAATTGAAACATCAATTCCATATTACACAGTGTACCTTGACGTAATCCAGCATAATCCTGAAAAGAACTGTAGCTCCAATCTTCCATCTTGTTCACCAGTCCTGCTTTCCACGGATTTTGATGAATATAGTGCATGCAATCCTGCAGATATGATGCCGATGATTTATTGTTATTTCGGCTTGAGCTGTATTCTGCAATACATTTCGCTTTCGTTTTCTGCTGGAATAGTGATCCGCTTGTGTTGTTCTGACGATTAATGTACTGGGCGTAGGTACTTAACGACCACCCTATTTTCTTTGCAAGCATTTGCATTGATTTACCCCCATATGCGTTAATCGGTACGCAGGAACTATCCGTTGTCTGGATCATGAAGTGAAAATGATTTGGCATCAGGCACCAACAGAGGATTTCACAATAGGGCTTCCAATTGTTTCTTACCGTTTTTAAGAACTGAATATAATTTCTGTCGTTGAAGAATATAGGTTGCTTGTTGTTACCACGGTTGTAAATGTGGTAGGCCTCTCCTGTTACAAAATGCATAGCTGGTGTTTCTTTAAAGCTATACAATTTTGCTAGTTCATCCTCACAAAAAAGCGATTGAGCAACCAACCTTATCTTCGGCACGCCGAAGGCGGTCTGACGGAATGCATGAAAGTAAGCTATGTATACAATTTCATTCTTTGGCGATCAGACCGGCTAGCGCCGGGCCGATCGGGCTATATCACTGTCGGTACACCGAAGGCGGTCTGACGAACTATGCAGGCAAACATAATTATATCCCCAACAGCATTTACTTTCCCTCATCGATCAGACCGGCTAGCGCCGGGCCGATCGGGCTATATCTCCGTCGGCACGCCGAAGGTGGTCTGACGGATGATGCAGCTAAGCATAATTATACTCCAAACAGAATTTACTTTCCTCATCGGTCAGACCCGGCTAACGCCGGTGCTGACCGGGTTGTCTCACCGTCGGCACGCCGAAGGCGGTCTGACGGATGATGCAGCTAAGCATAATTATATCCCCAACAGCATTTACTTTCCATCATCGGTCAGACCCGGCTAACGCCGGTGCCGACCGGGCTGTCTCTCCGTCGGCACGCCGAAGGTGGTCTGACGGAATGCATGAAAGTAAGCTATGTATACAATTTCATTCTTTGGCGATCAGACCGGCTAGCGCCGGGCCGATCGGTTGAAGGCTGACCACAATCTCAAATTTCAAATCTCAGCGATATGCAGTCGTATCCATATTGCCGCGTATGGTGCCGCGCAGGCGTTTCCAGAAGCTTTCGCGCTTTTTAATGGAAATAAAATTTTCCCTGTATGCTTTTTTATAGTCAATAACGGGATCTGTCATCGATGGTTCAATCAGCTTCATCGTGTCTACCACCATTGGGATGAGGGCAACGTCGGGATTTATTTTTTTCTTCACAAACTTTTTCAGCATTCTGGTTTGAAAGGGATCGGAAGCCAACGCTATTTTTTTAAAGCCTAGTTGCTTTGCTTTTTTATAGCCGTAATAAATATTTTCGGTGCTGTGCTCGGCAAGCAATTCGGTATAAATTTTTTCGCGGGGAATGCCAATGGCTTCTGCATACAAAGCCATTATTTCTGCCTCGTTGTAGGGACTGTATACGGCAGCACCAGAATACATGATGTTCTCTGTAATGCCTTTGTCCAGCAGGTATTTCGACCAGTAAATGCGTCCTTTCATTACACGATCCCATTGCCCGTTTTCAAATTGTATGCCCGGCACTATTATAATGTCGTACGGACCATTTGCCTGCGCCTGTTGCAGCAATTTGCCGCTTGCTTTGCCGGAAAAGGAGCACGATAATAGCTGCAGGCTTACCATTACACTTAAAAAGTAAAATAAGGATGGGTTGGTATATTTCATATCTGATTATATTCTGTTGGGATGTATTGTTGAAAGTAATAAAAAATAAAAGGATGCTGTGCGGCATCCTTTTATTTTTTGCATGTCAAAAATTTCTGATTATTTATTTGTCCCTGTTTTTCTTTCCGCCGAAAAGCCTTTTAAAAAACCCTCTTTTTTTTTCACCAGATGAATCGGTGTTTGCCTTTTCGGGTTTCTTTCCCCTGGCTTCCTTCAATATTTTTTCTTCTTCTGCCGAGAGGCTCGATTCGGTAGTTACTTTTTCCCTGCCGTCGCTCACCGGCACATCGATGTACTGGTTGCTTTCGCTTGAATTGTTTTCTCCTTCTATAAATGGTGCATCGGGCATCAGGCTATCATCCCAGTTTTGCATCATTTGTTCCTTAAAGCTGGCAGGTTGTACAAACCGAGCGTTTACATCAATGCCTAAGGTTTTATCTTTATATACTTCCTGGAAGAAATAGGCCCAGATGGGCATGGCCATTTGAGCACCCTGACCCACCGAATTGTTGGCAATGCGTAAAATAGGATCGTCGGCGCCTACCCACGCTCCGCCCAGCAGTTGCGGGGAGAAGCCCATGAACCAGCCATCGGCATTGTTGTTGGTGGTACCTGTTTTGCCGGCTACTTCGCTGTTAATGCCGTATGCGCCTCTCATTGAGCGACCGGTACCAAAATCTACCACGCCCTGCATCATGCGCGTCATAATATATGCATCGGATTCGCTGATGACTTCTTTGTGGCTGGTGTGAAAAGATTCGAGCACATTCCCGTTCCTGTCTTCAATGCGGGCAATGTAATAAGGTTTTGTATTCATACCTCCGGCGGGGAACATGCTGTAGGCGCTCATCATTTCTATAAGAGAAAGATCTGCCGACCCCAATGCTATAGAGGGATAAGGAGGAATTTTGCTTTCGATGCCCGCCTGGTGCGCAAACTCTACCGTTCTGTTTACTCCAATTTCGTTCATCAGCCTTGCTGCTGCGGGGTTAATGGATGCTGCGAGGCAATAGCTCATGGGACGGGTGCCGGTGTATTTTTTATCGCTGATCATTTTACCACCCAGGTCTACCGGCTCTACAGATATCTGCGTTTCGGGTGCATAACCGCTCATTACAGCCAGCGTGTACAGGATGGGTTTAAAAGTAGACCCTACCTGGCGTTTGGTGTTGATATTGGCGTGATCGTATTTGTAAGTTTTGAAATCAATGCCTCCTACCCAGGCTTTTACTTCGCCGGTAAGCGGATCGGTTACCATAAAGGAGGCCTGCAGCATTTGCTTATTGTACTTGATAGAATCAATCGGCGACATGACGGTATCTTTTTCGCGCTTGCTGTTCCAGGCAAATACTTTCATGGGCACAGGGTCGTTAAACGATTTCCGGATGTCTGCTTCGCTCAATCCGTCATCTTTAAGATTGCGCCAGCGCTCACTTGTTTTCATTGCTCTTTCCAACACCGCTTTGCCGTCTTTTGTTTTCCACACGCTGCCGGTTTTAATGTTCGACTGTGCATTAAACACCTTCTGCAAATTAGGCATGTGGCGCGCCACGGCCATTTCTGCATACAGTTGCATGCGGGGATCGATGGTGGTATAAATTTTCAACCCGTCTTTTACCAGATTATAGCTCTCGTTTGTTTTAGGATTTTTGTGTTCTTTACACCACTTGCGCAAATCGTTTTTGAGCACATCAATGAAATAGGGCGCCATGTTGGTGTTTTGATCGAGCTTGTTGTAACTGAGCTGGATGGGGGCAAGTTTTATCTTAGCAGCTTCGGCTGCCGGTATATAATTGTTGCGCACCATCTGATCTATCACTGTATTCCTCCTGTCCATGGATTGCTTGGGGTTTACCCTCGGGTTATAGGTGCCCGTCGCTTTTAGCATACCTATGAGCACGGCAGATTCTGCAATGTTCAACCTGTCGGGGTCTTTTTGAAAGAAGGTGCGGGATGCATTGCGTATGCCATACACGTGATCGCTGTATTCTACCGTGTTCAGGTACAAGCCCAGTATTTCCTGCTTGGTAAAGTTGCGCTCGAGCTTAATGGCTACGATCATTTCCTTTACCTTTTCAATAATGCGGGTTACCAGGTCTTTGCTTCCTTGCCCCAGCATGTTTTTGGCCAACTGCTGGGTAATGGTACTGGCGCCACCTTCGCTTCCAAAAAAGAACAACGCACGCGCCATGCTTCGCCCGTCGATGCCGGAATGATCGTAAAAACGCTCGTCTTCCGTTGCCACCAATGCATTTAATACGTTTGGAGAAATATCGCTGTAGGGCACATTGGTTCTGTCGGTAACATAATATTTACCCATCAGCCTTCCATCGGCTGCATATACTTCGGATGCTGATAATATGGACGGATTTTCCAACTCTGCCAGCGAGGGTAATGAGCCAAACACGCCCCAGCTTACCAGTAAAACAAAAAGTACTGCGGAGCCCAATCCTACAAAAAAAATTCTCCAGAGATATTTTTTGGCTTTGGTCATAAGGATGATCACTATTTTATATTCGGTTTAATAGCGGTACTACTTGCATAAAACATACCAATTGCAGTTTTATGACATATCTGCCGGGTGAAAATACTGTTTTAACCTGCCGGGCTATGTTAAAATTGTACCGGGTAATTCGTTTCAACAAAATTTTTATACTGTTGCAGGTCTTTTTTATCTTTTAATACCTGTAGGTTAGGCTCGGAAATAATGGTAAACGAGTATTTATCGGCTGCCAGCCAAGGCACCACCTGGCTGCCTGCTACTTTTTTGGTTCTTTCAAGATACTGAATGGCGGAGGCTGCATCGGCAAAGCCAGACATTAATAACAATTTGTTGTTATCGTCCAGCGGCTCTACCGCAATTTCTATCGGCTGCCCGTAAAAGGTCTCGCGGTTATAACGGCTGAATGCGTTCTTTGCTTCGTTTACGTATACTATGTCCACCTTATTCAATACAATAACTACATAATGCATGTCTGATGCATTGTAGCTATAGCCACCCTGCGGCTTAGGTGTTGGCCGGGCAAATTTTGAAGAGTCGATGGCCGGACGTGTGATGGGCGGCTGCTTGCCGGTTACCACGTCGGTTGCTTTGGGCTTGTTGCCGGTAGTAACCTGCGCCTGCACTCCCTCTTTGGGCTTCTCTTCTTCTACCACCACTGGCGGTGCTACGGGTTCGGGTACTTCTTTTTTAGGTTCGTCTTTCGGCACCAGCACACTGTCTTCAGAAGCGCGAGTAATCTCCAGATCGGTTAAATATTTTTCAATCTCATCACGCCGCTTTAATACACGAATGATGTTTTCTGCTTTTTTGGAAATGGGGGCTTCAGCGTCTACCTGCACCAGGTTTTCCAGGGCATTGATGGCACTTTGATCGTCGCGCTGCTTAATATAGTATATGCTTTCTATATACAACAATTGCTGCGACCAGTACTCTTTGCCGTAAATACTATCTGCATGTAGTTTCTGCACGAGCGCTTCCTCAAAATTGCCTTCAATAAAAAGATTGTAGATCCTTTCATAATTGCGGGTAGCCTCGGTCTTGAGTTTATTTTTTCGTTCTTCTGCTGCCCTGGGATTGTCTATGTATTCAAGATATTTGCTTTGCTTGAAATTGGTAGCCAGCAGATCGCGGTATTGCTTTGCTTTCAACGGCAGGCCCAACCTGGTATAGCAATAGTTCAAATCCAGCAGCGCTTCTTCCTGGTAGGTGGTTTCGGGAAAGCGGTTCAGCAGTTCTTCGTATTTCTTCGCAGCTTCTGCGTAGTCCTCAAATTTATCCTTAAACGTTTTGCCGAGTTCAAACAGCGCCGTTTGTATGGTATCGTTCGAGTTTTTAATCGCTTCTTCTGTAAGCGGCAGGTTTTTCAGCAATCCTTCGTAACTGATGTCTACCGGGTTGGTTTTGCTGTTGGCGGCAACTTCTCCGGCCGCTTCGGCTTCGTTAGTAGGTTCGGGAGCTTTTAGCTGCGCACTTACATCTGCCATGCGGCGCCAGTTGTCTACGTTGGGCCGGGTGCCCCATGTGTTACGAAATGAAGTAAATCCTTTGGCTTTGGCCGTATTGTTGTAAAAATACCAGTCGCCTTTTTCATTGCCCGAAAACAAATCGGAACTTGCTTTGTTGGCAAAAGGGTTGTTGCGGTTAAAGCCGGTGCCCAGCGAGTCAGACTCTTTCAGCCCTCTCTCCTTTCGCAGTTTTTTGGCTACTGTCTTCAGGAATTTTTCGCGTTCTGCTTCGGGCATGGCGGCAATGCGTTGCAAACTGTCTTCTACACGTATAATTTCTAATTTTGTTACCACGCCCGCCAGCGCCGTTTTTCTTTCAACTACCAGGTCGGGATTTTTTATAACGGGGCTGTTGATGTCCAAACTGTCGTATGCACTGTAGGCGAGTTGGTACTGCTTGTTTTGAAATGCAATGTCGCCAAGATAAAGATAGGACCGGTTGCGCTGGTTCAGGTCTTCAGGATTGTATTTTACTCCTTTCAGCAGCAGGTTCTTTGCATTCTCAAAATTATTGCGCTGCATTTCCATTTGCGCAGCCATATAGTAAATGATGTTGCGGTAATTGTAGTATTTATCCCTCCTCGCCATTTTCAGCAGTTGCTGAATATTTTCTTCAATGATCTTTTCATCGTTCTCACCCTGCGCCAGCTTAATCATATTCAGCCTTGCGTATACTTCCAGTATCGGGTCGAATGTATGGGTAATGGCTTTTTCATAAAAAGCCTCTGCCTGCGCTTTGTCTTTTGAAAGTCCGTATAACTGACCGATCAGGAATTCCCATCTTGCCTGCTCTCCTTTGCCTTCTGCATTGTCTAATGCAAGAGAAAGATGATAGGCCGCACTGTCCCACACCTTGTTGTGATAAAAAAGATAGGCCTGCATTTCTTCCAGCGAAGCTTTCAGTCTTTTGGGAAACAGTTCATCGCGCCGCAAGGTTTGTATCAGCGCGGAGGCTTCGCCATACAATGTATCTTCAATCAGCGTGCGCAACTGCCATATCAATGCTTCGTTTCTTGCAGGCGCTTCGCTAAAAATTTTTTGCACAATGCTCTTCTTTTCTTTGGTAGAAACCGAATACACGTTTCCTTCTTCGTTGAGATTGCTGCCTACAAACTTTTTAAAACCCAGCTCCTCCTGCGTTTTGGGTTGAAAATAATAATTGATGTATTGAAAAGTGATAGCCGCCGAGTCGAAATCCTTTTTTAAGAAATAGGCTTTGCCCATTAAAAGATACATGTCATCTATCCACTCATTGCGCAAATCGTGCAGCAAAATGCCGGCATTGCATTTATCGAGCACCGAATCGAGCTCGGTTTTTTGTGCCGCCGTAGCATCCAGCGTATAATTGTAAAAGGGAAGCAGTTCGGTATAATCATCTTTAAAGCCCTGCTTGGCACCGCTTACCACATTTTCTATTTTAATATTGGCATTAAAAAAGAAATTGTAATGTGTGCTCATACTCTGTAATACTCTGCGTGGATAGGTGTAGCGGGTAGTAAAGGTTTTATCGGAACCCAGTACACGGTTCTCATATTTTTCGGGCTTTTCCACATCCAGCGTGGCATCTTTCTGAGCCATTGCAGATGAAAAAAACACACAACAAAATAAAGTCGTGCATATAATCGTTAAAGAAAACTTACTGGCAGACATGTAGAGGTTGGTTCGTTCGTATAAATAACTAATTTTCAGCGAAATTATTTTTAATTGTTCACTTTTTCCAGCCTAAGTTCTTTTAACAGCACCAAAGTGGTTATTTTTAACACAAATAACTGATTAAATGGCAAAGATATTTGATGCTGACAGCACTTTGCAAAGGCTGCGCAACAGGTACAGGCTGGTGATAATGAACGACGATACGTACGAAGAGGTGGTGACATTCCGGTTATCGAGGCTGAGTGTGTATGTTACTTTGTGCACCATTTTTGTGGTTTTGGTGGGATTGACCGTGGCGCTGCTGGTATTTACGCCTTTAAGATATTATGTTCCGGGATATGGAAGCGCATCGGACCGGCGGGAAATGATCAGCCTTAAAATGCAGGTTGATTCGCTGGACCAGCAGATGAAGTACAGAGATAAATACCTGGAAAACATTCAGAATGTGCTGAAGGGAAACACCACCGTTACTGTAGATACTACCCTGTTAAATATCCCGAAGGAAGAGAAGAGCACTGATTAATCATTCTATAAAACCAATAACTTATGTTTTCTACAAAATCCAAATCTGAGCTGGAAATTCCCGCTTCTTCCGCAGGCACCAGTCTTATAGGCGCAGGCACCGTAATAAAAGGTGATATTGTAAGCAGCGGCGACATTCGCATCGACGGTATTTTAAAAGGTAATATTTCCGGCTCTGCCAAGGTATTGATTGGCGCAGAAGGCGTGGTGGAAGGCGATATTGAGGGGCAGCAGGCTGATATACTGGGCAAAGTAACCGGCAAAATTGTAATTAAAGACTTATTGAACCTCCGTGGCAAGTCGGTTATTAAAGGCAATATCAGCGCCGGCAAATTGCAGGTGGAACCTACGGTTACCTTTAATGGTCAATGCCATGTGGGCGAAGGCAGCGTAGCAAGCGTTGTTGAAATGAATAAGGAGGAAGAACAGCAGGCCCGCGCTATTGCAAAATAACTTTCTACACTTTACCATTATTTTTTACTCCCTGCCTGGTTCTTACGAGCCGTGCAGGGATTTTTTGTGTGAAGGGTGCGGCTCGCGCATCCCACCTCGTCATGGATCGTGTCTCACGATCCAACGCTTGTACCGTGGAGCGCGTCTACGATCCACTGCCTTGTGGGCTCCTGTGCCGTGGAGCGTGTCTCACGCTCCGCAAGTGTTCCGCGGACGGACTAAAGTCTGTCCTTACAATATGTGACCGAGCCGATGGCTCTGATCGTTCCTTCGCTCAAGCACCGGTCTGTAGTGTTGGCTTGAGATGTAGCCGACCGGTGATGATGCATTGCTTTTCTGGATTCGACAAACGGATCAAATCCGTCCTCACGTTATGCAGTGGAGCTTGTCTTACCTCGCCGTGGAGCGTGTCTCACGATCCACATGTTTTGCGGACGAGCCGATGGCTCTTGTTGTTTCCTGCCGATTGATAACAACTTCACTTCATTATTTAAATCGCTATTTTTATTTCTTTTTACCCAACTGAAAATTATTCAGTCAGGCCTAAAGTAAGGTATCATGCAGAAGCTAAACCTACGCATTGTGCTGCTAACTATATTATCATTGGCGGCTATGGCTGTTCATTTATATGCAGGCAATGCTCAACGGGTGGAAAAGGGATATACCGCTGAGTTCTATCCGGGTATCGCTTCCTTCTTCCGCATTGTTTTTGGCTATATTCCTTTTAGCATTGGCGATCTGTTGATTACAGCAGTGATTCTGCTGCTTATATGGCGCACCATCCGGCTGTTCCGTTTGTGGAAGACGAAAAAAATTTCCACCGGGGTTGTTACCCGCCGCGTGCTTTCACTGCTTATCCTACTGCTTTCGGTATATCTTATGTTTAATATTTTTTGGGGATTGAATTACAACCGCACCGGCATTCATGAGCAAATGGGGTTTACGAGAGAAAAGTATTCGCAGGAGGAACTCGTAAAGATCAACGAGCTATTGGTGGAACGGGTGAATGCCTGTAAAACTGCATCAGCCGGCAGTGCCGGCTCCTATCCTTCGTCGCAGGTTTTGTTTTCAAAAACAATCGATGTGTATAAGCAGGTATCAAAGCAATATCCTGCCTTTACTTACAATCATCCATCCATCAAAACGTCCATGTATTCCTGGCTCGGAAACTATTTTGGCTTCTCGGGATATTACAATCCGTTTACGGGGGAGGCGCAGGTAAATACGCAGGTGCCTGCCTTTCTGCAACCTTATGTATGCTGCCACGAGATAGCGCACCAGTTGGGCTATGCAAAAGAAAACGAAGCTAATTTTGTAGCATATTTGGTTGCTACTGCTTCGGGCGACTCTTTGTTTATGTATTCTGCCTACTTCGATTTGTTTATGTATGCCAACAGGAGCCTGCGCCGCATTGATTCTGCTGCAGCCAACACATGGATGCACCAGTTGAGTGCGCCAGTAAAAGAAGACATTGAAACCCTACGACATTATTACCGGAAATACGAAAATCCTGTTGACCCTTTGATAAGCTGGGCATATGGTAAATACCTGCAGGCCAACAGTCAGCCCATGGGATTGATGAGCTACGACGAAGTAGTAGCCGACCTGATTGGTTATTATAAAAAGTATGGAAAGATTGGGGGATGAGGGCAGCGATCAGCCGTCAGCGATCAGCTATTAGCAATCAGCATTCAGAAAGAGCTGCCGGGTCTCAGTCACTACACCCTACTCCTTATACCCTATTCCTTTTACCTTACACCTTCTACCTCCCTCCTTTTGCCTTACCCTGTCACTTGCTTCAGCCATTCTTTCGCCTCCTTATCATTCGAAAAGCTCTTCATAGGTATGGGTGGTGGTTTGAACCGGAACAGGATGTTCATGATCAGCTTTGTTAAACCCGGTTTTGCTACCATTGCCATTGCCTTATAAATAACGGGGAGTTGTTCTGTAGAAAATTGGCGGGTGGCTTTGTCGGGCACAGGACTATCTGCCAGATAAATGAGCAGCGGAGCAGGAGTATTATTCGTGATCTGCTTTACCAGCGCAACATTACCGGAAATATTTTGCACGGTGCGTTTGGGACTTTTAGACAGGGACACCAATATCCCTTCGTCCCACCAATAAGTGGCAATTTCACCGTCCCAGGTTTGGCGGTCGGTGGGGATGGAGATATTGGAATCGTTGTTGCCAGGCATAGCTATTGTTTTAGTCAACTCAAAGGTAGGCTGTCGATGGAAATAAGCTATCAGATGATGTAAGTTGAACAACTTCCACAACAGGCAAATTATGTACGGACAATGACCGCTTCACCGTCTGAACTGTATTGTATATTTATAGCTGTGGCGCTACTTAGCGAGGTTTGAGAGAGCAGTTAGCAAGTAGTGCGCATATACGAGAAGATGCTTTAAGTGAATACTGTTATCCACGAGATGAACGAGGATCAGGTCCATAACTGTTTCTCTCTCTTATTTTTCCATCTCTGCCATGAACGATGAGTTCGCTATTATTATTCTTAGCTATGTCGCGGGCAACTGAAATAGCATCGGATTGTTTGGCAGTAATAACCGTAGCTCGTTCAGCGCCTGCACTTTTAACCGCCCATCCATTTCCTAAAGGAACCACATGCTGGTTTTTTTTTGCCATAGATTGCAATTTTTGTAAAGGTAACTATAATATCTCTTTTATTATAACCCGCACGTTCTTAAAAAAATCTGAGGCTCTTTGCTTGCGAATTACGCGGTCGATATAACGCATTTCCGGGCTCCAATCTTTGACAACGTTCCACTCTGACATAAAGTTTGTCTCAACATTAAACTGGTGTCCTGAATAACGAAGCAGCGTGATCAGTTTGTGATGACGTATATCCCGTAATTCTTTTATCGTAGTCCGTAGCAAAACTTTTTTTGCATCTGCATAGTAAATATCAAACTCTACTTTGTTTTCCGGGAACCCCTTCGTAAACTGCATGATCTTGCAGATCCGGTACTTCAGGGCCAATTCCAAGGTGTAGCCAGCGATGTAAACTGAAGTGAAATACCTTCTGTTATCTAATAAAACTTTCGCGTCGATTAATCTTTTATCGACTAATTTTTTAAGAGTGGGCTTAGCGATCATATTTCTAAACTCTGAAAAAAGATGACTTACGTTTCTTTCAACTGCTCTGCAATTAAAGTTGCTACCAACGCAACACCAATGTCCTTTGCAAGTTTTAAAGTGGCGCTACCTATTATTCTAAAATGCGCTAATACGGATTTCAGATCGTTTGCCTTCGCAGATTTTTCAGCAGCCTCCAAACTTCTCAATACTTCCTGGTGCTGCTCAGATTGACTACTTTTTTCAAATGCTAATTTCAGTTGCGCTATTTCTTTTGATAAGACATAAAAGTCGACACGCGATGTCTGATTATTCGTTTGGTTGAAATTCACATTACGTAGACTAACATTACCGCCAGCATTGACAACATTTGAGTTTGTTATTTGATTATTATTCATATGGATTGGTATTATTTTGATTTAAAGTAGAATCGACCACTATTGCATCGCCACCTGCGCTTATAATATTGGAATTCATTATTGTTACACTTTTGTCTGCAAATGAAACGGCAAGGGGCTCTTCTTTTTCTATGCGATAAGATAATTTTTCGAAAAGTGCTTTCACTCCGTTTAAATCTTCATTTAAAAACAGATGCCGCGTGCCTGAGTTCAACTCTATGGTCAATCCATAAAGTCGTGGACGAAGGCGTTCCTTTATACCAACAAAGCTGATCAGTCCAAAAACTGCAGTGAATATCAGTCCGTACGGTGCATATATTAACCCCGTTACCGCTACAACAATCGACAGGATAAGTGCTATGCCCGATATTTTGTTTGTACGCTTATAGCCATACAGTTCGAACTTAGCCACATTTTTGAGCAAAATCGTCGTACCCGAGAACACGACTGTTCTTTCCTTGAAGTAAATATCTCCTTTGTATGCAGTATTTCCTTCGGTTGGCGAATCAGATAATTTGCCGAAGGTTCCACCCTTCTTTAATGCGTTAATCATTGATTAAAAGTTTTGGTTGGGTAATGTGTCAGCCGTTTTTGTTTTTAAAAGCGGAGTAGCTTTACGCTATATCGCCTGGTCTTCTACCGGCGCTGCCGGCGCATTTTCCTTTACCGATCTTATGCCGTTTTCTCGCGCACTTTCGGTATCATACATTTCGCTGGTGCCTATCACCTGCCCGTTAGTGGCTTTCAGGTTGAAGTAATGCTTTCCGTTGGAGGAGGTTTTGCGATCATACTTGCTGTCGTCCTGCGAATTTTTGCGTACCGACTCAATGCCACTCAGGCAATTGGCTTTTGATGAATAGCCTTCACTGGTAAGAATGGTTTGCCCGTTGCCGGCATTGAGGTTAAACTGGTACTCGCCGTTGCTGCGAGTTGTAATTACAAATTTTCCCATAATGGTGTTTTTATTAAGTAAAAAAAATTGCTGTATTGTATCTATTCCTGAATACGCTGAATAGATTTCATAACCAATATGAGGGTGGGATTAAAATAAGTCGCATCTGTTGCCATGAACTTCAGCTATATAGGGTACTGCCGTGCGGAACAGTGTTAAAATATCCCGCTTGCGTAACTATGTGCAAATACAAAACATTTTTGTCACATTAACCGTTTTAAACGTTTAAAAACGGATAAAATATTTTTCGATGCAAGTGGAAGTATATTAAAAGGACGAATGATATTATTAAACTAAAAATTTCAGCTTGGGCTTTCGACCAACCAGCACTACCTACTTTTTAAGCACCATCACCTTTTCCAGTAATGGTGGCAACCCACTCGGGTTAATAGCGTCATTGTTCCAAAAGCTCATTACGCAGCTCACAAAATGCTGACGTACCGGCGCTGCAACGTAATAAACAGTCAATGTTTTACCGCCGCTCATTCCCGCCAGCAAAGAAGTTACCCCTTTAAAATCGTATACAATTCTTTTAGCCTTTACGTCCGTGCCTTCAAACACAACGTCCACCTCTTCTTCTGCAACTACTTTTCCCTGCTTTTTTGCCTGTATTGTTTTGTATTGATTGGTTGCCGATGCCAACGCATCCTGCAAACTGCTGTGAACGCTCCAGTTCATTTGCCCGTAGTAAGGGCATTGAACATTGTTTACACCCATCCATCTGCAACTGCTTCCCAACGGCAATTTCCGTCCTGCAAAATTGATGCTGTCAACATTTAAAGATGTATATACGCTCCGGGGAATTTCATTGTTGATGAGCAGCTTTAAAAAATATCGTTCAAACGCCCTGTCTGTTTTATCGATGCTGCCAAACGTAACTGCCTTCATTCCGTCAGGCGTAGTAATAAAATAATAAGAAGTGTTGTTCGTCAGGTCCGGAGCGGTATGTTCAGTTTTGAATACATAGTAGTTAGGCATACCTAATGTGCTATCGGACTGATTCAGGTCAGCTTCCTTAATGGAGTACTTTCTGAACTTTTTTGAAATGTTCTTTTTTGAAAGTTCGCCATTCAAGGCTTGGCTTGTTATTTCAATGCCATCCACATTAAAAAACTCAACGCCACCATTGGCAATAGCCTGAAGTCTTTCAAAAAGAGTGCTGTCTTCCTGTGCATAAGCACGAAAAGAAAAAACCGACAGGTAAAAAAATACAAGGAGTTTTATTTTCATTTGGTCATTATAAACGTGTAAACTGGTTTTCCTTTTGTATCGGTTGATCTGATCCAATTTGCAGCGTTGTTGGGATCGTTAAACGAAACGCTGTCTGTTGGGAAAATATTAAAGCTGGTGAACCATACGGTTGGTAAAGCACCGTTTTTCAAACCAACTCGCCTGGCAACTACGCTGTCGTGCGGCAACACGGTAAAAGGCAAAGTCATTTCAAACGGACCTCCCATTGAACTATATTTTACAATGCTGGCCTTAAAGTTGAGCGTTTTGTTTGAATTGTTTTTTACATAAACTGTCGTCATCGGGTAATTGGTCATGCAACCGGCAAAGACTAGTATGGTGAGGGAAGCAATAAGTTGTTTCATATCAGCGGCAAAATTCGTGCTTTAAAATGTTTGCTTTTTCTCAATGTCCGGCAGCGCTTCATCAATCCGTTTTGCCAGTTCGGGTAACTTAATTGTGGGAACAGCCGGAAACAGGTGATGTTCCAGGTGATAGAACATACTGAAAGTAATTTTATTTTTCCATCCTGTTCTTTGGGTTCTTGCAAAGTCAGGACTATCATGTGTATCGCGATGAACTGTCCATACCGCAAAGAACGCCATCAAAAATTCTCCTATAATCATCACAATAATGTGATAGATCAGGAAATCAATTTTAAAATAAAACACGATCGTTGCAAAAGCTGTGATCGACAAAAGCTCTGCCAGCACATTCTTTTTGTAGCTTTTATTTCCAAGCTGCCATGTGATTTTATGTATCAGGAAAATGTGCACAGGTCCATACAGTATTGCGCCGTACCAGGTCATGCCTGCCGATTTGCCTTCATTGTCTTCATCAGTCAGGCAGTATTTGTGATGCCTTATATGGTTGAACTTTACCGCGTGTATAGCAACCATCATTAAAATGCTGTTACCATACAACGAAAGCCAGGTCAGAAATTTGTTGGTGCCAAGGGAGTTGTGAAACCCGTTGTGAACCTGTCTTAAGCCCGTTAAAAAGAAAAAAACCGAAAACGGCAATGCAATAATGTAGTAACCAAAATAGGCAAGTGTTAACGAAATAATCAACCACGGAATGGTGAGATTGTTTTCAATGAGCATCTCCTTTACACTTAAATTCCGCAGGTCTTTCCATTCAACTCTTTTCAGAATTTCCTGATGTGTCATATGTGAGGGTTTTAAACGGGCAACGCCGGGGTATTGCAGTATAATCGAATTACTTTACAAAACTAAAGGATATAGCAGACAATGATAATAATATTTGTCTCCTAAGGATAGATAGGATTGGTCATTTATTAAAAGAGTAACCAAAGGTAATTAGCGAGCCGGAATCTAATGTCCGCTATTCTTAAACGTTGAGCTTCTGTTTGCATGCAGATATTCATAACGGGTAACTCTTATTGCCTGTTTGCCCGCCACTCCTCCAACGCAGTATCAATTGCACTGTCCTTAAACATTTCCAAATATGGTTCTTCTTCACGTCCATATAGCTGTAGTAAACTATCGGCTGCGAAATATTTAGTATCAGTGTCGGGTCTGATAAGTAAGGTTTGAAGCATTACTCTTGTATTTTTATGCCTGAACTTACTAAGTGTTAGAGCCAGCACCTGTTCTACAGAAGCTGAGTTTTTATCGATAAAAATAAAAGTTCGTCCGGATCGCCTCTTCTTTTTTTACTCCCTATATACGAAAGCAACTCTTCAATTTTATCCGCATCCTCTTCCACTTTCAAACGTTTCAACAATTCGTTATATGGTATAGTTGTTTCCCGAGGTTCATATTTTTTTCTTACCCTGTTTGCTTTAATTGTACTCTTAATACAATAGCTACAACTGCAGGGCTTCTTACCATTTGAACGAGGTTGATAACGCCAGCCAATAGTTTGGGGAAGGTGTTTTATTTTCTTTATTTCTTTCGCTTCAATTTTTCTGTCTATTATAATTTCGTAACCCAATGGGTCTTCCATCATTTGGATTTCTTTAATTGCCTGTCCCAGTTCAATATGTTTGTGATCGGCATTATACTTTCCCGCAAATACCTTCGTTTTACTATCGACCCTAAAGTAAATGCCCACAAAAGTTTTTACTCCTCTCCGTTTCAGTTCCCTTAACCACTGATGCGACACGTAGAAGTTTTGCAGCACAGGCATACAGAATATACCTTGCCTGTACTTCCCGATTTTTATTCCGTTTCGTTTGATGTTCGCGGATTCCCTTTCGTCAGTTAGATGAACCAGAATTGGCATTATTTATTATTGTTATTGGTAACCCTTCATGAGCAAAGCTTAGTCCCGAAACTGCACCTATTAATATCCTTCTCCTGTAAACCAATCATAGCCTTCAATTTTCTTGTACTCATCAGGCACATCGTTTACACGTTTCCGTATTTTGTAACGATTTCCATAAGGCTCGTCGTCAGAAATAATTACCTTTCCTGTTTTCTCGCCTTTCTCATTCTTTTCATAAGAGACATACTCTACTGTATCCATTTTTTCTCCTTTCCATTTGTATTTATACATTTCTGTTTCGCCTGGGTGTCCATAACAAATACCTCTGATAATTTTTTCTTTAGGCGAGAAAGTTGGATTGATAAAACTGATGTTTCTTGAAAAAGCTTTTTTATCGGACCTTAACAAATAAACATCGCTAAAGGCTTTTAAGCAACAACCGGTTGATCCATACCAGTTAACAACGAAGTCCTTTAATCCGTCGCCATTAACATCCCAAACAGAGTCTTTTACATAGGTCATGCCCCATTGTTCATGTGAAATAACTTTATGAAGCCGCTTGTTTATTTTTGCGAAAACATCTATGAAAATTGTGCCCGGCGTATTTCTCCTGATAATAAAATGGGGATTTTTTTTCGAAAAATAGAAATCACAATTTATATTAACTTCCACCTGATACGAACTGTCGGGTATCGTTTCCACATACATTTCCTCAAATTTGTCAGAGGCAACATTTTGCTCAGCGATTGTTATTGCATCTTTTAATATTTTATCAAGAAAGAGGCTATCAATTTTGTCCTGCCCGGCAATTTGTTTTCTTTTCCTTACCCTCTCAATTTCTGTACTATCCGGACTTGTTACCAAGACGCTGGTGACATTAACTGATTTATTTTGTTCTTTTTGCTGATTACACGACAGAAATGCCAGCAGTGTTAAGGGTAAAACAAAGCGTGTTGGCTTCATAAGGTTGTATAGTGGTCTGTTGAAATCATTAAGCTAAAGTTAAAATAATTTTTTTCGGAAACATTTATTTACACAAGTCATATTCTTTCAATGCTTTCTTTCAGATCCGCAAGCCTTTGCCTTACATTTTTTTGCAAATTTCTTTTGATCAATCCTGCAACCAGGTTAACCGGGAAACGAAGCTGAAAAGAATATAAAAATATCACTTCTGTAGCACCTGCTTTTATTTCTTTAAAAGTCCAGGAGCCCAAAAACGATTTGAACATAAAAGGGCCCTTTGTCATTTTGATAGCCGTGGCTTTGGGTCTGTTAAAAGAAACATATTCCGTTACCATTCCCAAACCGTTTTTAAGCAACGCAATACGCTTTTATACCCACACCAGCAGTGGTCGCCCCTTCCAGCAGTTCCGCCCTTTTTAAAAAAGTGTCCCAGGTTAACCTTTGCCCGTAATTTTGTGTGTAATCGAAAACAAATTCAGGACAACTGTTTATTGCTATTTTTTCTGCAAATTTTATACCTGCCATTCGTTTTAGTTGAGCTCAACAAATATCGTCGAATATAGCCCATTTACTAAAGAAGAATGCATAAAAAAGACAGGTCCGCGCCGTTGTACATTGGCAGGAACCTGTCGTTTTTTTGGAAACAGCATAATAGCCGAAGCAACGGTGCATCGGCGCCTCTCTATATTGCCAGCACCATCAATTATTTTGTAAGCTTCTGCAACAAAGCATCCAGCCTGCTCAAGGTTGATTCCATGCCTTGCTCCATACCCATATTTATTACAGTTTCAAGGTCTTGCAGCGACTGGTAGGCAACCACGGTTTCCACCATTGCATTGCTGCCGAAATCGCGGAACAATACATCCCATTTGGCGCGGGGAAGCTGCGGGTTGAGGTTTCCGTTCTCATCGCAAAATGCATCAAGACCTGAATAGCTTTTTACAGGATCGATGGTTTCATAATCCATGCGCCCCCAGTATTCGGTACCGTTAGGTTCTACCATAGCGTACAACCAATATCCACCTTCCCTGAAATCCATATGCTTTGTTTTGGTGGTCAGGGGTTCCGGCGCAAACCACTGGTCCAGCAATTCACTTTTTGTATATGCATCCCAAACGAGCTGGCGTGGCGCAGCAAATTCCCGTTTCATGGTAAGTGTGTTCTTTTCTTTATCTACCAAAAAATCGAATTGGAGTTTACTTGTCATTTCTGTTTATTTTGAAGTTTGAATAATAAATTGTCAAGCTTGTTGAACTTTTTTTCCCATATTTTTCTGAACTGCTCCAGCCATTTGTCTATCTCCTTCATCTTCTCAATTTTCAGCTTATAATAAATTTCACGCCCCTGGGGGTCCGACTCTATCAGTTCACACTCCATCAATACCTGCATGTGTTTTGAAATAGTGGGTCTTGCCACTTTAAATTCAGCGGCAATACTGCCTGCGCTCATGGTTTGCGAAGCCAGCAGCACCAATATGGCACGGCGTGTAGGATCGGCAATTGCCTGGAAAATGTCTCTTCTTAATTTCATATAAAACGGAATATGAAGCTATTTGGCTACAAATATAATATGTAGCCATTTAACTACATAATTTTTAAAGCATTATTTTTTGTGATTTTTTTATACCATACCTGCAACGGAGCAACAGAGGGAGATTTGTTATTATATTAATGAGCCCCAGATTCGCAGATGAACGATTATCTGCGAGTCTGCGGCAAAAGATAAACTTTCAGTAACCAGATGACATTGAATTACAAACCGTTCATTCAACGCTTCGTTGCTGTTTTCATTTCCGCCTTGTTGCCGGAAAGCTGCTTACACAGGAGTCTTATAAAGGAGTCCAATTAAACCAGTATTATTGCTACTGCCCTACTCGTACTCTCTTATTATATACCAGCTTGTCGCCTACAAAAACTTTCAGGTAATACCGTTGTGCAGGGCGGTACGAAAGATCGTATGTAAATATTCCTTCCTTTAATGATTCGTACACATGCTCTTCTACCGTTTCACCTCCGGGATCAGTCACCAGTTTTACTACTACTTTTTGCGGAGTATTGCCAAAATAATCCATGGTGGTTTTGCCTTTTGTGCGCGTAGGAAACACGCCCACTGCCGGTTCGGTTACGGCAGGCGTTAGTATGGAGGTATCGGTTACTTCAAAACCGTAATAAATGCTGCTTCCAAAATCAGAATCGAAATTTTTGATCATGCGGCCGTCTGCATCAAGCAATCGAACAAAACCTCTCCCTCCTCTTGCATTGAACCAGAACTCAAGTCCGTTGTCACCTGTGTCTTTTACTACAAATTCGTAGCTGCCCGGCGCAAGTTTTACCGTGTCGCGATAGTTTGTTTCATTCGCCAATTCACCTGTTTTTCTTTCATACAAAACCGTGCCCTCACTGTTCCTGATTTCATAGCTGTTTTCGCCGGCCTGCTTATTGGTAAACAGGCTTACTATTATTTCCCTGCCATGCACGGGCACTTTGCTAAAACCAACGCTCATGTAATTGTCGGTTGCATATCCGTCTTTCTTTCCATTGGGCGCAAGAACACTCACGTTAAAAGCATTGTTCCCCGGTTTGCCCTCGATAACCCCCGGCAGGCGCACAGTATCGTGCCGGTTGAATGGCAGGTTGCCCTTCCAGTGATACCGGCGTTTTGCAAAACCTTCGGTGCCATACTCAATGTTTGCGTGACGCAATGGAGCTGCGCCGAGATTTTTTAAGATGATGGTTGCACCCACAGAAGAAGGATTGCTGCGAAGATGGATCTGCTTATCGGTTGGAACAATGACGTCTTCTATTGCCACATCGTGTTGAGATGCTGCTTTTTTGTATTGTACGAGGTAGGCTGCTATTACTTCGTTGGCACTGGGGTTTTGCGCAACGTAGGGCTGCATATTAATGTCTATCACATGCGCTTTACCGTTAGTTAACGGCAGTTCAAATTTATCAGGATGCTGCAGGTAGCCGGGGCACCAGTAGGCACGGTCTATGATCCACGTGCCAGCCTGCGGATACAATGGATTGTTGCCACATTTGCGCCAGATGTTTCGTTTATCGATCATCTTACCGTCGAACCATATTTCGCGGTAGCGATCGCAAAATTCACCGCAGCCGCTGGAGTCCATTCCATGCCCGGTTTGGTATACCAGCAGTTTTGCCTGCACCGCGTTCTTTGCGGTGATAAAGGTCACGGGTTTTAACTGCTTTTCTATATCGGCTGCACCATCTCCATATCTGAAGCTGCCGTCATAAATTTTGGTAATGCTCACAGGCTCCATCACCGGTTCGCCTTTCACAATTTCAAAATCAACGGTAATTTTCCAACCCCGGTCATTTGCCGGTTCATAACCAGTGTGCTGGTATTCTATTTCAACGCTGTCGCGCAGCAGCAGGCTGAAGTCGGTTATTTCCGTATCCCACTCAAAGCTCCAGTCTCTGGCAAATGCCCCGCCGTAAGGTGTCAGCATTCTTCCAATGGGATAATCGAGCGAAGCGCTGTCCATTCCTCCTTTTCGCCTGATATAGATATGATCGAGGTAATCCCAATCGGCGCAACGCAAAGAATCAGGACATCCAAATGTTACTTTAAGATTGATACGGCGCACTTTTGTTCGCGCAGAAGGAAACACGGCCCAGTTCCTGTAAGCTTTTACACCCGATACGGGATCGGTTACTACAATTGTTTTGTTGTGAGATATTACATGAATGGTATCGGATTCCTTTGCTACAATAGTAAAATGAAGAAGAAGCGTAAATACAAGTACGGAAAATATTTTTCTCATGAATGTGAAATAATTATTGCGGCAAATATAGGCCGGATCTTTCTACTCGCTATGCATCAACTCCTTTGTGGTTTAAAATTTAATCCCCTTAAATACGATCTGGCTGTATTCATGATACTCATATAAAATGCCGATTGAATTGGTTGAGAGCGGTACCAGGTCTGAGTAGGCTGTTGGATCAAAATTCGGATCTTTAGAGGGACCGCTGTCAATCAATATAGAACGACCCCAGGTTTTTCCTTCATTCCAGCTAAGCCTTACCGTTAGGTTATTGCGCTGCACGGTATCGGCGGGATTGCTTATTACGATAACAGGTCTTCCTTTATTATCCCTGATTGTCAGGATGCTTCCCTGGCAAACAGGGTCGGGTAAACGCTTGTCAAAATACACGGTGTCCCAATGCACGCCTCCATCCTTACTTTTTGCAATAATCCTCAACTTTACATCTCCTCTCTGGTTGCGCACATTCATCATCAAACCGCCATCGGGCAGTTCGGCTGCCAGGGCTTCGTTGCTGCCGGGAATACTGATGTCTTCTGTAAGATGAAAAGTTTTGCCATGATCGTCGGAATAAAATCCATGAGCGCGGTAATCTGATCCGTCTTTGGCAGGTTCGCCAAAAGAATGGTTAGCCGCAACATACAATCTTCCTTTGTATCTGCCTGCACTAAACTGCATGGCATGACCGGGCGTGTTGGCATAATGCCGCCAGTCTTCCTTAAAATGATAGGCTGCGTTTACGCGTGGCTGTAACGGACGATGTGCCTGTGTTGTAATATTAACAGGCGCCGACCAGGACACGCCACCGTCTGCAGATGTTATATACCACACTTCCCTTACTCCTTTTCCTTTTCTTATTTCGCCTTCGTGGTTGTTGCCGGTATTGTAAAAAAGAAAAACACGCCCCTTAGGAAAAGCCGGATCAGTTCTGTCTACTACCGGTGCCGGGTTGCCGGCTTGCAGCGTATCATAGTCTACCAATGTTTGCAAGGCACTCCAGGTTTTCCCTTTATCCCTGCTCCGTTTCATCACTATATTAACGTCGCCAAAATCGTTCGCGTCGTTTACTCTCCCTTCGCAAAAAGCCAGCAGATCGCCACTGGGTAAATCAATGATGGCTGGAATGCGGTATATTTTATGTCCTTCCTCCCCCGAAATAAAAACGGGAATACGATCCTGTGCCGATAGATGGGTGAAGCTTAATACTATTAAAAGGAAAGGCAGCCAATACCGCATACTTAATGCTTGTAAATTTTGAAGATATGCGAATGTAGGGTTTGCTGCGTAAATAACTGCATGAGTTGCGTGCCCTGAGTATAAACGCAACGAAATGTTATGACAGGTAAACAGTTATCATCCGCATAATATACTTTACCGGAAAACTGCTGCACGAAACAAGCATGTTAGCCATGTTCACAAACTGTTGGGCCCGTGATTAATCCATAGCAATTAACATGAAAAACAGTGTATTGCACGACGCTCCGGAAGTAATGCATAGTAATATTTTCGACCAACAGCACAGCATTTCCCTGCCGGCCAGCAGGTTCTTTTTAGGCAAATAGCTATATTCGCGGGCCCAAACCCTGCAAGTATGTTTCCTTTTGATTCTTTCGGCTACATCTACTACCTCATTCCTGTGCTGCAGATCATTTGCATTTTGCACGCGCTTAAAACCAACCGGCGCGACTGGATCTATATCCTCATCTTCCTGCCAGGCATTGGTGGTATTATTTACATTATCAGGGAAGTGTTGCCAGACCTCAGGCATTCGGGCGTAAATGGCAACAGCGTCAAAACTTTTTTTCCAAGCGCCAGGATCAAAGAGCTGGAACGAAACCTTAAGGTGGCAGATACAGATGCTAACAGATTACGGCTGGCAGAAGAATATGCACACCAGGAAAATTTTGAAAAAGCAATGCAACTGACTGCATCCTGCATGCAGGGAATTTACGCTACCAACGTAGACATGATGCTAAATATGGGGCGTTATGCATTTGGGGCAGGAAAGTATACCGAAAGCCTGGATTGGTTGAATAAAGTGCTGCCGCTGAAGAAACAAAAATTCGACCGGCCGGAAGATGAACTGCTGTATGCAAGAGCCCTTCATCAGTCGGGCGATGTAGAGCGGGCAGAAGCTGCTTACAAACAATTCATCCGCGTGCACCATTCTATAGAAGGAAGATACCATTACGGACTGCTGCTGAAAGAAGCAGGTAGAAACAACGAAGCCCGGCAGGAATTCAGCACCGTGCTGGAAGAACGCAGCCTGCACCCCAAGCATGTGCGCCGCATGAATGCAAAATGGGTAAGTGCTTCGCGCCGGGAGCTGGCAAAACTGAAGGCGGCATAAGCGGTCAGCTATCAGCTTTCAGCCATCAGCAGTCAGCTTTCAGTGGAGAGGTTTGAGTAATTGCTTTTGTTTCTTGTTTCTTGTTTTTTGTTTCTTGGTTCTTGTTTCTTGCTTTTTGGTTGGTTCTTGGTTCTTGAGATTTGTTCTTCATCTTCCCTCTGCCCACGCCATACCATCCGGTCCCTTGCCGGGCCGAACGCTTCCTGTAAATTCCATTTTATCCAGGTCCAGCACACTTACAATGCCACTTTCCATGCGCGCTATAAATGCTTTTTTACCGTCGGGCGTAATTAAAATACCTACAGGCAACCCCTCTGCTTTTATTCTCTTCATCACTTTTCGCGAAGCAGCATCTACCACTACCAGTTCCCCGCCGGTATGATCGGATACCAGCACTGTTTTGCCATCGGGCGTAAATTTTAAGCGAATGGGCAGCTTGCCCACTTGAATGGTTTCTTTTACCGTGTTCGATGCAACATCAATAATGCTAATGGTGCCATCGTCGTTGTTGCCCACCCACAGTTCCTTGTCGTTGGGCGATATATCAATGCCCTCCGGGCGTTTGCCTACAGGTATGTGTACTATATCTTCCGGCGAAGGAGGAACCTGTATGCGAATAGAGCTAACGGTATTGGATAACCGGTTGGCAGTAAACAGCACGGGCAGTTGATGCGCTATGGTAAGCAGATGCACACCGTTTTGTCCGGTGCCTATCATCCAGTCTACCCTGTCTGCAGCAAAATCATAACGCCCCACTGTTCTGCTTAGCTCCGAAGTAAAATATACTTTGCCGTCTTTGTACACCAATCCGTGCGGTTTGTAAAATGCGCCGAGGTTTACGCGGCGTACTTCCGTACGGGCAGCCACATCAATTACGCTTAAACTATTGCCCGGTTGCTGTGCACCATAATTGGCTACAAAGGCCAGCTTGCCATCGGTTGATAAAATAATTTCGTGGGGACTATCGCCTGTAGGAACGGTTGCCATTACCTTTAACGCAACGGGATCAATAAACGCAAGATTGTTTTCAAATTTATTGAGCACCAGCAGTACGGGTTGCTTTGAAGTTTGTGCCATCGCCATACCAACCAAAAGCAAAATACTGGCAATAATAAACAGGCTTCTTTTCATACTGATAAAATTTTTAAAAGCTACCAATAGCTCTGTCATGTCCTGAAAAAAGTAGACACTATCATTAGTGCATTTTGCTTTCTTTCATCTTGTCAGGTCGGTCAGACCGCCCCGGTATCCGCCGACGCAGCTCGGCCGGGGCGGGCCTACAGTAGCTGATGGCTGAATGCTCCCTTATGGCAACGCAAACGCAACATAAGCATCGCCCGATTTTGTACCCAGCTTGCCACCACCACAGGCAATTACCACAAACTGCTTGCCATTTGCCTCGTATACTGCTGGCGACGCAAAACCAGGAAAGGGCAATGCTGTTTCCCATAACAGTTTACCGGTGTGTTTACTGAATACTCTAAACTTACTGTCTCGCGCAGCCGCAATAAAAATCAAGCCGCTTTGGGTAACCACAGGACCGCCATAGTTTTCGGTACCGGTGGGCGGAATGCCTTTTTGAGTAAGTTCGGGAAATTCGCCTAATACGCTTTTCCATAGCAGTTTGCCGGAGTTGAGGTCAACGGCGTTCAATGTGCCCCACGGTGGTTTAACAGCGGGGTATCCTTCTTTGGTCAAGAATTTATGATAACCGGTAGAATTGTACGGCAACAAAATATTAGAGTCGACAGCAGCAGGCGTCACCGTTAGTTTTTTATGCTGGAGCGTTTTGTCTTCCAGCACAAAGGCAGCAAGGGCTTTTACCTGTTCGTTCGACAACTGTTTGAAAGATGGCATCATCCGTCGCCCGGTAGACAGCAATTGTGCAAACTGCTGCTGGTTGTATTTTCTTTTTACATTGATGATAGATGGAAAATTTCCACTGCCCTTCCTGTCTGTGCCATGACAGCTCATGCAGTTTTGCTGGTACAATTGTTTGCCTGCCTGCGCATAGGTGTCGCCTTCGGCAAGCAGGTTGCTGTGTTCAATATCCACCATTGTCAATACCCACGGCATTTCGTTGGCGTTTACATACATAATGCCTGTTTGCGGATCTACCGCGGGCCCGCCCCATTCTGCCGCGCCGTCGAACCCCGGAAAAATGATGGTTCCTGCTTTTGAAGGCGGGTTGAACATATTGCCGGTGCGGTACGATAAAAACCGCGCTTTAATGTCCCGGTAAGAGGTATCGGGCACCAGCGTGTTCAGGTCATCCACTGTAAAATCTTTAAATGCCTGCCGGGCAAAAGGCTCAGGCAACAATGGAACCGGCTGTGTTGGCCAAGGCTGCTCTCCTTCCAGATCGCTGTCGGTTGGAACCGGTACTTCCTTCACCGGAAAAAGAGGAACACCCGTTTGGCGATCCAATACATAAGTATAGCCGGCTTTGGTAGGCTGCGCCACCGCATCTATCTTTTTTCCATTGTGCGTTACCGTTACCAATGCAGGGGGCGTGGGCAAATCCCTGTCCCACAGATCGTGGTGAATGGTTTGATAATGCCAGATGTGCTTGCCGGTGGCGGCATCCAGCGCCAGCAAACAGTTGGCATACAGGTTGGCGCCTTTGCGGTTGCCACCATAAAAATCGAAAGAGGCCGAACCCAGCGGTGCATATACAATGCCCCGTTGCTGATCGAGCGAAAAACCGGCCCAGCAGTTTATACCGCCAATGTATCGATAGGCGTTAGGATCGTCCCAGCTTTCGTAACCGGGTTCGCCGGGCTGGGGAATGGTATGAAACATCCAGCGTTGCTTGCCGGTGCGTACATCAAACGCGCGGATATGCCCGGGAGCCGCAGGCAATCCTTCTGAGAGGCGGGCGCCAACAATCAGCAAATCTTTGTAAATAATACCGGGCGAATTGGCAGACAATTCATACTGCGCAACATCTCTGCCCAATCCTTCGCGCAGGTTTACCACGCCCTGCTCACCAAAGGAGGGAACGAGTTTGCCATCTGCTGCATTTACACAAAACAGGTAAGCGCCGGCAGTGTAAAGAATGCGTTTGTCTGTACCGTCGGTCCAATAAGTAACGCCGCGGTTCAATGCTGCGCTAAAAGGCGTAGGCGTTTTGTTATGTGTGGTATCTTTAGGGTTGAATACCCATTTTTCTTTACCCGTTTCCGCATTCAACGCAAAGAGCTTAAGCCCCGGCGAGGTGGCATACAACACACCATCTACCATAATGGGATTGCATTGTATCTGCGAACGATTGCCCGTGTCGGCATCGCCTGTGCGATAGGTCCATGCTACCTTCAGTTGCTGCACATTGCTGCTGTCTATTTGCGTTAAAGCAGAAAATTTATTGGCGCTGGAATTGCCGTTCACCATACGCCATTCGTTATACTCGTTGGGCTGTTTGGTGGTGCAGGCAAATAATAAAAAACACAAAAAAACAACAGCAAGCTTTTGGTACATATTTATACGGTATAAATGGAATGAAGGTGAAAATTACTGGTAATCTGCCAAAAAAGTGGCCGGGGATTTTTATGAATTATGTTTTTTTAGAAAGGAAAATAAGGCTAAATTTGCCACCCCATTGCCCGATCGTATAGTGGTAGTACATCAGATTCTGGCTCTGATAGCCTTGGTTCGAATCCAGGTCGGGTAACCATTAAAAGCTGAAATCCGCTACTGTAGCGGATTTCGCCGTTTTGAGAGGTTACTGAAGAAAAAAAAATGCCGGAAGCAAACCGCTCCCGGCATTTTTATTTTTTACCATCCGGGATTTTGACCCAGCATGGGGTTAAGCGTTTTTTCTTTTTGAGGTATCGGCCACAAATAATGTTTTGCGGGATCAAACACTTTGTTCACACTGGGCACTTCAATGGTAACGGGCTGATTATTGACGTAATACGTAATGCCATATACTTTACCAACCATTACGGTTTGCGCAGTCTTCCACCTCCTTATATCAAATAAATGCCAGCCTTCAAACGCGAGCTCTACTATTCTTTCCCTGCGTACTGCTTTGCGCAGCTCTTCCTGCGTCATCCCTGCAGTTAAAGGTGGCAATCCAACATCAGCCCTCGTTCTTACGGCATTGATGGCATTATACACTGAGGCGTCTATTTCGTTCAGCTCTATTTTTGCTTCCGCATAAGTAAGCAGCACCTCTGCATAGCGAAGCAAAATAATATTCAAACCACTTGCACCGGGCGTTGTCAAGTCATCAGCAACTATGTATTTTTTCAAAGAGTATCCTGTGCTGGTATTGTACTGGGTTTTCCCTACTTCATCAGCGCCACCTTGGCCGGGCACGGGTTGAAACAATATCCCGCTCGGCAGTAGGTCGCCATCTACAAACATGGTAAATCGCATCCGGGGGTCGCGGTTGGTATAGGGATCTTCAGGATCAAACCCGGAGGCGGGATCATTAATATCCATTCCGTTTTTCATCGTATACATATCGGCAAGCGCTTTGGTTGGCACAAAAGAGCTGCTGCTGTTGCGCTGGCTGTAGGGCCCCATATATGCAAAAGCGTTGTGCGTAATGGTTCCTGCCAGAAACTGCTTGTCAAATATTACTTCTTTATTGTTTTCGAATGCATAGGTAAAAAGCTTTCCATACTCATCTACCAAACCATACACATTCAAATCCATTGCCTGTTTGGCGGCGGTGGCTGCTTCAGCATAGTTACCAGCCCACAAATTTGCGCGGGCCCTTAGCGCTAGTGCAGCACCTTTTGTAATGCGCCCCTTGTCTGCACCACTGTATGTTGCGGGCAATGCAGCCACAGACTCCGACAATTCTTTGTTGATGAATGACCATATCTGTGCCTGAGATGTTCTCCCTACCGATAGTCCCTCGCTCGCATTGATGGCTGTTGTAATCAAAGGCACATCGCCATACAAGCCTGTCAGTTTCATATAAAAAAATGCCCTCAGCACTCTTGCTTCTGCTTTAAGGCGTTCAATAAGAGCGGTGTTGGATGTTGTTATATCGTCAATATTATTCAACACTTCGTTTGCCAGGAAGACGGAGCGGTATCCGTTTTGCCACTCGTTCTGGATCCTGGAATGCGATGCATCGTAAGTGCCGTTTTCAATATTGAATTCAACAGTAAATGTTGTGTTGGTATGTCCTATATCGGTAATGCCATCCAATGCAAATAAATTAACAGCATCGAGCGAAGCGTAAATAGCATTTACTGCGTAAATGGCATCTGTTTCTGTTTTCCAGAAAATGGTAGTAGAAACCCTGTCATTGGGAACGGTATCTAAAATATCTTTTTTGCAGGAGCTGAAAACAACGGCTGAAAAGGCGGTGATCAGCATTATATTCTGAGATGAAAATTTCATGTTGCAATAGAATTGAACGTTAAAAATTAAGATTAACCCCGAGCGTATATAACCTGGTTTGCGGATAATACCCTCCCCTGCCCGATTCAGCCTCGGGATCAAGGTTCCATTCATTCAGCTTTGAAAAAGTAAGCAGGTTGGTTGCAGCCAGGTAAACCCGCGCCGTTTTGAGTCCCGCTTTTCTTAAAACAGTTGCGGGAACAGTATAGGCCAACTGAAGATTTTTTAACCGGAGGTAAGATCCGTCGATGATTAAACGATCGGATGTGTTTACATTGCGCTGGTCGCTTTTACGCGGCAAAGGAAACTTTGCATCGCGCCGTTCCGGTGTCCAGTAATTGTCAGTTACAATTTTGTGTGTAAAGCCTTCAAAAATACCGTATTCAGAAAGTGCTCCCGACAAACGGGTGTCAACATCGGCCGCACCCTGGAACAGCATGTTCAGCGTAAATCCTGCATAGCCAATATCGGCTACTGCACCAAAAGTGTATTTGGGAAACGGGTTACCGATCATAGTCCAATCGTCTGCATTGATCTTTCCGTCTTTGTTAAGATCTACATATTTCACATCACCCGGCTTGGTGTTGGGAGCAATGGTGGGATAGGCATCAATTTCTTCCTGGCTCTGGAAATAACCATCGGTTTTATAACCCCAGTGTGCATTAAAGGGCAAACCAACTTTTACAATGTATCGTGGATCTAAATCGTAAGAACTATTAATGAAGGGACCTCCGCCTTTAAGATCCATCACTTCATTTTTATTAATAGCCATATTGGCGCTGAAAGCATATGTTATTTTATGAGCGTTATCGCGATAGCCAACAGAAAACTCAAAGCCTGTATTATCGATGGTACCGGCGTTTTGAGCAGACGATGCAAATCCCGTAACCACCGGCAGTGGCAATGCCAGCAAAATGTCGGTAGTTCTTTTTTTATAGTAATCGGCAGAAAAGGTGAGCCTGTTGTTAAACAATCCACCTTCGAGCCCGATGTCTGTTTGCGTATTTGTTTCCCACGATATGGCAGGATCTGCCAGTATTGTTTGTGATAAAGTGGGTGCCGCCTGTCCGCCAAAAGTGTAAGAGCCCTGAGAGAGGGAGGCAAAATAACTGTAGAGTGGAACAGTCTGGTTTCCTGTCTGTCCCCACGATCCCCTTATCTTCAACTCGGAGAAAGGCGTATTTAAATTTGCAAAGAAAGCTTCTTTGGTAAGCCTCCATGCTGCGGAAAAAGATGGGAAAAAACTGTATTGCCGGTTCCCGGTAAAACGGGAGGAACCATCGTACCGCCCATTCACTTCCAGCAAATATTTTTGATCAAAAGCATAATTGAACCTGGCAAAGTAGGAGCGCAATCCAAACTTATATTCTTTGCCGCTGTTATCTTTTGTAGCATCGTTAGCTCCCTGCCCTATGGATTGGATGTCGTTGTTATAAAACCTTTCGCGGTAAGCAGAAAGTGTATCGCCGGTATTGTATAGCTCCGAAAATCCGAAAAGCGCTTTTATCTCGTGACGCCCCATTTGTTTCACATAATTGGCCAGGTAGTTGGTAGTAATTTCGCTGTATCGGTTACGCCTTTCCGTTAATGCACTGTTGGCAACCAGGTAGCGCCTGCCTGTAAGGCTGTCAAAATTATTGATCGCATTCCTGTATGCTTTTTCTCCCGAAAACTCCATCGTAGCCGAAACCTGTGCGGTAAGGGTCAGCCCTTGCAGTACCTGGTAGTCGAGCCTGCCATTTGCAAAAAGAAAATTGGTGGCAAGGCGCCTGTACCCGGATTTTTCGGCCGACAGGAGCGGGTTAAATCCCTGTGGACTCAACCCGTAGGTTCCATCAGGATACTTAGGCGCAGCGAACAATGTTCCATGCAAAAAGCGACTGAAGATGTCGGTGGCAAACGGACTCTTTGCAAGATTATAACGATAATTGAAATCGCTGCTTAGTTTTAATTTGGGGTGAAGCTGCATATCGTTGCTGATCCTGAACTCACGGATGTTTGCACCGTAATTGGGCGCTATGCCACCCTGGTCCATATATCGCATGCTTACCCTTGTGCGCGAAAAATCGCTGCCGCCGCTTAATGATATGCTGTGGCTTTGCTGAGGTGCAGATTTTAAAACCGTTTGAAACCATGTATTTGCATAAGGAAACTTGTACCTGTCGGTAGCGTTTACCCATGCCGTTATAGCAGAGTCGGTATACCTGGCGGGAACCGCAAGCCCCTGGTTGGTATAAGCCAATTGCTCATAACGCATATAGGCTTCGGTTTCCATGTTCTCCGGGTTATTGATCGACTTTTGTATGGCATAATATCCATTGTAGGCAATTTGAACTTTACCGGTTTTAGCGCGCTTGGTAGTGATGAGCAATACGCCGTTAGCCGCTCTTGATCCATAAATGGCAGTTGATGAAGCATCTTTTAACACTGAAATGCTTTCCACATCTTCGGGATTGATATTGAACATAGGCTGCTCTACGCCGTCTACTATTACCAACGGGGCACTGTTATCGCTGTTGCCGGAAAATGTGGTAATGCCGCGCACCCTAATGGTGGCAGCCGATTTTCCAGGTTCACCACCCCTGACCAACACAGTAAGTCCCGGAGCTTGCCCCTGCAATGCCTGTTGCAGGTTAGAAACCGGTCGCCTTACAAGATCTTCGCTTTTTATTTGAGAAACGGCGCTGGTAGTACTTACTTTTCTTTGCACACCATACCCCACTACCACAATGTCTTTTTCTTCTGCCACCTCAATTTCCATCGTAATATTCAGGCTGTTGGTTTTACCCACAACAATGCTTTTCTTTTTATAACCTACGATCGAAAGCTCCACTTCGTCGCCTTCATTGGCTTCAATTGCAAATTCTCCTTTTTCGTTGGTGCTTGTACCCTTGTTGGTGCCTTTAATAACAATTGAAACGCCGGCGATGGGCTTGCCCTTTTCGTCTTTTACAACGCCCCTTATTTCCGCCAATGCAAGCGGCTCGCTTTCCCGCTTGGTGTGCAATGCATCAGCGCTTTTTTGTTTAATTACAATCGTCCGGTCCACTATATGATATTCGAGCGATGGCGATGATGACAAACATTTTTGCAACGCATCTTTAAGCGGAACGTCTTTTAACTGCAGTGTTATTTTGCCTGTGTTCTGTAAAAGCCCGCTCTCGTAAAAGAAGGCATAGCCTGTTTGTTTCCGGATGGATTTGAATGCTTTTTCCAATAAAGCATTTTTCATGTCAAGACTTACTTTTTGTGCGTAACTGCCCGCACATACCTGTAAAGAAACGGCAGTAAGAAGGATAACAGTTAATTTCATGGTTTTGCGCATTTGAACAAGCATGCCCCTTTGAGCACACCTGTCCTTGTTCTTTAAAAGCATAGTTTTGTAGCGTTTGGTTAAACAATAACAGTTTTACGAGTCAATGTATCTGGAAATGTTTGGCCTTACTGATTGCCGGGAGCATGGCCGTGCTCCCGGTTTTTTATAAGACCCATCCATAAAACATATTATGAGGCAGGAGCCCTGCCTATCTTCAATACTTTTCCTTCAATGCTCCAGTGTATTCCTGCCAGTTCAAGTATTTGTAAAGCTTGTGCCAGTGTTGCTTCTCTCCTGATGGAGCCGTTGAATGTTTTGCGTTTGATTTCATCTGCAACAACCACCTCTATATCATACCAGCGGCTTAACTGGCGCATGATATTGTCCAGCGGCGTATCGTGAAACTCAAAGCTTCCTTCCTTCCAGGCAATGGCCTGCTCCACATTACCGGGCTGCGTTGTTAGCTTGTGATCTTTTTCGCTCAATACAGCTTCGTGACCCGGTTGTAGCGGAACCGACTGGTTGCCATAAACCATTATCACTTTTCCTTCGGCAAGGGTTGTTTTTACTTCGTCTTCATCGGCATAAGCATTGATATTGAAATGTGTTCCCAGCACTCTTATTTCACCCGCCGAGTCCGAACGGGTTTTCCATGCTACTATAAATGGTTTTGCGGCATTTTTGGTGATCTCAAAATATGCCTCACCCGTTACTTCTACCCTGCGCTGGCTGGCTGCAAAGGCTGCAGGAAAACGAAGCGAGGAAACGGCGTTCAACCACACTTTAGACCCATCGGACAATGTGAGCTGGTATTGATTGCCTTTTGCGGTAGCAATGCTGTTGTATATAACCTCGCCATTGGCTTTTCCGCTATAAAGTAGGGTGCCGTCTTTTTTAGTGATGCTGATGCCGGATTGTTTTGCCAATGTTCCATTAGCGGTGCTGTCGAGCATAATGGTTGACCCATCGGCCAGGGTAAGCACCGCATTGTTTTTACCCGGGCGTATATCTGTGGACTGAATTTTAGCTTGCCCGCTGTCAACCGGCATTTCTGTAGCAATGTTGGAGAGCCAGGCAAAATAGGCAACGCTGATAAATAGTAAGAAACAGGCTGCAACAGATAGCCTGCCTGCATTGCGCCTGAAGTATCCTCTTTTTATTATTGCAGGTTCAGCGTCTATTGTAGTTCGAAGGCGTGCCAGCAACTTATGAGCGGAATCCTGCAGCGGTTCCTGCTCCGCACTTATAAATGCTGCGTGCATTAAAGCTTTTAAAACGGTGTGATCGGTGTGCTCAAGATAGGAAAGCAGCCATTGGCGCTCTTCTGTGGTCCAGTTCTTTTTTTCTAATAATACTGCTACCTTTTCCCGGATGCTGTCCTCTTTCAAAATTGTACTTTACTATAAATTCGAATGAGCGAAAGAAACGGGGGGAGCGAACCGAAAAAAATTTTCACTGGTACAGGACAAAAAGCAGAAGCCCTCCGGACATGAGCATCGAAGCTTTCTGGCGCTGTGCATATTCTTTTAAAAAGTGAGTGGCAGAAGAGAGATATTCCTTTACAGTATGTTTTGAAATTTGCATTAGAGCGGCAGCCTCCTCATAACTTCTGCCTTCAAGCTTGCAAAGCTCAAATACTCTTCGTTTTTGCGGAGACAGTTGTGTCAGTGCATTTTCCAGCAGTTGCCATTGCATTTCAAATTGTCCATTGTCATCTGTATCTATAGTAGCAGTATTCTTTATTGCTTCTGTGGCCAGCGATTGTCTTATTTGTTTGCGCAATTGGTCTACAGCTTTGTAGTACGATAATGCAAATAACCAGTTACTCACTGATCTTTCAGGGTTGATGCGCTCCCTGGATTTCCACAGCGCAAGAAAAACATCCTGCACAATATCTTCGGTGGCTAATACATTGCGGGTAAGTTTGTGTACGTTGCGAAATACTGCATTGAAATAACGGCAGTAAATGCTTTCAAAAGCTGCTCTGTCTCCCTGTTGCAGGAGCTTAATCAATTCGGTTTCAGTTGGTGCAATCATAAGGGTTTGAAAGGGAGTACTCAAGCGAATGTAACTAAAAAAGGGGAATTTCTGCTGCCGTTCCAGGCATGATCTTTTCGCTGGCGGGTGAAGACACGACAAGTGTTCGAAACTTCTGCATTGTGAACCTAATTCCATCAGACCGCCTGCGGCGTGCCGATGGTGTTGGGTTTCGGTCGGCACGGAGAGCCGGTCTGACCGACGAAAACACAGGTTTCGAACACTTGTGATGAAGACACCTGCCATTAGGCGCGCTACTGGTTGGTGTCGTCATCATAGCCGTCAACTTACAAAGTAATGATGGTTAAACGGGCGCACATGCACCATAGGTGCTATCTGTTTGTAACCATCGTCAACATCCTTTTTTACTGCACCGTAGGTGCAGCCCTCTATAAGGGTAGCGCCTGCCCGACCGGTCAGGCGGCCTGGGTTGCAAAACGTTAAATGATCCTTTTTTACAAATGGGTTGCCGCTCTGAGGCAGGCAATATAGCCCTTGCGTCTCCCTAAATTGATGGTCAGGATTGAACACTCTTCAATAGCGTAAAAAACGACAAGAAGCATCGGCTCGGTCGCATATTGTAAGGACAGATTTCAATCCGTTCGAAAAAGCATAAAAACTTTAAGTTGACGGCTACAGTGTCTCCACCGGGCGGAAAATTAAAATCCGCTACAATAGCGGATTTTAGCGTTTAAAGAGATTATCTGGGTGTGGCTTAAATTCAATTAAACCAATAAAGCGGCTTCATCTTTCAACCCAAGCTCTAATGCCAGATTTCTATGGTATTGCCTGACTTTTCCGTTAAGTGTAAATAAACGGTACAACGTCCACATGCCTATTCCACCTAAGGTAAGATAATAGAATATTTGTTTACCCATTTGCTTCATGCTTCCGTAGCTCCAACCGAGTAGCAAAAACATAAGCCATACGTTGTTGAGTTTTTTGCTGTTGTAGATTGCAATTTTTTCAGCTCTCGTTAGTTCTTCCATGTTAGAATATTTTTTAGGGTTTTAAGAGATCATTTCAACGCATAGAAAACTCATTGCAGTATGCCACCCCGTTGGTATTTATCAAATCTCAACCCCGGTACATTTTTCACAAATAGTAATCACTTCAACAATACAAAAAAGCATTAAACCTCACCAGCACTTTTTCAACTGCCTATTTTCAATAACTTTTTTCATCCGCTTTTAAAACAGTATATTGGGTTGATTCTGCTAACTTTTATGGAACGTGTAAACATCAAACAACTTGCCGGGAAGCTCAACCTGTCGATAGCCACTGTATCAAAGGCTTTGCGGGACAGTTATGATATCAGCAAAGCCACCAAGCAAAGAGTTGCTCAATTAGCTGCCAGTCTTGGTTACGAACCCAATCCCCATGCCAGCAGTTTACGAAGGAACAAAAGCAAAACCATTGCGGTGATCATTCCAGAAATAGCCAATAACTATTTTGCGCTTACCATTAATGGTATAGAATCTGTGGCCGAAGAAAAGGGATTTCATGTGCTGATATACCTTACGCACGAGGACGTTGAAAAAGAAAAATTGTTTACCCGGCATTTGCTGAGCGGCAGAGTGGACGGGGTGTTGGTTTCTGCCTCCAACACCACAGCAGACTATACGCACTTTAAAAAACTGGAAGAGAAAGGCATCCCGGTAGTATATTTCGACAGGGTTTCAGAAACGGGAAATGCATACCAGGTAACCACCAATGATGTTGAAAGCAGTTGGCTGGCTACGGCTCATCTCATTGCAAAAGGATGTACAAAAATCGCGCATCTTGCCATCTCTCCTCACACTTCTATCGGCAGAAAAAGAAAGCATGGATACCTGAAGGCGCTTGCAGACCATCATCTTCCGGCAGATGAATCGCTGATAGCCCATTGTGGCAACTGCGATGAAAAAAATGCGGCAACGATTGCAAACCTGCTGCTCCATAAAAAATGCGATGGCATATTTGCCGCTGTAGAAAAATATGCCATCACTGCTTATGAGCAATGCAAACTGCTGAATATTGAAATACCGGGCGAGGTAAAGATCATTGCCTTCTCCAATTTGCAAACAGCCGCCTTGCTCGATCCTCCTTTAACTACCATTACCCAACCAGCTTTCGACATCGGGAAGGAAGCGGCCTGCATTCTTTTTAAAATACTCAACCAAAAATATTTCCCGGTTCAACCGGAGAATATTGTACTGAAATCTGCACTGATTGAACGGGCTTCTACTAACGCGTCCTGGTGAACGCAGCGCAATGAGTGAGCTATCTCCTGCCGGTAGTAAGACTGTATAAGATTTCAGCAGTACTTCTTTTTCGGGAGACTCCTTGTTGATTTCGTTCGGAGTGGCGTAGAGCAGGCCCTACTTAAACCATTCTTTATACCTGCTCAATGCCTCAACAAAATAATAATCGGCATAGGTAAGCGGCACGTCTATTTCGGAGCGGTGCGGTATCGATCCTACACTGTGCTTCAGTATGAATCCGCCGTTCGTTCCGGCTGCGGCGCGGTAAGCGGGTGAACTCAGCGAACGCAGCATTACTTCCGCGGCATTTTTATACGTTTTGCTTTTTTTAGGGGCAGCATAGGTAGAAAGTTCCAGCAACGCAGATGCAATGACGGCGCCGGCAGATGCATCTCTTTTGGCGTTGGGAATATCGGGCGCATTAAAATCCCAATAGGGTATTTTATCGGCAGGCAGGTTGGGGTGGCGCAGCAGGAAATCTGCTATATGAATAGCCTGCCGCAAATACGCCGTATCTTTAGTAAGCCTGTACATCATGGTAAAACCATACAAGCCCCATGCCTGTCCTCTTGCCCACGACGATTCGTCTGCATAACCCTGATGGGTAACTTTTTTTATAACTTTCGCCGCCGCTGTATCGTAGTCTACCACGTGGTAAGAACTGTAGTCGGGGCGATAATGATTTTTGATGGTGGTATTAGCGTGGTTAACCGCAATTTCAGCAAATCTTTTATCGCCACCCGCCTGCGTTACCCATTCCAGCAGTTCGAGGTTCATCATGTTATCTATGATCACCGGGCAACTGTAGCGGTCGCTTTTATTCCACGATTGTAGGGAAGCGATAGTAGGGCGATACCTGGTGGCCAGCGACGAAGCGGCGGTGAATATCACATCTTTATAATGCGGGTTGCCGGTAACCTTATAGGCATTTCCAAAGCTGCAGAAGATCATGAAGCCGAGATCGTGCGTGCCGGTATTCAGTTTTTCTTTTTCCAGTATGGCAAGGCGTTTCTCGGCTTCCGCTTTCAAAGCCTCGTCTTTTGTTTCTTTGTACAGCAACCATAATGTTGCAGGATAAAATCCGCTGCACCACCATTCGGTATTGCTGGTAATGAGTTGTTTGGAAGAATCGTTGTAGGAACGTGGCATTACATCGGGCGGCAATTCCTTCATCATGTACTTGTATTGCGATGCAGCAAACTGCAAATTGTCTTCCACCAGTTGCTGCATAGGAACTTTGCGCGATTGGCAGATGCCGGTAAGCACCAATGCGGTGCAAACAATAGTTACGGTAATTTTCGAAAGGCTCATTAGTGATGCTTTAAAGTTTACAATTTGTTTTTATGTAGACATGCGCCGGATCAGCGCTACCGGCGTAATAATCGGCAATTGGTCAACAATTCCGTTCAGCAGCTTCATCAATTCCTGTACGATCATCTTTCCCGTATGCCCCGGAAACTGGTCTATTGTGGTAACAGAGGGTGATGCAATGGCTGTTCTGGGATCGTTGGAATAGCCTGCAATGCGCAATTGACGGGGCACCGCAATTCCAGCTTCTTTTGCAAACTGCAAAGCGGTAAGCGCCGTAAGGTCGTTGGCTGCAAATATAGCATCGGGATAGGGCCGTTTGCTAAAAAGTTTGTGCAACGCTTTACGGGCATTGGCTTCGTCTAACTCCTGGTAAAAAACATATTCCTTAATAACAGGTTTCCTGTGCAGCAGCATTGCCTTTTCAAAACCTGCATACCTGTCCATATAAATGCTGCAACTGAGCGGACCGTTGATAAACGCTATTCTTTTTGAACCGAGTTCGAGCAAATGAGAAACAGCAAGATACGCGCCCCTGAAATCATCGCCCCTTACAATACAAGCGGGGTAAGCGCCTGCGGGAACGCGATCGTAAAATATTACAGGAACATTGATCTGGCTCAGCATATCGAAATGCCCGTAATGGGTGGTGAACAACGTGCAGGATACTATTACTGCATCTACGCGCGAAGCATACAAGGTATGCACCAGGTCTTTTTCCATGTCAAGCTGGTCGTTCGACTGGCAAATGATCAGGTTATATCCTCTGGCATGCAGCTCATTTTGAATGGTGGTAATTACTTCGGTATGAAAAAACATGGAAATGCGTGGCACAATCAGGCCAACGGTATGGGTTTTGTTGGTACGCAACCCCGAAGCCATGATATTGCGCTTGTACCCTTTCTCTTTTATCATCATCATCACCTTATTGCGCGTAGCTTCGTGAACGTGGGGATGATTGTTCAACACGCGCGACACAGTAGCGGGCGACAACTGCAATGCTGCTGCTATTTCGTGCATGGAACTTCTGCCGTTCTTTTTTTGGTTCTTATTCATACGCGGGTACTGCTTAACTGCCTGCGCAGGCGATGGCTTGCTTATTTATTCGTGTGACGATAAACGTACTTTGATGCTTGCTTTTTTACTGTGAAAAATATAGGCAGGCATTCGCAGCTCTATTTTTTTGAGCTGATCAATTTTCCGGTCGAGTGCCGAGGGCGGAGGGTCCATCATGGAAACAGATACCTGTATGTTGGCTGGCGAAACAACCGACAGGTTAAGCGATTTGCCATTGCGTTGCAGCAATGCGCCGCCTTTTACGGGCGTTACTGCTGCTGTTGTCATCATTGCCCAGCTAATGGTTTTGGTTGAATCGTTCAGCGTAAGCTCGTCTTCAATGATAACGGAGTGATCTGAATCTTTGATAAATGTACGTTCCGCTTTATCTACCGTTCCCGAAAAAACTTCTGTCATATCAAAGGTGACCTGCGGCTGGGTGCCGTTTTTAAAATCTTTCAGGGTGGCCTGCCCCGTTACATTGAACCGCGCATTGTTGATGTTAAGCGTGCCGTGCCCAAAGTTGCCTTTGGTGAGTAGGCTCCAGCGCTCACAATCCTGGCACATTCCCCACAGGTTAAACCCCGCCTGTTCCAGTGTATTATAATCCTGCACTCCGGGATCTATTGCCCAGCGCACTCCATCCAACTCAAAAACAAAACTGCCGGCATCCATATTTCCGTGGCTAAGCGAAGCCCGCCCGCCTTTACCGGCAAAATAATAAGCATGCGCATCGTCGCGAAATATTACCAGTGGATTAAGCCCATCGCCTTTATAAACATGTGGCAGCGTGCTGCTGTTGCGCGGTTCAAATTCCGACAGCCATACCAGTCCGGCTCCTGCAAACCGGGGCAGCTTGCCCATGGCAGCAGCAAGCATTAAAAACTTTTCTTTTTCCAGGTATACCGCATTCCCTGTTTCTTTTGCGAACCAGGCAAGTGTAATGTCGCCCGTTTTAGCAGCGCTGTCGCCGCAGTCCGCAAAATTGAAAAACATGCCCGAAGGTGCCACGCATTGCATTCTGAAATCGGCGCTGGCTATCAGTGAAGGATATGCGGCAATGCCGAAATCGGTACCGAAAGCGCTGCGCAGCAAGGAAGAAGTAACAACCGAAAAACTGGTGCCGTATTCCCAATAGCTGGCTCCTTCGGGATATACACCGTCGGGTGCATATTGCTTCAACGCATTCGGCATGCCGTTAAGCGACCGTTTAATGGTTTTGGCAGCCAACTCCGGGTCAATATCTGCTATCACAATAGCAGCAGCTATCATACCGCCATTGCATACCTGGTTCCAGTTATTGGTGCCGTTTAGCCACCAGGGTTCTTTACCGCTAAAGCTTGGGTTGATGCCTTTTTCGATAAGCGTTTTTTTTGCCAGGGCTACTGTTTTTGCCGGCAATCTGTTTCCTGTCCAATCAACGGCTATAGCCACAGCCAGGCACATTTCGGCCACATCCAGGTAATGAGAAGGATTCCAGTCGGAAAAATTGCATACGGCAACCAGTTCATCGTTGATCCTTTTTAATACCTGCGGATCGTGCTCCATCCTGTATACCATCGACAGCACGTTCATCCGGTACAGCATTTCTCTCGACACATGCAGCAGTCTTCTCCCCTCCAGCTTCCGCTCAGGAAGGGGTTGCTTTAATATATTGTCCGCATTCAATTGTATGGCTTCGTAATAGTTTTTTACAACCGGATCGGTTTGTATTTTTTTACGAAGATTTTTTTCGACAGAAGAAGTAAGAATAAGCTGCGGACTTGTTTTTTTTAAGTGCGCTTTAATATACTGAACGGTAACCGGGTTCTCGAGTTGTACAATATCGTTGTTGCCCGGCGATTGTGCAATGCTCTGTAATGCAAGCAGCCACAGAAAAAAGAGGAACAAGCCCGTTTTTGTTTTCATGTATGTGATGGATATTGATGACAAAATATTTTATAGTAACGTCTCCGCACAGCCGAAACCCCGGTCGAGCCGGTCTGACCGATTGATCATAGCCATAAGCTTAAGATCATTTTGCGAAACCGGATGTCTCATTCTTGCCAATGACATGTTTTTCAGTATGTGCTTTTTGTTACTTTTTTGCGGAAAAAAGTAACGCAAAAAGCCGCCCGAA
>JBQCGX010000031.1:0-45468 GCA_051955255.1 Agriterribacter sp. | reverse complement strand
CTTTCATCAATATTAGCATAAGGCACCTTAAAGTTGGTAAATGAAGTCATAGTGGAAGCCAATTTCCTTATAAATGTGCGCAATATAACAAGGATTTTTTTAACAGTAGTAGGAAATGCTTAGATGATGCTTTTTTTCGATCAAATGATGAAAAAAAGTGAAAGGTGAAAAGTGAAAGATTGAAACCTTTCACCTTTCACCTTTCACCTTTCACCTCTCACCTTTCACCTTTTACCTTTCACCTCTCACCTTTTACCTCTCACCTTTCACCTTCCCCCTTTCCCCCTCTTAACAAAGCTTTCTCTTTCATCAACCAACTGCATATGCAATTGTGCCGTACATTGAGCTACAAAATCCCAATTTTTATAACAGAATTCTACCTGGCATTTATTTCACACTTTCAACTGATGACCGATGAATTCTGTTATAAAAAAATCCGGGCTGGTTATTCCATTCGTAACTGTTGCTTGTGTTGTTTCGGAAGCACAGTTGTATACTTCGAGGTTTGAAGCCGGCATCAACGCCGGTGTATTTGTTTACCAGGGCGATCTAACACCCGAGTCCTTGGGCGCATATGCTACAATGAAACCGCAGTTTGGTTTGTTTGCTTCGTATATTCTTAACCGTTCTTTTTCTGTACGCGGCAATTTTAGCTTTGGGGGATTGAAAGCGGATGATGCCATGTATGATTCTCCTGAATACCGCAAACAACGGGCGTTTCGCTTTACAACACCTGTATCTGAATTTTCGGGTATGGTGGTGTGGGACATTTTACGCAAAAACGGAGTGGAAGGACGGCGAGGCTTTGCACCTTATATTTTTGCGGGAGCGGGAATAAGCCTGTTCAATATCCAGCGAGACTGGAGCAACTACAATGCGGCTTATTTCAATTCAGAAACAGTATCTGAAGGATTAGCAGCAGATATAGCGCGCCGCCCGCCAAAAGCATTGCCGGTAATACCGGTTGGTGCAGGCATTAAATATTTTATATCGGGCAAACTTGCCGTTAAAGCCGAAACCAATTATCGCCTGCTGTCTACCGATTACCTCGATGGATTCAGCCAGTCAGCCAATCCGGATAAGAAAGATAATTATTACAGCCACTCTGTCGGCATCGTTTTTTCGCTTGGCTATAAAGACAGAAGTGATTGTCCGCCGAAACCGTGAGAAGGGCGAAAGGTGAAAGGTAAAAGGTTAAAAGTGAAAATAAAAGGTTTTTAAACCTTTTAAAGGTTTAAAACCCTCAACAGCGTTCGAAACTCACAAATCAGAAATCAAAAAATCAAAAATCAGAAATTGCATTATTGTTTCTCCCATGTATTATTTGCACCGTTTGCATCGGGAAATACATGATCTGGATCGAGCACAACTTTTGTCAACTCTTCGGTAGTATTTACTTTAAAAGTCCAGGTGTTGTTGTTCTGCCAGATCTCTACCGGCAATGTTTTGCGTGCTGTTTGGCCGCTTGCGGTAGTATACTCTGCAATTACCGGCATGGCAAGCGGCTCTGTATTTTCAATGGTGATCAGTGCGCCCTGTTTAGGATCGCCATTAATATATTCCACTTTGCGAATCACCTGATCTAACGCATAGCTGTTGAGGAAAACGCCTTTCCAGAACCATGCAAGGTCTTCGCCTGCGCTATTTTCCATGCTCCTGAAAAAATCCCAGGGCGTGGGATGCTTGTATGCCCAGTCCCTGATGTATTTCCTGAAAGCATAATCAAAACGATCAGGCCCCAATATCTGGTCCCTCAATAATCCCAACGCAAAGCCAGGTTTAAAGTACAGCAGGTTGCCAATGCTTCTTTCCCTCATGCCATCGGGTGTGTTGTAAATCGATTCGGACAAAGGCCCAAACATAAACGCTATCTGGTGCGCATCGCGTTTATCAGCTTTGTATTCGCCATCGTTAAAATCGCCCGATGAAATATTGTTGATGAAGGTGTTGAAGCCCTCATCCATCCAGCCGTATCTTTTTTCGTTGCTGCCAACGATCATGGGGAACCAGGTATGCCCAAACTCGTGATCGGTAACGCCCCATAAACCGGAATTTTTAGCACCCGCGCCACAAAAAACAATGCCGGGGTACTCCATGCCTCCTACGTTGCTGGCAACATTTACAGCGCTGTAGTAAGGATATTCAAACCAACGTTTGGAATAATTTTCCATAGACGTTTTGGTGTATTCGGTTGACCTCCCCCATGCTTCTTTGCCATCAGACTCTACCGGGTATACCGACATTGCCAGTCCTTTTTTACCGCTGGGCAAATTAATGCGTGCAGCATCCCATATAAATGCTTTGGAAGCAGCCCACGCAAAATCGCGTGCATTGCTGATTTTAAACTTCCAGGTAAGCGATGGTTTTTGCGGACGCGATTTGGCATCGGTCACTTCATTCTTGCTGCGGATCATTACTGTTTTGTCGCTCTCTTTTGCCTGGTTGTACCGCTGCAACTGCTGCTGCGTTAATACATCTGCCGGGTTCTGCAACTCACCAGAACCCACCACTATCAAGCTGGCAGGAGCAGTAATATTCACGTTAAAGTCGCCGTATTCAAGATAGAATTCGCTTGCACCCAGGTAGGGATCGGTATTCCAGCCACGTATATCATCGTATACGCATACCCGTGGGTACCACTGAGCTACAGAAAAAATATCACCATTCTTGGTGCGCAAAATGCCTGTTCTGTCTGCACCATACTGTGGAATAAGAAATGAAAAATCGATCTTCAGTTTCAACTCACCGCCTTTGGCTTCTATGGGTTTGGCAAGCCTTACCTGCATGCGGGTGTCGTTTACCAGGTAATCGGCATTCGATTCGGAGGAACCGTTTACCAGCTTAACAGATTTAATAGAAAAACCGCCCTTAAAAGTGCTGCTGGCATCGCCATAACGGCTGCTGCCTGTTGCCGGCATTTTGGCGTGGCCGCGGGAGCTGTCGTTGAAAAGGTTTTGCTCCAACTGCAGCCATATATATGGCAACTGCTGTGGGCTATTGTTTTTGTAAGCAAGCAACACCGTTGCCGATACTTCGCTTTTGCTGTCATCGAACTTTACATCGATGTGGTAATCGGCTTTGTTTTGCCAGTAAGCCGGGCCCGGCTCTCCGTTTGCTGCGCGGTACTCGTTGCCGTTATTGGTGTAAAACAACGGTGAAAACAGCGCGTGATAATCGTAATTGGAGCCGGCAGGCTTGTTTTGCGCCGCTGCTACTGTTACAAATGCCAGGAAAGACAAAAGAGAAAAAAATTGCTTCATGATCGCTCGTGTTTTGCACAGGTTCCATTGATGCACAAGGAGCCTGTATACATTTTAGATGGATGAAACTTTTATCATAAATTTTCATGCCGGTAATGAGCAGCATTGCGCGCGGACTGAAAATTTTTACATATGATCAGCTTCATCAGACCCAATTAATAATAAATATCCTGATGAAAATAAGGAAAGCTGCAATACCGGCTGGTATTATTTTATAAACGGTTGGTTATTGCAGCGACGCAAGCAGGGTTCTGCCTTCTGCTTTATACCCCTCGTCGTCGCCCGTTTTAGGCGGCAGCTTCACCATCCTGTTCAGCACTTCAATGGCTTTGTCTGTCTGGTGATTTTTTACATATGCTTTCGCCAGGTCAAGATAAGCAATGATCAATAAGGGATCGGCTTTCCTGGCGCTCTCAAAATATTTAATGGCATCTTCTATGGTGGCTTTGGGCATACCGCCGAACAACACTTTCACGGCTGCTTTTTCAGCTACGTTTAAATTGTATACATCAAAATTCCACCTGCCGAGTATATACATGGCGCGCGCATGTTTGGGATTGAGCTGCAAGGCAGTATCGGCATAATTCTTCATATCGCGCAGGCTGCGGGCTTTGTCTTTACCAGAAGCAACAGTGCTCATGCGGGCGGCGGCTGCTGCTATTGCATAGTTGGCATCGGCATCTCCGTGATTTTCTTTCAACGCCGTTTCTGCATATTGCCGGGCTTCGGTAAAAGCGGTTTCTCTTTGCTTTTCGTCTTTTTGCCGGTTGCCTATCCTGCCAGTGAGTTCACTTATTTTCCACAACGCCTTGCCATTTGCGGGCTGCACCTGCAATATTTCTTTGTACTTGACTAATGCATCTGCTTCTTTCAAATCTTTTTCTGCTTTTTCGGCTTCTTTCAGCAAGGCATCTACGTCCTGTGCATATACAAAGCAGCCAAAAATCAAAGCCAGTATTGAGAGTATTCCATATTTCATGTGTTTATTTTTATTTGATTTTAGCCACACGGAATAGCCTTGAAACAATCATCTCTTTGGGTACGACGCATTCTTATAGCTATTTCATAGTCGCTGCCATTTAAATTACAGAAACCATTACGCTTTCACGTATACTTTTTTGAAAAGGTAACGCTGGTTCTGCCCTGAAAATTAAGCAGCGGAAGGTTTAGTTTGCTTACGGAAACGTTAATTTCTGTAATGAAAGGGAAATGTGCTTTGGATTGTTCTGCTATATCCATCGCCAGGGTTTCAAGCAGTGGCTCTGCAATGTTCATGCGCTCTTTTACCAATTGATAAAGCGTGGCATAATTAATGGTTTGGCTAAGATGGGTGATCTTATCCGAAGGCTCTTCAAAAAACACATCCACGCTTACTTCAAAATCGTTGCCCGTAAATTTTTCCTCGGGATACAATCCGTGAAACGCGTGAAATTTGAGCTGATGGAGAGATATCTTAAGCATGAAATAAGGTATAAGCTGTAAGGTGGAAGGTAGTTGCAAGTTACAGGTTGCAGGTTACACGTAGGCTTTTCCTTGAAACCTGAAACCTAAAACATTAATGTATTCCCTTCTCGCCCAAATACCTTTCTGCATCCAGCGCGGCCATACAACCACTGCCTGCGGCAGTTACTGCCTGGCGGTAGATTTTATCCTGCACATCGCCGGCGGCAAATACGCCTTCGATATTGGTTTTTGAAGTGCCGGGCCTGGTTTTAATATAACCTGCCTCGTCCATATCCAGCCAGCCTTTAAAAATACCGGAGTTGGGTTCGTGCCCTATTGCCACAAAAAAGCCACTCACCGGAATGGTTTGCTCCTCTCCTGTGTGGTTATTTTTAATTCTAACCGCTTCGGTTTTGTTTTCACCTAAAATTTCCTGCGTATCTGTGTTCCAGTATATTTTGATGTTTGGTGTACGCTGCACCCGCTCCTGCATCACCTTGGAGGCACGCATTTCATTGCGGCGGACAAACATATGCACCGTAGTACAAAGTTTGGAAAGATACAGTGCTTCTTCAGCAGCAGTATCGCCGGCGCCCACTATGGCTACTTCTTTTCCTTTAAAAAAGAAGCCATCGCAAACGGCACAGGCGCTTACCCCAAAGCCGTTCAGCCTTTGCTCGCTTGGCAAACCCAGCCATTTGGCAGAAGCTCCGGTAGCTACAATCACCGCATCGGCTTCAATCAGCTTTTCATCTTCAATCCAAACCTTGTAGGGCTGTTGAGAAAAATCAACTTTGGTTGCCAGCCCAAAGCGAATATCCGTTCCCATGCGGGCGGCTTGCTTTTCAAAATGCACCATCATTTCCGGTCCCTGCACACCATCGGGATAGCCGGGGTAGTTCTCTACTTCTGTGGTAATGGTCAGTTGCCCTCCGGGTTGAATGCCCTGGTATAACAGGGGTTTAAGGTTGGCGCGTGCCGCGTAAATAGCGGCGGTATAACCTGCGGGACCCGATCCTATAATCAAACATTGAACTCTTTCTGTCGTGCTATTTTCCATAATTCCTTTTTTGGGGATATGGTTAAATAAGTTAAGTGAGTTGAGTAAGGTGATGGAGCGAACGAATTACTCAACCATCAGCCAGACTCAATTAACCTATTTAACTTAATCGACTAAATAACTATAAAAGCTTGCAAAATTAACTGTAATCGGGCAATTGGTAAAACGGGCTGTCCTGCCTGTCAATATCATGTGCATTTGATGGGGTAATCCCAAACAAAAAAAATCCCGGTACGTTGGTACCGGGAGGATTTTCTATTGGATAGCAGCTCTTTAGCGCTACCAGGTAATTTTACCCTAAATAAGCTTTAAGAGAGCTGCTGTAACGGGCTTTCTGCAAACGCTTGATGGCTCTTTCCTTGATCTGGCGGATACGTTCTTTGGTAAGATCGTATTTCTGACCAATCTGCTCGATGGTTACTCCGTTTTCGCCATCCAAACCAAAATAGGCATTTACAATTTCAGCTTCACGGGGACTTAATGATTTTAACACCCTGCGGATTTCGTTGCGGAGCGAATCTTTCATCACATCGTCATCGGTTTCATCTCCACCTTCCAGCAGGTCGCCCATTGCTACGTCTTCGGCTTCGTGCACAGGTGCATCGAGCGAGGTGTGACGAGTATTGCTCTGGAAAATATTATTGATCTCTGTTTCGCTCATTTCAAGCAGTTCTGCCAGCTCTTCGGTACTTGGTTCACGTTCGTGCTCCTGCTCAAATGCCATATAGGCTTTATTGGCCTTGTTGTAGGTACCAATTTTATTTTGTGGCAAACGAACCAAACGTCCCTGCTCTGCCAAAGCCTGTAAAATAGACTGACGAATCCACCATACGGCGTAAGAAATGAATTTAAAACCTTTGGTTTCGTCGAAGCGCTGTGCGGCTTTGATCAAACCGAGGTTACCTTCATTGATAAGGTCGCTCAGCGATAACCCCTGGTGCTGGTATTGTTTAGCAACGGAAACAACGAACCTGAGGTTAGCCTGCACCAGCTTGTCCAACGCTCTCTGATCGCCCATTTTGATGCGCTGAGCCAGCACGGTTTCTTCTTCGGGGGTGATCATTGAAATTTTAGATATCTCCTGCAGGTATTTTTCAACGGCCTGAGAATCACGGTTGGTAATTTGTGTTGCTATCTTTAATTGTCTCATATCTTAAAATAAATTTATGTAAGGCAATGCAGCCATTTTCGGAAAGAGGCAGTTCCTGAGCGGTTAACGTCTTATAGAGACAGTAATTGAGGGCAATTGTGTTGCAAGCTGTGTGCAAACGATATGTTATTTATTCCCGAAACTGTGTAAGAGACGATTGGCAAAATTAATACACAAATTTTGCATCTCATAACTTTTATGCAAAAAAATGAAAGAAATCCGGAAAAATAATTGTATAGTTAACATTATTCGCTTCTGCAAACGATTGCGGGAGGGGGAGAAAGGTAGTAAGTGGTAGGTGATAAGTAGTACGGTAACAACAATCTTCGTCTCGCTTCTTACCACGTACCATTTACTTCTTACTCACTTACCAATGGCTGACGGCTGATTGCTGAAAGCTGTTTATATTCGCCGCATGACGATAGATTTCAGGTCGGACACGGTTACCCGCCCCACTCCTGCAATGCTGGCAGCCATGCAGGCTGCTCCTGTGGGAGACGATGTGTTTGGTGAAGATCCCTCCATCAATGAGCTGGAAAAACATGCGGCCGGGATGTTTGGCATGGAAGCCGCGGTTTTTTGTCCCAGCGGCACCATGACGAACCAGATCGCTATTAAATGTCATACACAACCGTCGGACGAAGTGATTTGCGAGCGGCAATCGCATATCTATCAATACGAGGGCGGCGGAATTGCCTCCAATGCCGGTTGCCAGGTAAAGCTGATTGACGGCGATCGGGGACGCATTACCGCCAACCAGGTGTTGGCGGCAATTAATCCAGACGATGTGCACAAGGCACCATCGCGGCTGGTAAGTCTCGAAAATACCTCCAACCGCGGCGGTGGGAGTTGTTACGAATGGCAGGAAATTGAAGCGATTCGCAGTATATGCACGGAGCACCGGTTAAAGCTGCACCTCGACGGGGCAAGGCTGTTTAACGCACTGGTGGCTAAAAAGCAAACGCCGGTACAATACGGTTTCACTTTTGATAGTATCTCTATTTGCCTGAGCAAAAGTCTGGGCGCTCCTGTGGGAAGTTTATTGCTGGGCGATGCGGCTTTTATACAACTTGCCAGGCGGGTGCGCAAGCGGTTTGGCGGCGGTATGCGGCAGGCAGGCTACCTGGCAGCGGCAGGATTGTATGCACTGCGGCATCATGTGCAGCGATTGGAGCAAGATCATTTGCACGCGCAACAAATTGCTGCAGCCATTGCAGGCAAGGCATTTGTAAAAAACGTGCTGCCGGTAGAAACCAATATCATTATTTTTGAGCTGGAGGATGCTATAAAGGCTGCTGCCCTGGTGGCGCGTTTAAAAGAAAAAGGAATATTGGGATACGCCATTGATGTTCACAAAGTAAGATTGGTGCTGCATCTCGACATTACTCCCTCTATGGTGCAACAAACAATCGATACCTTTAAAACAATGCAGTAAGCTGTCAGCGATCAGCAATTAGCCGTCAGCTGTCAGCTATCAGCAAATCCGTCTGTTGGTATGCAGGTTATAAAATAATAAACAATCTTTGTTACTATGTGTGATGAAAAAAAATAAACCCTATGCAACAACCAAAAGACAAACTACCTTAGCCGAATCCTATTACAATCACCGATAGCTGATCGCTGACAGCTGACAGCTGACGGCTCACAGCTCATAGCTTAAAATCAAACAACCATCTAAATAAAACACTTCGCATGTTTCCACAAACAAATCCTACTACAACCAAAGCCTGGCAAAAACTGCAGCAACATTATAACAATACAAAGGATACGCACCTGCGCGATCTTTTTAAAACCGACAGCAAGCGATTTGATAAATACTCCATTCAGTTTGAAGACATTCTTTTTGATTATTCAAAAAACAGGATCACCGATGAAACGCTTTCGCTGCTGTTGGAACTGGCGGCAGAAACAGGTTTGAAGGACGCGATTGAAAGCATGTTTACGGGTGAGAAGATCAACCAGACAGAAAACCGTGCTGTGCTCCATACCGCTTTGCGCAACTTTTCGGGAAAGCCGGTTTTAGCTGACGGTATAGATGTAATGCCTGAGGTAAAGAAAGTGCTGGAGCAGATGAAAACATTTGCAGGGAAAATACACAGCGGAGAATGGAAGGGATACACTGGCAAGAAAATAAAATACATAGTAAACATTGGCATTGGCGGTAGCGACCTGGGTCCGGTAATGATTACCGAAGCGCTGAAACCTTATTGGGTGGAAGGCATACAAACCTGGTTTGTATCGAATGTGGATGGAACGCACATTGCAGAAACGCTGAAAAAAGTTACGCCGGAAGAAACACTTTTCCTGATCGCTTCTAAAACTTTTACCACCCAGGAAACCATGACCAATGCCCACACGGCTAGGAACTGGTTTTTACAAACTGCCAAAGACGAAAAACAGGTAGCCAAACATTTTGTGGCGCTTTCTACCAACGAAAAAGAAGTAGTGAAGTTTGGCATTGATAAAGCCAATATGTTTGAGTTCTGGGATTGGGTAGGCGGTCGTTACAGCCTATGGAGCGCCATTGGGCTGTCGATAGTACTTACCATAGGCTACGACAATTTTGAGCAATTGCTCAAAGGTGCCCATGCAACCGATGTGTATTTCCGCAACACTGCATTTGAAAAAAACATTCCCGTTATCATGGCGCTGGTGGGCTTGTGGTATACCAACTTTTTTGGAGCGCAAACAGAAGCCATTTTGCCTTACGATCAGTATATGCATCGCTTTGCTGCCTATTTTCAGCAGGGAAATATGGAGAGCAACGGGAAATATGTTGACAGAACGGGACAAAAAGCAGCCCATGCCACCGGTCCTGTTATATGGGGCGAGCCGGGCACCAACGGGCAACATGCTTTCTACCAACTCATCCACCAGGGAACCATTTTAATTCCGTGCGATTTTATTGCTCCGGCAATCAGTCACAATCCTATCGGTGATCATCACCCGAAATTATTGTCGAACTTCTTTGCGCAAACAGAAGCATTGATGAATGGTAAAACCAAAGAAGAAGTGGCGGCCGAGCTGGGAAAGCTAAGCGAAGAAGAACGCGAAAAGCTGGTGCCGTTCAAAGTATTTGAAGGCAATCGCCCCACCAATTCTTTCCTGATTAAAAAAATAACGCCGTATACATTGGGACAATTGACTGCTTTGTATGAGCACAAAATATTTGTACAGGGTGTTATCTGGAATATTTTCAGCTTCGACCAATGGGGTGTGGAACTAGGCAAACAACTGGCCAATAAAATATTACCTGAATTGTCGGGCAAAGAAGAAGTTACGGGTCACGATTCTTCAACCAACGGCTTGATCAATGCATACAAGAGGTATTTGTGATTTGAAATTTGAGATTTGAACCACGGAGGCACTAAGGCACGGAGGTGCACGGAGATTGTTGGGCGTTTACTGTAAACCATCCTGCGGCAATGGTCTGTGAAAGGGTTGCCGACCTTTGAAAGGTTGGCAAACCCTTTTATCTTTCACCTTCCACCCTATACCCTACACCTCTCTCCTTCCACCTTTCGCCTCTCTCCTTCCCCCTTTCACCTTTCCCCTTTCACCTTTTCCTCCTCCCCCTCCTTCACCTGCCGCAGCTCAGCTTCCATTTTAAGGTGGTTGATGCTTACGTTCAATTCGAAGCCTATCAACAGTATGAGTGAATTGAAAAAGAACGATGACATAATGATGATAACGGTGCCGATGGAACCATACACTTTATTATAAGTACCAAAGTTGTTTACCCAATACCCAAACAATATAGTGAGTATAATAATAAGTGTAGTGGCGAGAATGGTGCCGGCTGAATTCACATTCCACTTGCGATGTACCGAAGGGGCAAACCGGTAAATGAGCCCGATAGCGTAATAGATCAACGCCAGTATTACCAGCCAGCGCAATGTACCTATCCACCAGCGGGTGGTTTCGCTTTCAATGTCCAGCCATTTCAACACCGTGCGCAATAAGCTGCCTTGGGTGATCAGCAATAATATGGAGGCCATGAAAATTAAAGCAATAAAAAAAGTGAGCTTTAACGCTGTACCGCGCATTTGAAAAAAATTCCTTTTCCGCCGATACATCGTGTGCAGCGAACGGTCGAACGAGTTCATAATACCGAGCATGGCGTTGGATGCGAAAAAACCGGCTGTAATAAAACCTAAAGACAGCAAACCGCTTCGTGGCTTTGTAAAATCGGTGATGAAGTCGCGCACCCAGATATACGTATCACGGTTAGGCGTAAGGTCTCTCACCACCCGCAGCAACTCCCTGCTGAAGTTTTCCTGCCCCGGTAAATAAGGCACCAGCGTAAACAGGAAAATGAGGAAAGGTGGAATTGCCATCAACAGGTTAAACGAAATAGCCGCAGCCCGCATGTTCAGCCCTTCGCGCTTGATCTGTTTTAAAAGGAATAGCACCACATCGTACAAGGGAAGCCCCCGGAAACCAGGGAGGATCAAATGTTTTGACCGGTTCACTACAAAGGCAACTGGCGGAAGATTGAGAATGATTCGTTCCAGCTTCGTCATGCGGGCTAAAGTACTTATTTTATTTTTAAGCTGTCGAGCGCCTTCCAGTAAGCTCTTGCATTTTTGAGATGCTCCGCATGCGTGGCGGCAAAAGCATGATACCCCGAAAAATCTGCCTTGGCGCAAAAATACAGGTAATCTGTATTAGCTGTATTCAGCACTGCATCAATGGTTTTAACGGACGGTGTGCAAATGGGTCCGGGTGGTAAACCGTTGTTGCGATAAGTATTGTAGGGTGATTGTGCGCTTTCATCAATCATCTTTCCCGTAACCCGTTTGGCTGCAAAGTTTCTTAGCGCATATTTTACTGTTGGATCGGCACCCAGCGCCATTTGTTTGTTCAGTCGGTTAAGGTATACGCTGGCTATCAGCGGCATTTCGTCGTATTTATTGGTTTCCTCATCCACAATAGAAGCAAGGGTATACACCTGCTGCGGCGTTAAACCCAGGTTACGAGCCTTTTGCAAGCGTTCTTCGTTCCAGAATTTTTTTTGCTCGTCGTGCAAGCGCTGCATCAGCCTCGAAGCGGTGATATTCCAGTAAAAAGTATAGGTGTTGGGAACAATTAAAGTAGTAGCGGTATTGGTATCAACCCCAACGGTTTGAAGCGAATCGAGGTTGTTCAGCCACGAAATAATAGCCAGCGAATCGCATTCCAGCTTATTGCCTGCAAACCGCGCAAAATCTTCTTTGGTTCTGAGCTTGGTAATGACAAGATTCACCGGCGCTTGCCTTCCATTGCGCAGCATTCGCGCAATGCTCAGCAAGCTGGCCCCTTTTTTTATTTCATACTTACCCGCTTTCAGCCGTGCGGGCACTTCGAGCCGGTGGGCAAGCATAGAAAATATACCGGGGCTTTTTAACACCTTATCGTGCTGCAAGGTCTGCATTACATCGTCGAAACCTGAACCGGTTTTTATATAGAGGAAATAACGCTTATCGTTAAACGCAGTACCCGATCCTGCCAGCTTCCAGGCAAAAAAAGCGGTTACAACAACAAGGATCAATATAAAAGCCAGGATAATTTTCTTAACCATACATGTGTAATTCAATGGAAAAGGACCATTTAGTAAATTGTGTCTCACGACTCTCCTTTGGTTTCGTGCGACCCGAAACCGGCAAACCTCCACCATGGATAGCATCTCACGATCCACTCTACTCGCCGTGGGTCGTATCTCACGGCCCGTTCCCTTTCGCCATGGATCGTGTCTCACGACCCACCATTTGAGTTTCATGAGACGCGAAACCCGGCGCACGAAGTCCGACGCAGGTTGACGGTTGAAAAATAAACAAAAAACCCTGTTGATTACAACAGGGTTCAAAATTATATCAATAATTAATGATTTATTAAGTTTGATCCGGTGTGGGCGTTGTCGTAGCAAGCGGTGTTGTTGCCGGCTGTTGTTGCGGGCCTGTTGGTATTGATGGCTGTTGCTGCTGGTTGGTATTGATGCCTTTTATGAATTGGTCGTTACCGCCTCCGGCATTCATAAAAAGGGAAGATACCAGGCAAAGCAACCCGATAGCCGCCGCAAATATCCATGTACCTTTTTCCAATACATCGGTGGTTTGCTTTACACCCATAAACTGGTTGCTGAAACCGGCAATGTTACCAGCCAAACCACCACCTTTAGGATTTTGTACAAGTACAACAAGTCCGAGCAGTACGCAAAACAAAATAATCAATATCAAAAACAACAGTGCCATCTCAATTATCGTTTAATTTGGAAATTTTGGCTGCAAAGTAAGCCTTTTTATGGGGATTCAACAAACTTAATTTTTGATATACTTCTATGGCTTTGTGATGCAGCCCCTGCGCCGCAAAAACTTCCGCCATTGCCTCGGTAAGCACCTCGTTCTTATCGTTGGAATGTTCGGCCATATGCTGAATGGACTGCACCTGTTCTTCTTCCTCTTTTTCCAGCTTTTCGGGATGAATGCGTTTCATTGTTTTAAGCCATTCTGTAAAACTCCTGAGCTTTACACTAAGCTGGTCTTTCCCGTGCACTTCTGCATCACGCAGCTTAATGCCCTGCGATGCAAAATAGTCAATGGTGTGCAATGGCTCTATGGGGATAATGCCACCCGCACTTTCATTGACCGGGCTTGTTTTTTCAAAGGGGAACTTTGATAAAATGCCCTGCATTTTTTCGGGCTTTAGCAAGGGCTCGTCCGTTGTGCCGGGTTGTTTGGCAGTGGTAGCAGGAGGCTCTGAAGAAGGCGGCGCTTCCAGCAAAATATCATCCGGAGCGGTCGAGTCCAGCTCTGCAGGTATATTTTCAATTGTTTCCGCAGGCGGTGTTGCTTCCCCAATAACCTCCTCCACAACTTTTTCCTCCGACAATGTATACGGCCTTACTTCCTGTTCTTCAACAGTAGCTGAAATATGATCAGCGTCAATAGCTACAGCATCCTGTTCTCCTTCAACGGTACCTTGCTCGGGATTCTGCCCCTGCTGAATAAACGCCCCGGGCGCTTCCATCAATGGTTCAGACGGCTGTGTTTCTGTTGTTTCTTTTTCTGTAGTACCTGCATAGCTTGCGGGCTGCGGTTGTGCTGTATCCGTGATAAAACGATCGTCGAATGCATTTTTTGTAAAAAGCTGATCGGTTAACAGTTGATGAAACCAATGCGGGTTGTTGAAAAAAAGCGCAGTTCTGGCAACCTGTTTTTTATAGTCGGGATGGCCCGACTGCAAATATTTTTTAGCGAGCAGGAACTGAGCCTGCGCAAAGTAAGGATACTGAGAAGCCCATTGTTCTATTTCTCTCACATCTACCTCTTCCAGTGTGCTCCTGTGAAAATAAGATTGCAGTATATTTTCCATTACAGAAATCATCGGATGAAGATACAATCTTTACCAGTCAGAGAATACTTTATTGAAGATATCTTCCGTTACGTTCTTTAATATTTCGTCCATCAAACTGTTCTGGGCATCGGTAAAGCTCAGGCTGGCAGGAAAAGGGAAATTCCTGGTGATGTCTGTTTCAAAATCTTTTTTTGCATTCAACCTGTTCTTAAATATCAGGTGTATGGTAATGTTGAGGTTGTTGCTCGATACCTGGCTGCCCGAAATGCCTGAAGTGTTTACAGAAAAATCGGTTACAAATCCACCCACGTCGTAATGCGCATCGTCGCCATTGATAACCGTAAGTCTTGTTTGGCTGATGACCTTTTGCTTGAGCCTGTCGGTAAGCTGTGGACTTAATTGGGGATTTACATATCTCGCCTTGTTCTCGAAATAATTTACCCTGATGGTTTTCACCTCCGGAGGAACGCTGATGTCTTTAAAAGTATAATTACAGGTAGCCTGCACCGATACAACAGCCATTATTATAACAGCAAACTTTTTCCACATCTTGTTATTCGTTAATGTCGTATTCTTTCAGTTTACGGTACAAAGTTCTTTCGCTAATGCCCAGATCAGATGCTGCATCCTTGCGTTTTCCTTTATGTTTTTTCAGCGCTTTTACAATCAGCTCTTTTTCTTTATCCATAATGTTCAGCGACTCCTCTACTTCCTCATGCTCATAAATATCATTGTGGTTGATGAGCACCGGTTGTGCAGCAGTATTTAAAGCTGGTTGCGCAACCACGGCAGCGGTTTCTCTTTCTACCGGCTGCGGATGGTATTCGTTCATCAAAGATTCTTTAGTATAAGCCGCCGCTGCAGCCGCCCGTTGCGGGTTCTGCAATATCTCCACAAACATTTTCTTCAGCTCTGTTACATCTTTCTTCATGTCGAAGAAAAGCTTGTACAATATTTCACGCTCGTTCGCAAACTCTGCATGCGATACATTGGTGCCTCCGCCGGCCAATACAGGCATCCTGTTGTTATTGTATTCAGGAAGGAACTGTGTTAATTGCCGCGACGAAATCAATTTATCCTGAGACAATACCGAGATCTGCTCTGCAATATTCTTCAATTCCCGCACATTACCGGGCCACGGATAATGAATTAACAGATCTTTCGCCTCATCATCGAGCTGCACCGATGGCGTTTTATACCGCTCGGCAAAGTCGGCAGCAAATTTCCTGAACAGTAAAATAATATCTTCCTGTCTGTCTTTTAAAGCCGGAACGCGAATGGGAACTGTATTCAAGCGATAATATAAATCCTGGCGAAACCTTCCCTTGTGCGTATACTCCAGCAGGTCTTTATTGGTAGCGGCAATTACCCGCACATCTGTTTTCTGCACTTTCGATGAACCAACTCTTATATACTCGCCCGTTTCGAGTACACGCAGCAAACGGGCCTGTGTGCCGAGAGGCATCTCTCCTATTTCGTCGAGAAAGATCGTACCGCCGTTCACCGTCTCAAAATATCCTTTCCGACTGTCTACCGCACCGGTAAACGAACCTTTTTCGTGTCCGAACAACTCCGAATCAATTGTGCCTTCGGGAATGGCCCCGCAGTTTACCGCAATAAAGGGATTGTGCTTGCGCGCCGATAAGGCATGTATTACCTGCGAAAAAACCTCTTTTCCCACACCGCTTTCCCCGAAAATCAACACTGTTAAATCTGTATTAGCCACCTGCGATGCTACCTGCAACGCATAGTTGAGCGCGGGTGAATTACCAATAATGCCAAACCTGTTTTTTATTGACTGTATCTCCATTATATACTATCCATTATTTGTATTAATTCTGATTTCAACAGAGGCAGATTTTTTTGCACAATCAGCCAAATGGTTGAATCATCAATTAAATCATAATCATGTACCAAAATATGTCTTAGTCCTATTATCCTCTTTTTATCGGATATAGCCATCGTATTGTCCAATCTATCAGCCTTAAATAAGGCTTCTCCAATTATTGCAAGCCTTCTCTCAACTGAGTCAATTGTTTTTTGATCGTTTTCGTACTCTTGCAAACTCTTGACATCCGTCAGATGGCTTTCAATCATATCGATTGAAAGCAACATATCTTCAAAATATTTCCGGATATCAGGCTTCATATAATTTTATCCTTTCCTTCTTTACCTGCTCATAGAAGTAGCGATTTCTTATCTTTTCCTCTGCTACCAGGTCAACCTTTTTACCCAGAATACCCTCCAGCGCAAACAACAAATCAAAATAGTCAAAACCGGCCGAGGGAAAACCTTCTTTGTTTTTTATAAAGCTGAATACAAAATCAAGATCGCTGTCCTCGTTAAAGTCAGCATCTCTTGTTCCCGATCCAAAAAGATAAAGCGATTGTAGCTGCATCTTTCTGCATGTTTCGGTAATTGAGTTTATGTTTTTTTTAACCAGTTCAACCATATTATGATGTTATTACTTCACCACTTCACCTAACAAGGTAGCTTTGGTGCAATCATTCACTTTTACCCAGGCATAATCGCCTTTACTGAAATCACTGCCTTGCTTTGGAAAAACGATTACCTTGTTGTGCGACGTTCTTCCCATCCAGTCGGTATCGCTTTTTTTGCTGTCGCCTTCGATCAATACCTGGTAAGTTTTTCCCAGGTCTTTTTTATTGCTCTCGCGCGACAGGTGGTTTTGCAGGTCAACAATTTCCTGCAATCTTCTTTTCTTCACCTCTTCAGGAACATCATCTTTATACCGGCGTTGGGCCAGTGTGCCCGGTCTTTCGCTGTAAAAGAACATATAGCTCAGGTCGTAGCCGCTGTATTCCATCAGCGACAGGGTATCCTGGTGATCTTCTTCTGTTTCTGTGCAAAAGCCTGCAATAATATCACTGCTGAGGCCGCATCCCGGCAGTATTTCACGAATGCGATCTATTTTGGCAATATACCATTCGCGTGTATACGTGCGGTTCATCATCTGCAATATGCGGGTGGAACCGCTTTGCACCGGCAGGTGAATGTATTTGCAGATGTTATCGTACTTCGCCATGGTATACAGCACATCGTCCGTAATATCTTTGGGGTGAGATGTGGAGAACCGGATGCGAAGCTCGGGCGATATCTGCGCTACCATTTCCAGCAACATGGCAAAAGTCACCGGTTTGGTTTCCTGCGCGTTTCCTTCCGGAGTAAAATAATAGCTGTCTACATTCTGCCCCAGCAGCGTCACTTCCTTATAGCCCTGCTCAAACAGCGCGATGCATTCGTTTACAACAGACAGTGAATCCCGGCTGCGCTCACGTCCACGGGTAAACGGCACCACGCAAAAAGAGCACATATTATTACAGCCGCGCATAATGCTTACAAATGCCGACACGCCATTGGAGTTTAACCGAACGGGCGAAATATCGGCATAGGTTTCTTCGCGGCTCAGCAATACATTCACAGCCTTTTGTCCTGTTTCGGCTTCTTCTATCAACCCCGGCAGGCTGCGGTAAGCGTCAGGTCCTACCACCAGGTCCACCAGTTTTTCTTCTTCTAAAAACTTCGATTTGAGGCGCTCGGCCATACAGCCTAAAACGCCTACCAGCAAACCAGGGTTTGCCATTTTGGTTTTGCGAAAATCGGTTAAGCGTTTCCGTACGGTTTGCTCTGCCTTTTCGCGTATGGAGCAGGTATTCAGCAGCACCAGGTCCGCTTCTTCGTAGTTACGCGTAGCACCAAAGCCAGCCTCGTTCAGTATAGAGGCTACTATCTCACTATCCGAAAAATTCATCTGGCAGCCATAGCTTTCGATATAAAATTTTTTCTGATATTGATTGGGATCATTTGCAAAAGGAGCATACGCTTCTCCCTGCCGCGCCTCGTTGTGTACTTTATTGGTCATCAAATCCAGCATAGAATGGCCTTCACTTTTTGAGGGGGCAAAGATAACCAAAACAGGGGAAAAAATGCCAAGTTGGCAGAATAAGCCGTTAGCCTTCAGCAGTCAGCTATCAGCTTTCAGCTATCAACAGCTTTCAGTGTCGGCTATCAGTCGTCAGGTATGAGCAATTCCCATTCAACCGCCTTCGACATGCTAACGGGGAAGCTGTGCTGGTCGGCACACCGCAGGTGGTTTGACCGATCCGGAAATGAGAAAAAGAAAATACTAAATAATAGTGCCTACTTTTTTAGGACAAGACACAGCTTTTATCTTATACCCTACAGCTTCTATTTTTCGTCTTTCACTTTTCACCTTTGCCTTTCGATGAGCCGCAGAAAATACAGCCCTGGTGACCAGAACTTTTTTAACTTGGCACTGCCGTTGCAGCAAACAACAGGGCACTATTAAAAACTTCAATGAAAACGCACACTACCAACTATACCAACACATTTATTGCAGTGGCCGAAGATTGCCCGGCATTGCAGGGCGAAGTTCCACCCGTAAAAGAGGGCGATAAAAGCATTGCTGCGATGCAGTACGAAATGATCAGCAAACATCCCTACAAGTATACTTCAGACGATGTGATATTTTCGTGCTTTGCAGTAAAGAATGATCTTTCAAAATCGGAGCTGAAAGCTGGCAGAGAAACTTTTTTTTCAAAAGGACAGCCATGTCTGCGGTCTTCTCCCCTCACCAAACGGTATGGCTGGGGCATGCACAGCAACGAAGATGGCAAAGTAGCTATTTATGGCATGGATACTGCTGAATATAAAAAACTGATGAGCGATAAGAAGCTGAAAGTGGTAAATGCCATGCGCTCGAAGCGGGCGGGCAAGTAAGTTTATCGTTTGTGGTTTGTAGTTAGTGCCTAAAAAACGATAAACCATAAACTACAAACCTTACGTCCTATACCTTATGCCCTACACCTTATACTCACACCTTAAAACTTACACAATGAGCAGCGCACAAAATTTTGCAAAAGCCGAAATGCTGATCCGCAAACCAGTAGCAGAAGTATTTGAAGCATTCGTGAATCCTGATATTACCACGCGCTTCTGGTTCACCAAAAGCACGGGCAGACTGGATAAAAATAAAACAGTTGAATGGACCTGGGAAATGTATAACCATTCAACTCCTGTAACAGTTACCGCCGTAGTGCTCAACCAAAGAATTGCCATTGAATGGGGCAACGGAAAAGAGGTTTCTATAGTTGAATGGACTTTTCAGTCGCTTGGAGATAAGGGAACTTTTGTAAGCATTATAAACGGAAATTTTAAAGGAACCAACGACGAAATTATTGCTACCGTACGCGATTCAACAGAAGGTTTTACGCTTGTACTCGCAGCGCTCAAAGCATTGCTTGAATATGATATTGAATTAAAACTCGTAGCCGATCGTTTTCCACAAGGGCTGTGAGCGGGCAATCAGTTTGGCGTTTGGCGTTTAGGGTTTGGAGTTCTTCTCTTCCCTACACCTTACCACTTACTACTTAACACTTATCACATTCTTCTTTCCGTCCATCTGTTAATTAAAAGACAATTTCAGAGAATCGCAGAACATATTTGTTCTTTTGTTTCAACTATGTTTACATTAAGAATAGGATCTTTTACTGTCACTTCACATTATGGTCTGCGCTCCTTTACCTGAGGAAACGAAGTGCTTTTTTTTGATCCGTCGACAAGGACATTGTTGCAGTATTTCATCTACCCATTCCCGCTTAACAGCAAAATAACAGAAGAGAGAACAACCTTTGAAACAATACTATCACGTTGGAAACATTTACCGGCATGGAAGCATTATGTTCAATATAATACGGGTTCTCAGGTACACTAAAACAATACAATAACTGCTTTAAATCAAAATGTAAATACAACTACGGACTGTTTTATGCTTAAAGATGATCGTGCGTGATTGTCCGGAAGATCTATGCGCTGTCAGCAATATGCATCATTAGGAATAGCTGTCTCTTAAAGATGGCCCGGATGACTGTTATCTATTCACTAACAATTAATGCCATGAAAAAAAATTCACTACTGCTTTTATTTTTTCTGCTCCTGTTTTTTTACGGGAACGCGCAGAAACAACTTGTCCTGTGTACGACGGGGCGAGGGCTCGACAGAAATTCTTCGATAGGGATTGATTCGGAAATGTGGAACTACATTCAAAAATGGGCCACGCTTTCCTATAGCGGGCAGGACGCCAGCGTTACTGCCGTGAGGTTGCACATTGAATGGAACCAATACGAGCCTACCCTTGGCAATTACCAGGGAGCTAAACTTGTTGCTGCTTTACAGGCAATCAAAAGTCTGAATCCCAACATGAAGCTGGCGCTTCACTTTTCGTATCTGAGACCTGGCGCTAATAACGACAGCTATTTCGGCGACGAAGATGTTGCCAGGCTGGCCGACGGAACAAAAGCGCAGGATAATATCGCCCACACGGCGGTATCCGTTTTTTCCGCTACGGCACGCACCCGCTTCATCAATTTTGTAAACAATGCTATGTCGGCCATATCGGCATATCATAACGACCTTCTGTATGTGCAGATGGGGAACAGCGATGCGGAAGAATTTATTATTCCTATCATCAAAAAAGATGATTTCCATCAACCGGCTTATTATGAAGAAAAAGCCTTGCAATCGTGGAGAACAGAGTATCTCCCCTGCAGGTATCCCGGTCAATCTACCGTTACCTGGGGACCGAATACCTATAATATAGCCAGTGCCCCCCCTTTTAATCCTTTTCATGCTGCTACTTCCGGCAATGGTGCGTGGTATGAAGACTTTAACGGCGATCATGGCAGAGAATACCACCGGTTTGCCGCATGGGGACTGATGCGTTTGTACAAACAGTTCCGCGATGCAGTGAAGAGCCATAACAGCAATATCAAGGTGCTCTACTTTACTCCTGGTTTTGGTACCGAGCAGACAAATATCAAGAGCATGAGCAGTGCAACGTTTCCTGCGGCCTATAATGAATTTGATGGCATTTATACCAGTGATGGAACAAGTCCGGGCGATAGCTGGAGAAAGATTATGGCGCTTGATGTACTGAAGGGAACCAATCCCAACAAGATTGCAGCCGTGGAATTTGACCCCACCGATCTCGGGCAGCAGGAGGGTTTGCATGGTGTGTGGCCCGGTGCGGTTACAGAATGGTTCGCGAGAAGTTATAAACACGGCGCAGATTACGTTCATTTAGCCATGCATTTCTGGAACGATGAGATAGACCAACTGGCACCTGCTATTGCGGCTATAAAAGCTACTTATGTTACTCCCAGCTACACACCACCGGCAAGAGCAACTGCCGTTGGCAAAAACATTTTTCCCGATGTATTTACCGGCAGAGGCTTGTTCGACGATACCTGGAGAAACCAGGGCGGAGGCGATTGGTCTGTAACCGATAACGCTCCCAAATCGGTGAGCATGAGCGATGCAGGATATTGGGAGAATGTAAATAGTTGTACGCCCGTGAATCCCTGCGATTACAATGTCACAGCTTCTGGTCCTTCAACCAGTGTGGGCGGTGGCGTATCCATTACACTCAACTCCACCATCAGCGGACAAAGCACCGGTGTAAGTTATTCGTGGAGTGGCACCGGCATCAGCGGTTCCAATACAAGCGCATCTGTTACTTTCATCACACCCACTACTGCGGGAACTTATACTTACACGTTAACTACCAGCAAGAGCGGTTGCACCAATAAAACGGCTACTGTTTCTGTAACTGTAGCAAACAGTGGCGGCGGTGGTGCCTATACAACTGAATTCGATAATTTCTTCAACAACAGGTTGAGCTCAAGTTACAACAACCATGTTGTGGCGATTGTAGGTTGTGGCGACAATATCCTTTATACCTATACCCGTGGCTTTACGGCCGACCAGCCGTTGCGCATCATGTCGCTGACCAAGTGGACTACGGCAGCGATCATTATGATGCTGAAAGAAGAAGGAAAACTGGCGCTCACCGACAAGGTAGGTGCACATATTCCGTCGTGGAATGCCAACGGAAAGGAAAACGTAACCATTCAGCAACTGCTGGCGCATACCAGTGGCGTGCCTGTACAAACGCCTTATGATGATGCTGTAGAATATACGCTTGCGCAGGCAGTAGACAACATTGCTACTATTCCGCTCAACTTCGCTCCGGGCACACAGTTCGAGTATGGAAGCTCTTCGTACAAAGTGGCCGCAAGGATTGCAGAAGTGATAGAAGGCAAAAAATGGAAAACAATATTTGCAGAAAGACTGGCCGCAGTGAGCGGCATGCCGAATGCCCATTATTCCAACAGCTTCCCATACTCCGATGAAAATCCGTCGCCGGGATATGGACTGGAAGTTTCGGCAAATGAATATGCGAATTATCTGAAGATGATGGTGCGTTACGGATGGTACAATGGTGTGAGTGTAATTGATTCAGCATCCATAGCCATCATGGAACAGAAGCAGAATACAGACGGCGGCTTCAACAATTATGGATTGGGAGTGTTCAGGGATGCTTATCCTAATGGCAACATCAGAACGGTATGGCACCCCGGCGCTTCCGGCACATTCGCTTTCCTTAACAGGGAAAAGAAATACTACGCCCTGGTATTTGCGCAGAACGGCGATCCGGCTTCGCTTGCCAGCCGCGACTTTAAAGACCTGGTGGATCAGCAGTTCGGAGCCAATATATGTGGAAGCACAAGCAGCGACCCATGCCAGTATAGTGTTACGCCAACCGGACCTACCGGCAGTGTAAACACCGGAGCATCGGTAACGCTTAATTCTTCCTGCACCGGTCAATGCAGTGGCGTAAGCTACTCGTGGAGCGGACCGGGCATCAGTGGCTCTAATACCAGCGCATCGGTTACCTTCCCCGCGCCTTCTAATGCCGGCACTTATACTTATACGTTAACTACCAGCAAAAGCGGTTGCACCAATCAAACCAAAACCATACAGGTGGTAGTGGTGAACGGTGGTGGCACCGGTGGAACAATTAACCAGTGCCTCGAAGCCGAAAATATGAATGGCACAGGTTCCATTACCAGTGATCCTAATGCCTCAAATGGCAGCACAAGAGGCGATGAGAATGATTATAACAAATATGTGGATTATGTAGTTACCAGCGTTCCTTCTGCAGGAAACTATACTGCTACATTACAGTATTATGCTGCGTCTGCACCAACGGTAAGCGTATCGGTAAACGGTGGCAGTCCACAAACTGTTAGCCTTGCTGCTACCTACTCCTGGAACATTGTGCATACCACACAGTCATTTACTGTTGCATTAATTGCAGGCACCAATACAATCAGGATATTGGGCACCGGCGGCGGAAGTTGCCGTCAGGATAAATTGTGTGTTGTGGGCACCGGTACCGGATGTTCAACGCCATCCGCACCGCTGTTAAGTGCAAGTCCGTCTGCCATCACCAGTGGAGGAAGCTCCATACTGAAGGCATCCGGTTGCAGCGGCGGAACAATTACCTGGTCAACCGGACAAACAGGCGATTCAATTTCTGTAAGCCCAACGGCCACTACTACCTACACTGCTACCTGCAGCGTGGGCAGTTGCACCAGCCCGGTGGCTAGCATAACCGTTACCGTTAGCCAATCTGGCGGCAGCAATCCCTGCAACCTGGTTAACCAGGCTACCATCGGCACATGGAATGGTCTCAGCGTTCAGGCACGTCAATACACCGTTAATGGAACTACAGCATGGCTGATCGTAACGGCTGTACCAGGCTCGTCTACAGACAAACATTTCCCAAGAGGAGCAAACTTTGCGTCTCGTACTGATATTACCTGGACCAATGGCAAGGTTGATTCATCCTGCTTTGCAGGAGGCGGCACCTCATGGGGCGGTCTCACGAAACCATCTGGTATCACCACTCCTGCAGGATATGCCGCAGGAACGGAGCCAGACGGAGCTGAATACTTCTACCAAAGTTGTACAGCACCCGCAGCGCCAACTTTGAACGCAAGTCCTTCGAGCATTGTTGCCGGAACCAACACCCAGGTAACATTAACGGCTACAGGTTGCACCGGTGGAACTATCAACTGGTCGCACAGCCTGGGATCGGGCACTACCAAAACAGTGAGCCCCACCAGCTCTACTACGTATACGGCTACCTGCACTATAGGCGGTTGCACCAGCAACGCAGGAAGTGTGCTGGTAACCGTAACACCAGGAAACTTCAACCAGTGCATCGAATCTGAAAATTCAACCGGTGACGGCTCTATCACCAACGACCCTAACGCATCTAATGGAAGCACAAGGGGAGATGAGAATGATTACAACAAATATGTTGATTACGTTGTAACAGGCGTTCCTGCTGCAGGTAATTATACCTTAACGCTGCAGTATTACGCTGCAAACGCAGCAGTGGTGAGCGTAAAAGTAGGCAGTGGAACACCTCAAACAGTCAACCTGGCTGCCACGCACTCATGGAACATTGTGCATACCACGCAATCTGTAACGGTTGCCCTCGCTGCCGGAAGCAATACGATCCGCATTCAGGGTACCGGAGGCGCAAGTTGCAGGCAAGACAAGATTTGTGTGAGCAACACGCAATCATCGTCGCGCAAAGCAGGACCTGGTGCAACAGCGAACGGAATGGAAAGCAGCAACAGCCTGCTGTCTGTATATCCCAATCCGGCTACAGGGCACGTTGACGTTAGGTTTGAGCTGGCTACAGGTAAAAAAGCAACCCTGATCGTTTCCGACGCTACAGGTAAAACCATTAACGCACGTTCAATTAAAGGCAATGGTAAACACATTGAAAGATTGAACTTCAGCGGTAAAGCATCGGGAATATACTTTGTACAGTTGAGGAAAGACAATGAAACAACAGTGAAGAAGATTGTGGTGATAAGATAAATGTAAAGTTGTGCACTGCAAAAAGGCTCCGGACTTAAAAATCCGGAGCCTTTTTTTGTATATACCGTCGGGAGTTGCCTCACCCCCGCCCCTCTCCCCGCTGTGGAGAGGGGTGCCCAAGGTCGAAGAGTGTTGATTAAATGCATTAGCGGGCGGTTGAAAATTTATAACTGTCGCATTTTGCCGGGATATATTCAAAGTTCATGTGGTAGATATAATGCATGGTTCTATTCTATAGCACCGTCCCTCTCCGATGTACGGAGAGGGAAAGAGGGTGAGGCTTAAAACAGCCTCACCCCCGGCCCCTCTCCCCGCTGTGGAGAGGGGTGCCCAGGGTCGAAGAGTGTTGATTAAATGTATTTGCGGGCGGTTAGAATTTATAACTGTCGCATTATGCCGGGATATATTCAAAGTTCATGTGGTAGATGTAATGCTTGGCTCTATTCTATAGCACCGTCCCTCTCCGATGCACGGAGAGGGAAAGAGGGTGAGGCTTAAAACAGCCTCACCCCGCCCCTCTCCCCGCTGTGGAGAGGGGCCCAAGGTCGAAGAGTGTTGATTAAATGCATTAGCGGGCAGTTGAAAATTTATAACTGTCGCATTTTATGTCCGGACCTGTTTAAAGTTGATGTGGAAGATATAATGCTTGGCTTTATTCTATAGCACCGTCCCTCTCCCCGCTGTGGAAAGGGGTGCCCAAGGTCGAAGGATGTTGATTAAATGCATTAGCGGGCGGTTGAAAGTTATAGCTGTTACAATACGCCCGGATATATTCAAAGTTCATGTGGAAGATATAATGTTTGGAATTATTCTTTAGCACCGTCCCTTTCCGATGTACGGAGAGGGAAAGAGGGTGAGGCTTAAGTTGTATTATCCATCAGACCGCCCGTTGCCCTACCCACATAGCCTAGCCGTGCGCCGATGGTGGGCACCTAAGTTCGGAACCTTTTTATCTTTTTATTTCAATGTCCGTATATACGCCAACAGATCTGCCACCTGCGCATCGGTATAACCATTGATCAAACCCTTAGGCATAAACGAACGACCGGTGAGGAAGCCTTCGCTTTTAATAGATCTCGACTCGATAAATATTTTTGAGCCGCCCATAAATGCAAGCGTAGTACCCTTATCGTTTTGCTCAAACAAATAACCTTCAAGCGTACTGTTATCGTTTTTTGTAACACGATACAACACATACCCGCTTTCTACTGCTGCATCCGGATCAATAATAGCTGTTAAAAGTGCTTTATCCTCGCGTGTTGCAGAACCGTCTAACGCAGGAGCAATGCCCGGACCTTTATCGCCTACCTTATGGCACATCAAACAGGTTTGAAAAAGTGTTTTCCCCTTTTGCGCATTGCCGCCTTTCTTTTCAGCAATCGCCATGTATTTATTCAACCTGGTTTCAAACGCTTTCCTTTCATCTTCTGCCATCTTTTTTGTTTGGGCGAACAATGTTTCCGCAGCAGGGTTGCCGGCATTTGCATTGCGAATACGTTCTGCCGAAGACAAGGTAAATGCTTTTGCTGCAAGGCTCTTTTTATTGTACAGGTTGATCAATAATGCCGCCCCCTGTGGTGAGCCGGATAGTACGCCTGTAAGTTCTTTCTTTTGTTCGTCATTAAAAGAAGGAATCCATTTTGCCAGTGTTTGTTTTGCCAGCACTGTATCCTTTTTTGCAAGGCTGTGCAGCGAAGCCAGCCGAAGCTTAAAAGGCAGTTGTCCGTTTTGCGCTATTTGCTGAAACGTTGTCTTGTTATCAGCAGCATTCACTTCCAAAGCACCTAAAGCAAGTGCCGTGGTTTTTTCATCGGCCTTGCTATTGATGGTAGATGCCACCAACTGACGGGAGGCTTTGATGTTGAACCTGCCGATGGCATTCAGCGCCAGTTGCTTTTCCGGTAATTTTCCTGTTTTTAATAATGTATTTGCAGGGGCTTCCAGCATGGAAGCCATTTGTGGTGATTGTACTTCCTGCTGGTGGTTGATGGCAAGTTCCAGATATTTTGCCGCATGTGCCGGCTGTTCGTACACCGGCTTTACCATGTCGTATATTTTTTGATTGGAAAGCATTTTGCTTAACCAGGTAAAAGTCGGCTCATCCAGTTCGCTGATGCCCGCTTTCGGCCATCGCTGTACCAACTGCTCCTCTTTCCGATCTTCAGGCAATGCCTGTATAGCCCATAATATATTAGAAGCCGGTTGAGCAGCCGCTTCACCCGATTGCAGGTAGGCATACAACTCATCCGGATATTGCTCCAGCGCCTTTAAAGCCAGGAATCTTTCAAAGCTGCGTTCGTACGATCCTCCCATTGCGTTGCCCTGCAACGGTGGCTTGCAGGCTTTAACAAGCAACGCTATGACGTTGTTATCAGCCTTACCAATAGCAGCAAGCGTGCGCAACACCGCCGAGCGCACCATGGGGTTGTGATCTTCTGCCAATGGTTGCAGCGCGGCAGCTACCACTGCAGGAGTAAGCGAAAAGGAAGCGAGTGAACGCACCGCCTCACGGCGAAGGTTATCCGCTTTTGTGCTCAATAGTTTATTCATCAGTGCAGCATCGTAATGTGCCATTCCCTCCAGGCTCCACAACGCATAGATGCGCGATACTTCATCTTTTGATTCGTCTGCTGCAAGCGCTACAAGAGCCGGGATAGAAGGCGCGGTTTCACTTGCCGGGCGATCTGTTAACTGGTGCCATGCGGCCCTTTTCATCCATAAAGAAGGCGATGTAAGATGCGCCGCGAGATCGCCGGTTTTCATTTTGGTAAAATCAGGAATGGTAACCGGCTGCTGACTTTTATGACGGATACGCCAGATACGTCCCAGTGATTTATCACGGTCCGGATGCGTGGTAGGTATTTCGTTGTGAGAGATGATCTTGTCGTACCAGTCTGCTACATACAAACACCCGTCGGGTCCAAACTCAATATTTACGGGACGGAAATATTTATCTTCAGAACTGAGCAGATCGGGCAAATGGGTGGCAGATACAGTGCCGTCTGCATTGCGCGTAATTTTTACGGCATTGATGGTGCTGGTAATGGGGTTGGCCAGCAATGCCACATCTTTCCATTCGGCTGGAAAGGAACCTGCATCATCATCGGCAAATGCCAAACCTGAGATACCGGTACCCCCTACCCTGAATTGATGCAGTTCAGGCATAAAAGGTTGATACGAGCGAAGACGTTCATTGCCTATACCCGGATAGCCGGTGCCTTCTTCCATTGGTACAATAGAGTAACCCAGATCATTAGCTTCTGTACCGTACCACTGACCGTTGTGCCGCAGTTGAAAACCCCAGATATTGTTCAACCCGGCATTCACCAGTTCTATCTTTTTTGCGTCGAGCGAGAATTTTGCGATCTTACTGAAATCCATTTTCACCTTTGCATCGCTTACCAGCGAAGACACGTTGCCTTTGTTCAATGCGCCATGACTGAAATGAATCCATCCACCGGGGCCACGTACAAGCACATGCGCCATCGTATGCGTGTCGGTAAAACCAAAACCGGTAAACAGGCGCACCCGCTGGTCGGCTTTACCATCGCCATTGGAATCTTTCAGGAAAAACAATTCCGACCCCTGGGCTACATAAGCTCCATCTTTATAAGGCAATATGCTCATCGGTATCGTAAGCCCGTCTGCCCATACTGTTGTAGTAGCAGTTTTCCCCGGTGTGTACAGGTCCGACAAAATCAAAACCTTATCCACACCTTTTGTTTTGCCTTCGTACAGGTCGAGCAGTTTTTTGAACACGGGATGCTCTTTTTGTTTTTCGGGATGATCCATCAACTCCAGCAGGTCCTGCCATTGAATATCGGCCACGGGATCGAGCGGGTACATGGAAGCAGTTTGTGTCCACAATCTTCCCGCATCGTCGAACGTGAGATCTACAGGGTTAATGACGCCGTCTTTTTCACTGGCAACCAGCTCTACCACAAACCCATCCGGCACCTTAAAACCGGCCAGCTCTTCCTCGGGCGTTTTTTTATCAACGGGTTTTGAAGTTTCACCTGGAGTAGATGGCGCAAAAAAATAAACTGCCGAACAAAAAACCGACAGAAAAACAATTGAGAAAACAGATACTTTCATAACATGAATGATATAAGGATTGTAAGAAGAAAAACCGGATTGAAAGCAGCTTCGCTTATACGTAGCGGTACTGCGAACTTATACTTTTATTTTAAGTTTACTTATAGCTGATGCGAAAGATATTTTCCTTCCATTCAAACCATTAACCACTTACCGGAGCAATTACCGCTAGGTGTCTGCGAGAGGTTGCCAACTTTTGGAAAGTTGGCAACCTTTCTGATCGGTATTTTGCACTTCATCACCTGTGATCAATCTGCTTTTGATTTTTCATCAGGCAAAGCAAAAGCAACATACGCATCTCCGTTAGTGCCGCCCCATTTGGATCCTCCGCAGGCAATTACCACATACTGCTTACCGTTTGCCATATATACCGACGGAGTAGCCACCCCGGGCGCAGGCAGTGCTGTTTCAAATAAAATCTTTCCGTTGCTTTTATTAATGGCCCTGAATTTTCCATCGGCAGTAGCAGCAATAAATATCAACCCTCCGGCTGTTACTACCGGTCCGCCATAATTCTCGCGTCCCGTAGCGGGAATGCCTTTTTGCTTCAATTCTTCGTATTCACCCAAAGGAATTTTCCAGACGTACTCACCAGTATTCAGATCAATGGCATTTAAAGTTCCCCACGGCGGACTGATGGCGGGATATCCTTCTTTAGAAAGAAACTTAACATACCCCGTAAATCCATAAGCAGGTTTTGCCTGCACAGGAGGGTCTGTAATTCTTCCGGTATACTTTTTAGCCTGTTCTGTTTTCAGGTCAAGTACAAAAGAAGCAATGGCATTTTTTTCGTGCCTCGTTAAATGATTGAAGCCGGGCATCATCCTCCTGCCGGAAGACAACAACTCTTTGAACTTTGCAGGAGTATATTTTGTTTCTACCCCCACAATAGACGGGTAATTGCCCGTTCCTAAACGTTCTGGTCCGTGGCAGCCCATGCAGTGAATGCTATACAAACTTTTTCCTGCATCGAGCTGGGTATTAAATGGCAGTCCTTGCGGCTTTAGTTCTACCAAGCTAAGTATCCATGCCATTTCATTGGCGTTTACATAAAGAATATTGGTGCCGGGGTCAACCGCCGGGCCGCCCCACTCGCCACCGCCATCGTAACCCGGCAAAATAATGGTTCCGCTGGTAGTGGGAGGAGTAAACATGCCTTCTGAGCGATACGACGAAAAACGTTTTCTGATCTCTGCCGAATCGCTTACCATGGTGTTCAGATCGCCGGCTGTAAGCTTTTGCCTTGCAAATGGCCTGGGTAGTACAGGAAACGGCTGAGTGGGCGAAAGCTTTTCTCCACGTATAGCCGTGCTGGTTAGTACAGCCTTCTCCTCAATGGGAAACAGTGGCTTGCCGGTTTCTCTTTCCAGCACAAACACAAAACCTGTTTTAGTGGTTTGGGCTACTGCGTCGATTTTTTTACCGTTGCGCTCTACGGTTACGCATACCGGAGGACTTGATATATCCATGTCCCACACATCGTGTTTAACGGTTTGGTAATGCCATATCAACCTACCGGTAAGCGCATCTATCGCCAGGATGCAGTTTGCATACAATCCATCGCCTAAGCGGTTGCCACCATAAAAATCGTGGGTAGGGTTGCCTGTGCCGGCAAATACAATTCCTCTTTTTTCATCTATACTAAACCCGCTCCAACTGTTGGTAGAGCCCATGTGTTTATACGCAGTAGTATCTTCCCATGTTTCGTATCCCGGCTCTCCCGGCCACGGTATGGTGTGAAATATCCATTGCTGCGCCCCGGTTTTTACATCAAATGCGCGTATATGCCCCGGCGTTTCATCGCCCACCAAGCCACCTACAATCAATACATTTTTATATACCGCTACGGGCGAAGTGGGAGCAACCGACACCGTTTTTTCATCTCTGCCTAAACCAATACTCAAATCAATTCCTCCGTCTTTCCCGAAAGAAGGAACGAGCTTACCGGTAACGGCATTTACTTCAAAAACAATGGGACCTACCGTGTAGATGATGCGTTTATCTTCACCCTCTTCCCAATAACTTACGCCCCGGTTCATGTTCACAGTTTGCCTGTGCCATGTTTTGTTGTTAACAGAATCAGCAGGATTAAAAACCCATTTTTCTTTTCCGGTTGCTGCATCTATTGCAAACAATTTCATTTTGGGCGATACACCGTATAAAGTATTCTCAATAACAATCGCATTGCATTCCATTGGCCCAAACAGGGTGCTATCGCCATGTTCTGAACGGTACATCCATGCCGGTTGCAGTTGTGTTACATTGGTGGTGTCTATCTGGTTAAGGTCGGAGTATTTGAGGTTGGCATTGCTACCGCCGTATACACGCCAATCGGTATACTTTTGTTCGGGCTGATAACAGGCGGAGAAAAAAACTACGATCATCGTGTACAATGGCAATCTGTGTTTGAGCATATTACTATAATCCAGGTTTAAGAATCAATGTCGCTTAGCCAATAAAATGCAGGTGTTTGTTTTTGCCGCAGATTCGCAGATGAAAATTTCCTATCTGCGAATCTTCTTCTAATAAAAAATTTCTTTTCCTACGCAAGTTGAGACCTCCTGCTACGGATAAGTTGCACCGAACTGTTACTTGCCTTAAATAAGTAAACAAGTAACGCTATAGCACAGGTCAGCCAACGCACTTTCTCAACCCGCAGACCTGCGCTAATTTGAAACTTCCTATCTGTGCATCTGCGGCTTATAAAAAATTTCTTTCTCTACGCAGGTTGAGACCTCCTGCATACGGATAAGTTGCACCGAACTGTTACTTGCCTTAAATAAGTAAACAAGTAACGCTATAGCACAGGTCAGCCAACACACTTTCTCAACCCGCAGACCTGCGCTAATTTGAAATTTCCTATCTGCGCATCTGCGGCTTATAAAAATATCATTTCCCTCGCAGGTTTGGTTCGTTTTCAAAGAGTGCGCGTTCCCATAATATTCATCATTATTTCATCCGTTTTTTTAGCAACACCAACATTTGAGCTGCAAAGCGCTCACCTAATAACAGCATCCCTTCCGTATCGAAATGAGCGGTGTCTCCATTGCCGTTCCTTGTAAGATCTGTAGTTGTTACCAGTTTACAGTACGGGTCCGTTGCACAATATTCCCTTTGCCGCTGGCGTGCAAGGTCTCCGAACGCCCAGGTATTGGCATTCACCTTCCCTATTACAACGGGCAACTGTTGTATGTTCAGTTGTTTACGGATGGACGCAAAAAAATGAAGCAACAGATCGCTGTAATCGTTTGCCATGGTTTGACTGATACCAGCTTCATGCTCGCCCTGCATCCAGATAAAACCACGGATCGCACAGTGCCGGTATGCTTTCCTGAGCGAATCCATTGCCTGCTGAATATTCTGCAAAAGGTTTTTGTACAATATACCGGCATCACGTCCGGCTTCGGGATAATGCCAGTTGAGGCCTTTATCATTGTATCCTTTCAGCGATGGAATATAATCGTTGTAATCGCTGCTGCGGGCAATACCGGTGCCGCCTACCGCGTATTTAAGTACAGCGATCTGCCGGTCGGTCATGCTATCGGCCATCACCTTTCCAAAACCCACTTCGGGGCCAAACGCGTATGCATAAGCTGCTTGCACCGAAATTTCGGATACACCGGTTTGCATCTTTGTCCACCGGTTTGCAAATTCCTGCCGCGCGTTGCTGCCCGGCCACAACAACACCGTGGAAGCATCAACAAATTCTTTATTGAAATTTTCTATCCCGCCTTTATAGTGTGCTGCATTGTTAAAACCTACTGCGTTCGACTGTCCCGCCAATATAAAGACCTCCACCCTCGCTTTCTTTTTCTTCTTTTTTTTAATGGCAGTTTCCGCGCATGCATTGGCGGTAATCAGCACCGGCAACATACATGCAAGCAATGGCATCATCATTCTGCACTTTGTATAACAACTCATTCAACAGGTTTATTTTGAAACTGAAAAAAACGCCTTCCCCCTATCGTCTCGCTTACATTATTCGCATAGCCACGGGCATTTCTATGGTTGCAATCGCACATTCAGCACAGAACGCTCTACCAGTTTCCCGTCTTTGTCTGCTATAAAAGCCTCAATAGTACAGCTTCTATCGGCAAACAATCCTTTGCTTTCGTCGTACAGTAGCAACGCTCCTGGTTTATCGTTTTCGCTGATCTTATATTTCACCATGCCCGTATTCGTTTTGCCAAAAAGCACTTTTACGGCTACAGGTTCTTTGATAATAATGGAAGGCGGGTTCATTACGTTAACATTACTGGGAAGTTCGTAGGTTCCGTGGATTGAAAAAGCCAGTGGCACTTTTTTAAACTGGTTGTGATAATAACCAATTTCTTCCAGTGCAGCATTAAAAATACCGAATTGCAGATTTACCGACGAATCGAATTGCAAAACCTGTTTGAATCTGGATGATGAAGGCTGAGGCCTGGTTCCGTTGGTTGTAAAAGTGGCAAAATACCCCGTAGGTAAATTGCGCAAATCGAGCCTCACAAAGTCTGTAAAGGTATTTTCGAGATATTCAATTTCATGTTCTACCGGTTTCAACACACCCGTTACCGTTAGGTCTCCTGCATACAGCAAGCGTTGCAGCTTTTGGTTGAGCAGCGCGCTGTTCTTATCAAATGCTTTGTATGACAGCTTTGATGTTTTGTTCCAGATCTTTTCAGAATAGGCCGGCATGCGAGCCAATATTTCCGGCACTTCCATATAGTCTGCCATTTCCCACGAACAGTATTGTGCTCCCACAATGCGTTTGTCGTCGGGCAATTGAATGGCATGGAAAGAAGGCGCTGCGTCCCACCAGTTCTCCCATTTTGAAATATTCCATTGATCGTAAATAAATTTTGCGCCCCACCTGTATCCGGGCGTAATGTACAAAGGTTTCCAACTGGCGTTCATGATGGTGTATCCATTGCCGAGTAAACTGTCGGGGCGTTGATACAACGTTTCCCAGGCAAAAATCAGAATATCATCCGGAACAGTTAAATATGGTGTGCCTTTGCCTTTAAAGCTTTCCCACATCAATGTTTGTTTGCCTAATGATTTTACATACTCATTCATCTCAATAATATACTCCAGTAATATATCATGCACATTGCTGTATCCTTTTTGTTTGATGGTGTTTTGCGTGGCCGGCAGCTTTTCGAACAGCTCAAAATTGCATTCGTCGGCGCCAATATGTATATAGGGCGAAGTGTGAAAGATGTCGGACATTTCTTTTGTCAATGTTTTTACGGCTTCGTACACTTCCGGCTTATTCAAATCGATCACCCTTAAATCTGCGCTGCCAAACAGTTCGGGCATTGCCCTGCGCATGGCAGTGCTATGCCCCGGCAAATCCATTTCGGGTACAATAGCCACACCTCGTGCATGCGCATACGATACCAGGTCTTTCAATTCTTTTTCGGTATAATGCCTGCCGGGTGTTGCCAGTTGAGGGAATGCCTTTGAAGGAAAAGTGAATGACTGATCGTCGGTAAGGTGCAATTGCAGATACGGGATTTTGTAAAATCCGCAAATGTCTACAATAGTACGAAGCGTGGATGCCTCATGCCATTGCCGGGCAACATCTACCAGCAAGCCCCGGTAAACAAGGTCTGGCTGGTCGTTTATCCGTACCTGTTGCCATACCAGTGTGTTGTTTTTTACCGATGCCATTTGCAGCAACGAAGCCATTGCCCAGGCAATGGCCTGGTAACTGCCAGCTTTTACAACAATTGATTGTTGAATGTAGATGCTGTATTGATTTTCATTCAGCGCTTTGTCGATAGACACCTGCACATTTGCATTGGCTGCCGAACGGGACTCCCTGACAGCAACAAACGACAATTTGCCCAACTGGTCTTTGAAGCCACCGATGGCTGGCTGAATGGTTTTATCGCTGAGCCAGTATTGCAGAGACGGAAAGGAACTTGTTTTACCGGTTAAACCGGTTACCTGTTTGGGCAATGGTATAACGTTGATGGATTGCGACAACAAAGCCGTTGAAAATAAAACCAAGGTTGCACATACTAATAAATTTTTCTTGCTTAACATGTCTGGAATAGTTTTGAATGTGATCAGGAAAAAGCCTGGCGGCATTATTGAACTACCAGCCAGGTATATCCTTGTGCGGGAATTTCCACATCAACAAAGGCTTCTGCCGCACTGTTTAATGTATGGGTAACAGGATTATTTGCTTTAATGCTGATTTTCGCTGTTTTGTTAAGCCCCGTATAATACAACGGCAGCTTTACTTTTCTTTTAACAGGCGTATCGAGCGGATTGTACAGCATTGCCAATGCCTTTTGCGGCAGCGATGCGTCTACATGCATAATGCCATCCCAATCGCGCCCGTCGGGGCGGCGCAGGTGAATAATATCGGCACTGAGAATATGCCGGTATTTCTTATACCAGGCAATCACGCTTTGCACCAGCTTTTTGGTACTATCGGTATCGTACAAACGTGGCCCGCGATAACATGCCTGCACACCCGATCCGTAATATTGCATCATCAGTTGCTCGTACATATCCAGGTGATCTTTGAGCGGCTCGATGGTTGCAGCCGCACCGCCACCGCCATACTCTGTTAACGGAACAAAGCCCCATACCATTGAGGGAATTTCGTTCCACATGGCATCATAAATATTCTGGCGATTCAATATTTTTTGACGTTCGCGTGGCAATGTAAAGTTCGGCTCCCGGTAACCAATACCCGCTTTATTAGAACCATCTAAAAAATACCAGTCGGGCGAATTGATGTATATACCCCGCTGGCTGAGAAAGTGATACAATTTTTTTTGCAGCTCCGCCTGCGCCCACTGCGAATCTTCCAGGCCTTTATGTCCAATATGCCTGGTAGAAGCACAAACGTCTCCTCCAAAGGGCCCGTCGTTTTCAAACATATCGAAGCCTGTCTTTTCAAAGAAATTTTTAATTTTTTGCAGCCACTCTAACCCCCATGCACTGGCCATACAAGGCGATGAACCGCCGCCTACCTGCCCTGGCTTGCCGGTGTGCGGGTTGATGACATCCACATCAGGGCTGATGCTTCTTGAAATGAACAGGGCATAACCGCCTATCAAAATGTTTTTTGAATGTGCATAGTCGGCCACTTCCTTATACATTTTTAAATTGGCTGCGCTGGTATCCTCCATATTCAACGCGCTGCCAAAACTTAAAATCACAGCTTCGTAACCGGTTGCCACACACTGATCAATTGCCCTGCGTATCTGGGAAGTGTCTTGTGCAATGAGGTGCATGAAGATGGGATTGCGTGTGGTCCAGGGTGCAATTGTTCTGTAAAATTTTTTGCGGGCCAATCCCCTTCTCTCCCTGTCGTAGCTGTCGAGCAACAATTCGTAGGTTCGGATGGAATTGAAATGCTCCCCTGTTTTTAATACAACACCTGTTCCATGCCTGGGATATACTTCCAGCAGGCAGGGAGTTTGATATTGCACGTGCACCTGGCTGCGATACAGGTAGTCCGATTTCCAATTCGTGGTCTGATCGCTGAGGTGTATCCGCATGGCATCGTTAAAAGCATAATTGCTTTCAACAAATATTCCATGCGGCACTGCCATTTTAGAGCTGTCGCCTGTTACTGCCGATTCCTCCTCCGGCATGGCCAGTATTTCATTCACCACCTGGTCTATTTTAACAGAAGCATTGCTATTGTTTTCAATGGTAATGCGTTTACACAATACCGGTAGGTTGTCAAACACATCATAATGTACTTTTACCGTAATGTCTTTTAATGCGGCGCTCTTGCTTTTGAAATGCAATACAAGCGATTTGCCTGTGGGCAAACTTCTGCTGGTTGCCCAATCAACTGCTTTCCATTGAACTGGTTGGGTAAGCGAAGTCCATTCGTGCGACACATAGAAAAAATCGCGGTCGTCCGGCTTCAGTTCATTGAGCCAGCTTTTTACAAAATAGGCATGTTCTTTTTGTCCGTATAATCCGCCCACATTGTACTCCGTTCCATTAATGGTGATGCGGGCTTCGGGACGAACCGACCGGATGAGCTGTTCGCCGGAAACCAGGTTGGTATAATCAAAGCAAACAATATTCCCGCCCTGGTAAAAACTTCGTTGCAGCATACCGTTGGTGATGGTGATCGTTTTTTCAGCTTTGTTTTCCGAAAAACGGGCGGGCATATTTTTAGGATGCACGAGCCAATCGTTTTGCTGGTGTGCAAATGCAGCAGAAGCATTTTGCGCCGACGCTTCGGTTATGCGTACCAGCAATACAATACAGGAAAGGAAAAAGCCTTTTGATAAATAAGCCATACTTATTTGTATTAATAGATTTCTGTGGAAAAATTAATTCAATGTCGTTGCAATATGGTAAATGCCTGTGCATACCGTATGCCTAGTTGTATATTCGACCACCGGTCGAAATGCACATAATGTTCATCGGGACTTTTTAAGCCATCGGTAGCAACGCAATAGGTATATGCAATACGCAAAGGAAGTTCATGCAGTGTTCTGCGCACAATGGGTATTCCTGCTTTGTGAACTTCCGACCGGCCCTGTCCGTAAAACTCAGCAAGGTCGCCACATACAAAAGCGAGTTTTGGATTGCCGAGATCTTCCCTGATATTGATGACAAAGCTGTCGAGCTTGTTTTGATACAATGCAGCGAGTTCAGGATTCACCGAATCGCTTTCTCCCTGGTGCCACAACACGCCTTTTATTACACCATTGTCGCCCGCCTTTTTTGCTCTTGCAATGGCATTGGCATAATGACCAGTGCCTTTTTTCAGGCGATTGATCTCTGCACCGCCCCATGCACAAGGAATTAAACCTACAATTACACCAGGACGTGTTTTCATGTATTCCTTTGCAAAGTCCATCCCCATACCAAATTGGGCAGACGACTGCAGAGGATGCAAAGGATGAACTGCCGGTATCCATTCAACATTTTTTGCGCTGCTATCCGCATCCAAATGGTATTGACCGGTAAGGGTCCAAACGCCGGGCACCGTGTGTTTATCGCCCACTTGCCATGGATCGGTTTCCACCACGCAACCATAACCGGCCATGTTCGATTGCCCCATGAGGAGGAAAATGTGGAAGTTTTTCTTTTTACCGAAATGTGAAACCGACGCTGCAGGAACCTGTGCCATGTTGCTTAGTGCGTACATCAGGCAGGCTGCAATAAAAATACATTTATTCATTACCGTTATTAAATTTTTTAACGCTCAATAATTTTCCAGGAGCTGTGCTAACAGGGGTATTGTACCAGGCTGCTGAGCACCTGGTTACAATACTGCTCCTGTTTTTCAATAATCAACCTTGAACTGTATGAGACCTAAAACCAATTGCCATTGTTATTGCAGGGGATCGAAAGTGCCGTTGTTCCAGCCTTGCGTTTGTTCAATATTCGCACTTCGTTCTAACACATACATCGGCATACCATAGAAATAATAATTGTCCTGCACTTCTATGTCACGCGTATCCACTGTCACCACTTCCCAGGTAAACCGGTTCCATACGGTATTGATATCATCGTGCAGCGTGGGGGCTGTTTGCCCTGCTTTTAAAGTATACCGCAACCCTGTTCTGCGGTTCACATCATTCAGTATATCCAGCTTTCTCCAGCGCCGCAGGTCCCACCACCGCTTGTCTTCAAATGCAAACTCCACAAACCTTTCTTTCCTGTATGCTTCGCGCACCTGGTCTTTGGTAGTGGCGGTAATTCCATAATGTCCGTCGTTGCCGGGCAAAATATCTGCCCTGGCTCTTATCTGGTACAATACGTCGAGCGCCTCGGTGGTTTTATCCAGTTCGTTGGCTGCCTCTCCAAAATTCATCAGCACTTCTGCAAAGCGTATCTCCAGCCAGTCTACAGTGCCGGCATGCACGGTTTGCTGCGTGAGCGTTTTGTCCAATCCTTTCTGACGATAAAAGCTGGTGGGCGTACCAAGAGGACCTATCACGCTGCCGTTGGGTCCCCAATAGGTCCACAAATAAGTACCGAGATCAACCATATCCTTCAACGCCATATCCGATCCGTTGTAGGCAATGGATGCATAAAAACGTTCATCCCTGTTTTTGAACAACGTGTCGTACGATGTAGTAGCGGGATTAAACGAAGAGCCATTCTTCATGGGAAAAGCGTTTACCAGTTGCAGTGATGGAATATCCTGGTTGGCTGCATCTTTGGAGTACAATATCGGCCGCATGCCTGCCTGCGAATGCGAGGGGCCGGGCGGACCGCTATACCTGCGCACCATGATGACTTCTTTGTTCAATTCCTGGTACCATATATCGCTAAAATTTTCCATCAACCCTTTTCCCTTGCTGGTTAAAAAATCGAGGGCCTGCTTGTTGGCGTCGTAGGCTGCCTGCCAGCGCGCTGCACTACCGGCAGGTGTAAACTGCGGGCTTGCATAATACAATAAAACCCTTCCTTTAAACGACAGGGCAACGCCTTTGTCTATGCGACCTTCTTCACCTGGCCACGCATCTGGCAACAAGGCAGCAGCAGCATCCAGGTCTTTTACAATCTGTGCTACGCATTCCGATGTTTTGTTGCGTGGCACAAACAATTCTTCTTTGTCCGATACGTCTTGCGTGTTCAATACCAGTGGTACGCCGCCATATGCTTTTACCATCATAAAATACGCCCAGGCTCTCCAGAACAGCACCTGGCCTTTCAGTTTGTTTTTATCTGCTTCGGGCAAAGCGCCTGTTTCAAGATTTTCGAGCGCCATATTTATTTTAAGAATAGTGCCGTAAGGAAAACTGTTGTAGGAATCAATCGTGGCAACGCCCGCCAGGTACGAACGCATTTCACCATTATCGGTACTTTCATCAGAAGCACCTCCCTGGTTGGTGGGCATGCCGGTCATAAGATCGCCGTAAATATTATTGACATACGCATTCGCCAGTCCTGCATCGTTCCAAACATCGCCGGGATTGATGGAGCGCAGGTCTTTTTTATCAAGTATTTTTTCGCAGCCTGTAGTGCAAAGCAGCCAGCCGGCCAGCGATAAAACGTATATATTTTTATAGATGTTCATGTTCATAATTTGAAAGTTTCAGAATTGTTACAATGAAACGTTCACCCCAAAAGTGAAAACTTTCATATTCGGATAACTCATTGCAGACGGAACTTCCGGATCGTAGAATTTGAACTTTGACAGGTAGAACAAGTTGGTAGCGGATGCCAGCAACTTCAAATCGCGTAGCCCTGCCCGTTTGGTAAACTTGGCTGGGAAGGTGTATCCAAGTTGTATATTCTTCAACCGCACAAAACTGGCATCATACAACCAGAAGGAGGATGCGACGTTGTCGAAGTTCATCCAGTCCGGGCGCGGCTTAGGCATTTTTGCATTGGGATTTTCGGGCGTCCAGTGATCGCTCCATATATCATGCGGCAGCAAATTACCAATGAGGGCTTTTCTTCCATATCCGTCACTATAATATTTTTTATGTCCCGCCAGCCCCTGGAAAAACACTTCCAGGCTCAAGCCTTTCCATTCGCCACGCAACAACAATCCGTATGAAATAGGCGGGGTGCTGTACTGATAAATAACGCGCTGGTCGTAACCATCTATGGTGCCATCGGGCTCCTGGTTGGGCCCGCTGACATCCATATAATTCAACATACCAATTTCAGGAACAAAGCCTATGATCCGGTAATTGTCGGGCAGCTTGTCAACATCTGCCTGTGTACGTAAAATATCGTCTGCCACATAGCCTGAAATGGTACCCAACGGTCGTCCTATGGGGTTGTTTTCAGGGCGAACATTCTGCGGCACATCTATCAGCTTCACTTTGTTGGCAGCCCATGAAAAATTGCCTTTTACAAAAAAGTTGAATGAAGGGGTAAGGTTGGCGTTATAGCCCAGCTCAAACTCGTACCCTTTCGAATCGACCTTACCGTAGTTCTCGGCAGGCATGCTGCCGCCAAAACTTACAGGTACAGACTGAATGCGCGCGCCCAGAATGTTATAGGTGTTCCGGAACCAGTAGTCGGCAGAAAAAGTAAAATTGTTGAGGAAGCTGATGTTGGCGCCGAAATTATAAGATTTGGATTTCTCCCAGGTGAGGTAAGGATTTACAATGCCGCCATGCTGTATGCCTTTTACCTGGCGTTCGCCAAAATAAAATCCTCCCGATGCAACATATCGTTCCTGCCATTGCCAGCCGCCCACGGCATCGCTGCCGGTCATACCAAAGGAAGCTCTTAGTTTAAGGAAGTTGATGGATTTGCTGTTGAAGAAAGATTCATCAGAAATGATCCAGCCGGCTGACACCGAAGGAAACCAACCCCATCGCCTGTCCGGAGCAAACAAGGTTGATCCGTCTCTGCGCACGGAAGCAGAGAGGATGTATTTTTGCTTATAATCATAGTCTAGGCGACCAATATAGGAAAGCCTCGCAGCTTCTGTTTCGTCGCCTGCAGTGCCTGCATCCTGCGGGTTATCGCTGGTGGCAAAAAACTGGTCGGTTACAATGATCGGGAAATCGTAACGTGCACTGTAGAGGTTGTTGTATCGCTGGGTATATTGTTCATATACGACAGTGGCATTGATATTATGATTGCCGAAAGATTTTACATACGATGCCTGCACATTGAATTGCGATTCGTTGATCTTTTGCCAGTAATTGGAGAGGTATTCTCTGCCGGGGTCCTGGCTGGTAGTGGTTCCCAGCAGTGTATCGCTCATGATCTTCCCGGAGGAACCGGTTGTTTTAAAATTGTACAAATGGGTACGTTTGGCAAAATCCTTCGTGTAGTCGTTGGTGAGATTTTTACTGAACGAAACCCTGGCAGACAATCCAGGTACTGCATGCACATTGTAGTTCAGGGTCATTAAGGCATCCATTCTTTGCAGGCTGTTGCGTGAGTAACCGCCGTGTTTAATCATCTCAACAGAATTGCCCAGCCATCCGGGATTTACCGGCTTTCCGTCTATATAAGGCGGCGTGTTCCAGTTGAAGTACAAAAGCTTGTACCATAAATTCCCAAGATCATCTGAACCACCATCGTAGGAGAAATTGTATCGCTCCCTGTTGCCGTACATATTGCCCAAACCGAGAGACACGGTAATATCGCGGCTTACTTTCGCTTCTATGTTTCCGCGCAGGTTGTATTTGTTATACTTCAGTTGGTCGAGAAAGCCGATCTCGTTGTAGTAACTGCCGCCGATATAGTATTTGATTTTGTCGTTACCCCCGGAAATGCTCAATGCATGGCGGTGTGTTAATGGATCGCGGTACACATAATCGAGCCAGTTATAACCTCCATGCTCTTTAAAATAGTCTACCTCGTCGGGTCCAAAGCGCAGCGATGTGATGTCTTCGGGATAAGCCTCGTTAAAAACCTGGATGGCTTTATTTACGTCCATCAGTTTGTTGATCCTGGTAGGTTTTTCGTAACTGATAGATCCATTGTAGTTGATGACGGCTTTTTGACTATTTCCTCTTTTTGTTGTAGCCATAATTACCCCGTTGGTAGAACGCACACCATAAATGGCTGCCGATCCCGCATCTTTCAATACACTCACTTCATCTACTTCGTTCGGGTCTAACGCATCGAAGGCAGCTTTGTTTCTCACTACTCCATCTATCACGTATAAAGGATCGTTTGCATTCCACGAAGCAGTAGCCCTCACTCTTATGCCCGAGGCAATGCCGGGTGTGCCGGTTCCCTGGCTTACATACACACCGCTCATTCGTCCGGCTAATAAATTGGTAAGATTGGAAGCTGGAATATTTTCTATTTCGGATGTTTTAACGGAAGTAACCGATCCTGTAAACAACCTTCTTTTTTTATTGCCATAACCTACCACCACTGCCGAATCGAGACTGGTGCTGGCAACCCTCAGCACAACTCTAAAATCATTTTTGCCTTTTACCGAAAATTCCTGCGACTGGTAACCTACAAATGAAATGACCAGCACGTCGGTTTCCTCCAGCCCGTCAATACTATAATTACCATCCGCATCGGTTTGCACGGCTTTGTTCTTTCCTTTTACTTTAATGGTTGCCCGCTCCAGCCCGTTTCCATTCTCATCGGTAATTTTTCCTTTTACGTCTATTAACGGTGGCTGGTTTTCATCTGCCGAAGGCTGGTTGACCTGGCCTGATAAAACATTTTTAAACTTGATGACAACCGAATTTTTTACGATGGCATACGTCAGCGGTTGTGTTTTAAAACATTCGTCGAGCACTTCTTCTACCGTGGCATTGATGAGAGATAGTGTAACCGGGCTTGACCCTTTTATTACATCGTCGGAATAAAAAAACAAATACTCGGTTTGCTTTTTTATTTCTTTAAATACTTTTTGCAGCGATGCCTGCTTTACATGAATATTGATTTTTTGGGCATAACCATTTGCATGTGCCTGCAGGCATGCAGTAAGCAGCAAAATTCCCGTAAGTTTCATACACAGCAGCGTTTTGAGAAGCAGCGGCATATTCCTGTTTGCAGCACAGGATGCGCCTTTTGCAGGAACCAATAATTTCATACTTTTGGTTTTATTGGGTTAAACAATAAGCAGTTCTTACCAGTATTGTATTGTTGGGTTGACCCAAATTGAAGGCCTGAAGTGTTACGACCACTTCGGGCTTTTTTGTCAACCGCATTCATGATGGCTTACTATATCATTGCTTGCAGGTTTTGTGTGAAGAGATAGGGTTTACATTTTATCGTTTTGGTATTACTGTTATTTTATTTCCTTCTATTGAGAACTTCACTTCTTCTGTTTCTTCCAGTATGTCGAGCAGATCTTTGAGATCGGCGCTGCGTGAAATTTCACCGGAAAAGAGTTTGGTGCATCTGCCTTTGTATTCTGCCTGTGCATCGTACCAACGGCAGGCCTGCCGCATAATGGTGCCTATATCCGCGCTGTTGAAAAGAAACAATCCATCTTTCCAGGCTACGGTTTCTTCAAGGTTTACATTGCTTTGTACCACTACATTGCCGCCGTCTTTTACCTGTGCCTGTTGCCCCGGCTTTAACAAAGTGGTGTTGCCTCCGCGCGAAAGTTGTATTGCTCCTTCCAGCAGCGTGGTTTTTCCAATTTCGTCATCGTAGGCCATTACATTAAAATGAGTACCCAGCACTTCTATTGTCATATCGTTTACGGATACCCTGAAAGGTCTTTTCTTATCTTTCGCCACTTCAAAATACACTTCGCCTGTTATGGTTACTTTGCGCTCCTTCGCATCAAAACCAACGGGGTAGCTGATGGATGAAGCTGCGTTTAGCCACACTGCCGTGCCATCGGGCAGCACTACTTTATATTGGCCACCGCGCGGCGTGGTGATGGTGTTATGATATACTTCTTTGGTTTGCCTGCCAACGGTGTTGTACACCAGTTCGCCATTTGCTTTTTTAATGATCTCCGCCTGCCCCTGGCTGGCCAGCAACCCATTGGCAGCACTGTCGAGCTCCACTGTAATGCCACTGGCCAATGTTAATACAGCTTTGTTGCCACCAGGAACGATCTTCTCTTTTGAAGCCGCCAGGCTGATGTTTGCAGGTTTTGTTTTGTCTACGCCATACAAAAACCAGAAGGTACTTATACCCAGCACTATAATAGCTGCCGCTGCAATAGACCACCAGCGCTGCTTTTTACGCGCCAATGGTACAACGGTATTTTCCTGTACAACCGGTTGAAGCTTTGCCAATATTCGCAGCCGTATTTCTTCGTCTGCCGGTTTCTGGTATCGGGTATCATTCCATATCGTTGCAGCGAGCTCGGCCCATTTTTCTTTGTAGGCAGGTTGTTGCAGTGTTTCCCACAGGGTTGCAAACTCTTGTTCGGACAATGTACCGGACAGGTATTTTTCAAACAAAATGGTAAGGTTTTCCTCGTTCATACTATATATATTGTAAAAGCAATGCAGGATAAAGACAACGGAGTAGCCAACAAGGGGGTGCTGTTTGAAAAAAATTTTGAAGCCAGGTTCAATGCAGATTAGAGTAAACAACCTGGGATTAAATCCAGGCAACAATATTTGATAGAGCCGATGGCTCCGGCTCGTCACAAGCAGCGAGAGCCGTAGGCTCGGTAGCATATTGTAACGATGGATTTCAATCCGTCCGCGACATAACTATCCGGGAATTTTAATTATGCATTACCCGCCATCAGCAGTGTAATCAACGCCAGTGCATGTTCTTTTAAATACTGTCGCAGAAAGGAGATGGAGCGAACGAGATAGCCTTTTTTTGTCGGTCAGACCGCCGGCCGCGCCCAATACCTGTTCGGGCGGGCCGACCGGCTTCCCATCGGCCCGCCCGAAGGGTGGTCTGATGGATGGTGTTGGTCTTAAACAAGTATTAGCTAATACGATGTTGGATTAAAATTCAATGCTGTTTAGTTAAACCGACCAAGGCTGGAAATTTTTAAT
>JBQCGX010000030.1:0-7921 GCA_051955255.1 Agriterribacter sp. | reverse complement strand
ATACAATCATCCCCACACCATTGCCGGTCGCACCAACGACAACTGGCCCATTTACCGCTATGCCGATGTATTGCTGATGCTTGCAGAAGCTATTAACGAAAGTCCCGCCGGACCTACTTCGGAAGCGGAAGGTTATTTGAATGCAGTGCGCGACAGGGCAGGCCTTGACCCCCTGAATGGCTTAAGCAAAGATGATTTCAGAACAGCCGTGCTGAAAGAGAGGAGAGTTGAGCTGGCTTTTGAAAACCATCGCTGGTTCGACCTGAAGAGAACGATGACCCCCGAACAGCTTGCTACTTTTATGAACGCTCATGGCGCTGCTGAAAAAGCAAGTCCTACCGTTGCAAGAGGTGGCGTTGCTTTTAACGCGCAGGACTATATCTATACAGCTAACGAAGCTATCTTGCCGATACCGGCTACGGAAATACTCGTGAATGCTGACTTAGGACAGAATGATGGCTATTGATTGAGGATACAGTAAAATGCCAAAAGCCGTTTCAATCAGAAACGGCTTTTGTTTTATTGGCATCATTGCTTATAAAATTTGCTGTACGGAGTCTCCGACTTCGTTACTTAATATTGTGCTGTACGAAGTCTCCGACTTCGTTACTTAATATGTTCTTCCGGGACTTGGTCCCGGCAATATACAACCCGTTCCTACGGCTTCTCTGTAACTCATATCTTTTGTCGGTCAGACCGCCGGCTTGTCTAAATGCTCGTTGTGGCGGGCCGACCGGCAATATACCTATTCAATCTTATTTGTGCTGTACGAAGTCTCCGACTTCGTTACTTAATATGTTCTTCCGGGACTTGGTCCCGGCAATATACAACCCGTTCCTACGGCTTCTCTGTAACTCATATCTTTTGTCGGTCAGACCGCGGCTTGCCTAAATGCTCGTTGTGGCGGGCCGACTGGCAATACACCTATTCCATCTTATTTCCCAATAAACCCATCCACGTTTTCCTTTGTTACCAGTTGAAAAGGAATAAACACATTCGTTTGTGCTACGGGTTGTTTTTGTGCAAATTGTATTGCCATATCTACGGCACCCGCTCCCTGGCCTTTTGCATCCTGGAAAACGGTAGCGTTCAAACGTCCGTCTTTCACTGCCTGTAATGCATCCGCAATCGCATCAATACTCACCACTACCACTTTGCCTTTCATTTTGGCTTGCTCCAACGCCTGCAAAGCGCCCATGCCCATTTCATCATTATGAGCAAACACTGCGTTGATTTTATCGCCGTAAGATTGTATCCAGTTTTCCATCAGGCTCATGCCCTTCGCTCTGTCCCACTCTGCCGTTTGCTCAGCCAGTACTTTAATGTCCGGGTATTTATTCAACACTTCTTTAGCGCCTGCGGCTCTTTTTATTTGTGCCGCCTGCCCCATATAACCATCCATAATTACCACATTGCCTTTGCCATTCAACAGCCTGGCTATATACTCCATTGCAATCTGTCCCGACTCTTCGTCTTTCGAACCTACAAAGCCATCAGGCTGTGCAGCCGTTTCGGAGTTTACGTTTATAACGGGAATGCCTGCTGCCTTTGCCTTCTCTATTGCCGGAGAACTCGCTTCTACTTCGCAGGGATTTAAAATGATCGCATCCACTTTCTGCGCAATAAAAGTTTCAATCTGCTGCACCTGTTTTTCTGCTGTACGTTGAGCGTCGTTTACAATCAACTCAATATTTTTTTCTCCGGCCCTTGCCTCCATTGCATCTTTTACATTCACCACAAATTCAGATTGCAGGCTGAGCATAGAAGCTCCTATAGTAAGTTCTTTTTTGCCGGAATCGCCGCCCTGGTTACACCCCGCCATTACCGTTGCAAAAATTGCTGCCGAAAACAATGTTGTGCTTAACTTCATACGAATCGTTATTTTAAGAAGGATGGAAGATAAAGGTTTTATCGGACCGATAGAAATCGGTCAGGTAATATTTGACCGGACCTACGGCGCTCGCTGTTTGTGCGGATGCTACGCTATAGACTCGTTCGTATCGGCGGCGACGAGGGGATACGCGAGCAGGGCAGGTAGGAGCAGGATGAAAGAAGCATAGTTTTTACATATTTTGTCCTGGTGATCGAAATTGCCCACGGCATTTGTAGTAGTTGTATAAACTTGGTTCTTTTAATAGTCGTACATTAGCAGGTAACATGTCCCTTTTCTCAATTGCGAATCTGCGGCTGAAAATACCCATTGAAGGCTATCCGATAAAAAGCAGACAGCGAATCTGTATTTGTTGAGTAGCCCGGCATATTTCGTCTCTCAGCATTTTACCCGATTGCGTAAATCCCGGATAAATGAAACCTGTATTTATTTGCTTTGTTGCGGTATGCATTACCGCCAGCTTTAATTGCTCAGCCACCGGTAAAGATATTCCTGAAAAACCTGCACATAGACCGCCCGTTATCCAAAATCCTTCCCCGGCGCCATTAACTCCGGAAGAAAGCATCAAAGCGATGCATCTTCCGGAGGGCTTCCGGGCAGAGCTGGTAGCCAGTGAACCAATGGTGCAGGAACCAGTTGCCATGGTATGGGATGGTAACGGCAACATGTATGTGGCAGAAATGCGCACTTACATGCAGGACATAAATGCCACCAACGAAAATGCCGCGATCAGTCAGGTTGTTAAGCTGGAAGATACTGATGGCGATGGAAAGATGGACAAGCGCACGGTGTTTATAGACAGTCTTGTACTGCCGCGCATGCTGTTGGCGCTCGATGACCGGCTGCTGGTGCAGGAAACCTATTCCGCCAATATTGACACTTATCGCGATACCAATGGTGACGGTATAGCCGACGAAAAGAAAAGAGTATACAATAACGATGCCCGCGATGACCGGAACCTCGAACACCAGCGTAGCGGCATGCTGTGGAATCTCGACAACTGGATTTATACCAGTATCCGTCTCCGTTACAAATGGACAGGCGACGGACTGAAAGTTGACAGCCTCGAAGATGTGCCGGCAGGGCAATGGGGATTGGGCAACGACGATTATGGCAGGTTGTACCTTTCGTCTGCCGGTGGCGAAGTAGCCGCCAAAGGTTTTCAGCAAATGCCTGCATACGGCGAGCTCGACTTTGAAGAAACGCAATACGAAGGCGATTTTCACGAACCCTGGCCCATTATTGCCACGCCTGATATAGAAGGCGGTAAAAAACGGCTCCGCCCCGATAGCACCCTCAATCACTTTACTGCCACCTGTGGGCAAACCATTTTCAGGGGCGACAAGCTGCCTGCATACATGAAGGGCGACCTTTTTATTTGCGAACCAGTAGGAAGATTGATACGCAGAGCCAAAGTGCTGAACAAAAACGGCGTGAGGGTTGTAAAAAATGCCTACGACAAAGCAGAGTTCCTGGCTTCAACGGATATGAATTTCCGCCCGGTAAATATGACAACCGGGCCGGACGGATGCCTGTACATCGTAGACATGTACCGCGGCATTATACAGGAAGGGAACTGGACCGGACCCTCTTCGTATATACGTCCCCAGATAGTTAGATTTGGACTCGACAAAAACATTGGTCGCGGAAGAATATACCGCATCGTTCACAATGATATAGCACCTTCTAAAGAAAGACCGGCTTTATTACAGGCATCTTCGGAAGCGCTGGTGGGATATCTCTCACATCCCAATGGCTGGTGGCGCGACAATGCACAGAAGTTGCTGATACTGCGCCAGGATTCTTCCGCAATCCCTGCATTGAGATCAACGGTGAGGGGTGCTACGGCTATGGACAAGCTTTTGTTCTGGAGATATACTCCTACAGATATAGGAAGAATACATGCATTATGGACGCTGGAAGGAATGCATGCTTTGGATAAAAACCTGCTGCTGCAGTTAATGAACGATCCTTTGCCGGAAATGAGAAAGATGGCAATATGGATAAGCGAACCCTATATTGCAAAGGACGATGCTGAAGTAATGGCTACACTGAAAGGCCTTGTGAACGATCCCGACACCGATGTAAAAACACAACTGGTACAATCGTTACGGTATAGCACAGCCGCAAAAGCAACGCCCCTGCTGGAAACTGTTATAAAGAAAGATTCAGCACATACTGGCATGGTTTACCAGGCCGCGCAGCTTACGCTTGGGCATCTCACTACTTCTTTAAAAGTGGCGGTAAATACCGAAAACCTCGACGAAGCACAAAAAGCGCTGGTGCTGAAGGGAGCCGATAATTTTAAATCGCTTTGCTCGTCCTGCCACGGGTCGGATGGAAAAGGCCTGAAGTTCGGAGGCTCAGGCATGGTAGCGCCACCGCTGGCAGGCTCGCCCCGCGTAACCGGCGATCCGGGGCGGTTGATCAGGATTGTGCTGAGCGGGTTGAAAGGTCCGGTTGACGGTAAGGAATACCCGAGCATTATGCCGCCACAACTCAACAGCGAAGACCAGTGGCTGGCAGAAGTATTGAGCTATATACGCACCAACCTGGGGAACAATGCCTCGACGGTAAAGCCGGAAGACATTAAAAAAGTGCGCGACGTAGTGGGCAGGCGCTGGGACCCCTGGACGCTGGAAGAATTGCAGCAGGCAGGGTTTTAACGAACTGCAAACCATAAACGGTAAACGCCATTCTATGGGGGATCTCTCCTTCGTCTAGAGACGCCGAACGCTGATGGCTGATCGCTGAAAGCTGGCAGTCAATCGCTCACGGCTGCCCCCCTTTTCTTATATTTGTTTTTTATTCTTTTTATTCCGATTTAGTGATATGAAATTCCGTCGTTTTTTTGAAAATGTGCAGGTGGATGAATTCTCTGCTACCCCTAAATATCTTCAGTTAACGCATTCTATACTGGACGCCATTGAAGCCGGCAAGCTTAAGAAGGATGACCTTGTGCCTTCCATCAACGAGCTGAGCTTTGAGCTTGAAATATCGAGAGATACTGCCGAAAAGGGATACAAGCACCTGAAAAAAATGGGCGTATTAGGCTCAGTGCCCGGTAAAGGATATTATATTGTTAATGACAATATCAAGCAAACCCGCCGGGTAATGCTGCTGTTTAACAAACTCAGCTCGCACAAAAAAATAGTATACGACGCATTTGTGCAAACCCTGGGCGAAGATGTAGCCATCGACTTTTACATTTACAACAACGATTACGGGTTATTTAAAAAACTCATCAGCAACGCCAACGACGACTACTCACACTATGTCATCATTCCTCATTTTATGGAGGGCGGCGAAAATGCACACGAGATCATTAATACCATTCCCAAGCACAAATTGATTTTGCTCGATAAAAAATTGCCACGGGTAGACGGGGAATTTGGAAGCGTGTATGAAAATTTTGAAAAAGATATTTACCACGCGTTGGAGCAGGCCTTAAAGCCGCTGGCCAAATACCACACATTAAAGATCATCGTTCCCGAAAAAAGTTATTATCCAATGGAGATCACCAAAGGATTTAACCGCTTTTGCCAGGAATATGCGTTTACCCATAAAATTGTACACGATATTGCTACCGAACCCATCAACAGTGGTGAAGTATATATTAACCTGATGGAAGCCGACCTGGTAACATTAATAGAGCGGCTGATATCGCTTAAATTTAAAGTAGGCAAAAACGTGGGCGTTATCTCTTACAATGAAACGGTACTGAAAAAGATCATTCTCAATGGCATTACCACCATCTCTACCGATTTTCACCAAATGGGCGTGCAGGCAGCAGAGCTTATATTAACTGGAGCCAAGGAGCATATAGAAGTTCCTTTTAAGCTCACTATGCGGTCTTCACTGTAAGCCAACCCGCTTTATCCAATCAACAAAAAACCACGCATTTGTCTATACAATTTGCGTGTTCGTCTATATTATGCCTCCGGCCAATTGGTTTATTTACTTTTGGCACCTGCATTATGAATAAGAGAGCCATTACTATTATCATTCACATTACATGCTGGGCATTGTTCCTGCTACTGCCGGTTATTTTTTCACCCGGCTTTGGCACGCGCCTGGGCGGCGTTCCTCACGTTTTCGGTTACCCGCTCCGGTTTATTGCAAACAATCTTTTTCTCGTTCCCTTTTTTTATTTCAATGCTTACTTCCTGGTGCCCAGGCTGTTTTTTGCCAAAAAGAACTTTCTTTATTTCGGGGCTGTATTATTGCTGCTTGTTCTGTTTCTTTTAATCCCCGAGCCGGAAAGAATAAGACTTGTAAATGTCAACAACCTTCCGGCTCGCTTTCCCGAAGCCGACAGGCTGAGACTGCATGAACGTCCGCATACATTGTTTGTAGGCTTCAGGGCCATCCCGCGCATATTTTCTTTTTGTCTGGTGTGGCTGCTGGGCACCATGCTGCAGGTAATAGACCGGTGGCGCATAGCCGAAAAAAGATCAAAAGAAAGTGAACTGGAAAAAGTAAATGCAGAGCTTTCCTACCTTAAGCTCCAGATCAACCCGCATTTTCTTTTTAATACACTCAACAATATTTACTCACTTGCTTCTGTACAAAGCACGCAAACGCCCGCGGCGGTAATGAAGCTGTCGGAAATTATGCGCTATGTAACCCAGGACGCACAGGCTGACATTGTGCCGTTGGAAAAAGAAATTCAATACATCAATAACTATATAGAGCTGCAGAAAATGCGCAGCAACGATAAGCTGGAATTGAATTTTAAAGCAGACGGCGATTTTTCCAGGAACAGTATTGCCCCGTTATTGCTGATATCGTTTGTTGAAAATGCTTTCAAATATGGAGTAAGCACACACGAGAAAAGCCATATCTCCATTCACATCACTGCTGAAAGAGATGTTTTGCAAATGCGTGTGCGGAATACCGTTTTTGACAGACCGGAGCATGCAGCGACTTCCAGCATTGGAATGTCTAATACCCGCAGAAGACTTGATCTGTTGTATCCCGGAAGGCATTCACTTACGTTTGGTAAAACGAACGGGTATTATACTGTGGATCTGAAAATGGAACTGATATGATAAAATGCGTGGTAATAGATGACGAACCACTGGCTGTTTCGTTACTCCACGAATATATAAAGCGCTGTAGCAAACTGCAAATGATGAACGGGTTTACAGATGCATTGGACGGCATAGATTATATTAACACCCACCAGCCGGATCTTTTATTTCTTGATATACAGATGCCCGACATAACGGGAATAGAATTGCTGAAAAAACTTTCCAACAGGCCGGTTGTCATACTAACCTCGGCGCACCGCGACTATGCGGTAGATGGTTACGAAATGGGCGTAGCCGATTATTTATTAAAGCCCTTCGACTTTGAGCGCTTTCAAAAAGCGGCAGACAGGGCTATTGAACGGGTAGAGCTGAAAGCACGCGACAATGCCAGCCTGTTGCCAGAAGTATTTGTAAAATCGGAATACAAGCTGGTTAAGATCAACCTTGATGATATTGTATATGTAGAAAGCATGGACGACTATATTCGCATATACCTCAGCGATAGCAAGCCTGTAATTACATTAATGCGGCTGAAGGCATTTTTGGAGAAATTGCCCGCTACCGATTTTAAGCGCGTGCATAGGCGCTATATTGTTTCTATGAATAAAATAAAAACACTCGAAACGAGGCGGCTGGTGCTGAAAACAGGTGTTGAAATACCTGTGGGAGATACGTATCAGCAGGTGATACAAAGTTTTAGGGAAAGGCATTGAAGGGCGATTAGCTTTCAGTCATCAGCTGTCAGCGAGGAAAAAGACAAGAACCAAAAAACAAGAACTAAAAAAGAAAACATAACATTCAAAGTAGAAAACCAAATACAGCAACAAGGCTGCGATTTACCAGGAGCTTGCTTCTGAAAAATCTCAAATCTTTGTTGTCCGGTTAAAATTTTAAAAAATCGCTGAAGCCCTTTGCTGTAACGGGTTTTGCTCCCTCTCCGCGAGGAGAGGGTTGGGATGAGGCGATACACTGAGCTTCAACCGCTTAACTTAGTTAG
>JBQCGX010000029.1:0-7043 GCA_051955255.1 Agriterribacter sp. | reverse complement strand
CGCAAAAAGCATTAACAGCAGGACTGAGAGTACAATTTTAATCGAAAACCTTAATTGTGAACGTTATGAAATCTATTATAAACAAGAATAAAATTTTTTCACTGAGTGTTGCTTTTGCTATGGTACTGTCGGGCTGCAGCAAAGATGATTTTCTGGAAGTGCCCAATACCGGAGCCGTTAGCAGCGAAACTGCATTCTCTACTGAATCTTCGGCCGACCTGGTGTTGAACGATGTGTATAGCAACCTCCCCGACCTGTACAACTTTATATTCGAACCTTTCGACTCGTGGACAGACGATTTGATGACAGGCTTTAACTGGAACATCAGTTCGCAGGTGGCAAGAAGCAAGACTACTATCAATTCTAACACAGTATTGTGGTACGACTGGGCGCCTGCTTCTATGTGGCTCGACTGGACTACACTTTACAAGAGAGTAAGAAAATGCAATGTGTTTATACAGGGGGTAGAAGGCTCTACTACTTTGTCGGAAGAATACAAACAGAAAAAGATCGGCGAAGCGAAAGTGATGCGCGCCTATTTCTATCACCAGCTATGGATGTTATATGGTGGCGTGCCATTGATTACCAAGCCCGACAATCGTGAAACGGATGGTGATGCTATTTTTCATCCCCGCGCCAGCTTCGACGAAACTTTTGATTTCATACAAAAGGAATTAGCTGATGCTGCTGCCATGTTGCCCGCTAATAACGGAAACGATGGTGCAGGCAAAATAACGAGGGGCGCTGCGTTAACCATTAAGGGTTGGGTAGAATTGTTTTATGCCAGCAAACACAACAATCCCACCAACGATCTGGCACGCTGGGCTGCTGCTGCCGCCACCAATAAGCAGGTAATGGAAATGGGCTATTCCCTTCACCCGAAATACGATGAATTTTTCCTTACCACCGGCAATAATAACAACGAAGGAATATTATACCGCGAGTACCTGACGGTAAAGCAGGGAAGCAATATTCTTGGTTACCAGGGGCCCAATAACGTAGGTACACAATGGCTGAGCTGGGGCGGATCTACACCTACGCAGGAGTTGGTAGATGATTATGCAATGGCCAACGGTAAGGCTATTACCGATGACGGATCGGGATATGATCCTAATAACCCGTATGCCAACAGGGAGCCACGCTTCAGGCAGTCTATTTTATACAATGGCAATACCTTTAACGGACTGCCTTTTATGAGCGCGGTAGGATCGGGCAGTAACGAAATTGACCTGGCAGATGCAAGCGACAATACCAACACGGGCTACTGCACTAAAAAACGCATGGATACAACGGTGAACATTTTCCAGTGGGCTGCCAGCGCACAGAACTATTATTATTTCCGCTATGCAGAAGTATTGTTGAATTATGCAGAAGCGCAGAACGAAGCTGTAGGTCCCGATGCATCAGTATATGCCGCCATTGACCAGATCAGAACAAGGGCTGGCATTCCAACATTCAGCGATGTATATCCTGATGCCACGCAGGCAGAAATGCGTGAGCTGATCCGAAGGGAAAGAAGAATAGAACTGGCGTTTGAGGGTAAACGTTATTTTGACCTCATACGTTGGGAAATAGCAGAGGTGAACCTGAACAAAATGATGCACGGTATGAAGATAACACCTAAGAGCGGCGGCGGGTATAACTACGAAAGAATCAATGCTATTCCACCGGCAGCACCGCAGTGGTCGTTCGATAAAAATAAAAACTACCTGTTGCCCATACCGTTGAGCGCATTGGGCAGGAACCCGGCGCTGACGGATCATCAGAATCCGGGATACTAGTGAAAGGTGAAAGGTGAGAGGTGAGAGGTGTCGAAGGTTGCCAGCCTTCCCAAAGGTTGGCAACCTTGCTACTACTAAAGTATTCAATAATACCAACAGGGGAGTTGTTTGCATAGTCTGCTTAATCAATATCATTTAGTTACGGATAAAGCCAGGGTTCGGGATATTACAAACATCGCCGAAAGGAAAATAAGAATTGTCCGAACCCCTTACTATCACTGTTGCACAAGCGTTGTGCATTTAAAAAATGGAAAATGTTTAAAAAAGCTACCTTCTTTATTACCATCGCAGCAGGCTGTTTTTACCTGAACGCCTGCGCGCAAAAAGACGATGCCGGAAACCTGAAAAGAAAATTAGTATGGAGCGACGAATTTAATTACACCGGTTTGCCCGACAGCAGCAAATGGAATTATGATGTTGGCGGAGACGGCTGGGGCAACAACGAAAAGCAATTGTATACCGAAAAGAGATTGCAAAATGCTTCGGTAAAAAATGGAATATTGAGTATTACCGCTATTAAAGAAAATTTCAACGGCGCAGCCTTTACGTCTGCCCGGTTGATAAGCAAAAACAAAGGCGACTGGAAATACGGGCGAATAGAAGTGAAGGCGAAAATGCCCAAAGGACGTGGGTTGTGGCCGGCTATCTGGATGCTGCCAACCGACTGGAAATACGGCGATTGGCCCGAAAGCGGGGAAATTGATATTATGGAGCACGTAGGTTACCTGCCCGACTCTGTGTTTGGCACCGTGCATACAGGTGCTTACAACCACAGGATTGGTACGCAAAAAGGAAAGAAAGTGTTTCGCAACGATCTGTCCAGCGCATTTCATGTATATACGATGGAGTGGAATGAAAATGAGATACAGCTTTTCGTAGATAAGGAATTGTATTTCACTTTCGCCAATGAAAAAAAATCACCGCGCGAATGGCCGTTCGACCAACGTTTTCATTTGCTGCTGAACGTGGCAGTAGGTGGCGATTGGGGAGGCTCCCGCGGAATTGATGAATCTGTATTTCCGCAGGAGATGCAGGTAGATTACGTGAGGGTGTACCAGTAGGGAATTTGAAATTTGAGATTTGAAATTTGTTTGCCACAGTCAGGTTTGAGATTTGCAAAGCCTTAGCAACTTACATTACTTACCAAATCATCAACCTCACGCACGTCTCTGCGATCCCGCCAGAAGTGGCTCGCACCTGAACGTATGTTATGGCGGGAGAGGCAGTCTTCGTGTGCGTATAACCGTTGCAATGTGCGGAGGATGGCTTCGCAGGTGGCTCGTCAGGACGGTAAGAGGTTGATGTCTTTGCGACAGTATGCAGGTTGAACCTGCAAGCACCTCAAGCTACCGCTGGAAAGAACTGGATTTATCGGTCACACCGCCGCCTAAACACAAAGCCAATCCCTTCGGGCAGGCCGACCGGCTTCCATCGGCCCGCCCGAAGGGTGGTCTGATGATGGCAGTGATCCCGAATAAGTCTAACTCAACAACATTGGATCTGAGATTCAAGATTTGATAAGCTGCCGCATTAATAATCACAATCTATAATGTCAGCCGCCGATAGCCCACTGAAAGCTGATCGCTGATCTCTGCCGCCCAAACTTGGAAATATCAGCATAAATGAGTTACTTGTCCAATGAAATCAACGATCCTGAGCCTTGCAATCCTTGTTTTGTTTGCTGGTATTATAAGTTGTAAAACAACTCCTGCCGATACCGTTCAAAACAACTCCCGCCTCATTCACAACAACGACGGCACCGAAATATTGGGCAACAACTGGTTTGGCAACCGCCCGCTTACGCTTGCAGACCTGAATCAGTATGTGGATATGATCGCCGCTTCGCAGGTAACTACTTTTATGATATGCTCGGGCAGCGATTTTTTTTATTACCGTTCAAAATATGGCAGGCTGTTGGGCGATGATAAAAATGGTTCATTGAACTGCGGCACGGATACAGCACTCGCCAAGGTATTGCAACGGTGTTATCAAAACGCCATGATACTAGATAAGCAAGGCACAGACATTATCGAAGCATCGCTTAAACGAGCCAGGGAAAAAAAGCTCGAAACGTTTATCACTTTCAGGATGAACGATCTTCATTTTGCAGACACAACCAATCAATGTTCGCTGAAGTACAGCGATTACTGGGTTGCCCATCCGGAGTACTGGACCAACGATACAACCTTGTCTGGATTCAACAGCCGCAATGCGCTCGACTTTGCTCACCCGGAAGTGAGGACCTATAAGCTGAGCGTTATAAAGGAGCAACTGGAAAAATATGGATCGCTGATAGATGGGTATGAGCTGGACTTTATGCGGTTCATTGTTTATTTTAAAAAGGGCGAAGCCGCGGCCAACGCACCCCTGATGACGGCGTTGGTTCACTCTGCCAGGAATCTGGTGGACTCTATCGGTAAAATTAACGGCAAAAAAATATTGCTAACGGCACGTATACCCGCCACCCTTGCCAACTGCACAGAAAAGGGGCTTGATGTAAAAGCTTGGGCAAGCTCAGGACTGGTTGACTTTTTAACACTCGGTGTTCACTGGCGCGGCGAGCCTGCTATGCCGGTTGCCGACTTTAAAAAACAATTGGGCGTTGACCTGCCGGTATATGCTACGCTCGACGACGGCGGTTACAATCCAAGGGAAGTGTATTCGCACGGTATGTACAGAGGAATGGCCTCGCATGCGCTTGCGCAGGGAGCAGCAGGCCTTACGTTGTTTAACTATTTTCTTACAGAGTATAATAAAGCCAATCACCAGTTGGTGCCAGAACAAGGAATCGCAGTATGCCGCATTATAGCTCCGGAATTGTTGCAGGAACTGGGTTCTTTGGAAACGCTTAAAAAACGTAATAAAATTTACGCATTATCCGATGGCGCCACTTCTTACAGTTTAACGCCCAACAGTCCGCTGCCATTAAAAATTTATCCGGACAATAAAGCTTCCATTTTTGTAGGAGACGATGTGCAGGCAGATGAGCCAAAAGAAATTGTTTTGTTTGTGCGCGCCAGCCAGGCAGATTCGTTTGCTGTTTCTATCAACGGGCACAACTTGAGCGGCACAAACCAGGAGTATCCAAAATTATACGACAGGCTTCGCGGAATCAAAGACAATCAAAAAGTTTGGGCATTCATTGTTCCTGCCAAGCATGTAATAAAGGGTGATAATACAATAGCATTTTCAACACAGGCCGGCGAAATGCAGGTGCAACGGATTGAGCTGTTACTGAACTACGGCCCGGTTGCTGAGCATGGCTATTTTTAAATGTATAGCCGCAGATTGGCAGATGTTTTCAATCTGCGAATCTGCAGCAAAAAAAATCATCTTCGATGCTTTGGCAATACAATTATTCGCCCGACAGGATTTGCCTGTGATAGCTGATTTGACCGATATTCAGATTGAGATCGCATAACAGGTGAATAAGATAATATTCGGTTGTTACGGCTTCTTCAAAAACCGGCAGGGGATAATTTTTCAGCAATTCGTTTTTAGACAGTTGTTCCAACGCATCGGTAACTGCCGATTTGGTAGAAGCTATATCTTCAAGCAGCTTGCTCCTGGGCACGTTTTTTACCCTCAGTTCAGCTTCCTTGTTGCGCACATATCCCGAATCACCCAATACAGCACCAATATAGTGTTGCAGGCTGCCCGTAAGTTGCAGGCAAATATTTCCGGCACTTTTGGTAATAGCGCCTTTTATTTGCCATAACTGTTCATCTTTTGCGTAAAGGCTGATTTCTTCTTTTAATTTGTCCAGATCTTTTTGAAAAAGTGGAATGAGATGTTGAGTGATCATACTGATGCATTGTTGTGAAATACCAACGAATGTGTAGGTTTTAATATTATACTTTTTGGTTGCGGCGGCAAAATATAAAATTTTTGTGAGCGGTCATATATTTTTAAGGAACGAATCAGTATTCATTGAAAAATAATCTGCACCTGCCTGTAATATCAAACGAACCGTTTTAAAATTCATATGTTGGCCATATTTGATCTTGTTCGAGCAGGCGCCCGGTCGGTAAAGGTAGCCGGCGCCCCCGCGATCTTAGCCGCAGTCTGACTCAACAATCGGTAGCCCGGTCGGCCCGCGGCACTAGCCGCGGTCTGACCGATAAAGTGTAAACCTGTCGAAAATATTTATGCCTGCTTGCACAATCCGTCAGACCACCTTCTGTGTGCCGACGGTGAAGACAGCCAGGTTGTTGGAGAACTTTTTTTGGGTATGCCGCGCATATTCATTTGAAAATCAGTTATTTGCTGAGTGGTGCGCATCGAAAAAAAGCTGCCATGTACTTGCCTGTTGTAAGAAATAAGCCTACCTTTGCCGTCCCAATTTTTTAAAAACCATTGGGTTTATATCATGTCAGATAATCAAATTACTAACCAGTCTGCTGCCGAAGCAGGCTCAAACGCTGATGTACAGGAGGCTGCTCAGGCAACTACAGCGACAACAAATGTACCTGCACCTGCACCGGCTGAACCGGAAACTGCTCACGACGATTTCGACTGGAGCATCGACAAACGCAACGTTTCTTCTTACAGCAAAGAAGAAAAAGAAAAGTACGATTCTGTATACGAAGGCACATTTAAAACCATTACCGACAATGAAATGGTAGAAGGTGTTGTAGTAGGCTTAACTAAAACCGATGTTGTTGTAAATATTGGTTTTAAAAGCGATGGTCTCGTTTCTTTGAATGAATTCCGTGATCTTCCCGGCCTTAAAGTGGGAGATGTAGTGGAAGTAATGGTGGTTGAAAAAGAAGACAGGGAAGGACACCTTCATCTCAGCCGCAAACAAGCGCGCATTACCCGTGCATGGGAGCGCATTGTTGAAATACACAAAACCGGCGAAGTGGTTACCGGTGTGGTTACCAGCAAAACAAAAGGTGGCTTGATCGTAGATGTATTTGGTATGGAAACTTTCTTGCCAGGTTCTCAGATTGATGTGAAGCCTGTAACTGATTACGATCAGTTTGTTGGTAAAACAATGGAGTTCAAAGTGGTTAAGATCAACGAAGCAATCAAAAATGCCGTTGTATCACACAAAGCACTCATCGAAAGCGATATCGAAGCACAACGTGCACAAATCATTGGTAAGCTTGAAAAAGGCCAGGTATTGGAAGGAACAGTTAAGAACATTACTGACTTCGGTGCCTTCATGGATCTTGGCGGCTTAGATGGCTTGTTGTACATCACTGATATTTCATGGGGACGTATCAATCATCCGGCTGAAGTATTGAAACTTGATCAGAA
>JBQCGX010000028.1:0-6813 GCA_051955255.1 Agriterribacter sp. | reverse complement strand
CCCGGCCCAGTTATATTGAATGATAACGAGATCTTTTCCTCCTGCAAAGTTAGTTGTTCTTTGCTGAATCAATCTGCCTCTGTCGTCGTAAGAATTTACAGTATATAAATAAGTGTCCTGCCCAAGATTCAGGGATCTTGACCAGGTAACCTTGCCTTTTGTATGCGACGATTGTATGGGTTGCCTAGCATAAGTTGGTGATCCGAAAGCCGTTGACATGTAGGTGGAAGAGCTATAAGTAAAGTCTAAAAGAGGAGCCAGACCGGTGCCTCCAGGCAGTGTGGAATAGGTATCGTACCCAATTTCTGTAAGCACTGTCCAGTTGGCATTGGGTTGGTTGCTCATACCAAAAGGATAAGCAGAAGATCCTGCTGCTCCGTCTATGAGCTGCTTATGGGTGGCGGCGGTAATGTACGTGCCCTTCAGCACCAGCCGATCCAGATAATCGTAAATAGCAGCTATCCATATATTCACCGAAGATTTTCTTTGCTTGCCATCCTGAGTTAGTACCAGTCTACCGCGTTCGTCGTATACGTAATATGTTGCATCTGCCCTAGTTACTGCCGGTGTTTTTTTCATGATCAGTCGTCCTTTCTTGTCATATTCATAACAGTAGCAAGCTTTTTCCAGCAAATTTTCAATTTCCATCAGGTTCCATTCTTGTAACCTTAGTTCCTCTGTGGCCGCGGGTGTAATGATACATCTGAGCAATCCCTTATAATCATAAATATAGTAAGTGCACATCCAGCCTTCATGCGATGTGCCGGAACCATCATCTGCAGTTGTGCCGTCTAACTGTACTTTTTTTAAAAGTATTCTTCCACTTTTATCTCTGAATTCTATTACCTGCTTATCGTGCTCATCGAAAGCAATGGTTTTATAAAGCTCACCAGCAGCGTAAATGCCGGAGGAAGTATAAGCGCCCCAGCCATCAGGTGGTGTAGTAACTCCGGTTACGATGGATGCAGTAAAGTAATCGCCAGGAGCAGTTTGAAAACCATTGGTAAATGTTATGCTATTAGTAGCTATATATTCTGTGGTGCCAGGGTTGTAGCTGGCTACAACCAGATCAGCTTGTAAGGTGCTGCTATTACCACTGCCAATTGTATAATCTGCTACTGTCCACTTCCTCACCACATCCACCTCTGTGTTACTAAGGTATCGCATCCTTACCGCATGCCTATCTGTCTCATTCGATGCTGATTCACTTCCAACCGCAGTTGAGCCAGGTGCATAACTGTTATCAACCCTGTTAAGCGGCGATGCTTCGTAGTTGACTTTACTATAAGCCCAGTTTAGGTTGGCCGATGTAATATTGGCTTCTCCAGATTGACCTGAAAGCTGAGTATTGTAGAATTGAACCTGCTGTGCAAACGGATTTGTTTTAAAGTTCCCATTGGTTTGCGTGCCGTCGGTTGCGGTTGAAGGAGAAGGCAGATATTTGTAAGACTGTCTTCCCAATACATCGTACTCTACCATGTCTATGAGGTCAACAGGCGATGCTCCCGATAGGGAACCTTGTTTGATCACTGTTTGTAATGGTCTGCCAAGCCCATCAGTATACAAGGTTGACTGCTGCGCATCTCTGATTGATTTGGTAAGCATGGAATTTCCATCGCTTTCTGGGGCTTTCGCATCCCAGGTACGTACATAATTCACCTTTACTGTCGACGAGTAAGTACCCGGTACAGCTCTGGGTGACTGCGGCATCGCACTATTCCATAGCGCAACAAACAGCATCAGCAGCAGGTAGCGGGTTAGCTTATATTGGTTGTTAGACATGAGGTTTATTTTTAACGAATGTTCAATATTTGCTAGATATTAGCTCAGTTTTAACAGGGATATTTTTTGATATAGTAAATGCAACTTTTAATACTTTGGCTACAATTAATTAGGGTCTATTTTTACCCGATTATTCGATGAAGAATAGACTGTCACATTAAATTCTGCATAGCCAGTTCCCGTTGTGCTGGTGGAATTAAACCGGTAACGATAAGTGCCGCTGCTGCCCTCGCTTCTGCTAAAGCTAACTTTGTAATTACCTGTTGGAGTACTTCCCAGGGTTGCTCCTCCGGAAGAAGCGGTTCCGCCGATATTGGCTCCTATATTAAAGGTGTAACCAGTGTTATCACATAACCTTTTAAATATTACTACAATATTGCTACTGGTGCTGTTAGACGCATAAATAGTTGTATTCGACGGGGTGGTGCAAGTGCCATTGAGATTGGCATTAGCCTGCCCTTGTGTATTCAATGCCTCAAGTGCCAGGGCGTTGGCGGCAACCTGGGAATTTGCATAATAAGTGTTGGCCGCAATGGTATAGTTTACCGATGAACCGGTTTGGCAAGGGTTGGAACAGTTACGCGTAAAAGTGCCGGTTTGCTGCTGGTTGCCAAATGTCTCGCAGGTTTCCGGCTGCCCTGCATAATTGTAGCATATTTTCTTCAGGATATTTTTATCCTGATCTCTTATGTGAACGGGGCGATTGAAATTATCATATTCAGTGTAAGTCAACTGGTTATCTATGTCACATTGTGATGTTATACCTACCAGAGGGTCCCAAGTATACGTCTTCATTATTGCGTCGGCGGGGTATAATCTTACTTCATCAATAAGTCCACTTCCAGACAACGTAACCGTATTCTCACCTGTTACGCGGTGTTCAAAATACCGCCACCCATTTACAATAGGTCCGTTAACCGGAAAACCAGATTGCGTACCTGAAATGGTTAAAGCAGATTGTGACGAAGGCCGCCAATAAGAAACAGTATAGACAATAGTGTTTGTTACAGATTTTGTGAGGTTGCCGGCTGATAGATTATAGGCTTTTTTACCCGATATGGCTGTTGGCTCATCATCGGGCGTACCCGAAAAAGCCCAGTTGCCTTTCCCGTTTGCTTCAAAGGAGCTATACGCAATTTGATCATGCAGCGCATTGGGTGCCTCAGCAATAACCAAGTTATTGTCATAGTCGAAAAGTGCTGAAGTATATTTGCCTCCCAGACTTTTTGTGCTAATCAGGTTGCCATAGCTGTCATAATTAAAATACAATTCATAAGTCCATCCGCGAAACCTGTCAGACACATAAGTGCTGAGGGTTGGTTTGCTGTCTGCATAACTCGAATTGGCTATTACTGGGTTATACTGAAGTATATAATATGGTTTCAAATCACCATTGATGATTGTATTGTAGAAGGTAAGAATACTTTTTGAAGTTATTTTACTATCTGTGGGAGTTTTTTTGAACCATGTTGTAGTTACAATGGGAACAAACCAATTGTTATTTTTCATTGTAATTACAAATGGCTCATCAGTACTGTTGGTATAATCCTGAGGGTAAAAAAAAGTTGTTCCATCCGTACCACCCAGGCTATTTGTTTTTTCAGTGCTTCGTATCTTAAAATAATTGGTGTAAGTGTATTTAGTGCTGGTTATCACGGGCTGTCCTACCTCATTATAGTTAGTTTCTATCGTTTCATTTAGCTTTATATGACCTGTAACGGGATAGTAAACATCGTTGGAAACAAAGCTGGTTTGTGCAATAAACTCGTTTTGCCGGTCGTATTTAGCCATATAGTTTCCATTTGCTTGCCAACCATTGGATGAAAAACTGTTCCAGTCAGCAGTAATAACTTCGGCTATATATTTATTTTCTATTTTTCGGAGGCGGGTACCAGACGCATTATACCATTCAATGGTTTTGGGTAAGCCATAGAGCCAGGAGGCGCATCTCGGTTTAGCGCTGTATGGAAATCCGTAAGTGCCCGTTATTGGATACTCCACATTGCTGGTAAACTCATACACTGTTTTGCCATTGTTACTGGCGCCCATCTTCTCTATTACTTCCACTCGTCTGTATTGCATGGGCAGGGGATTTTTGTTCAACAGATTTTCCGACAAGTAGGTGGTAACAGTATAGTCTTTGTACTCTGGGGTAAAATACTCATAGATAATAGTAGAAACAAGAAACATGACAACCGCTGCCCATGGGTTTACAGTACCGCTGTAAAGGTATGATTGAAGAGCGGAATACGCAATGTTTGCTATGAAACCGGTTACTCCTTCTTTTGCAAAAACACCTCCGAATAGTTGCGAGTTACTTTTATACAATCTCACTGTTTTTTGCTGCTTGTTAACCGGCATTTCCCATCCCCATATAGAAGACTTGCCATCGGTATTAATCTATTTATATTCTTTAATGATATCATTATTGGCAGAAATACCATCGGAATACCTGGTACTGGTAACATGCACGCCGCCTGCCAGTCCCTCCCCACCGCTGCTCCAAAGGTTAGAGGCTGTGGATCGTCGTTCACGGTAAGTATATTCAAGCGATCCTCCTTCAGGGTAAGAAATTTTTTTAAGTATACCTATTTGTGCAACTCCAGAATATGGATATTTTTGAGTCCAGATAGGATCGTTAAACTCTGACGATGGATTGCCGTTCGCATCATCTAAGTTCGGTTTAGCATTATAATACCCCCAAAAATCGGTACTGTTCGAATACATGGCAGGTACAGTTTGAAAATTTTCGCTTGCGCCAAATAGATAGTCTCGAAAATTGTATTCGAATGAATGAGGCGGCAACAGGTTGTTTTGCTTCCCGGTTTTTGCAAATGATAGCAGGCATAGACGAGCGAACCGTTTCTCGTCAGAAGTAAAATTATAATTGAAAGCTTTTATTTCTTTTTTGAAAAGGTAGCCATAAGTAAATTGATACCCATATTTAAAAACACTGTTATAGCTGACATTGATTTTTTCGAGTGCCTTATCGCCGGGAAAATCGGCTCGGGTGATAACTGAGTAAACAAAATTTACCTGTTGCCCATCAGGAAGAGCAATATTAGTGAGCCTTTTGAGTTCAGATTTTATTCTCAATCCATATTTAGGGTTTGATGAAGTAGAACCATCTTGATTCGACGTTTGATAGGAAACTGATTTAGGTCCCTGGAAGTCTGCGGCATAGGTTTCGTAATTGAAAGTTATCTTTTTATTGATTAAGGGGTTAATAATCTCCTTCAAGAGCCATTTGCTGACAACTTTTACAGGCATTGGTGTTGACATGTCTTTACCGGTGGGAAGTCCATTCGATAGGCCTCCTGGCATCAGGTTTTCTGCCAGTTCTTTTTCAGAGAAAACATATTTTATTCCGTTTTCATCAATGATCCTGAATTCAGATATCCTTGTACGAATATCGTCTGGTGTCATGTCACTTTGTGTAAATTCGATCTTCAGGTTAGAGTTCTCAATCTTTAAAACTGATAAGTCTTTACCGATAACAAAGCGACAGGTCCTGCCATTGAACTGGGCTACAAAAACATCTTGCTCTCGATCAACAAAGTTTGGTTTATACTGACTATATACTCCTGATGGGAACATTGGGTAGAAAGCTGCATTACCCGGCACCGGAGTTGTTGGTGAAATATTGGTATATAAATAACCGTTCGGGTAAAAATCATCTATGTAAGAAATACCCGTAACAACAGTTTCAGAGGGGTCCACGCCAGAGAATGGACCGGAGGTAGGGGCTGTAAATTTTTGATCATCTGGCTCCCCGTTTTGTATTCTTACAATTGCTCCGGCTGCTGCAAGTTCCCAACCGGTACCCACGCTCGAAGCCATGCTGTTTACTTTCAACCCATTACCCGAGACATAGGTTAATGCTATCGATGTGCTCAACCCGGTTTTTCCATCTCCAAACTGGTACAATGGAAAATTAGCCTCCGAAGCGCCGGTCTGCAGGTTGACCTGTGCAATCGTAACAAACGGAAAAAATACGATAAGCCAGCAAGCGCATATAATTGCAAGAGGGTGCATCGTTGTTTTTTGAGTTATTTTGCCGGGTTTAAATAATTTCAGCATGGTATTTTTATTTCAGTTAATTTTAAAGCGTGTATCCTACCCTCCACACTAGCGCCGGTGTATTCGGTATATTTTTACGGTACATAAAATCATATAACAATTGCAGGCTCCCCTGCACCTTCTTCCCCTTCTTCAGCGGCGAGTTCATGCTGTATTTTTTTACCAAACCCGCAAGCGCGCTTTTATTGAATTGGGAATAGTTTTTAAAATCGGAAAGCACTTCGATTTTCCGGTTGTAATTCATTTCTGCGCCGGCGTGGAACCATAAACTTGCCATAAGTTTGCTGTTCATTTTAAACAAGTCCGGTGCTTTCCATTCCACAAAAGCCCTGGCGCCAACGCCCTGTGCACTGATGCTGATCTTCTTCCAGCCCTGCCCCCAGCCCATTTTGCCGCTCAATCCAACGCCAACTATTCCTTTGTCGCTAAGCTTGTATCCTGCAGTTAAGGCTATGTTGGTGGTGGTAGGGAAATAATTGGTGGCGCGTTGGCTTTGAAAGGTGGCGCCTAACTGTATTCGTTTTAAAAATGATTTTGTTTTCTCAGGATTGATCTTTTGTGCGGGCATAGTCATATCGCTGCCGCCTCCGCCGTTAACGCCGAGCTGGCTTAATTTGTCTTTTAATTTTGAAAGCTCACCCTGCGCCTGGCTTAATTGTTGCTGGATCATTTGCGCAGGACTACCACCGCCGTTGCTGCTCACGGGCAGTTGCAATTGCTGACCAAGTGCCTGTTGAACATTGGCTCTTGTTTGCAACCCAGCTAATGCAGCAGGTGTGCCGTAATTGTCGAGTGTGGGAAACATGGCAGCCAGCATGCTGTTCTTTTGCCAGAATTTCTGGAAGGCGGGCACTTTCTGCAGTAGCGCCAGTGTTTTTGCAACCAGCTTATCGGGCTGGTTAAAACTTTCTTTCAGCTCGTTTACCTGGCTGCTGTAGTAAAAAGCCTGTT
>JBQCGX010000027.1:0-4425 GCA_051955255.1 Agriterribacter sp. | reverse complement strand
CACCATTCTTTTTGGCCTGGCTTGCAAATTCGGTAGCCACCTTTTTTGAGTTACCGGTTTCTGTACCATACAATATGGATATCTTATTCACTTTAGGTGCAGCAGGCGCTGCCGTAGCAACCGGAGTACCCGCACCAGCAGCATTCACACCCGATGCCGAAACGATCCCGGCAAGAAAACCATTCATCCATATCAACTCCTCGCGAGATGACTGGGTAACAAGGTCCTGGAATGCTTTCAATCTATGCTCTGCTAACATGTGCTTTCTTATTATGGTTGATGTTGTTTTGTAATAATGCCATTGGCTTGAAATACTGTTCGCGAACCGATGCATTGGCAAGCCATGCAAACTGCTGGTGCAACGCTACCACTTTGCCTACGATCACCAGCGAAGGTGAAATAAAGCTGTATCCTTCAAACCTGTTTGCAAAATCGTATATGCCAGAAGTATATACCTGTTGCGACGGCGTGGTGCCTTGCTCTATTACAGCAATATGCCTGTCTTGCGCTATGCCATAACGGATGAGTTTGGATACGATACCGTCTACCGTTTCGGCGCTCATGTAAAACACCAGCGTGTCGGTTGTGTTTGCCAGCTCTTCCCAATACTGGTCAGATACAATATCCGATTTGTAATAAGTGAGCAGGCGAACTGCTGTTGAATATCCCCTGGCAGTAAGCGGGATGCCCGCGTAAGCAGCGGCACCGAGTGCAGCCGTTATGCCGGGAACAATTTCGTATGCGATATGGTGTTGCACCAATACCTGCAGTTCATCCAGTATATTGGAAAAAATAGAAACGTCGCCACCCTTTAGCCGCACTACCAGCTTACCTTGCTGCGCATATTGCAGCATCAGTTCATTAATGGTTTCCTGTGGGGTTGAATTGCCACGGCGGCACTGCTTGCCTACATACACCACTTCTGCGGAGGGATTAACATACTGGTTTAAAATCTCGTGACTCACCAGGCGATCTGTCAGCACCACATCGGCAGCTTGCAGGTAGCGTACTGTTTTTATGGTAATCAGTTCCGGATCGCCCGGGCCTGCTGCCGCCAGTATCACTTTGCCTTGTATGTTATTGTTTCCGCTCATTTAATTATTGCAATCAGCTTTCTGCTTTATGAATGTTTTTATGTTCTACAAGTGTATTCTTCGGAACGCTTTTAGTTAACCATACGTTACCACCTATGGTGCTTCCTTCGCCTATTACAGTTTCGCCACCCAGTATGGTAGCTCCCGAATAAATGATCACATTGTCTTCGATAGTAGGATGGCGTTTGCCGTTTACTTTTTCTCTCAAAGCACTCAATGCGCCAATGGTAACGCCCTGGTATATTTTTACATTTTTACCAATAACGGTGGTTTGCCCTATAACAATGCCGGTGCCATGATCAATGAAGAACGATTCACCAATGGTAGCCCCGGGGTGAATGTCGATGCCTGTTTTGCTGTGTGCAAATTCGGTAAGCAACCGGGGCAAAATTTTTACCTGCTGTTTCCACAACTGGTTCGACAGGCGATAGACTGCTATTGCATAAAATCCCGGGTAAGCTACAATCACTTCTTCAACCGATTCTGCCGCAGGATCGTATTGCAAAATAGCTTCGGCATCTTTCAGCAGCGTTTCATATATGGCAGGAATAGCTGCAAAAAAATCGTCTGCAACCGCCTGTGCTTTTTTTCCATCGCGCACCACTTCGTATACCAATGTCGAAAGATGGCTTTTCAGCGATTCAAAAGCTTTTTCCAGTTCATACTGGTTTTGCTGCCGAAGGGTTGCTGGAAGAAACAGCAGGTTGAACAGTTCATCAATAAACTGCTTGGCCAACTCCCTGTCGGGGAAGGCCAGGAAAGTTTTGCTTTTTCTTTCCGCCAGTTGCTGTATGAATTTTTTCTGAGACACGTTTTAAGGTATGCGGTAAAAGGTGTAGGGTATAAGGAGGAAGGCATGGAGTGCAGGGTTTTACCTTCTACCCTACACCTTCGGCCTTTCCCCTTTACTGTATCATGCACGCTCCTACCGTTACATTGCTTGTTTCGTCAATTAATATAGCGCCGCCGTTGGCTCTCAAATCCTGGTAGCTGTCGTATACTACCGGCTGAGCAGTTTTGATAACGGCTTTTACAATATCGTTTAGCCCTGCCTGTTCGGGGCCGTATTTCTTTTCAAGAGAATTTACATCCAGCCTGTACTCAATATCTTTCACCACGCTTCTTACGCGTGTGCTGTTGATCTGCAATAAATATTTGTTGCCGGGAACAAGCGGCTTGCTGTCCATCCAGCACAACAATACTTCTATTTCTCTTTCAGTTTTAGGAAGATCGTTGTTCAACACAATCACATCTCCCCTGCTGATGTCTATATCATCCTGCAGGTGCAGTACGGCTGCCTGCGGTGCAAATACTTCGTTTACCTGCTTTCCGCCATCGGTTTCAATGGCAGATATAATGCTGCTGGCCCCGGAAGGCAACACGGTAATAGCATCGCCCTTTTTATAAATGCCGCTGATCACTTTGCCTGCATATCCTCTATAGTCGTGCAACTCCTCTGTTTGAGGACGAATAACATATTGTACAGGAAAACGTGCTTTATCATAATTGATCGCTTTTTTAACCTCTACTGTTTCCAGCAGGTGCAGCAACGATTCTCCTTCGTACCACGAAAGCAATGCAGATTTTTCTACAATGTTATCGCCGTTCAATGCACTGATGGGTATATAGGTTACATCTTCCAACCCTAATGCTTTGGCAAGATCGGCGTATTCAATTACAATATTGTTGAACACATCCTGCGAAAAATCAACCAGGTCCATTTTATTGACTGCTACAATTACCTTAGGCATATTGAGCAGTGATGCAATAATGGAATGCCTGCGCGTTTGTTCTGCAACGCCGTTACGCGCATCGATCAATATAATAATCAGGTCTGAGTTAGAAGCACCGGTAACCATGTTGCGCGTATACTGAATATGCCCCGGAGCATCGGCTATAATAAACTTGCGTTTGGGAGTGGCAAAATATTTATACGCCACATCAATGGTAATGCCCTGCTCACGTTCTGCCCTCAAGCCATCGGTAAGCAACGCCAGGTCAATTTCGCCTTCTTCACGATTCTTGGTCTGCCTTTCAATCGCCTCTAACTGATCGATCATAATACTTTTGCTATCGTACAGCAAACGACCAATCAATGTGCTCTTTCCATCATCAACACTGCCCGCGGTTATAAATCTTAAAATGTCCATTACTTAGTTTGTCGTTTTTAGTTTGTTGTTTGAATCGTAGCTGTCAGCTATCAGCCTTCAGCAAATCAGAAATTTCAATCGTCGCCTCACCCCACTTAAAAAAATTAAACTGACTGTAGCTCCTCCATCTCAAATTGCAAATCTCAAATCAGAAATCAGTAAAATCAGCAATCTAAAAATATCCATTCTTCTTCCTGTCTTCCATCGCTGCTTCCGATACTTTATCATCAATCCTCGTTTCGCCTCTTTCGCTGGTTTTAGTAGCTATAATTTCTGTAATAATGTCATCGAGCGTGTTGGCATTAGAGGCCACTGCAGCTGTGCAGGTCATGTCGCCTACAGTACGGTAACGCACTTTTTTATTAACGATCACATCTGTTTCGTCTATACGTATATGTTCGGATACAGCTACGTACTGACCTTCATATTCCAGCACCTGCCTTTCGTGCGCAAAATAAATAGAAGGCAGGTCGATTTTTTCGCGGCGGATATAGTTCCATACGTCCAGCTCCGTCCAGTTACTGATAGGGAACACTCTCACGTTTTCGCCTTTGTTGATCTTGCCATTGTAAGTATTCCACAATTCGGGACGCTGTTTCTTAGGGTCCCACTGTCCAAACTCATCCCTCACAGAAAAAATGCGCTCTTTCGCTCTTGCTTTTTCTTCGTCTCTGCGTGCGCCGCCAATGCAGGCATCAAATTCAAATTCTTCAATCGTATCTAATAGCGTATAAGTCTGCAATTGGTTACGGCTGGCAAATTTTCCCTTTTGCTCGGTTAATTTTTTTGCTTTGATGGTGTCTTCTACCAAACGAACGATGAGTTTTTCATCGATCTTTTCTGCCAGTTGATCGCGAAACTGCAAAGCCTCAGGAAAATTGTGCCCTGTATCTATGTGTACCAACGGAAAAGGAAATTTACCAGGGCGAAAAGCCTTCAATGCCAGGTGAACCAGCACGATCGAATCTTTACCTCCGCTGAACAACAAGGCCGGTTTTTCAAATTGCCCCGCCACTTCACGAAAAATGTGAATGGACTCCGATTCCAACTCGTCTAAATAATCAAGATGATGTGCGCTCATTTTATTTATTTCTGGTTTGTGGTTTATCGTTTATAGTTAGGCGTCATCAAACACTATAAACCATAAACTGTAAACTATAAACTATTTAACTTCTTCATGT
>JBQCGX010000026.1:0-52369 GCA_051955255.1 Agriterribacter sp. | reverse complement strand
CTTTCCCTAATGCGCCTGCGGTCTCGTATAAGATACCATCGCCACCACCTACAATGGCATCAAAAAAGTTAAAGGCATCTTTGTTTTGTACTATCTCGTAATCTTTACCCACCACACCGAGTACAGCGTTGGTATCCGCGCGCAGGGTTGCGTAATAGTCAGGAACATGGAGGTTATCACCTTCTAATATTTCTCCGCTGTTGCCAACGGTCATGGAACGCCCCACGGTAAACAAGGGGGATTTTATCACTTCGTAATCCAGCCCGGCAAAACAGATAGCTTCTGCGCTATTGGGGTGGTCTGTAACGACTTTGCCTAACCCATGCCATGCCTTTTCTTTCACGCTGAAAAAACTGTATTGCCCTGTTCTTGTATTATAATTAAGATTGTGTGCCATGATGATTGTGTTTTATTTTGTTTGGAATAAAAAATGGCAGGTAGTAACGTGCTGGTTACTACCTGCACGGTTTAAAATGGGAGGTCGTCGGTAACAGGCTCCGCCTGAACTGGTGCAGGAGCTTCTGCTACTTCTTTTTGCTCTCTTACTTGTGGTTTACCTCCGTGCAACTTGATTTGGTTTACGTGTACGGTAAGGTTTGCCCGTGGCTCTCCCTGCATGTCCTTCCATACATTTACACCTATGCGTCCTTCTACCTCTACCAAAGAACCTTTGGTGAGGTACTGGGCAATAGTGGTGCTAACCCAATAGGAACAATTAAAGTAGGTAGCCACCTCTTTGGTTTCGTTGCCTCCTTTCGTGCGGTAACGGTCGTTTTGTGCAATGGTGAAATGAACCACTTCCCGTCCGCTTTTGATAGCGGTGATTTTTGCATCGGCTGTGATGCGCCCGATAATTTGCATGACTTTTACATTTAAAGGTTAAGAATAAGTGAAGGGGTTAAACCCGGTCGGCTTCGCCCCGTTCATATACCCTTAGCGACCAGCCAATAGGACTGTGGAGGCGGGAGAAAGTTTTGGGCACAAGAAATACGACCCGCTAAACATGAACGCCGCAGGCGGCAAACCAGGGTGGAGATTTCTTGTGCCAAACCCAACGGGCAAGCGTTGCGGCTTAGCGACGTGCAGACTTTCGGACAACGGAGCAGGACATTAATTTCGCGACTGGGCTATCGAACGGAAAGGTTGGTTGATCATAGGTTCTCAATTGCGGGAATAAAAAAATGGGGATTTGCGTGTAGCGGTGAGGGTAATTATGGGGTTGAGCCAGGTGAAAAAAAGCTCATATCATCGGTTAAGATTAGATTAGCGAATAATAATGATAATATAGGCTAGCGTTATTCCCAACGAATCGCATCGTTAGGTCAGTGGGGATTTTGATGAATAGTATCCTTTAGATAAAGATATTCTGAGCTCTTAAATCGTAGAAACAACCATTGCGGTACTTCATCCTGGTTTTAATTTCACTCATGTCAACTTTCTTTACAAAGTGACTGTATACGAGTCTCGCGACAGAAACCTGTCTTTTTTGCCCATTAATTGATATATGCGTAAGCAGGCAACTGGTGTACCTTCCTTTATGTTCCTTTCCGTCGGGAATCAATCGCTTGATCGTTTCCTTCATCCAAACATTGTATGCAAATTTTAACCGGGCGGCACGCTTTATCCTTCCAAAATTGGACACGTAATATCCTTCAGCGATACCAATCGGTTTCCATTTTTCGCCTGGAAGGTTTTTAGGGGATAAGTTCAATGCAGGTATTGGGTTCGCTTTATCAGTTTTGGGTCTGCCGATTTTACGCCAGAGATATACATTAAAAATATCGGTTTTATTTTCCGGGTTGATTGTTTCCTTGTGTCTTTTGACGTACTTCCAACGAAATAGTTTGTGCTGATAGATTTTACCTTTTGCACAAGCTGCAATGGCGCTGGTTGAGAAGCCGGTTTCTTGTGCCGCCTGTGTGATGGAGGAAAATGCTTTAACCAATTTTCCATCCAGATCAAGCTGCTGCACCGGGACTTTTGCTTCTTGCCACTGTGACGTTCTTCTCTCTAAAGAAAAACTTTTTTTAGTGATGGCGCTACGGGTGGATAGCTCTAAATTTTTGTAATGCAGATTACGCCCATCCGCATCTTTATAAGTAATCACAATATTTTTGTCATCAATATCGAAGTCTTCAACGAAAGCCTGGTAAACTAACCTAGCCGTGCTATACGAGAACGATTTTCCGTCCATTTTTAGTGTAACACCGACAGTATAACTGAAATCATTCATGAACTTATTCCGTCTCTTTCTTACAGATTGCTTACGAATGATTTCCGTGGTATAATATCCTGAATTATGGCCGCAGGCCCGCCAGCGTGGAAGTGATTTTATGCGTCCTATAGAAGATACGGCGTAGGCTCCCTCAAAACCGGAAATTTCTTTCCATTTTTCGCTTTTTATATTCTGTAAACTCCTGTTTTGAAATATCAACATCTTAATTTCAATTAACAGTTACACGGTCCTTCTCTATAATATATTTGTCTCTTTCATTATTATTTTATAACCACTTATTATATAACAAGCTCTGAACTTTTTAGCATTGCAATTTTGTAGAGCTTATTTTGTGAATAAATTGCAATTCTGGGAAGTTTTCTGCCCAATCATTTATGATTCCTCTTTTTATACTATTCTCTGTCATTGCGCCTTTAAAAGTCCGATAAAATCACTTTCGCAAAAAGCTGCCCAATAATTGTACAATATCTTCATTCTCTTCAGCATAATATGCCATATCTAACTCATCCAATGGTTCAACTAAATCATCATTTAAGAACAATGAAAGAATTTTCTTATTCAATAAGTTTATAATAAAATCTTCTTTAGGAAGTCCATCAGGGTTTACTATTTGTAATGCTTTGGATAGAAGTTGCCCTTTAGTTTTGGCGCCAATTTCACTTAAAGCAGAAATGGTTTCTTCTGAAAATTGACCATATCCATTTACAAAATATTGATGAAATCCACCGTTCATAATTTGATTGTGAAAAACAACTACTAAATAAGTAACCTTTAATTCTAACGGAAGTCCAACTACATAATTGTACCATTCAAAACTTACGTTATCCAACCATTGACCTTTTAGTCCATGTGTGGCTTTGGCATAATTTGCCTCAATTATTTCTAAATTGATCATCATTCCTTTTAATATTCCTTGACTGCAATGCATTCACGGTCCTCAAACACACAAGAAATCAAACTGCTGTATCCAACTAAAGAAAATAAATATTTCACTTCGGATGATTTTTTGCCATATGCGAGGTTATAATTCTTTCTAGCCTCATCCATAAATTTTCCAAAAGAATCTGACGGAGTATATATTCCATTTTCCAATTGAAGAATGTTTGTCAATTCTGCTATTTCAATTCTGCAAGTTTTGTATAAAATCTCCTTCTGACTCAAATAAAAATTATTAAAGTACAAATCTCCCGTTTTTAAACTTATAATTAGCTTTTTGTCTAGTTCCATTACTTTCAAAACTATTATTAACGTCCCTGATGAATAAGAGTATTCTTTAAGAATTGAGTCTCCATTTTACTTAATATATCCTGTAGATGCATAAATTCAATGTAAGTATATTTGAATTTCAATTTAAGGTTCGTAGCCTGTTAATGCTTAAATAACCCAACTTACATATTTTACAAACCGCTCCTTCTTTTATCAGGAAAGATCACATTATTATAAAAATTCAGATTGTATGTTTTTAAGCTGCTCTTCCAGGTTCCATTTTTCAGGCCTTTCCCTAGGATTAAACCACTTTGTACCACCATCAATCCATTTTTTTCTATATTCCTTTGTCGATTCTTTTGTGTAATCTTCATTGCCAAATTCCACACCGCAACAAGGACAAATCTCAAAAGTTGGAGAATCGCCGTCTTCTCCCCAAGGGGGGGCGTCATTATAAAAGCCACAAACTTTACAATTCTGTTTACTCATTTTATTGTCTCAATCAGTGTTACACATAATCGATCGGTCTATATGCTTTCCCAAAACACCTAAGGAGTTTATTTATCATTTTTGGGGCCACTTAATAGCCGCATGAAAATCCCAAGGACTATCTTATACTTTTTAATAAATTCATGATTTTTCGGACCTATTAAATTTATTAATTTCTTTAAAGCAGAATTCTAATTGTTGTGTAAGTTCCGTATCCCATTTATTCTGTTTTAGTTGATTTGATACGTCCTTACTTACTTCTACCAGATTCTGAACAAGCCTATTAAAATCAATATCATGAATGGATATTACCTTTGAACCCTGAAAAAATTCAATTACGTAATTTGCCTCTATTTTTTTTATCAAAAATGAAAAAGGGCCGTCAAAAAAGACAAATCGAGATTCCTCACGCTCCTTGTTTAATATAGATATCACATTCTTGATCCATGAAATAAGAACCACAACAATACTGTCGTTCCATTTTTTTTCTGGGAAAAATTTACCTTCTTCGATTTTGATCGAAATAATTCCTGTAATTGTTTTTCTGCTTGAAATATCAAGAGAACTATTATCAATATTAATCTCCATAGATAAGATTTTCTAAGGAGCTAGAATCAAAACATAAGGCATAGAAAACATATATGATTTTTCTTGCTGCGCTTGATCTAAATAAAAGATTGTCAGATTTTTTGCATCATTCACATCCACAAGTCTTTTCTTTTTCTTCAGCGAGTCTAAATATGTTCCTCCCCCTTCATTTAGCTTTGTTACCAAATTTTCAAGCCTGTCATGTTTTGCATTTTGGGTAAGCAGGTGTATATCACTCCCAACTCTTTCGTAGGCTTGAAACTTATTTTGCCTGGTCAAAAAAAGCACCCCCTCTTTCCCTGCTATATCGGCTATAAATATTTCATCCTCATCCTTTAGCAAGGAACAGCTTGCCAAAATGATTTTCTCCCAGAATTTGCTTGCTTCAGTACTGCTCAAACTATCTCTAGACTTTAACGCTAATTGGGAAGTTAGAGCTTCTCTGAAGCCAGGGCATTCCGAATCCTGATCTACAGTTCCACATGAAAGCTGCGTCATCATTAACATCGTAATTAAAAAGTGTCTCATTCTATTAAAGTTGGTTTAGGTCTTGGAATAAATTGAAATGATGTGATTGTTATTACCGGAGGTGCATCCGGTGTTTTACCTGGTCCATAAATATATTTTATACTTTCTATCATGTTTGATCTTGGTGTATGCCATGCTGACTCATCGCTTAACCATCCATCTGGGGCTAACGGTGTTCCATAAGAGGCACGTGCAGGAAGACCATGTTCACCCCTAATAATGTTTTCAATAACCATCGCATCCCATTCTGTAACACTTACCTCCGATTTCAATATTTCGTCAAAATACCATACTCCCTTATCAACGCCCGTCAAGTTCGCGTTTATATGTCCTAATTCATGTGCAATTGTAATAAAAAAGGGGATTTTCATATGTTCAAAAATTTCCCCATCACTATACATGACAGGAGCGTAGTGCGTTTTATCAGATAAAAAAATATTCTGTTCAGATTCCTTAGTTTCTAACGACAACAACTCTTGAGCATAGGAAGCGGACTCTTCTGTGTGATAAATCCCTATTCTTTCTTTTCTACTCGAAAGGCCATCAACAAACGACTTTCCAAACTCCTGACTTCGCAACTTGTTGAGGGCATCATAAACCTTTTTAGCGAACTTGTCAAAATCTTTATCGATCGCGATTTTTTTTCCGCTTTCGTCATAAAGATCGCCGTCTCTATATTGCGCTCGTTGATTTTCACCATAATTAATCCAAATTTCCTCTCCATCAGGATCTACGAAAAGAATGGGATTGTTTATTACATAGTTGTAAGGCGAAAACGACTGGTACTTATCTGATTTTGGATCTACATTTTGCCATCTAGCAATTTGCACATTAAAGTAACGGCTTCCAAAATCATAAAGCTCTAACCCAGACATATCCGAAAATTCATTTGATTGAATTTCTTTACCTGTATATTTCAAATTGTTAACCGGAAAGTTAAAATAAGCTTTAGCGCTTATAGCCTTCATAGTCAATCCAAAGGGATAATAATGATTTTCTTCCAGCACCGGCCCACGGATATGGGTTACCTGCAGGTTATCAAAGAACACACTGATATTGGGTGTTTCATTGCTTACGTAAACATAAAGATAGCCGTTTTTCGTAACCGGCAGATCGATCAATCCGCTGTTATGTATCTTAAATTCTTCGTTCGCGCCTACTTGTTCAGCTCCGCTGCTTGCCGCAACATATTTAAATTGTTCGTCTAATAGTACCCAGTTCACATAGGCTTTTGGCTTACCACTGTTATAAGGCTGATCTTCTAAAAACGCCGTAGCACTGCCTGAAAGCAGGCCGCTGCTTTCGAGTTGCGTGACACCCGCTGGCCCATGGCTCCCGGTAACAATACCACCCACTCCGTTTAATAAAGCGGTAGCCAGTTCTGTGAACGGGTTTACAACAGGATCAGGACTCGCGCCACCTGTTTTGTACCAACTGCTCACCCGGATATTGAATTTATCACCGGCCATTACTTTTAAAGTGATCGCAGGGCCTATTTTATTACCACTGCCTATAACCTTCGCAACTTTCTCATTGGGATCGGTATAGGTATCAGTCGGATACCCTGCCGGCTTATCCTCCCTGGTATGCAGGTTGGCATATAACTGCTCTTCGGCTTCGGCTACTGCCGTTTCCATGGTAGCCGGGTCATAGGTATCTGTCCGCTGCTCATCGGTTAATACCATACGCACATTGCCCAGGTGATCTTTCAGCATATAATCATAGGTAAACCGGTCATTAGCGGTATCTGCCCTGGCCCGACCCTCCTCTGTAGCTATAAACAGTAAACGGTTCTCGTAGCCTAAAGCCGTATCGAGCGTGATATTGCTATACACCTTGCTTTCAAATACCGCTCCACCCAGGTAGCTGGTAATGGTAGTGATACTGCCCGTATAGCTGCTGCCATTATGGTTTACCGTCACATTGTTTTCAGCGGTAGTTTTCTTTAACTTATTGCCCACTGCATCGTAGGTATAGGTTACTATTCCCTTAATGGTATCACTGTTGTAAGCAGTTCTGACAGTGACAGTCTGGGGCAGGTTCAGGTGATTATAGGTGATGCCGTCTGTTCCGGCTGTACCTATGTTTTTGTTATGATCTTTCACCATATTGCCGTTGGCATCATAGGCATAATCTTCATTGTCAACACTACCTCCATTAAAGAAGTCCCCTAGTTTATTATTGATTCCGATGGAATCCGTTACTTTTAACAACCGGTTGCTGCCTTCCTGGTAAACATAGTTCAGGTTATCAATTTGTACACTACTACCCACCTGTAGTCCCCATTGCTGAAGCTTTTTGATATTGCCATTGGCATCATACGCAGTAAGCGGGTCTGCGCCGTTGCCCATAACCATATTGTAGTTCACGCCCGCGTCCTGGTTAAATGAACTTCCTGTATACTGGCTAAACCCGGCTTTTAATAGACGGTTTGATGCATCATAGCTGAAGTCGTACCGGCGTTTCTCTGCATCACCTTTGCTTTTCCACACCATCCCTGCTACATTACCGTTGTATTGGGCCACTGTATAAGCGGCATTGCCTACCAGGTTATTGGCCTGCTTGTCGTACCCTAAATCAAAACCAAAATAGTTATCGCTGTTATTGTCATCCCTGGCATATTTACGGTTGACCCCCAGTAACCAACCACGTATATTATATTGGTATTCCAGGTTTTCAAGACCGTCATCATTATCCATATCATCGTCGTCATAATCCGGGGCCAGTACCTTTTTTTGGAGCATACCCAGTGCATCGTATTGCAGCTTCGACAACGTAGAGTAATCTGCAGGTAAGCTGCCGCTGTTTACCAGCGAGCTGCCTGTTTTTTTATCCGTTTGTATTAACCTGCCCAGCTCATCATAAGTAAGTTTTGTTATAGCAGTAAGCGTTTGGTCAGTACTACCTTTTAACGTTTGTTGTTGTACCGTTATCAATGGACTGCCAGTCCAGCCATATTGTGTGGTTACCACCTCCATTCCCCCACTTTCATTGATGGTTTTTAACTGGATGGTACGGCCTTTATTATCATAAAAAATGATGCTACTGATATATTTTACCGGGCTGCTGTTCAATACCCTGGTTCTGCTGCCGGTGATCATTCCCTTGATAAAAGTATTGTTGGTATCGGGTACGGCCTGGGGATAGGGATGCTGGGTATTAGAAGCCGTTAACCAGTGGCTACCCAGTCCCGAGATATCATAACTTCTAAAGCTGCTGGCATAACTGCCTGCCCAGTCGTAATTATCATAGTAAGTGCTGGTTAATAGTTCGTAATTACTACTGATATCGGGATAATCTTCTCCCGTAGTAACAGCATTACCTAAATGGGTAGTGAATGTGGTATTGTTAGTCCATAGCCCGGTTTCATGTGGCCGGTTCAGAGCATCATAACGGGTAATCAGCCATCGCACCGTGCCGGTACGCATATTGGCATCCTGTAACATTATCAATCGCCCTCTTTTGTCATACACAATGTATGTTTCTCCGGCTCCGGGGATTTTTTTTATAATCATGTTGTTGCGATGATCATATTCATACCGAAAAGTTTGTTCTGCCAATAAAGTACTAGTCAGGCTCCAGCTGGTTCCACTCAGCGCTTTGACCCCTTCTGGTTGAATAACCGCCCTTTGCCGTTTTACATTATCATAAATATAGTAGGTACATAACCAGCCATTGTGCCCACTACCGGTACCGGTATCCCTAACTGCCGTAAGCTGTACCTTCTTGAGAATGATCAACCCTTGTTTATCCTTAAATTCTATTACCTGCTTTCCATGTTCATCCTCAGTAATGTTTTTATATAATTCGCCTGCGGGGTATCTGCCAGGGGTGGCATAAGTACCAAAACTACCTATAGCAGCATTGGTTACTTTCCATATCCTTACACTGTCTGTATTTGTATTGAAACGGCTTTTGATTTTTACCGACCGGTTATCACCAGGGTTATTAGTTTCTGAACCCACCCAGCTAACCCCGGGAGCAAAGCTTTCCAATGGACGGTTTAATGGAGAAGCCTCGAAGTTGGTCTGGCTGTATGCCCAGTTGGTATTACTGCCGGTTACTTCCCCTGGCTGCCCCGTTAAATGCGTATTATAAAAAGCCTGTTGCTGCTGAAAAGGATCTCTTTTAAAAAGGCCATTGTTCAGCACCGTCGTAAGGGCCGTTTCACCAGCCGGCGTGGAGAGGTATTTGTGCGCCTGCCTCCCATACTCATCATATACGACCATATCAATCATATCCGTTGCCGCAGCACTTGCTGCCGGATCAGCGGGATTGGTTACCAATGAACCTTGTTTTACCACCGTTTGTAACGGTCTGCCCAACCCGTCAACATACTGGGTAGTAACCCTGGCATCTTTTACCAGGGTAGCCATGGTCAGTGAGTCCGGGTTGATAACGGGTTTCATCACATCCCAGGTGCGGATATAGTTAAGCGGTTTGTTCACCGGGTATGCGGAAGGCAGTTGCCTGGGTTGGGCAAAACAAGCCAGCGTTAACGCCGAGAATACGCCTGTCAGCAGTAAAGGCTTATTATTATGTATTAATCTCATGATACTCCGTTTATGGATGTTGGCTGTTGTTGGTTTCTCTTTTTTCAAAAGCTGTTATCATTTTTTTTCTTTTTGCTTCCTCCAGCTTGCGGTATAAAGTATACTGGCTGTTGGTTAAAATGGCAGCAACCTTTGTATAATGCTCATCATTTAGGCCATGAATTTTTGCAGGCAGATCAATGCCGGCACCCGTGTTTTCTATGATCATTTTTTTAAAACTCGAATCTCTGGCCCGCTCCAGTAAAAAGAAAGCGCCCGCCTGTACATTATTTAACTGTAAACTTTGTTTAACAGCCGATTCTGCCGGCGTTAATGCCAAAGTATCAGATCCTGTTTGCGCTACGGCTGTTGTTACCAGCATCATCAAAAATGCCTGTATAATTATTTTTTTCATGCTCGTTTAATTAATGATGATATAACCTGTACCTGGTAATAAGGCATACCCGCTTTGGCAGGGCACACTCTCGCATATCTCCACCCAGGTACCTTCTTCCGGCGGACAGGAAGGACAGTTTTCCGGTGGTATCAATACCCATCCGCAGTTATCATTTACCATGGTAGCTAATACCGTTTGTGTTGCCAGGATATAACTGCTTCCGCTGACCATCCGGGGCAGATCAATAGCCGGGATAGGAAAGTCACAGGGCGGTGGTGAAGACATGATCTCATAATTGAGTGGTAGATTAACAACGCTGTACGGTATAGTACCCGCCGAATCAAGATAGAAACGTACCACCACGTCGCCGAATGTCGCCATCGGACCATAGTTCAGGTTCTCATAATACAGTTTGGCATATATCCTGTCCGGTTTGCAACTATAGGGATCGAGGATACGGTTGGTTTGCAGCTGACCAAATGTTGGGCTGCAAATATTGATATCACGCTGTTGCTGCAGCAAAAACCCGGTTTTATAAATACCGTCCATTTCACAAAGTCCTACACTGTCTGTATTGACCCATAACGGGGTCGTACCCGCGCAGGCAGCCGTACAATCTTCCTCCTGGCCTGCATAGTTGTAACATATTTTTTTTATGATCGCGCCGTTTTCATCCCTTACCAGGCTCAGGCGGTTAAAATTATCATAGTCGTAATACAGGGTTCGACCGTTGCCATCAGTTTGGCTGGCTATGCCAATGCCGTTACGATAAGTATAGGTAGTTACCGAAACCATCGGGTTACCAGAAAAATAGCCCCTCAGGTTATCCAACTGGGTTTTGATCTGGGCAGGAGTGCCGTTGTTTAACAGGCCGGTATCCACTACGCTTTTAACCGTATCCCAACTGCTTCCCAGCACCTGCGCTACCGGGTACTGTCCTTTATACCCCCAGAGATAAACCTGTTTTATCCCATCTTCTTTCTCCGCTTCTAAAATGTTACCGGTAGGGTCATAAACAGTAAACCGTGTTGTCTCGCCCGTAGCATCGTCATATAAACTGGTGGTGGTTGATGCCGGCATATGCAGTTTGCCTGTAATGGACTGGTAACTTGTTTTTGCCGTATTGGTAAGCTCGTCGTTAACCAGTCTTTTTTCACTCAGCACAGGTGAAATATAATGCTGGGCCACCATGCTATCATATACTGCTACACCCGTAGAATCGGTAGGATAGGTATATCTTTTGACAATCGTATCGCCCAAACTATTATAAGAGGTATGTGCCATTAATAGCTTTTGCGGCGTATAGGCATATAGTTGAGTGGTAACAGATGAATCTGCCCCGTCATACATAATCTGGGTAGTCTTTTTTAAATAGTGATGGTAATTATAGATCAGTTTCGCTACATAACGGATAGACGGTGTGCGGATGGCATAGTTGGGATTACTACGCAGTATCATTGCCCTGCTATGATCTAAAAACCGGCTGGGATCGTCGTTGTATTCATGAATGGTTTTTGCCAGTATATTGCCTGCGCTGTCATAAACCGCTTGTTGTAATACTTTCCCACGTTCGAGTGCCAGGTTATTTTCCTCGTCATTTTTCCAAACCTGTGATACCTGCCGGTCATCCATGATCTGGTTCTCAACCGGAAGATCAAGATACCCGTTATCATAGTTGCTGAATTTATAAGTGGTAAATCCTCCATGATCACCGTTTTGCTCCGTCACTTCGGAATAAGTAATAAAGTCACCGTGATAATAATCCATCGGGTTGATACTACTCGTACTCCAGTATTTATAAACAACGTCATTTTTATCATAGCTGTGTAATGCATTGTTACGCATCGTATCTTTTACATCCCCATAATACTCCTCATAATATACCGGTCTGTGAGAAAGTACCCCACTGGAACGGGTACCACCGCTGATAAAATTCTTTTGATAAATGAAACTCTTCTTATCTGCCAGGGTACTGTCATCAGCATATCGTTCAATTTTTTTCACCCGGAGTCCTCCGGTTATTTTTGTGAGTGTATCACCGATATATGTATTAGGCCAATGGGTGGTATACCCGCCATAACTATTAGGTTCATAGGTATACTTAACATACCCGCCTGTAGGCAATGTTATTTTTTCCAGGATTTCAGCATCCGCAAAATCCGGGTCCGGTTCCCTGGACTGCGTGTACAGTGCCCTGTTTACGGGGTTAGAGAAATAACTGATGTAAGTGCCGGTATCCAATGAAAAGGGAAAGATAGAAGTACCATTGTAGTAACCAAAATGATCCGACTGCATACTAAGGTATGACGGCAAAGTTTTGCTGTTATAACCGAATTTATAGTGAACGGTATCCAAAAAGTTCCGGCCATATATATCCAACTTTAATAACTTTAACCTTGTAGTAGTATCATTGGTATAGTTAAAACAAACTGTCTGATTAACCTGGTTCTCTATATCATAAACAATGACAGAATCCAGCTTATCCGGCGACCTGTCTTTAAGAGAGGCATTCCATATGGAAGGATATTTACAAAAATAGATAGAGCTTGCCAGGTGATTTAGTTCAATGGAATCATTTAAGGTTATCTCTTCGGTTCCTGATGGCGGATTAGGTATATTAAATTTATACTGCAACTGGTTTTTTGAATTACTCCATTTAAAACTGACTTTTTGTATAGGCGTAATTATCTCCTTAAGGTAACATGGATTGGTAAGTGTACTGGATATACTAACCGCCGGTTGGGGCATACTCAGGTCCAGCGGATCTAATGTACCGTCAATATAGTAATACCTGAATTTCTGTTCGATCTGGCTGGTGATAAAAAACTTTCTCCGTTCATAATTTAACAAGATGCTATCGCCCTGAGGAAATGTAACTTTTGTTAGCATCCACTTTTTTGCTGATGTCAAATATTGTCCTGCATCGCTCTTTGTCGGCTGTAGTCCCGGCCTTACAAAATCTATGGAATTTGGCGTTCCACCAAACTCATATTTTACCCCGCGGGAATCCACAATGACAAACCAATAGACAAACTTGGCTATATAAATATTATTCCCAGGATCAGGCCCTCCGCTTACTAAAGAATATTGCCCCTGGAGCGAAGTATCCTGCGCTTCAAATGGGATCATGTTCGGAATATAAGAGGTCATTGGTCCGCCTGTTACTTTTAATTCTTCCCCGTCGCTGGTCTTAATTTTAAAGTTCCCCAAAGGATCTTTATATATCACACCTGACCTGCCTAAAAACGAAAACGCATACCTGTCATTCACATCTTTACTGGAAACAAGCGTGGTCATATCTTTTATTAAGGTCTCCATTTTCAATGAACCAGACCAGTCCCCGTCATTTAAAAAATCATTGTCAATAGGAATGGGTGTACCTGCACCAACAATGGATAAGTAAGATTCCGAGGATAGCGAGTTTTCAATTTTTGTAATTTCCCCGCCCAGGCTGATGTCCCAGCCGTTCCCTACAATCCCAGGGAAAACATCCGGTTTTACACCTTTGCCCGAAGTATAGTTTAATGTTACAGGAATGGTTACATTTCTATATGAAACCGACGTAACCGGTATAGAAATATTGGGTGCTCCCGTATAACGGCCCACGGATAACATAGAATTATCACCAAATGAAGCGATCGAGGGATTGGCAAAAACAGGAAGCCCTGAGCCTCCTCCCGGTGAAGGTCCTTCCTGTGCGCTTACAATATGACCGAAATGAACGAGCATACAACACAACAACAAATAGTATTTATAACTGCTGTTCTTCATCTTTTGCATAATTATCTTTTTCGTAAAACTTATAATAACTGTCTCACCATCAATGCCAGATATGAGAAAGCCGGTTTGTTTTTTATTATAGTCCATACCCCACCCTGAACAATACAGGTTGTGTCCTCGGTACCTGTTGGTAACTCAGAAAATCCCATAATAACTTCACGGAGGTCTTTTTGAATATTTTTGATCTTAAATTGATTTGTTTGCTAAGGCCGATCAGGCCGCTCTGTTGCCAGGCATTCAGGCCTTTTAAAGCGGCGATATTATTGAACTCGTTGCGGTAGTTCTGTTCATAACCACCCGTTAACCAGAAGCCGCCCTTGATCTTCCAGTCCACAAAGCTTCTTAAACCAATACCCTGGTGGGTGATCCTGATGTTTTGGATATTCTGACCCCAGCCTATCTTGTAGCTCGCTCCTATACCAATTACACTCTTGTCATTGATCTTATAGCCGGCTGATAAGCCGATATCGCTTGTTGTGGGGAAATAACCATTGCTTCGCTGGCTCTGGAAGTCCGTATTGTACTCTATCCTGTCCTTGAAGGTTTTTGTCTTTTGACTATTGTGTTTAAAGCCTTCCGGCATGTCGATGTCCGAGCCGCCGGTATTACCCACCTGGTTGCCGATCCGGTTTCTCAGGTTGGTTATTTGTGACTGGGCATCCTGCATATTACTGCGGAACTGGTCCATCGCTCCGGGGGCCGATAGTTGTTGCTGTAACAGGTTGTTTACCTGGGCTCTTGTCTGCAGTCCGGCCAGGGAGGCATTGAGTGCGGCCGGGTCCGTGGGGTTATTGCCCGGTAGCCTGAACAAGGATGCCAGCTGGCTGTTCTTTTGCATAAAATCCTTGAACAGTTTGGTCTGGCTTAGTTGCTCTACGGCTTTCCTTTCTATCTTTTTATGATCCTTCAGTATTTCTTTGTATTCGTTTACCTGGGCCTGGTAGTAGTATACCTGTTTGTTTAGTTGTTTGAGCTCTTTGAGTAAACCTAAGTTTTGAAGCTGGCTGCCAAGGGTCTGTTTTCTTTCCTTCAGGAATTTCTTTACCAGTTCGGCTTTGTTGAATTGTTGCTGCAGGCCCTGTATTTTATCTAAAGCACCGGTCAGCCCGTCGGCATTGTCTTTTAGTTTGAGTAGTTCAGGATTGTCTTGCAGGAATTTTAAGCTGCTGGTCAGTGTATCTAAAGATGGGATATAGGTATTACCTTTTTTTGATAGTTTCTGGATGCCCTGTTCCAGTTTTTTATACTGCGCTTCGTTTTGTTCTAAAAACTGTTTGGCTTTGGTGCTATCTGTCTTTTGTAGTTTTTTGTAAATGCGATTTTCCTGTTGTTGCAATTTGCGTAGCAGCTTATCTGTTTTCTTATCCAGGCTAGATTCTAATTTGCCCGCTGTTTTATTGATCGAGGAAAGGTATTTACCAGAAACCAATGCTGTGCTGATATCCGGGGAGGATACATCCTGCGCATGCAGCTTTGTACTAATGTAAATACATAGCAGTAAGCTGGTTAGCAGTTTGGTAAAAATCTTTATCAATTAGTTCGGGTTTACAATATCCTACATGCAGCATAGCACTTCCAGAAGGAAAACAAGCCTACATGACGTCATCAACGCTATTGTTCGATTTCCAAAGCAATGGTTTTCTCTTAGATCAGACCAGAGGAAAAATCCGGTATCAACAGGGGAAATCTTCTGTTTTAATACAGGAAATAACCTCTAACCATTGTCGCATAACGCAGATAATAGTCATTAAATATGCAATATTGTAAGCATATAAACAAGATTTTGCATAATAAATTAATTCACCGAAGTGAAGGATTTCGCTTGATTTGACGGCACAGCAAAGGATATTTCCTGCCCGACTGCTGTTGGAGGATTAGATTATGGAGATACTTTTGACATTTGTCATAAGCGAATATCCGCATTTTTATAGCAGCTGTTGCCTCTGCCGGCGCCTGGCGCAGAGGAGGTTATTTCAGATCTTCTATTGGTATCTGACTAAGGTCGATACCCAGATCTGTGAAGGCGGTTACACCTTTAGGCGTGATATAAAAATTTCTGTCAGATTCTTCCTTCTTCTTTATCCAACCTTTTTGAATGAACTGCTCCATCAATAAGGTTCCTAAACGTCCGCCGATGTGGGAATAACAGGGTTTAGCCGGAATAGTATGTTTCGTTTTTGCCATATAGTTTTTTCGAGGTCTTGTGTATGATCAATATTCGCCCTGGTTAAATAAAAGGTCATCGTTTGTGGGATAGTCCCACCACATTTCTTCCATAGATTCATAAAGATACAATTCCTCGTCACGCTCAAACGTCCGGAAGTCTCCACTAGCTATACGGGAGGGCCGGACAGCGTTTAAAAGTAAGTTTCCCCGCACACATTAAAATCTTCCAAGCGATCATGCCAATTGAAACGCCACTGCTTTGAACTGTTGTAAAAAAACGTCCCGGATAAGAATACCCGGGACTTTGCTAACCTATGAAAAACACCAGTTGGCAAGTTACAAAAAGTCCCGAATGATCAGCAGCAGCTAGTTTATGGGCTGCCTGATGGAAGTGAAAATCCCGGTGAGGCTTAGTCGTACGGCGTTGCGCCGGAATTGCAACGAACAGCAGGAACTACAGTTGATGCTTGTTTTGTATCCGATAGCCCCGTTTCCTCATTTAGTACAAAGGGGTAAATAACTCCTGCTTTGTCCCCAATGCATGCATGTACCATCCAAAGGCCTTCGTTTGCTAAATGGTAGTATTTAAAAGCGTTAAGAACCCGACAGCCGTACTGCATTAGTGGATATGTCAGCGTCATTGACCATCTTAAATCATGGTAGATACACGACCAATATTATTCTCTTGCCCCTACTTCAACGTTTTAAGTTTGAATAATTTAATGTGGTCAAATCCATCCGGCGCCTGTAAGACGCGGCGTCTGAAACTACTTCATGTTTTTAAGCTGTTCAATTTGCTCGTCAGCTTCAACGGCAAGTTCTATTACATGGCCAACCATGAAAGATTCAATTAGGGAGAGTGCATAATCGTGATCAATCGGCAACTTACCGGGAGCCAAAATTACTTCATCAATGAATTTTTCTGCATCCCACAACGAACGGGTCAATGCAGGGTTTTCAGGTTCGATATCCAAAAAGACGCGCTCGAATGACTGATTTGCCGCTTCAATGAACTTTTCTCTGTTTTCATTATCGAGAGTGAGTGAAGCGATTTTTTCATTAGCAATACTTGAAAGGCGATCATTTTGTTCCCACTCAATTTCTGCTTCTTCGTCTTTCAACAACCTGTAATCGTCGTAGAAAACATCTTGTTCCCCTTCCAGGAAAACTTCTGTAAAGATCTGCAATTTAAATTCATCATCGAGCTCTACGTCATTTTCGGTTTCAATATTTGATACATATTCATTCCAATCCCGTACTTCAACCCGGTCCATGTTATTATACAGTTTAAGCGACAGCTCAATTTTAGCGGGCGAAGCTTGTGAGAAGTCCGTCCATTTATCCATTCCGCATAATTTCGCGATGATGTGCTGAGCATTCATCAGCGTGAATCTTTCTTCGTTGATGTTGAAGTCATCAACGAGCAGGTCGATCTTAAAATACCTCGGGACATACCTGTACACATTACGACGCAATTTGGGGTCGAATGAAGAAGTTTGGGTTTTGAAATCTTTGTGAAGATTTTTTGCTTGAAGTTTTAAATACTCAATAGGTTTCATAATACATTCCTGTTTTAGACCTACTTTATTATCCGGAGTATTTGCGTTCGTAATCTTGTTTAGATAATAAGCAGGCAGGTTTGCATTATTAAACAATTAATTGGCTGATAAAATCTTTGCACGAACGAGCAGGCTTGCCAAAAAAGCACGCTAAAGTTAAGGAAAATATTCTAATGGCAACAACTGAACGCTATTTTCCGACAAACAGACCGCTATGAAAGCTGCCAAAAGAAATGAGCGTAACCAATAATCAGTTAACAGTGGTTGCAGGGTAACGAACCTGCCAGCGGTAATGCATTAGTTGGGGACTTTCACATAAGGATTATTTCGCTTTGAACTGCGGTATAATTGTTTATTCTCCAGGTCCAGGTACATTGGCGGATAAAGAGACAACTCAGAGCGCAGCGCACTATCTGTTTTGTCAAAAGTAGCCGTATGGGTTTTAATAGCATTCTCATAAATCCTTCGCCAACCCATTGTATCATAATCAGTTTTGCGCCACCGACGATTGCTTATTTCATATCCAGTCGCTATTTGCTTAATGAATATGGTGTCGCGGATAAAAAAGTTACCAAGTACCTTATCGGAAAAAGCATGTGTTTCGACACCTTGTCGTTCGGCAGCATAGGCACCCGTGATTTCAACAGAAAGCGACTGCTTATTTTTATTGTTGCAACCCAGTAATACTGTAGAAATCATAAAAATAACGGCTAAAAAAAATGAATACTGCATAAAATAAATTTAAGGTTAAAAAATATAGTGGGTATGATTCACTGTTCTTCATCATCCATTTTTGCTTCTAACTTGGTCCGTAACTCGCTTAAAAAACTGGTGCGACTTTTCTTACGCATTTTCATATCCTGGTAAATACTTTTATAGTCGTTCAGATCGATCTTGAAATATTGTTCAAAGCCCGCTACAATTTCCTTTAACCGCGCCTGGCCACTATTGAAAACACTTGTAGCATACAACCCGTAGATCAATTCTGTAATGGCAATTTTTGATGCGGTCCATTGTAACTCAGCGGGAGGCATGGTCGTCCCAAGTGTTGGTACTTGCAGTTTCAACCCTTTCAGGATTGCCAGTATGTCATTTTCCAGTCTTCGGTAGGCTTTCATTTTAGCAATTTTATAAGTTGCAAGCGGACATATTCTTGTATCAATCATAAATGCGTAGTCGTCGTTCAGGTGTAAGATATCCTGGAGCTTTCTGGTAAATAATAACTCATCTCTTTCTTGCATACCTGTTGCATAATAGGAGAGCAGTTCGACATTGGCACAATAGAAATACCCGATCTTTTTGTGTTCACGGCGTAGTTGCTTCTTTTGCATGGCTATATTGGCTGAGGCATTTTGAGTGTGGATTTGGTACAACTTTCGATAATAGATCAACTTCGCATAAACTTCCGGTGCCTGGTACTTGAAAAACTCAATTTCTTCTGCAATGGTTTCAAATGCATGATCCTCCTGAAACTGTTTTAGCTCTTCGACGTATTTTTGAATAATCCGGATCGCAGCTGCGGCATACTCCTGTACGGCTAAGTTGGTTTCAATAACGCGTAATTCTTCTTCCATCTGTTCCTTCAGCAGTGTATAAAATGGTTGCATGGTTGTGCATTTATCGTTAAGAATGGCAATACGAAATACTACATGCCATGTGGCACTATCGAATTCTTAGATGGACACAACAAATTCTGCGCAACACTCTTTGAAGGCTTGGGGCTGAGGGACAAAAATAAGATGGAATACCAACAACGAAGTTGATAATTCGCAAGATTTTAAAGAATCATCTTGTTATATATCAAGATTGACTAACAGAAAATAAAAGAAGTTGGGGGCTTTTGGCAGGTCTTTTGACAAAACTTGATTAGGGTCAATAAGTGACGTAGAAATGCAACGTATATGTATACTCCAATTGTTAGTCGAACCACCAGCCAGATGCGTCAGTATTTGTTTAACTTCTTCTACTTTTTACACGGCTGAAATGGGTATCTGACATGCCTAGAAAGGACGCGATGTCTTTATCCGGCACACGCCCCAAAAGATCCGGGAAGTCCTTTACAAAATGGTGATAACGAATCTCAGAAGGTCTGAGACGCGAAATATAGTTATACCTGGACAAAGCTGCTATGTATTGTTCAGTAACTAATCTACCCGCTAAATTAAAGAATGGAAAATCCCGGTAGATAGTTTGAATATCCTGATAATAAAGACAAACCAGTTCGCTTTCTTCAATTGCCTGTACTCTTTCAAAGGACGGAACCCGGTGATAAAAACTGAAAGGAACAGTAAAAATATCGTTTTCTTTCATGAACCAATTTGTCACTTCAACTTCACCGCTCTCGGCATAAGATCGCAATAACCCCCTATTTACAAAATAGATATAGTCACAAACTTGTTCATCCCATAATAGATGTTGTCTTCGCTCCACCTTTTTGATAGTGAGCCTGGCATAGAAAAATTCCACGAGTTCCGGTGGCAGCGGAACAATGGATTGAATTTGACGAACAAAGTTTATCATGGCTTTAGGATATTTTTATACGCACAGATACAGCTATTCTAGATTTTGGTTCCGAGGAAGGGCAAAGAAAGCAAGCCAGTAACTGTTGTGATGCACTTTTCAAAATCCTTCTGGTTAAATATTTTCCTTAGATATAAATCCTGATTGATCGGATACCATTTTGATGCCTCTTCGTAGCTATTGGCTGAACAAAAAACTACCGTCGTTATCTCCTTTACAGCTTCAGCTACTCCAAATCCATCAATCCCGTCCATATTAATATCTACAAAAGAAATATGCGGCTTATACCGCCTGATTAATTCAACCCCCTTGATGGGATCTGTCGTCGTTGCACAGAGTTCCAGTTCGGCATAGGCGGTAATATAACGAGTGAGCACTTCGATACCAGCAGGCTCATCGTCAATAGCAATAACTTTAATCATAAACAATATGTATTAATAATTTTGTCGTCATTTATCACTACCTCGAATGGCCAGCATGAATGCTTCACGGTATTGATCACTAATCGGTATACGTTCTTTAGCCGTTGCCAGTGAAATTTCCCTGCCATAGATCTGAGAAATTTTATCCAGGGGGATAATATAAGATCGATGCACCCTGCAAAACATCTCTTTGGGCAAAAAAAGTTCAACGTCTTTGAGGACGTAGTATGCTGTGTATTTTTTGGGGCCGCAATATATTTCCGTGTAATTGCCCGCCGCCTTTACGAAATCAATATCAACGTAATTGATTTTTACCATTTTACCTCTCTCTATGCGAATGAACTGGTAACCGCGCCTGGGGTTCCCGTGAGTGGTAAAAGGTATCGATAGTTGCACAGCCAGTTTTTTAATTGCCATCTCGAACCGGTCAAATTCAATCGGTTTCTGGAGATAATCCACTGCTTCTAATTCATAACTCTCCACAGCAAATTCTGGGTGGGCGGTGCAGAATATTATCTTGGTTGTGCCGGCTACTTTTCGAGCAACCTCCATGCCGCTCATCTGCCGCATCTCAATATCCAGGAATACGACATCGGGGTGAAGGTTCATAATCATATCCAGCCCTTCCCTTGGTTTTGTGGTTTTTCCAATGAGCGCAAGCTGTGGAATCTGTTCAATATATTGTCTCAATATTGAAAGGGATGCCGCTTCGTCATCAATTGCTATGCATTTAATCATGGTTATGGTTTTATGGTTACCCATTCATTACATCGGCTCAAGAATGGTCAGTCGAACTGTAAAATGCGTGTCTGTTTCTTCAATATTAAACGTATGCCGGTTTTTAAAAGATTGATCCAGGCGATACTGCACATTATTCAACCCGATATAACTAGATGTATGCGCTTTGTTTTGTTTTTCCAATTCAATTTTTGCATTACTGCATGTAAACTTGAAAAAGCCCTCTCGTAGTACCAGGTCAATTTTAACGGCATTATCAGGATCATCTAACTCGCCATATTTTAAGGCGTTTTCTACAAGGGTCAATAAAACCATTGGGGGAACCAAATGCAGCCCTGGTTTCCCATCAATGTTCAGATGGATAGGATATTCATCCGGATATCGCATATGATGAATATTTAACAGCATCTGTAACATTTCAATCTCTTTCGCAATAGGTACCTTATCATTGGCAAAGTCCGCACTATTCATAGCGTATCTTAAGATCTCTGCCAGATCATGTATATTACGTGATAAGGAGGGAGAGTACTCGTTGGCATCGGCAATAAAACTGTTCAGTGCGTTGTGCAGGAAATGAGGGTTGATCTGGGCTCTTATAAAAGCATTTTCAAACTGCAGCTTTTCCTTTTGCGTTTTTAACTCTTGTTCCCGTAGATTAGAAATTTCAAGTTGTTGTTGTAATTTTTCATTTTCGGATACTCTTAGTTGACGTTCCCTTTTTATCATAATCGGAACTATGTGATAAATTGTGGCTGAACCAAACATGTATATAAAGCCCCATATTGCCTGTGATAAGAAATGCCCGATATCTTCTGTAGTATATAAGACCACTCCACTCATTGGCGTAAGCCAGTAATAGTATAGATAGGCAATACCTGAAAGAATAATAAACGCTAGCATGAAAACCAGTATTCCCAAGCCCAGTCTTTGCGGGTTTAACAGACGGTAACAAATTACGCTGACATAAAATGTTAGGATATATGGTATGGTTGAAGCCACTGTTTCTATCATAGACACGGTGGGTACCATCAAGCGACGGGTGGCATACATTAGTCCAGCAAATAATATCCACGCTACTATGTGAACGCTGTATACAATAAGCCTATCCCCACGTTTTTGTGCTGCTACAGTCATAGTCCTTTAATTATATCATGCGTTACCTTTTTAACAGAAAAACCTTGTTTTCTAAAAGCTCACTCATGATGTGATGATTAAATTCCTTTTTCTTAACGATACCTAAACGCGCGGTATACAGTTTTTTATAAAGTGCTCTGTCAATGGGGTACGCGGTATACTGAGCTTTATTAAACAAATAGTGATTATCGCCTGCGTTAAAAATACCAAAATCCTCTTCATTAAATCGCAGTTCACCCTTTCGAGACATTCTATTTGGGCTTTCCTCGTATTTCCGGACGTTTGGAAATACAATATTTGCCATATTATGTAAATAAAACCAACTTTCCCATTGCTCCGGGTACAATTGTACTATTGAGGCCAATAAATCAAATAGGTGATGGGTTATCCGCGTCGAAAGTATTTTTTTATCCGCGCCCTTTACTGTACTCCCTGTATGCAAAGGGTCAAAAAACTTAAGACGTATATCATTAATGGTCTTCCTGTAGGAAAGAACAGGTAATATCGGTCTACCCGTAGCCAGCGCTAAAAATGCGATGCCAGTCCGAGCGTAAATATGTTTACCTAAAAAAGGCAGACTATGACAATTCTTATTGGCGGCATTATTACTACCACTGCCAGTATTCCCATCCGCATAAATCACCAATGTCCTACCATTTCGCAACTCACGTAGCATCTGCATTAATCCGCCCGGAGCTTCAGCATTAATAATAGAGAACTCCTTTGGGTCATACTTATTATTGTTTTGCTTGGTAAATATTTCGATTAGTTGAGAATACTGCTCTTTGAACATCTTATCGTTCACTATCAGGACAAAAGGTATTTTTTGTTTGATTAAGAAAACATTTACCGCCCTATATGAGCCTGTATGGAAAGTGGAAATAATAGCGCCGTTTTTCAACAATTTCAGGTGTTCACCGGTTAGGTTTTCGTATACGATGCAATGGTCCAAATCATTATAGTGTTGTTCCAGGATTGAGAGTTGTTGATGCAATAGCATTTGTTGGAACAACTGTTCATGTTGATTATAAGGGATTTCTGGCAAGTAGTTTTTTAATCCCGCGCTCACCAGTACAAATTGAGTGTATAACAATTTATTCCTTACAATATCAGGCTTTGCAGGATTGATTTTTAACAATGCACGGCGTTGACGCCTATATTCTCGGTGTAGCATAAGCGTAATTTTGTTGAGCGTATATTATTGGCACTTATTAAAAAAGGAATCCACTAAGATTCCTTTGCAACTTATCGTGGGGAGGGTATTAGCCTCTTGTGGGCGGTAGAGGTGAAGGCCCCATGCAGGATGGAACACTTAACGCCAGTCCAAGGATAGTTGATGTAAGCATGTATTTGTCGCTTAATTCTGCAACCGTTACGGCTTTGTGAAACACCTTTTCAGATAATCTCATGTTGATTTTTTTTTGAATGATTGAATGGTTGTGTACAGCAACTTTTTACCATCCAAACATCTAAACAATGAACAATCGTGACAAGTTATTTATGTGAATCCTGTGTACCACGATGTGAATTGCCCTTTTCACGATGTGAATTTATAGCAACGGGATAGTTTTGGCATTCATCCTGCACTCTAGTCGAAATAGGTACCTATTACCTAAAAGTCTCAAAACGGATGTGGAAAACTTTTGATTCAAAGGCATCATTGCGACGTTTCGCGATGTGAATTAACCTTCTCGCGATGTAGAAGGGCGTTTTCGCGATGTGAACTATCGGATTAGCGGAGATTTAGAAGTTTGTAATTACATAATTTGCCGTAGGACCTGGCGGACAATCTTTTGGTTGGAATATTACAAAGACACCGCTTGCGTTCTTCGGATCACAATTTTAAAGACAATACTATGATTGTTCGGTGTGAAATTAGAATAACCTTTTACATCTTGCTTTTTCACAAGATTATTTTCAGATTTCTTGCTTTTTCGCAAGATTAGTAATTGATTGTAAGAATTAATTTTATAGTTGATCATTTTGGCATCCTAGAGCCGATGCTGCCTGTATCCATTTTCGTCGACAATGTGGTGTGGTAAAAAAATCGCCTGCAAGGGGGATAGTAATTCTTTGCCCGTAACCGGGCATGTATTGCCTATCAAAACCGGTATCAAACTAACCATTATGGAAAAAATTGTAATAAAGGACGGGATAAAAAGGGTTACATTAAAGCGTCTCGCGCCGCAATCTATGCGAGACCTATTGATCCCTCGCAGTATCGTACTGTCTGCGGAGGAATGGTTTGGTAATTTGCTTTACCAGGTGTTAAGGGTAGCTGAAGGTACGGTTGGATACTGGGTACTGGACTGCGAGAAAGATGTAAGCCTGACTATATCCCGTGAGCGCCCGTTTTGCTTCCTTCTTACTTCCCTCAACCAGGAGGTCAACTGTTTTTTTACTGGTTTGGGAAATGTAAATCTACCTGCCGGCTGCTTTAATATCATTCAATTAAACGTGTTAGATGCGGTGGTATATTTTCGTAAAGGTAAACGCTACCGTTGCATGGCCATGGATATTGATATAGCAAAAACGGCAAAGCTTTACAAAGACCTACCGAGTATAGACAGGTTTCTTACATCACCATTAGGCGTTTCCCCCACGATATACTCTGTTACACCTATGGGCTTTAACAGCCAGCTAAATATTCTAGTGGATGCGCTGCTAGCGGCAGGTTCAAAGAGGCATCGACCCAGTTCTCCCGATACTATATCCATGACGTTGTATTATATCTTTAAGATAGCAGAAAGAGGTTTCGGGATAGACGAACTGTTGATGCATCAGCTCACCCAACTGCATATCATTATTCTACATCAGACTTACCACATGCCTGATATAAAAGCGTTCGCCGCAAGTATTAATCAAAGTGAAAGCGGCCTCAGGAAACTATTTAAGCAGGTATATGGTTTGCCACCTTATCAGTACTGGCAATTTTATCGAATGCATTACACCGTAACGCGGGAGCTACTGGAGAGCAACAAAAAAATAAAAGATATAGCTAACGATCTAGGATATGGTAAGGGGAAGGGAAACTTTGTTCGTATTTTTAAGCATTTTTGTCAATTAACCCCAGGCCAGTACAAAATGGTGTACCAAGAAAGCAGCCGCTCTGGCAAGAATTGATAACTTTTTAGATGCTTTATGCCAATAAATATTTATCAAACAGCTACTTACGAAAAAGGCAGGACGTTAGAAAATATCCGTGACCGATAACGATTACAAATTAGCTTTGTGTTACCATTTCATTAAAGTAATCCGCATCCTGCAGCAGAGTACTTCCCCGACACCCAACCAGGAAAGAATAATAAAAAAAGAATTTCCTTTCAACGGAATAAAATTATTGTTTGGCCGAACAATACAGGTATCTATTTTTCTTTACTTAAAAACTTTTTTATGAAAAGAATTCATGTATTATCGATGGCATTATTGCTAATTGCCGGAATAATTGGACTTAGTGCGTTTGTGCAAAATTCTGCACAAAAACCGCAAAAAAACAAAAGCACTTCACTGTATTGGTATGAAATTAATACGGGGCACGGCGATAAAGATGAGTTTTTAAACAGCGAGGTAACAATTATGTCGCTCACGCCTTCTGAAACACCCCCGGAAATAAGATGCGAAACCGAAGAAGAGGAGTTCAAATGTGTAATAGGGATAGACCCAATTTATGTAAACTCTGGAACTGGAGCACTAAATGATGTAGGAGGAACAACACGAAGACCCTACGTGGCATTGGACCAATACAGGACAAGCCAGTAAAATTCTGCTCCTGGCTCTTAACATATTTCTAAAGAAGTAAGGGATTCCTGGTATAACCTTACTTCTTTTTTTCATCAACAACTAACATCTCAATATTTCTAACTTCTTCCTCCAGAAAAATCCCATATTTGGCCAGGCTTTTCTTTACGTCCAGGAGAGCATTGCTTTTCATTTTTTCCTTCCACTTAATTTTTAAGCAAATTGTCTTTTCTGAACTTATTTCATTAATTAACGGTCTATCTACAAAATTTTCAGCAAGAAAGGGTCTTATATAGTTTCCGATTAATGAGCTATTCAAATTCATATTACAGAGAATAAGTGTTTCAGTTTTTTTATCAAACAGATCAGCGGGATTAGTAAATTCAGCCTTGCAAACCGGAGGTTTGATGGTCGAATCCATTTTTAAAACGAAAGCACTGACAGGCCGCTCCTCTATTTTTAGGTTGACTTGAAAGAAATTTTCAATATCCAGAATCATTTGATCTAATATTTTATCTAACCGAGTTGGGCGAGACTTTAAGGCATAGGCGAATTCATTATTGTACCTCCATTTAGTTCTACTATCCATTTCATTGGGTGGGTAAAACACTGCACTATCCGTTACGTTGAATACAAATCTGCTTAAAGGAATTTGTTGATTAACTTTTGAAAATGGTATCTTAGGTTTCCATTCCCTAAATGCCAGACTTACAAGCTCGGTGAATGTGCGATTAAAACAGCTAATACCAATCGGGAGCTGGGTGAGTGAATCAGTGATAATCTTAGAGAAAAATTGATTTGACATTTTAGGTGAGGAGGGGAAGATAAGTGAGTAATTTTCTATTGCATCTCTTCCCAATTTATTTATCCACTCCAGCGGTTCTTTGTAATTTAAGTTTGTGTATGATTTTTCATTAACTGCCGTTAACGAGTCATTTATGAAGTCTTGGATGTTCTTTTCCGTTACTTCCGTCGATGAAGTCATTAATTTATATTTTCGCCCCTTATCCAGCCATACGTAGGTTGGCTTACCTATATAGGGAAAGAGTTTATTGATCACAGAATCCCCCGTAATAAAATTCATTTTCTTTCCTGCTTCCACCCATTTCTTTGACTTGGTACCATTCTCAAATTTTTGCCAGAGCGCCCGTATTTCATTTGGTGTATTCTCAGTGACCAAAAAAATTGCTACGTCTTCCTTAAAGACTTCCGCTAGTTTCACTAAAAAAGGCATGGAAGCAATGCAAGACAGGCAATCGACACCCCAATAATCCAGTAATATTAATTGGGCTCTTATATCCTTCAAAGAAAGTTTTTCTTTTTTTTCAATCGTTGCTCCAGTTGACACTTCTACTGAAATTTCTGGTATTTCTTTTCCTTTTTCTAACGGGCGGATTCCAGAACCCTGCCCCTCTAACTTAAAGAACAGGGAGACTAAGAAAATAAGAACCAGTATTCGTTTTGTTTGGTATGTAGGCATCTATTTTACTTATTAATTCAAAATGTGATTACTTGTCGCCTTTAGTAGCCCTTATTTTGAGTCAGTCTGCTATTAAGGACCAATTCCCTCAGGGGAATTGGAAACAATCCTTCCGTAATTTGTCTGTAGCCATCCTTTCTCATTCCTATACCTTCATCTATCTTCTCCGTCCTTTTTAAATCGAACCAACGATTACCCCATTCACAGAATAACTCTGATCTTCTTTCCCTGTTCAGATAGGCAGCGGCTTCACTCGCTAAAGAAGCTTCAACCGCAGGTAATCCCGCCCGCCCTCTTATTCTATTGATATCTTCAAGGGCTTGTGAGATTTGGTTTAATGCAATCCGCGCCTCCGCTCTTATCAGGTATTGCTCACCTACCCTAAGAATTACATAGTATTCTAAAGGGTTTGTATTGTTGTCCATTCTTAATTTATATTTATTGGGATAATAAAATGTTTGACCACCAACAACTTTACTTTTGACCCATTTATCATTTAAGCGCCTCTTATCACCATTTTCAAAATCATTTAACAGATGCTGGGAGAGGCCGTAACCTGGTCTGGCGGATGATGCAGTAGTGGGAATAAACAGTTGTCCTTCTGTAGTATTAAATCCAGATTGATAGGGGCGCAGATGCCAGATAGCTTCATTGCTACCTGCTAGGAATACATTGTTTAATTCGGGCTCAAGTAATGTTCCACTATAATTTAATACTGTGGAGCTTTCTTCAATTGCCTTTTCATAATCCTTCTTATACAGATATACTTTTGCCAAAAGAGCCGAGGCAGCCAGCTTTGATGCACGTGTCTTACCTAAATAACTAATATCCTCGTCAAACGCAGACTTTGCCTGTGTCAAGTCCGCTGTTATCTGACTATATATTATATCGACGGCGCTCCTTTCCTTTTTAATACTTTCTTTGTAATCAGTACTGGTTATTAAGGGTACTTCACCAAAAAGGTTCACCAAGTTAAAGTATAATAATGCCCGGATTACCCTGCATTCATTTATCAGCCTTATTCGCACCTCATTACTTCTTGGCACATCTTTAAGTCTTTCGCTTTTTTCCAAGCCTTCAATGCATGCGTTGGTATGGTAAATCAGTTTATAGGCATTATCCCACAAGACCATGGTGTTCTTATCATTTTCAAGGGAAATGGCATTATTAAAGAATTCAATATCCCATTGATTTGTACCGGTCGGATATAACTCATCAGCGTAGAGACCCGTTAAAAGGGTAATACCTCCATTTGCAAAGCTTGCGCCTTGATTCATCATTTTAGCATATATCCCCAAAACAGTGGAGTTAGCTATTGAAGTATCTTTAAAAGCATCTTCGGTCACCAGTTGATTGGCTGGCGGAGGGATCGTCAAGCTTTTAGTACAGGCGTTTAGTGTAACTAAGAATATTATAAACACGGAAGAAAATTTCATAGCATAGTATTTAAAAGTTTAGCTGAAAACCTACGACGATAGTCCTTAATGGCGGGATGCCATAAAAGCTTTGAGTTTCGGGGTCGTGGCCTCTATATTTTGTAAACACGAAAAGATTTTGAGCGTTTATATAAAACCTGGCGTTGTCAAGATTCATTTTTCTTAGTGCATTGTTATTAAATTGATAAGAAAGCGCCAGCGTTTTGAGTCTAACAAATGAAGCGTCGGTGTACACTGCATCGGAATTGCTATACTGAATATTGGCCTTGCCAGCAGGAGTTGTTGAACTGGTAGTGAGCTTTCCTATCGCAGCATCGGTATGTTTATCATTCCATCTTGCCAGAAACTCAATAGGCAGATTATTTTGTGTGCCAGGAGGGTTTGATGAATATATCTGTTGAAGGTAATTCGCTCCGGTTTGTTTTCTAAACTCAAAGAAAAAATCGAGCGTAAATCCTTTGTAGGCAATGATATTACCCAAACCGCCATAGTACCGGGGATTTGTGCTTCCGATCACAGCCATATCGTCAGCATTTATTATTCCGTCATTATTGAGGTCTTTAAATTCATAAATACCTGAAGTCGGGTTTACGCCCAATGAAATATACTTGCGAAGCCGTGATATAGGTTCTCCGATTGTATATACATTGCGATAGCTGGAATTTTCCAGATCGGGAAAGGTCACCAGAATATTTTTGGGCGATAGGGTAATATTGAAGGACGTGGTCCACACAACAGTCTTACTTTTAATATTGGTTGTTTGTGCTGCCATTTCAAAACCGGTGTTTCGTACCAAAGCCGGGAAGTTTGTCGTGATAGTATTGAAACCGGTTTGCACCGGAATCCTTTCTGAAATAAGCTGATTACTACTTTCGTTGCGATAATAAGCAAGATTAAGGTTCAGCCTGTTTTCCAAAAAGGAGAGATCCATGGACATATCCAGCTTATTGGTCTGAGACCATTTCAATTCTGGATTAAACAGATTTTGTGGATTATAAACTAAACTTCCCTGATACGAAGTATTACCTGCGCCCCAGCGAGGGATAAAAGAATAATCGCCTATTCCATCACTACCAGTTGACCCGTAGCTAAACCGTAGTTTGCCAAAACTGAGAAAAGGAATATTTTTTTTTATGTAATTTTCGTTAGAGAAAATCCATGCGACACCCACTGCGCCAAAGTTCCCAAATTGATTACCTGGTCCAAACCGGCTAGAACCATCCCGTCTGCCGTTCAGGCTAAACACATACTTATTATTTCTTGTATAAATGAATCTTGCAAAAACCCCCGTATAACGGTATAAAGAATAGGAATCGGAAATAAATTTATTTGCAGCGGCGGAAATAGATCCCAATAGTGCATCATCCTGATAGCCTGTACCTTGTACGGTCATACCCTTCGCATTTCTTTCCTGAAAAGTATAGCCGATTAATCCATTAAACTCGTTAAGTCCCTTTCTCTTTCTGTATTCCAGCTGTGGCTCCAGTATATAAGTCTCATTCTTTGTTGCCCCGAAGTAGGAGAATGCGCCTGGGTTATAAAGAGGGTTAACACTCTTTTGTGGCCTTTGCGAGTTCTCATCTGTGGTCATGTTGTTATAACTCACATTCGTCTGAATAACCAATGAGGGCAAAATTTTATATGATAGTAATAGATTTGAAATTAGATTTTTACTTTTTAGTATATATTTCTGCTTTAGATAGGCCAGTGGGTTTTCAATAATGGGAGCAGTCTTGTATTCCCATTCCAACTCACCATCAGCGTTCATTAAATCCGGGAAATTAGGAGGTAGTGTTAACCCCAAACGTAAAATTTCTACGCTGTTGGCCGTATTGTTGGTATTGTTGTGGGAAAAATTCGATGAAAGATTTATTGTGAACTTTTTATTTAAAGAGGTATGCCTAATATTAAAGTTTGAAGAAATTCTGTCATTTATAAAATCCCCTGGGTATATGAAATTTTCCCTATGGTATCCCATACCAATTAAAAATTGTGTATTGCTATTACCCCCGGACGCAGATACAGAAATATCATTATAAGCTGATGAGTTTTTTATCAACGAGTTAACCCAATCCACATTTCTAGTAGAATCAAAAAAGAACAAATCAGGAGCATATGCCGGACTAAGCGTGTTAGATGGGATCACTCCATCATTTGCAAATGCTTCCCGACGTAACACTAAATAATCTGAGGTTCCTAACATCTCCATAAGCCTGGATATTCTACTACTTCCAGATTGAACATTAAAGCTGAACTTTGTCTTTCCTGTGGTCCCCTTCTTAGTACTGATTAATATCACTCCGTTAGCTGCTCTCGATCCATAAATGGCGGTTGCATCTGCATCCTTTAAAACTTCGATACTTTCTATATCGGCTGGGTTGATATTATTAAACGGACTGATACCTCCGTATGGGTTAGCAAATATATCGTTCACGCCAGGTGATGCCACCGATGTCAACAGATTAATATTACCGTTCTGTGCAGCAATCGGAACGCCATCAATAATAAAGAGTGGCTGGTCTAGCGGCAGCACCCCTGAAACATTCGGATTTAAAGAGTTTTGTCCACGTAGCTGAACGGTAAATGACGAGCCTGGAGCGCCGCCAGTTGAATTAACAACTAAACCAGCTACCCTCCCCTGTAATGCTGCTAGTGGGTTTGATACGGGTTGTGATGCTATTTCCGAAGCTCGAACCTTAGATACATTACCGGTGCTATACCGTCTCGTTGTAGTTCCATATCCGATAACAATAGGGTCATCAAGATCATGTAATATCTGTTTTGTGGTCACAATTAAGTCTTTTCTACCGGCGACCTGTATTTCGATTTTTTCCAACTCAGCCCCACTCACTACCAGCACCGCGTCTGGTGCGATCCCAACAATTGCAAACTCTCCATTAGCATTTGCGGTCACGACCGTGCGTGTACCCTTAACCGTTATGGTAGCTCCCGGCACAGGTTCCCCTTTATCATTCATTACCTTTCCTTTTACATCATGGAATAGCGGCTGTTCTAAAGTTGGCATTTCCTTTTGGGCAGCTTTGTATTTGACAACAACAGTCTTCTCAATTACCTGGTAGCGATACGGCTGGCCTTTAAAACAGGCATTTAGCACGTCCTCCAATGTGCCATTTGTCTTTGTATAGGTCACATTTTTGGGCGGATCGGTTTCGACAAAAGAATAAAAAAACAAGTATCCTGTTTTCTCTGTTATATCTTTAAATACCCTGTTGAGCGGTGTATTATTGTAAGATACCGACAATCGTTGCCCGTAGCCAGTGGCCGACACCCTAAGCACGAAAAAAGTCAGCATTAAAATCATGAGCCGCATAATCAACCAGGTTTTAGGAGGCAAAAAAATCCGTTGACTTTTGCCAATAGGAGGTAAAAGCATAGTTTTGTTTTGTTGGGTTATTCAATAATTGTCTGCCAAGATTTTTAATTGAGGGTTAACCTAACGCTTGCCGGGAGTGGACCAACACTTCCGGCTTTTTTAGGCCCTACGACGTTTATATTTTTTAGTTATTTCGATTAGGATTACAAAAGACTAAGGAAGGCCCTTTGCAAGTGCATTAGGCACAACCTTCGTCAGACGGACACATGAGAAAAGGTTTAATTCAAGTCAATGGTATGTAAAGCTTTACTGCTTTGACAATAAAGTTCTTGTCCTGGATCACTCCGGATAAATTTCAATACTCGTCTTTTATTTGCTTTTTAACGGGAGGGGGGCAATACGATTATTTTACGTCCTTCAATTCTAAACTGTACGTTACCGGTTTCTTCCAGTATTTTAAACACGTTTGATGCTTTTGTACTCCTGTAAATAGCACCATCAAATTTGCTTTTTATCACTCCCCTTATTTCTACCTCTACATCATACCATCTTGCCAACTGGCGCATAATGGTACTTATATCCGCCTGATTAAAACTAAACTTATCTGATTTCCATGCAGTGGCCGTTTCCACATCTACTGCCGTCACCCTGGTTCCGTTGGCGCTGGATCGTGCCTGCATCCCCGGCTGCAGATCTGTGATGGTATTATTGTTAAATACCTGTGCCAATCCATTGACCAGGGTAACGTCTACTGTTGGTTCATCGCTATATGCATTGATGTTGAATGCTGTGCCAAGGTCTTTGATTTCGATATGCGCCGCATTGACTATAAAAGGCTGCTTACTATTGTGTGTCACAATAAAATAACCCTCACCGGTGAGCGTTACCCTTCTTTCATTACCCTGAAACCGGGTTGGATATTTTAAAGAAGAGCCTGCATTTAACCATACCTGCGTTCCATCTGCCAGCGTTAGTGCATAGGTACCACCTTTCGGCACCGTCAATGTGTTAAAGCTAACCCCGTCGCCTTCTTTACTATCATCGTCATACACCAGCTGTCCACTACCCACCTTTAAAATGCTGGTATTTCCCTCGTTAGACACTAAACCGTTTTTCACACTATCCAATATGATTGTTTGTCCACTTGCCAGTTGTAAAACAGCCTTTTGGGTACCGGGCAAGAAATCGTTTTCAACGGGTTGGGTATTAACCATTTCCTCTCCCTTATTTTTAGGTGCTGATAGAAAAATCACCAGACCCGTAATGGTTAGCAATATAATAGCAGCCGCGGCCCTGATTATCCAAACTTTTGAAATGCGTTTTACTTTTGCCTTCGCTTCTTTATTTACGGCAATAGCTTCCTGCAAGCGAGCAAAAATATCTTCTTCCACTGTTGTCCTATTACCCAGGGCAGTTTCGTCCCAGTGCTGTTGTTCCTGCATGCTTTCATACAACTGAGTTAACAGTGTTTCTTCCTCCGGCGTAGTTTTACCCGCCAGGTATCGGTCAATCAACCTGTTCAGTGAATGCTTGCTCAATTGGTCTGCTTTTATGTATGTGTAAAAAAAGCATGATATCCCCTAAAAGAGGATAAAGTTTTTTTTGAAGATGGACTCGAGATAATTGTGCGACTACCTATTTAACATTGCCCCTCCCAAAATAGACGCCACAAGGACTAGTGGATAGAACAAAAGCAAAGTTTTGGAAATCAAGCACATCAAAAAAGAATTCCGCCCGGCTTGAAACTGGCTGACATCCATGGAATAATCAATTTCGTCGTCTTTCAATACGCGGACTTTATCATATAGGCTCCTGAATTGCCTCTCGGTACTAATAAAAAGGCCATCCAACATCCAAAAAAGAATAGTTGCAAAAGGAGTGATCCATATAAACCCAGTATTGGAATCCTTTTGAGCCAGAACAAAAATTGCGGCAACTAATGTAATTAGCCATCCTTTCACCAAAAAAGAATTTACGTTCATTCTTGTAATTGTGAGTTGTATAAACTCCAAATGTTTTCTTTTGTTTTCACTATCCATGAATAATTATTTAAAGTTTAAGCCAATCCCTCAATGAATACTGGGTGCCATCTGGATACTTAATGTAATAGCTCAATGAGGTATCATTACGAATCATGTCGTTAATCTGAAGAGAAGGATATAAATTTAGATATTCGTTCCCTTTGAACGTCTGATTATCTTTTTTTATAGGAAATATTGCCATTTTGTCTATGTACTTATGCGCATCGGCAAAACCTATTTCCCAATTACACCATTTGGAAGCGATTGAAGCGTCTGTCGCTATAAAAATAAATTTAGTTGAGGATATTATTCTTTCTTTTAGCTGTTGGGCGGTTTTTTCTGAGGTCAAGGCCGGCATTGAATCATCTTCCCAATCTACATAGCCTTCAAATCCGTATCTTTTTAATATTTCTCTAAGCCTATACACCAACTGTTCTTCTTCATGTTTATGAGATATAAACACAGAAGCCTTATCGTTAAATACATTTGCAAATGCCCTTTCGAGTAAAACTTCGAAAGATTTTACGGTTGTATCGTTTAGCAGTTGCGTTTCTGAGATTACCATTATATATAATACATAAACTGTTTGGTATCTACTTTCCATTCGGGAATCGCAGTAAGAATATTTGCGATCTTATTGGAGAATTTGAGGGTCACAGGAATACCGTCTCCGTAAACACAGGAGTTATAGTTAAGCTTTGTCAACCCCATAATATCCTTTAGGACAATTTTAATGTCAGCGTTTCCTCTTATTATTTTTATTTTAAGATTTCTTGGCATCTCCATGCTGTTACTGGAGTTTAATCTTGGAATAAATCCTTTTGTACACAAATACGCCTCACGTTCATCAATAATTAATGCTGTGCCCCTCATAACACCATAGTTACTTATTTGATTAGGTGCGTGCCTATATAACTTGAGTTCGTTTAAATCTTTTATGAGGATGCCTACTAGATTAGTAGTGGCTTTTCTTTTGCTTACGGCTTTTTCAAAACCGTTCCATTCAGTATCATTAAATATTGTGCGAGAGTGGATAAATAGCTCTGTTGGATATTTACCCCATTTTTGTTGATAATCATCGAGAGCCATGCCGATCAACTCTTCTGCAGAGGGACTATCCAAATGATATTCGTTTGGCTTCTCACTTTCCCACAAACCAATATTCCCTCTGAATACAGAACCATCTCCATCATGTAAAAACATCTGAGCCGCGCTGCATACGTTCCTATGCCTGTCATTTGGCAACTTTTTAAACACTAAACCGATGTAACAAACTCCTTCTCTGATATCTCCAAGTTTCCAAGGCAGTTTTCCAAGTTTGTAATACAGAGTTGTACTTTGGGTCCATGCAAGATTAGCCTTTAAATATTGGTCGTAAGGGATGTTTGTTTCTTTATTTTTAAAAGCAAGCGTTCTATCAATAACAAGTTGCACCGGTATTTTGATATTCTCTTGTATCAATCTGGCTTTTATTAAATGATGAAAATCGGTCGCAGTATCCATTATTCTCGAAATTACTTCATCATAATCTGCATATTCTTCAAATCCAATAGATGCCTGTCCAGCTTTTTTCAAATCAACATATTGTTTAGTCCCTTTGCTCATAGATCGTCCCCAAGAGCCAGGTTTACAAGCGGCATAAATCTGAAATGGAATAATGAGAAACCACAGGTCCAGCCGATTATCTTCCTTTTTATGAAAATCTACTATTTTATCTAAAAACTGATCGACAAGTTGATTGGTTCTTTGGCTCTTATTTTTGTTAGACAGACTTCGTTGAATTTCAAACTTATCCAGTGGCATACTTACTTCTGGGTTTTCTGGCCACCTCACGTTAAAAATCGCTTCAAAACCAGGAAAGCTTGGGCGACTCCGCTCCATTGATTTTATATTGCTATAATCCCTCTTGGTAGATATTATCGGCTGGTTTAGTTGTCTTACAAATACCGAATAGTCTAAGATGTTTTCTGCAAACCCGATAACCCCAATTCGTAATGTATATGGGGTAAGAGGTTTGTGCGGGCCAAACAATACTAGACCATCCCGAGGGTCAATGGTCTTTTGGTCAAACCCAAAGACTAAGTTGGGCTCTTCGACAAAAAACAGTTCATTCTTCATCTTCCTCTATACTTTTGGGTTCTATGTATCCGAAATACGAATCGAAGCTTAAGGGAATGGCGTTAACGGATATGCTTTCTAGTTTATTTATTGACACTTGTAATTGATTATTTTCATTGTTGTTAGATAATCTAAACATAATTCCAAGCATAGTATCAAGCCAATCTTTATTATACCAGTCAACTGCAAACTTTCTCCTTAATGCGTGATGTTCTTCGGGATCCAAGACGATTTGTTGAGCATTCTCAAAAATTATATGACTGCTTATTTTAAGGTAGGGGCTCGGATACAATATCGCATAAGAACTTATCCCAAAACTCCAAAAATTGGTTTTGGACTTACCAGTCACCGCTACATTAGTTTTGCCTATTGATTTCAGACTTATACGTTTATTAAGACCAGCTGTAGGAAAATAGAAAACGTCAACAGCAGATAATTTATGTCTGCTCATTTTTGATTGAATAAAAAAATCAGACATCGTTTTATTAACTAACTCAACAATCTTTTTCCTGGGCTCATTAAAAACCAGAGCATCATCTATCGGAACGTACTGTTCGGAAATAATGTCTTGTACTAACAATTCAACAGAATTATCACATATTACTCCCTCAGGATAGTCTGTTGCAGGAAAGAAGGCTATATGTCGGTCGTTATATTCTATAAATGAATAGGGAAAGTCAATTAGATCAAGCAGATTTTCTATCGACGGCTTATGGATATATAGTTTCTGCGGTAATTCAAATGGAAACCAATTCGTATAAATTTTTTCTGATTCACTATTTACGATTTTTTTGACATTAAAAGCCTCTAACCAAAAGTTCATGGGATTTTCAGCGTGGTCTTCGTTTCTTGGAATTTTTTCCCTTTCTAAACTCTCTAGTAGTTTTTCTAACCCATTTTGCCAATTATCAAAAAAATCTATCGCGTTTAAACCTATGAGTTGCATAGGGAAGTTGTCGGGATTAATTGCATCGATTCGTAACGGCGTTTTAAACCCCTTAATATCTTTTATTCTGTCAGCACACGAAAGTTCTTTAAATACTCCCGAAACCGCGTCATTTGCCTTCTGCACATAGGCATCAGAAACCACCGTCAAAAACTTAATTGATTGCTCTCGAATAGCTTTATCAATTTCTGGCCAAAAAGCATCACCGCTTTTCAATTCATCCAACTCTATCCAGACATCGTATCCTAATAGCTTTAGCTTTGATGCCAACCAAGCGGAGAAATAATTGTCTGACGGTGACGCATGACTGATGAATATTTTCTTCTTTTCTGTCATAAGCGTTTTGAAGATAGCCAAAACAACGCCACGTGTTAAAAATATTTAATATGCCGCCATTTTGACAGCTTTATCAAATTGCTTCATTTTATTTGAATAATTAAATCAGAAATATAATTCTCATTTTATAGTTAAACACCAGTATATTCATTAAAAAGGATTATTATCAGAATTATAATTCTGCTTTTTACATCATTTCCCGAATTTATTTGTACTTTTGATTAAAATAAGAAATATAATTCAGATGAGGATTGATAAAATAGGCCAATTAATGAGGGAAAGGCGAGAACTCCTCAATTTAAGACAGGAAGACCTGGCTGAAATGAGCGGACTCACTACCCGTACGATCAATATTGTGGAAAAAGGAAAAGGTAATCCGGCCATACAAACTTTGGAAAAATTGGCACTGGTACTTGGCCTGGAAATACTGGTACAAGTGAAAAAAACTAATTAGGACCCATGGCAAAGGGAGGAGTATATTATAACGGCAAACTAGCAGGTGTACTGGAAAAAAAGGCTTCAGATCATTACGTTTTTACCTATACAGATGATTACTATAACGACTTTGAAATGCCATCTGTCAGTCTAACATTGCCTAAAAAAAAACAAGAACATCACAGCACTGTACTATTTCCCTTTTTTGCAGGTCTATTATCAGAAGGTGTTAACAAGGATATACAATGCCGCCTTTTAAGAATTGATGAAGAAGATGATTATCTCAGACTATTGAAAACCGCCGGCGATGATACTATTGGCGCAATCACTGTTAAAGAAATAAATGATTAATTATGTGCCCAGGATGTTATAAAACAAACGCGGAAGGTTATTGCTCCAACTGCCGTAGGCAATTGTTCAATGGAGCAAAAGTATCACCTGTATTGACGTTTGAGGCTCCAGCTATCGATAACCTAGCTGAATACCAGCAAAAAACCAAAAGATTGTCTATTTCCGGTGTACAGCTAAAATATTCCTTACGATTGGAAGGCAAGGAATTAAAATTGGTGGAAACCGGTGGACAATATATTATAAAACCTATCCCTCCCAGCACCTTACTTAAATACCCCGAGATCGCACCAGAGAATGAGCATTTGACCATGCAGATCGCGGAACAGGTGTTTGGTATAAAAACCGCAGCAAATGCGCTTATTTATTTTAAGGATGGCGCCCCGGCATATATAACTCGCCGTTTTGATGTAAAAGCGGACGGAACAAAGTACCTGCAGGAAGATATGGCTCAGCTCAGCGGGCGTAGCCGACATACAGGAAAACCTGGTGATGATTTTAAATATAACGGTACGTATGAAGAGATCGGTAAGCTAATTGAACAACATGTGGCGGCTTATCCCCCAACGCTGGAACGTTTTTTTCAATTAGTGCTATTCAATTATATTTTTTCAAACGGTGATGCTCATTTAAAGAACTTTTCTTTAATGGAAACGGGTATGGGGGATTACACATTAACACCTGCATATGATTTGATGTGCACTCTTCTTCATATACCTGATGAAACAGATATGGCGCTTGACCTGTACAAAGATGACCATAACAGCGAATTTTATAGCAGTTATGGATTTTTCGGACAACCTGATTTTAGAATATTTGCAGCCAAATTGGGGTTACAGCCAATAAGGACCAACCGGTTAATAACAGCCTTATTAACCAATAAACAAGAGGTAATAACATTGATAAAGAAATCGTTTCTCGCTGATGAAATGAAGGCAGCATATATAGACAGATACCTAGAAAGATTAAGGCGTTTAGGCATGACCAACCAAATGATAGCTGAAGTTATAAATCCGAAGTATCCAGGTGTATATGCCCCAACAGAAAAACCAGTCATCTTAACATTTATCGATAGAAAAACAATATCCGGTTTTTTTGTCTCCACTCCCCAATCTGCAAAAATGGAACAAAACAATCAATACAATTTTGTAGAAATTAAAAACGCAAAGCAGTATAAAAATAAACCAGATAACAGCCTCATTTCTATTATTAATGGTGGTGAATTGTTAAACGTTGCATACGCCAACGATTTTTAAATCCGCGCAAGTTTTGCAGGCGCCACTTGCAAAAAATAACATCGTGTTTCCAGCTTCTTTAATTTATCTATCAAAGGATACTTGCCTTATTCATTATTCAACAGCAGATGATTTTGCAGAGATGGTTTTCGCCTAATCAATTCGCTAATAACCAAATATTTTAAATAATCGCTGCTTTCCATCGGGAATGAGGTATTCTATTTTCACGCTTTCTTCTCGTACTCGCTCGAAGAACGCTGAAGGGTTTTCATAAACTCGGGTTGAAAAATCGTTTTTTATCCATTGTAACTCATTTCCTGGTTTAATCAATAATACAGCGATGGGTCCTCCTACTAGATGCTCCATTTTCTCCTCACGGGCATAACTGTATATTGTACTTTCTATAACATCCACAACACTCAGTTGGGGCATTGAATTATAATGATTGTAGTATTTCCCAGCACCACTTTCGCTAGTAACGGTGCCTTTATGATTTCTAATTCCTTCAGCTGTCGAAAAACTTAACATTACGGGTAAGTCATTCTCATATCCCGCCAGGAGAAATTTATTCGATCGCCGTTCGGGGAACTGTGTTAATGGGAAATGAGTATCCAAATAATGAATAAATTCAGACAATACACTTTCAACTCCTGTTTTTTGATTGTATGTTTCATTAAATTGCCCAATAATGGTGGAAAAATAAGTTTCTCCAATTCCATTAGCACCTGCAATGCTTAAGATATAGTTATTCAATTTAAAAATCTTCAAGGCGCTATCAAAAGTAGCAATAGGCATCTTAATTCCATCTACTTCATCGTAGAAACATCCTCTGGAATCAGCCGCTATCACTATACCATATTGGGTGATACAGTTAATTAGCAATGTCCCCTTTGGTATAGGATTATTCATAAAAATTAGTGTAACTATCGACCAAACAAGTCCCTTCATGGGCTTACCAATAGATTTTTAAATAATCAAATAATAGATCACTTTTTCTTTCTTACAAAGATGGAAAGTTCTTCCGAAATTTGATGCTCATTATAAGTATCCTTAAGTATTTCAAGATTTTTGGTGCTGGAAACGGGGAAAAAGGTAACAATCCGATAGGCTGTTTCTCCCTTCCCAATTGGCCTACAGCATATTTTATAAATATCCCCCTTAAAACGGAAGTTGATATCTTCTATGGGGTCATTTGTATAAACTTTTGTAGCATCTATTGCGTGAAATATTTTCTCAAAATCGAGATAAAGCTTATCATGTCGAAAAACGCCATAAAAATGGTCCTTACTACTTGAATATGGTTTTCTGCCATGTGCAAAATGCCTCGTTAAAATATGCATTGCCGATTCATAATCAAAGAGTATCCTGTTCCCATTAAGAGATAAGACAAAGCTTTGGTCTTTGATTTCGAGATCAAAAATCCTTCTAACTAAAACATATCTAAACTTCGACCAAGCATATAGTTCGGAAACGTCTTCATCTTTTTCCATTTCGGAGATATTAGGATTGCCAGCCCACTTATCCAATAACCCCTTCAATTCTTGTCGGGTCTCTTTTTGAGCGGCTTCTAGTAACGAGCCTTTTGGATGAGGCTTCTCCATAAGATCATACCATTCTATTATCTGACTTTTGAAGTTCTCCACATGTAATTTACTTAGCGGGGGAATGAGCGGAGTAGTCCCTCCTTCCGTGTAGTGTAAATATAGTCGCCGGTAATACATATCTGAACACTGGGCATGTTGTGGTAAATAGTCCAATTGCAATTGATCCCCCAGCATCCAGCACTCTTCAACAGTTAATGACTCCTTGTTAGCTAATTTCTCGTCAATTAACTTTCTCTTCATCTCATTTTCTAGCATTTTCATCCCAAAATTGTTGTTCTTTTTCATGTTTCTAATTTAATGAAAATTGCAATCCACCTATTTTAAAATGAAGATAACCGATCAATACAGCAGGATGACCGCAACCGCTGCCAACTCACCGATAGAACCCCGTATACGACGAAGGGCAATCGACAGTTGTGCCTCAACGGTTTTGGTAGATATATTAAGGCGTGCGGCTATTTCCTTATGACTAAGCTGTGCCTCACGACTCAGGCGATAGATTTCCTGGCATCGTTCAGGTAATTGATTCACTACGTCATTAACACGCTGTATTAATTCCTTTTGGGCCAGATCTGTTTCAGGGGTGGTCAATGCTCCAAATTTTTCCTCCAGCTTTTCCACGATAGCCACTGATGCCTTGCCTTTCCTGATAAAATGATACACCTGATAGCGGGCACTCGTATGAAGCCAAGCCTCCAGCGAGGAGGTGATTTCGATGGTATGTCTCTTTTCCCAAAGATTTAAAAAGATTTCCTGTACAATATCCTCACACGCAGCTTTATCTTTTAAAACATTGTAGCTACGTAAAAATAAAGGCTGCCAAAACTCCCTGTAAATTATAGCAAGTGCCTCTCCGTCATCGGAGGCCATACGCAGCAATAGCTCTTTTTCATTATAGGCAAGGTTGCGGGACACTTTATTTTATTTGTGCTTAATGTAAAATTACAAAAATTAAATATTCGTTTATAGATGTACGTTAGTTTAAGATAAAGTTTTATTATACAATATTATCTTACTAATGAATTTACTGCTACACAGAATACATTGAAATAAAACATAAATAATACATATAACGCCATATGTATGACGTTATTCAAATTGCAAATTTAGCAGAAATTGATAACTTTTACGATAGAAAACTATCCAATTATTTCATTTTCAATATGATAGTTCGCCGCCTTACTCGGCGAAAATTTCAGCCAGTGATTACGTTTCCAGCAGACCTTTACATAAGAATTGGCAATCAATTATTCCCTTAAACCTTGCATCATGAAAAAGCACATCCCTCTTGTTGTTAATATCCGCTATTTCAACATAACATCGACAGATGCTTAATCATTACGGACGGTTTCAGTTATATAATCAGTGTAGTATTTTTTAACCCCTAAACCCGACAATATGAGAAAGCCAGTTTATCTGCGTACTTATATTGTATGCTCGCATCCTCCTTAGCTGGCGTGATGCCTCGTTCAAAATAACAACGGTGAGTACCGCAGCTGGCGGATCACGCCTAAACTCAATCTCTAAATCTTTAATTTAATACAATGAATAAAAAATATTTATTAAGCACAGCTGTGCTTGTCTTTGCGATTATTGGATTTTTAGCGTTTAAACCAGCATCGAAAGTTGCCACTCCAACCTGGTATCAATATACAGGTGCTCAAACACCGGCAGACCGTATAATAAAATCAAACTACGTAAAAGTGGGAACCGGCGCTCCAACCTGCTTAAGCGGAACCACAGATGAGTGTGCAGTTCAACTTAAGGATGATTTTGGCCCCGACGCATCGTCGGCAAATATTACATTTGATGGGTCCACAGGGATGCCACTCGTAACTCCTGGTACTGATGTAAATTCAAATAGGACCAAAAGACCCTAATTCTGAAAAGATAATCCCTTAAAAAAGATGGCGTTGTGTTGCGCCATCTTTTTTATTCTCTTCATTACATGCCCTAACCCACTTATCTTAGTTCTGCTCAATACCGGTATTCTGTAGTACTAAATCAGGGATTGGGAGTGCCCAACGTGGATCATCGGGAGTTAAGATATAAGACTGTCCGTTAACAGTTCTTGTTAGAGCAATTTCCCTCCCTTCTTTGTTCAACCGTTTAATATCCGAAAAACGCTGTCCCCTAAAACACAATTCCTTGTGGCGCTCTTGAAGAATTATATCAAGCGTCGCCTGCCAGCTATTTGAAGCAATAGGTATAAAAGTTGCGGTCTTCCACCGCTGTTCCAGTAAAGTATTCAATACAGTTAATGCCTCGGTGTTACGCTGTTGTCTTGCTAATACCTCTGCTTTGATCAGTAACATTTCAGCTGTTGTAATTCCATTATAAAGATTGCCGTCGCCAAATGAATAGCCATACATTCCATTGTAGTAATAGCTGCCGTCTCCCCTGGATTTAAAAAATATCACCTTTCTTAAATCCTCGTCATTGTATGACTTTAAAAAAAGGGTATCCACATTAGCATCATGGGAAAGCGTGGCCCAGCCGTCCAATGTCATGCTGCCTAAAGTGCTATGCAATATATCCTCGGGATTATCGTAAACAATATGCTGAAAGGGAAAATCTAAGGAAGGATCTATTTCATTATAATTAATCAGCTTATTCCTTAGCTGTAAACATGAGTCGGCGTATAGCCCTGCCTTGTTGTATGCTCTCATTGCAAGAAATGTTCTTGCCAACATACCATAAGCCGCCGGTTTTGTCGGACGAAAAGGATGAATTTGTGAAACTGGCAATAAAGGGATCGCTGCTTGCAGGTCATTAATGATTCGATCATATGTGTCCTTCATGCTTGCCCGTGTGGTGGCTAGATTAAAATCTGAAGACAAACGAAGCGGTATTCCCATATCCGAAGCGGCCCCGGAACTGTCGTAGGCCTTTGCCCAAATTTGTGCTAATTCGTAGAATGCTTTCGCCCTGAAGGTGAACGCGGCCCCTTTGCAATAATTCCACTCATCCTGGTTGTTAGTAGTTTTTTCTATGTCATTTAATCTTTCTAGTACAACGTTTGAGTAATATACTACGTTGTATGTAGCTTGCCAATCCGCCGCATTTCCTTGCAAAGAAAACATATTTTCATTCCAGGTATACCCGTATTTAGACTCTTCGGGCAAGCCATCGAAAATATCGTCCGAGTAGTAAAAACTCTCTCCACAATAGTCTCCGGCCGAGGAACTGAGCGAATTAAGATAAGTATTATTATCCAACAACTTTATTAATTCACTCGTCGCAGTAGGTATTAATAGCTTGCTATCCGGCTTTGCGTCCAAGTATTTCTTACAGGAAAACAAGGCTAAGCAAATAAGGGAGATTATAACCACCTTTAAGACATGATTTATTGCTAACATGGTATTCTGCATTTTGTTTTTGATTTAGGTTTTAAAAGCCGGCTTTTAGACCTATTGTAATCACCTTTCTTAACACCGGTTTACTTACATAATCTGGATCAAGACCTTCCTTGTTTGCTTTCCATAAAATCCCCAGATTACTTGCATTAATATACAGTTCGGCGAGTTGGATTACTTTATTTTTTTGTTGCTTTGAATTGACCGAATACGAGAAGTTTACGTATTGCAGTTTCACATTGGACGCATTAAAAACAAGGGCATCTGAATTATTGAACATTTGATCTCTTTGACTGCTTAAAGGGTAGACAAGCGAAGGCACATTAGTATATAATTCATCGCCGGGCTGTTGCCAACGGTTAGAAAAGTCAGCCGACCCAACATTTGCACCATTTGAAAATACGGCAGAGTAGAATATAGACGGTTTTACAAAATAATAACCGAATCGGTAACTAATATTTGCCGATAGGCTAAAAACCCGCCATTTAAGCGAGTTAATAAACGAGCCAAAAACTTTTGGTATGGAGGGTTTGTATATTAAATCTTCCAACGGCGTCTGGTAAACGATATTGGCATAATCCGTGCTGACCTGTTTTTTCCAAAACCCTTGTGGATTACCTTTATCGTCAAGTCCGGCGTACTTTAATACCGCGATGCTGTACAAATCCTTTCCATTCAAGGGGGAAATACTATTCCCATTGTTTAGATAACTACCGCTTAATACTCCAGGTATACGATAATACTGACTAACCTTCGAAACATTATAGCTAAAAAGGAATGTGCTATTCCATTTAAATATACCGTCCAACAATCTTGCGGTAAGGGTTAGATCAAGACCATTCGCTTTCATTGAAGCGATATTCCTGGTAATAGTTGTATAATTGTTCAATCCGGTGGTTGGGTCCACCGGAGATGCGCCAAATAAATCGCTGCCTTTTTTTTGATAAATCTCGAGACTGCCGGCAAGACTATTTTTAAAAGCAGAAAAATCAACTCCAAGATTAATTGTTCTTAGCCTTTCCCACCTTAGTTCTGGATTAGGAATTAGGCCAACCGAGGCATACGGCAAATTTGATTCATTGCTCGCTCCCAAAGACATCGTGGTAAGCACTGCACCTTTCGCCGGGTCGGTGTTACCTGTATAACCGTAGGTTGCCTTTAGTTTTAAAAGAGAAAGCCATTTAACATGATAAAAGGGCTCGCTCGATAATATCCAGCCAGCACCTGCAGACCATAGGGGGTTCCATTTGTTATTTGTATTTACACCAAACAGGTTTGACGCATCGCGCCTGCCGCTAACCGTAATTATATATTTGGACTTGTAGGCGTATGCAGCATTCCCGTAAAACGAAACGTACCTGCTAAGCGTATTGATAAACTGTTCCCCGCCAGGTATCAAGCTGGAACGGCTGGTTATAAAGGTGGGATAGTAATTTATCAAATCAACTTTTTGACTTTCCAGCGTATTTGCATCATAGCCGTATGAACGCCCGCTGTAACCGTCTACTGCCGTCTGCCTTGTTTCTGCACCCATTATGGCAGATACCTTGTGGCTAGCAAAGGATTTATCAATGTTGAGCTGCCCTCTGACATTATGGGTCTGTAAGGTTGAAATGCTGTGATTTAAGATAGCCCCCAATGGTATGGCGTATGTTAGCGCACCCGTAGAACGATCTATTGTTGTGTATATGTTGATCAGGTCTCTTGCTTCGTAGCTCATAATATCAGAAAGTCTTTTACTGGCAACACCCTGGCGGTCGTACATATACTTAATATCCATGCTCAGCCAGCTAAATGGTTTATAATTGATACCCACATTCGCTAAAAGGTCGTTTAAATTTGTAGTCGTTCTTGCGTGTTTATATTCTTCTAACGGATAGTAATTCCAGTCAAGCAATAGTCCGTTCCCTGCTGTATCAATATAGGGTTGTCTGTAACTACGGGTGACGCCTAATGCATTGCCTGCTTCATCGACAAACCTCGCATATGGCAAATTATATGTTCCAGTTCTGAAAGCACCGTAGGTGCTTTGACCGGACAATCCTTTGTTGCTCGTAAATTGAGCACCAAGAGAAATCATCAATGACTTGAACGGGTAAAACTGGTTTTCCGACCTAACAGTAAGCCTGTTTTCCACTTCTTTTAAGTTGCTTTCAGTACGGTCATAGCCTACAGATAAATAATAGGTCAAATTTTCACTACCGCCAGATAAATTGAGCGCATGTTGTTGCGCAATACCTTTTTGATAAATGTAGTCGCTATATTCTTTTCTTGAATCAACGTTTCTGAAAGCATCCATCTGGGCTTTTGCTTCCGCTTCAGTGATTATGCCATTTCGTTGAAGATTTAGGATTTCTACCACAGGCGAGAGCGCAGGAAAGGTGCGCGTATTGCTTAAACTGGAATTATAAAACCCCTTGTCAAAAAGCATACTTTCTAGGTCGGTGTAATCGGATGATGAAATGGTCCTCAAAGACAGAAGGTCCGGCTTTTGGCTTACCCGGTAATTTGTATTTAACGAAACGCTAATTGGCTGGTTCCTTTTACCCCGTTTGGTGCTAATCACCACTACGCCATTGGCGGCTCTCGCCCCCCATATGCTGGCGGCAGCTGCGTCTTTTAACACCGAAATACTTTCCACATCGTTGGGATTAATGTTGTTTATGTTCCCGTCATACGGAAAATTATCCAGGATGATCAAAGGGCTTTTAGGACCCTCAATCGTACTAAACCCTCGTATCGAAAACGGAGTGCCTCCTTCCATATCTCGTTTTGAAAACATTACACCACTCGCCACTCCATCCAACCTTTCCAAAATGTTTGTCCCCATCTGTTGATTCAGGCGTTCATTACTAACCACAGCAATAGAACCTGTTACGGTGTTTGGCCTTAACTTTTGGTATCCCGTATTAATAATAATCTCCTCTCCTTCGACCGATTTCAACTGAGCGACAATATTTAAATCGTCGCTACCATTCAATTTTCTTTCCCTGGTTTCGATATTTGCACCACTGATTACCACTACGGCTTCACTACTTACCTGGCTTAAAACAAATACGCCATTATTGTCAGTGGCTGTAGCTTTATTTGTTCCCTTCACGCTAATGGTGGCTCCGGGGACAGGTTCGCCCTTTTCCGTCACCACCCTGCCCCTGATCAGTGCAATGGTGGTGTCCGTCTGCTTAACAAGCGTAACCGGTTTCGGCTTAATAACCACATATTTCCCCTCTTCAATTGTATAATAGAGCGGCTGATCTTTAAACACCATTGTCAATACCTCGTTAAAGTCTGCATTGGTCACTGTAATTGTAACTTTCTTAGCTTGTTTTAATTGCTCATTGTTGTAAATGAATTGGAAAGTTGTTTGTCTTTTCAGTTCTGTAAACACCCTCTTCAAATCAGCGTCCACCAGTTTGAGCGAAATGCCCTGGGCACTGCTGCCTGCGGTCACATGCAGGCAAACGACGGTGAGTAGTAAAACGGTTAACTTCATCATTCTTAGCCGTTGAATTGAAAATAGTGCATGCAGCCTCCTGCGACTGGCATTTTTGTAAAAAGCCGGTTGTTGCATAAATTGCTTTAGTTTAGGTTCAGTAATGGATATGTCGTCACACCGGTGTTTTCATAAGCTTACCTGAACAATATGACCGGGAATGTTCGTATCATTCCCGGCTTTTTATGCAGGCAGGAGGTTCAAAAGGCTTACAATCTTTTTAAAAAAAGTATTTTAAATATTCAGTTTTACGGGTGAGGGATGGCAGCGAAAAGCCCACAGCCGAACGACGGCGAGGACTTATAGCGTACAGCCCGACCCGAAGGGACACCCCCTATTTATTTTACTTATTTTCCTGTATAATAGTCACTTCCATTTCTCTTTCGGTCATTGTTACTTTAAAACCTGCTTTTTCCAAGGCTTTCTTCCACTGTGATTCATCATACATATCGTTAGGTAGATCCATATCGATGTTTTGGGTAATGCCTGTTTCATCGACAACAGGAAAACTGAAACTATTATTTGCCAGCCAAAGCATGTTTTTTAATGAATAGTTGCGGAGGTATTTATGCTCCCTATCCTTTTCAAAGGCTGCATCCTCTTTTCCACCTTTCGTATAACTGTTTTTAAGGCCGGGCGCCGCTGTTAGCACCCAGGTTTTTATTCTCCGTTTGTCGTTGCACACGTTAATGTAAAATGCTTTGGACAGATCATCCCGCATAGTGGCTATTGCCCGCTCCACGGTTTCCCCGGGCATCACCAGTTCATAACAGTACTCCGGCACATCTTTACTTTTTAACTGCTGCAAGATTTTATTATCACTCTCAATGATTACCCTGTTGTCAGGATATATCATAATATGTCTATAGGCATCTTTTAACAAGGTTAGCAGCGGTTTGTTGAGGGAGTAATACCCTATGACAGCATTACTAGCGTCACGTCTTATACCCGTATTACCACCAATGCCTTCAATATATCCCGTAATCATCGAACGATATAAGGGCTGTACCGGATCTCCGCCATTACCGTTAATGAATAGGGGTAAATCATTTGTAAAATCAAGCTGATCTTTTTTAGTGCGAAGCTTAACTTGTCCGCCATCCAATATCATTTGGATATTCCGGGCGGTTACTTCCTGCGCTGAAGTAATTGCCAGCACTTCGCCCTGCGGACTGATCCAGGCATAGTGCGGTATGGAATTATGCGGGAAATACTTTACAAGTACACTATCCTGCAACACATAGGGCAAAGTCACTGTTGTACCAGTGCGCTGCTGCCTGCGCTCAAAGAAACTGTTAACTTTTTGCTCCGTATCACTCTGCGAGGTATTTACCAGCACAATCTGTATGCGATCATTAAAGGTATTTTGCAGCTCATGCATCTTAGAAAACCCTTCAATGCAGGAACTGCACCAGGTGCTCCAAAAGTCAACAATCAGTAATTTCCCTTCAAAATCTTTCAGCTTGATTTTTCCGGCGGGTACATTATATGCTTTATTTAAGACCAGGTTCTGCGGCAGGTGGTCACCAACGGATAATGGGACAATGCCTGTATACATTTGATTGGCCTTGACACCTACAAAAATAAATATGCACAGTACAAGTGCAATGATCCCAATACTTACTCCCATCTTCATTATACAAAATTTTATTTTAACAAGTTGATTTCACCTAACTTCCACCATCCCCTCACATGTGACAAGCACAGGAAGGGATGAATAGAAGTTTATGGTGAAACATGAGAAACTATTATTGAACAGGTAATACTGTAATAGTATTTTCACCAATCCTGAACTTTATCGTTTGCGTGTTCTCCAGTAGCCTTAACAACCTCGATACCGGCAAGCTTCTTTCAATGTCGGCGGTAAAGGTTGTTTGAATATTAGTTTCATACTTGATGTCCACATCGTACCAGCGGCTCACCTGACGCATAATGCTTTTAATGTCCGTATCATCAAAATGAAACCAGGCATCTTTCCATCCAATAATTCCTTCCATGTTAGTGACATTCTCCACCAGCGTGGTGTTGCCCTGTTTGACCACTGCCTGCTGACCTGGAGTTAGCATGACTTCATTTTTTGGAGTGGTTAGTTTAACTTTCCCTTCAACCAGCGTGGTGTTTTGGGCAGGCTCATCATTATAGGCGTTTATATTAAATGCCGTACCTATAGCCTCCACTATGGTCTGGTCAGCCCGCACCCTAAATGGTTTGGCTGCATTTTTTGCTACTTCAAAGTATCCTTCGCCCGTTAGCTCTACCAATCTTTCTTCGCCAGTGAAGGCTATTGGAAACTTTAAAGAAGAGGCGGCATTCAACCATACCTTACTACCATCCGGCAATACAATACTGTACTGGCCGCCTCTGGGAGTTGTGATGACGTTGTATTGCGGAATTGCTATAGGCTCATAGGAATTTTCCGTATTATAAGCAAGCTGCCCACTATCGAGTTTAATAATTTGCGTGTTACCCTGGTTTGCAAGATTGCCAGTGCCTACACTATCCAATAGAATCATACTACCATCAGCCAGTGTAAGGCTGGCTTTGTTGGTACCAGGAGAAATGTCTTTATTTCCTCCCTCTTCTATTTGTTGCGCAACGATTTGATTTTCTTTAGTTAACGTCTGTGTTAACCAATAGCCCGTACCTGCCAGCAAAACAAAGGCGACGATCGCTGCTGCAATTTTCCCCCAAGCAGGCATCCTCCTATAGACACCTCTTTTTACAAGTTGTTTAGTGGAAGAAAGTGTAGAAAGCAATTCCTCTCGGCTACGCTCTAATAGGGTATTGCGTTCCGTTTCAGTTAACATGTTTACAATATCCGGCTCCGCTTCAAATGCTTTATAGTATGCCTCAATAAAGGCTATCTCTTCCTTTGATGCAGTACCACTTCGATACCGCCGAAGTATTGCGAGAAACTCAACTTTTTCCATTTGCCATGGTAGCAGCTTAAAATGCCACCAAATGTATATGTCCGGAAAAGCATAAAGATTCCCAGATGAAAAGGAAGTTTTTTTACTTTTTTTTTGCGCTGGAATTAATTCCCTTAATTGGGTATATCTGTACTGGTTGAAAAAATGATTAAACTTAACAGCATAGAACGAAGAAGCGCCAGGGAAGTGCTTAATTGGTTTTGTACGGTTTTGCGAGAGATATCCATTCTTTGGGCAATCTCCACAGTAGACAGGTCTTCTTCAAATCTGAGTTTAAAAATAGCTTGCTGCGATGGCGTTAGTCTAGCTATCAGGGCATTGTAGGTCTGTAGCAGCTCCTGCCTGATAATACCCGCGTCAGATACCATAGAAGGGCTTTCCAAATGGAGTAACAGCTCATCTATCGCAGTAAATCGCTCTTCTTTATCAAATATCTTCAGGACCTGATTACGTGTTGCCATGTTTAAATAAGCTGCCAGGTTCTGGATCTGTAATTCTCCACGTCTCATCCATAACTGCATAAAAATATCCTGTACGATATCTTTTGATTTTATAGGGTCTTGCAGCCGTTTGAAAGTCGCGCGGTACATAGTCTCCCAATACCGGGTATAAATTTGGCTAAAGGCTTCTTCATTCCCTTGTTTTAACAACTGTAATAATTCTGTATCGTTTAAATTTTCGTGCACAGTTTACTATATGCCAGTTTATTCTGTATTTAAGTAAATATTATCTATTGGAATGGATAATGGGTTAGAACTAGCGATATTGGAATGGCCTTATCCTTGGAAATGTATTAGACAAATATATAAAAACCATCACTATTTTAACAGCAGAGGAGGCAGTATGCTGAAAAGAACAACATCCCAACCAATAAATAAGTTTTTCATGCAGAATGACTATGTTATCATCAAATAATGATTATATTTTATCCACGATGTAGCATAGAATATAGCATTTGAATGCGGCGCGATTTACCCGGCTCTTTTAATTCAGCCTATTTGACCATACTGTTGAGTAATTATATGGATACAATTCTTTAATTTTTTAGCAGGAGCGTAAAATTTTCTTACTTTCAAGCTTTTCATAGGATAAGGTAAATGGGGTTAAGCTCCATTAATTCCCCTTGTGTTGACATGGGGATTTTTTTTACTCCACCATACCATTAACGATACTTGATTATTAAATAAATACAATATTTGTCCTATTTTAGATTTATGAGAGCTGACCAGTTCATATTATTAAATGAATATCAACAGATGGAGAT
>JBQCGX010000025.1:0-6617 GCA_051955255.1 Agriterribacter sp. | reverse complement strand
AAAAACAGCGCATAGGCGTAATATTTATTGTCGCTTTTTTTGTCATTTTCTTCTGGAGCGCGTTTGAGCAAGCCGGCGCCTCGCTGACTTTTTTCGCAGAGGAACAAACGCAACGCGATTTAGGCTTTTTTGTGATACCCGCAAGCTTTTTCCAATCCCTAAATTCAATTTTTGTAGTTGCATTTGCCCCTGCGTTTGCGTGGTTATGGGTTAAATTGGGTAAAAAAGAGCCGGCCTCACCAACTAAAATGGCAATGGGATTATTCCTGCTGGCACTTGGTTATCTTTGGATAGCTTTTGGTGTAAAAGATGTACAACCGAGCGTAAAGGTTAGTATGATTTGGCTCACTGGTATGTATTTACTTCATACGTGGGGCGAACTTTGCTTATCGCCGATAGGTCTTTCATTAGTTAATAAATTAGCTCCTTTTAAGTTTGCATCCTTATTAATGGCTGTGTGGTTTTTAGCCAATGCTGCTGCCAATAAACTCGCCGGAGTTTTAAGTGCATTATACCCCGAAAATGGCAAGACGACGAATTTCGCCGGCTATGAAATGCATGACATGTACGATTTCTTTATGTTGTTTGTAATCATGGCTGGGATTGCAGCATTAATTCTGTTTCTTATTACCAAGAAACTTCAGCAAATGATGCATATTTCGCAAAGCGCAGAATAGTATATTCCCCTGCTTTTAAAATAAGTTATCAATCATGTGGAAAAAACATCCTAAGGCACTTCCATTTTTATTTTTTTCCGAAATGTGGGAACGCTTTGGCTATTACCTCATGATCGGCATTTTTACCTTGTATCTCAAAGATGTAAAAACCGGGTATGGCATGACGGAGGCTGAATCGGCCGACCTGTACGGCACTTTCATCGCGTTGGTATTTTTAACACCCTTTGTTGGCGGACTGATTGCAGACCGGTACTGGGGCTACAAAAAATCGATCGTTATTGGCGGCTTGATGATGGGCATTGGCTACTGCCTGATGGCGTTGCATAACCTAACGATGCTGTATATTTCAATGATGCTTGTTATTGCAGGAAACGGCTTTTTCAAGCCCAATATTTCCACGCTGCTGGGCAACGTATACTCCACGCCGGAGTATAAATCAAAAAAAGATGAAGGGTACAACATCTTTTACATGGGCATTAATATAGGAGCGTTTATCTGCAATTTTTTTGGCGCCGCCTTATATGTAATGCTCGGTTGGAGTTATGCATTTATTGCCGCAGGCATAGGGATGCTGCTGGGTGTTTTTATTTTTTTGAGCGGCACTCAGCATTATGCTGCTTACGATGTTAAGAAAGGGGTAGCCCCGGGCGATATGTCGTTTGCAAAAATTTGCCTGCTCATATTTTTACCCTCTGTTATTGCAGGTGCATTGGGTTGGATATTGCCTGCATTGTTGTTTGGCAACAGCCTGTTTGGTTCCGCTTCCACAGATGCTTTCATCTTTGCCTGCATTCCTGTTGTATGGTTTTATATTTCGTTGTACAACAAATCGGCCAAAGAAGAAAAACGACCAATCCTTGCCTTATTATCCATTTTTGCTGTAGTGGTTTTGTTTTGGGCGGTATTTAAGCAAAATGGGTCGGCGTTGAATACATGGGCCGACCGTTATACCGACCGGCAGGTTACAGGAATCACCGAAAAAGTATTCGATGCATTGAAACTTTCTCAGCCCATTGTATATAAACAGGATTCTGTTCCGCTATACGACGCGCAATTCAGGCTTCAGAAAAATGAGGGAAATATAATCAAGACGTATGATTACCCGGCTTATTTTAAAAATGTGAATCCCGAAAAACTGCCTGCCGAAAACAGCAGCATCAGTGTATGGGCAACGAATCTCAGCCAATCCATTAATCCCGGGTGGGTTATTTTTTTTACACCGCTTGTGGTTGCCTTTTTTACATGGCTCAGGCGTAAGAACCGCGAACCATCTACCGCTACCAAAATTGCGTGGGGCTTATTTATTTCGGGGCTTTCGGCGCTGGTAATGGCCGGTGCGGTATATGCAGGAAATAACGGTGCTGAAAAATCGGGCGTATGGTGGCTGTTTGCCAGCTACGGCGTTATAACCATTGGCGAACTTTTTTTAAGCCCTATGGGTTTATCCATCGTTTCAAAATTAAGCCCGCCCCGCATCACCGCATTGATGATGGGTGGTTGGTTTGTGGCTACTTCCATAGGAAATAAACTTTCAGGCGTACTCGCCACCATGTGGGATAACTATGACCATAAAGCCAACTATTTCCTGCTCAATTTTGTGTTACTGATGATAGCCGCAGCCGCATGCTTCGCCATGTTGCGGTGGTTAAATAAGGTGCTGAAAGAAAAGGGAGTGAATTGATGCTGGATTGTAAATATCAATAAGCCGCAGATGAACGATCTAATCTGCAAATCTGCGGCAAAATAAAAAAAGCCGGCGCATACTACGCCGGCCAAAAAACCCTGTCCTGTATGAAAAAAATTATCTCGCTATTTTACGTGCATGGCGTTTGCCACCACTTTCCAGTTTCTTCATTTGCTCTGGTGTCAGTATCGACTTCATGTCTTCATGCTGTTGCTTAAAAGCCGCCATTACCTGTTGCTTCTTTTCACTGTCGCTTAAAGCCTGGTTTTCTTTAATTGCTTTTATTTTTGTGTGAGTGGTTTCGCGCAGCGCTTTCATTTTTGCAGACTGTTCGGTCGATAACCCAAGATCTGCTTTCATTTTCTGATGCCTGCCTTTTCCGGCGCTGTCAAACTTCGCTTTGCGCTCTGCCCTCATCTTTGTCAGCTGTTCTTTCTGTTCGGGTGTAAATACATTCTGTACACTCTCGTGCCGTTTTTTATTCAACGCTTTCATCTGAGCCTTGTAATCCGATACGGTAGTGGTCGATTCCTTTTTGCGAAGCTCTGTAATACTGCTCCTGTAATCGCTGTTGATCTTTACCAGCGCATCCTGCTGCTCTTTTGAAAGGTTCAGTTTCGAAAAATCTGCATGCGGTCCCCTTTTCATGTGGCCCGGATGGTGATTGAAATCATGCGCGCCTTTCTTCTGAAAGCTGCTGTCTGCTTTTTCCTGCGCGAAAATACTGGTGAAGGTGATTGCAATTGCCAGTATAGATAAACTCAATTTTTTCATGTGTCGTAATTTTAATTTTAGTACGTGATAGAATAGACGTCACACTTTTTCCAAAGTTTAAACAGGCTTAAGAAACATTTCGTAGAAACGCTCTTTAAAGCAGAATCGCAACAAATCATTAACCTTGTTTAACACAACACAAGCTTTTCTGGGTAGTGATCATACTCATCTGTATTGGCTATCTTCGATCCATTATATACTACAAATGAAGACTGCAGGAAAAGTATATCTGATACCTTGTTTTATTGATGAAAGTGCCACCGAAACCATTCCGCCCTATGTTGTAGAAGCGGTAAAGGACTGCCATGTTTTTTTTGTAGAAAACGAAAGAAGCGCCCGGAGGTATTTAAAAAGCATATGGAAGGAAATGGTGATAGACAATTATGAATGGCATGCCATACACAAAGCGGAAGCCGAAGTGAAATCTGCATTTGTGCGTTTGCTTGCAAGCGGTAAAAATATAGGCATCATCAGCGAAGCAGGTTGCCCCGGCATTGCCGACCCCGGGCAATTACTGGTAGAAGCAGCCCAGCAACAGAAAGCTGTCATCAAGCCCCTGGTGGGGCCCAATTCAATACTGCTTGCATTAATGGCGAGTGGAATGAACGGACAGCATTTCCGCTTTGCAGGATATTTGCCAATCGACCATGCAGAACGTACTAAAGCGATCAAAGCATACGAAGCCGAATCTTCCAAAACAGGTTGCACCCAAATTTTTATTGAAACGCCCTATCGCAATCATCAGTTGCTGGATGCGTTTTTAAAAACCTGTCAGCCCTCCTCCCGGTTATGCATAGCCGCATCTATTACCTCATCCAACGAATTCATTCAAACCAAAACAATAGCGGAGTGGAAAAAAGAAAACCTGGAAATAAATAAAAAGCCTGCTATTTTTTTGTTGAGTACAACGTAAGCTGTCAGCGATCAGCAAAGCTAATTGGGGCGCGGGCCGGGAACCATTAACAACTTGTATTTCTATATGGAATGAAAAAGCAGAAAAATCAGGCACCAGCAAAATGCGAGTTTCGGACTTACGGCTTACTACTTGCTGCTACTTGGCTGAAAGCTGATCGCTGACAGCTAATAATCACCGAACAATATTGCCGTTGCCCGGATCTTTCATGGCCACAATACTGTCTACTATATACCTGCTAAAGCCGCGCCATGGCAGAGTACCGTTGTATTCTTTGTAATACAGGTCAAAGGTTTTTCCGGCATTGCTCATTAAAACCTTCGCAATTTTTTCGTCAACCACTGAAAATTCAAAATCGTAGGATTGAATGGTATTGGGCGACAGCGACCGTATGCCTGATTGTATCAGTTTTCCTTCATAGGTTTTAAATACATATCCTTTTTTAACGCAGTAGTTCAATTCTCCCGATTTAACACCCTCGCCCAAAACAAAAAAATACCTGACATAAACAAATACAATCAGGGCTAACACAAGCACAACAAGGAAAATGCGAAGGAATTTTCTCATAAGTATATTTTGACCACCAAATTAAGAAATACAGTGCATTATTAACTAAAAATTACAAGTTTGAACCTTGCTTTCAGGCTCAATTTAATACCTAACTTCGCAGTTTAATTTAAACCTGGCAAGTATGAATATTGGCATAGTTTGCTATCCTACTTTCGGCGGAAGCGGCGTTTTGGCAACGGAACTTGGTAAGGCGCTGGCAGACAAAGATCACAACGTACATTTTATCACCTATCAGCAGCCCGTTAGGCTTACGGGGTTCAGAGCTAATATTTTTTATCACGAAGTACGCGTACCCACATATCCGTTATTCGATTATCCACCCTACGAATCGGCTTTGGCAAGCACTATGGTAGACGTTGTTAAAAACAATGATCTTGATCTGCTGCATGTACACTATGCCATCCCGCACGCATCGTCGGCCTATATGGCCAAACAGATCTTGCGAAAGGAAAACAAATATGTGCCCATCATTACAACATTGCACGGTACGGATATAACACTCGTAGGTAAGGATAAAACCTATGCACCAGTGGTTGCTTTTTCCATCAACCAAAGTGATGCCATTACTGCAGTATCGGAAAACCTGAAACAGGAAACCTATCGCACCTTTAATATAGAAAAAGATATACAGGTCATTCACAACTTTGTAGATGTAAGGCGGTTCAGCAGGAAGCCTATAGATGCTTTCAGGAAAGTAATTGCACCCAAAAATGAAAGGATCGTTTTGCATGCCTCTAACTTCAGGAAGATCAAAAGAATAGGAGACGTTGTGCTTACTTTTAAGAATCTGAATGAAGTCATTCCTTCCAAGCTGTTGTTTGTAGGCGATGGACCTGAAAGGCCAATAGCAGAGGAGTTGGTACGGGAGCTGGACCTGCATGATGAAGTACGTTTTGTAGGCAAGCAGCAGGACATGGAAGAGATATTTGCCATAGCAGATCTTTTCCTGCTGCCTTCGGAATATGAGAGCTTCGGTTTGTCGGCACTCGAAGCCATGGCTGGTGGTGCCCCGGTGGTAGCCACTAACGTAGGTGGCATACCTGAAATTATTACCCAGGGCGTTAACGGGTATATGGCCAAAGTGGGGGATGTGGAGCAGATGGGCAAATATGCCATCGACATTTTGAAAGATGAAGAAACTTTTCAGCAATTTAAGGCTAACGCTAAGGCACAAGCGGAAAAGTTCGACATTACCAATATCGTTCCGCAATACGAAAAATTATACGAAGGGTTGTATGAGGGCTTTTGCCGGAAAGCTGCAAAAGTTTGCGACTGAATGAATTTGCATTAAAGTTTTGAATGGTTATGGAGATTGTAGATACGCATTGTCATTTATATTCAGAAGATTTTGAGCGCGACAGGAAAGAGATGATAGCCAGGGCGCAGGATGAAGGAGTAGCCAGGTTTTATTTACCTAATATAGACAGCAGCTCTATAAAAGGCATGCTTGAACTTGAAAATGATTATCCGGGTGTTTGTTTTCCAATGATGGGTATCCATCCCTGTTATATTAAGGAGAACTACAAAGAGGAACTGCGGATAGTAGAAGAATGGCTGCAAAAAAGACATTTTGCTGCAGTGGGTGAAATAGGGCTGGATTTTTATTGGGATAAAACCTATACTTCGCAGCAATACGAAGCATTTCATCAGCAAATAGCCTGGGCAAAGCAATACAAGTTGCCAATTGTTATACATACCAGGGAAGCTATGCAGCAAGGCATTGACGTGGTAAAAGAACATGCCGGAAAGGATTTGCGGGGCATTTTTCATTGCTTTGGGGGCAGCGTAAACGAAGCGCAACAAATCGTATCGATGGGGTTTTTATTAGGCATCGGTGGAGTGCTTACCTATAAAAAGTCGGGGTTGAGAGAGGTGCTCAAGGAAATCAGCCTGGAACATGTTGTGCTCGAAACCGACGCTCCTTATTTAACGCCGGTTCCTTTCCGTGGCAAACGAAACGAAAGTGCCTATCTGAAATATATAATAGAAACGCTGGCAG